>NZ_NEGM01000001.1:0-603478 GCF_002135275.1 Acinetobacter sp. ANC 4973
AGGCACCGGGTTTTGATCTCGGCATCCGTTGKTTCGAATCCAGCCGCCCCTGCCATTTAAACTTATTGTTTAAATCAATTTACAGTGATCAAATTTAGGGGCGTCGCCAAGTGGTAAGGCACCGGGTTTTGATCTCGGCATCCGTTGGTTCGAATCCAGCCGCCCCTGCCATCTATTTTCAAAAAAGACAGAATAAAGTTTGCTGGTTCATTTGTTAATTTACCTTGACATTGAACAGTAAAAATATTAAAGTTCTGCCGCATTAGGGGCGTCGCCAAGTGGTAAGGCACCGGGTTTTGATCTCGGCATCCGTTGGTTCGAATCCAGCCGCCCCTGCCATCTATTTTCAAACATTCCAACCGCCAAGGGTGCTTCATGCCCAATCTTGTCGTTTTTAGTGGAACTGCACATCCACAATTCGCCCAAAAAGTCGTAAGCCACCTGCACATTCCGTTAGGAGCTGCTGCTGTCGGTAAATTTTCTGATGGTGAAATCACTGTCGAAATTACCGAAAATGTTCGTGGTAAAGACGTATTCCTTGTACAGCCTACTTGTGCACCAACGAATGACAACCTTATGGAAGTCCTCGTTATGGCTGATGCCTTACGTCGCGCAAGCGCAGGTCGTATAACTGCTGTCATCCCTTACTTCGGATATGCTCGCCAAGATCGTCGTCCTCGTTCAAGCCGTGTTCCAATCACTGCAAAAGTTGTCGCAGACATGCTCACAACTGTAGGGATTGACCGTGTTGTAATGATCGACCTTCATGCCGACCAAATCCAAGGTTTCTTCGATATTCCTGTAGACAATATCTACGGTACTCCTGCTTTACTTGCTGATCTTCGTCAACAGCAACACCATAATCTTATGGTTGTTTCTCCTGACGTTGGTGGTGTAGTACGTGCACGTGCTGTAGCTAAACAAATGGGTGATATCGATCTGGCAATCATTGATAAACGTCGCCAAAAAGCAAATGAATCACAAGTGATGCATTTGATTGGTGATGTAAAAGATCGTGACTGCGTAATCGTGGATGATATGGTTGATACCGCAGGTACATTGTGTAAAGCTGCTGATGCACTGAAACAATTTGGTGCTCGCCGTGTTGTTGCCTATGCAACTCACCCTGTACTTTCTGGTAAAGCCCTTGAGAATTTGAAAAATTCTGTACTCGATGAACTCGTGGTAACAGATACGATTCCTCTTTCTCAAGAAGCATTAGAACTTGGTAAGATTCGCCAAGTTTCAGTAGCCGGCATGGTTGCTGAGACAATTCGTCGTATTAACAACGAAGAATCTATTAGCGCGATGTTCGATAGTTATTTATAATAGCGCAAATTTTTTGAAGCTCTGCCCTTAAAAAGCAGGGCTTTCTATCACTGGACTGGTCGAAGGTTCAGTCAATTTAAACTCAATGAGGAAATGTCATCATGGCAAACTTCGTATTAAATGCAGTAGCTCGTGACGAATCAGTACAAGGGAAAGGTTCGAGCCGCCGCCTTCGTCTTCAAGCTAAAGTTCCAGCAATCATCTACGGTGGCGAAGCTGCTCCTGTAACTGTTACTTTAGAACTTCGTCAACTTGTTAAAGCACTTGAAAACAATGCTTTCTTCGAAGAAGTTATTGAAATCAATATGGGCGATAAAGTTGAAAGCGTTAAAATCCAAGCTTTACAACGTCACCCAGCTAAAAACACGCCTATGCACGCTGACTTTAAACGCGCATAAGTGTTGATGGTGTAAATTAGTGTCAAAACTTTCACTGATTGTAGGTTTGGGTAATCCGGGAACGGAATATGCCCAAACCCGCCATAATGCAGGCTTCTGGTTTGTTCAACGCCTTGCAGAACAATATGGTATTCAACTCAAAGCTGATCCCAAATATAAAGGGATAAGCGGTCGTGGTAATATTGAAGGTCAAGACGTTCGTCTGTTATTACCCACAACCTTTATGAACCTCTCGGGTCAAAGTGTTGTACCCTTCGCCAAATTCTATCAAATTGCTCCCGAAGCAATACTCATTGCGCACGATGAACTTGATATGAACCCCGGTGTCATTCGCCTAAAAACAGGTGGTGGTCACGGTGGACATAACGGTTTAAAAGATATCGTACCGCATATTGGTTCAAATTTTCATCGCTTACGTATTGGCATAGGACATCCTGGTTCTAAAGAACGTGTCTCTGGTCATGTACTCAGCAAAGCACCAAGCAGCGAACAAAATTTAATGGATGATGCCATTGCTCACGCTTTATCTCGCATTCAATTGCTGGTAAACGGTGACACACAGCAAGCCATGAATCAAATCAATGCTTACAAACCGAACTGATCAATCCACACATTGTTGAACAATCCTTCTTGCCATGATGCTTGTTTCAGAGCAAAATGCGTTTTCTGCGGATTACTTACCCAGTAAAAAGTGATTGATTTAACCATAAGATAAAATCTTAGCTCGACTAAGGAGACGCCAGCCATGCTATCTCGTTTATTAAAATGCAAAATTCACCGTGCTCAAGTTACTCATGCAGAGCTTCACTATGAAGGTTCATGTGCAATTGATGGCGTACTCATGGATTTAGCAGGTATTCGTGAATATGAAGAAATCCACGTATGGAATGTCACGAATGGTAAACGCTTTGCCACTTATGCGATTCGTGGTGAAGATCATTCAGGGATTATTTCTGTCAATGGTGGTGCTGCACATCAAGCTGACGTCGGTGATTTAGTGATTATTGCGACCTTTGGTGATTTTACCGTAGCTGAAGCCAATGCACATAAACCACGCCTTGTTTATGCCAATCCAAACAATACTGTAAATCACACTGCGAACTGTATTCCTGTTCAAGTGGCTTAAGTCCAAAAATACGAAAAGCTCGCAATATGCGGGCTTTTTTATTGCCTACTGATTTTTACTTTATTATTCACATAATTACTATAGATATGACTGATTGATCTATAGAAAGCTGCACCCTTGATTAAAAACAGGTCTATAATCATTACACATCGCTTCAGGGCGGGGCGAAATTCCCCACCGGTGGTAAGTTAAACTTAACAAAAATGATAAGATTTAATCAGCCCACGAGCCTGTCAATTTTTATTAAAAGATTGACTCGCAGATTTGGTGAGAAACCAAAGCCGACGGTATAGTCCGGATGAAAGAAGACGACGTAACGGATATTTATATTTGATATATCGCTGCGACCCCATTTCTACATCAGTCCTGAAATGTTCAACCGTATTTTTATTTTACGAGAGCGTTTCAATGTCTAGTTTAATTCAACCCGAAATTTTCTTTTCAGCCCTTCCTCCTGCTGAACAACGTATTCAAAAAGCTTTAGAAGATATCCGCCAAGGCAAACCAGTGTTGGTGATGGATGATTTTGAACGCGAAAATGAAGCCGACTTAATTGTTGCGGCAGAAACACTGAATGTTGAAACCATGGCACGTATGATTCGTGATGGTTCTGGCATTGTCTGCTTATGCCTAACAGATGAGCTAGCCAATCATTTAGAACTCCCACCAATGGTGGCTGACAACTCAAGCCAGTTTAAAACAGCATTTACCGTGACAATTGAGGCAGCTGAGGGCGTGACCACCGGTGTATCTGCCAAAGATCGAACCACCACGATAAAAACCGCCATTAAAGATGGTGTTGTTGCGAGCGACCTTAACCGCCCTGGACACGTCTTTCCTTTACGTGCACGTGAGGGTGGTGTTTTAGCTCGTCGTGGTCATACTGAAGGCACTATCGATTTAGCACGCTTAGCAGGCTTAAAACCAGCAGGTGTGTTATGTGAATTGACCAATCCCGATGGCACAATGGCTTCTGGCATTCAAGTTTTGGCTTATGCTCAAACTCACCATTTAACCGTAATTACCATTGAAGAAATTGTGCAGTATCGTTTAGCACATCAGCTCTAAAACTCAATACATTGATTATAGAAAAAGCCTCAGTTCAATACTGAGGCTTTTTAATTTAAAATTTGATTTAAGAACTATTTATAATCAATACAATCAAGTAACCGCATCCAATTATTGCATTCAAAAACATTCCCATAAAGAACAATACATTCAGTCTTGTTCCAACATATGCAATAAACTAGAACGAATACCATCTGCACGTAAAAAAGCAAAATCATAACTTGCTGTAGCCAACGCTAAGACGCGGCGTTCAAATTCCTGCCAAAGTGGTTTCACTTGTTTATCCTGAATTCCTAAACCACTTTCTTCGGCTAAATTTTTATTCTTCTCACAAATTTTAAGTGCATGATAAAGCTTACGCCCGTTTGATGCATCATCACGTAAACGCACGCGTTTCGACAAGACAAAACCTTCTACATGATGCAAATCAGCATGCGGCAACATCGGCACTAAAATTTGATCCAATTGAGCATCCAGTCGTTTCCACACAGCCGTATGCTGTTCAGGGCTATAAGTATTCCATTGAATAACCTCATGATTAAAACGACGACATCCACGACATACCGAATCACCAAACACCGTAGAACAACGCCCTGCACATGGGGTCAAAGAAGCAATTCGACGATCAGTACTCAAAACACACTCCTACACATTTAATACTTAAATAAAATCAATCATCTAGAATCATTTAAAATGATAATTTTAATCAACACCAACTTACGAGCAACTTCTTTCAGTTAAAAACCATATTTTAGTTATGGTTTTCTCGCTTATTCGCACAATTCACGTTAAAATACGCGCCTTGAATTTTATCCCTATCATAATACATTTGGAGTTATCCATGAACGCTACTGTAGAACAGCTTGCACCTGTAGAACAGCAAGCGACCACAAGTTGGGTTGTTGCCGCACTATATCAATTTAAAGAAGTTCAAGATCCTGCCGATCTTCAACAACGTCTTTTAGACTTAGTCAACAGCATTAACTTGTGTGGAACTCTAATTGTAGCGGGCGAAGGGATTAACGGTACTGTCGCTGGGGATCGTAAATCGATTGATCAAATTCAAGCCTTTCTTCTTAATGAAGGGTTTAAGGCGATGGAATACAAAGAATCTCATAGCGATGAAAAACCTTTCCGTAAAATGAAAATCAAACTTAAAAGTGAAATTGTCACTTTAGGTGTAGAAGTTCAACCACGTGATCTTGTCGGGCATTATTTAGACCCAAAAGAATGGAATGAACTGATTGCACGTGATGATGTCATTTTGATTGATACACGTAATGATTATGAATATAAAGCAGGTACATTCAAAGGTGCTGTTGACCCTAAAACAGAAACATTCCGTGAATTCCCTGAATATGTAAAACAAAATCTTGAACAACATAAAGACAAAAAAATTGCCATGTTCTGTACGGGCGGTATCCGCTGTGAAAAATCAACTTCTCTTCTGCTTCAAGAAGGCTTTACAGATGTTTATCATCTGAAAGGTGGCATTTTAAAATACCTAGAAGAAACTCCAGCGTCCGAGAGTATGTGGGAAGGTGAATGCTTTGTATTTGATGGTCGTACTGCCGTAACTCATGGTGTAGAAGAAGGTCAAAATATTAAATGTCATGCCTGTGGTTGGCCTCTACTTCCAGCAGAAGTTGAGCTTCCAAGTTATGAACACGGTGTATCATGCAAATATTGCATCGAAAAAACCACAGAAAAGCAAAAAGAAGGTTTTCGTATGCGTCAGTCACAAATTGCAGCAGCAAAACGTAAACGTCTGTAATTCTAGATTTTAAGATCATCTATTAAAAAACCTCAGCACACGCTGAGGTTTTTTTTATTTACAAAAAGAACAAAGCTTAAACAAAAAGACAATCAGCACTATTTATCAATTCATTAAAAATTTGATAATCTGAGATTTGCAGAACATTAATTAAGCAACTTATTCATAGATAATGTGAAAAAGGAATTAAATTATGCCAAGATCAATTAGTCATTCAGCCGAATATACGCGGCGATTTCACTTAGTTCGTGAAAAAAATCATCAAAAAACAGCAGCAATAAAAAGTATTTTAAATCAAGAATCTCATCTGTTTATTGTGGTTTTAGGCACAGTGATTGGTGCTATTTTATCTATATTTATTGTTTACCATTTAAACTCCAATCCGCTTAGTTATACATTAATCAGTGTGGTTCCATTTTCGCTCGCATATAGTTTAAGAAAAGTCTACATACACACATTGATCCATAGCCAAGAATAATCTGACTTGATGACTTGACCGTACTTTACCCTGCAACGAATAGTCTTTAGGATAGTTCAGATATCATTGTTATTTTATACACTCATGAATCTGACTGAATGGATTATTTCTATTATGGAACAATTGGGCTACTTCGGTATTGCTCTACTGATGTTCCTCGACAATATTTTTCCCCCCATTCCCTCTGAAGTGATCATGCCTTCCGCAGGCTACTCTGCATCTCAAGGGCAACTTCTCCTTGTTGGCGTGATTATCGCTGGTTGTATTGGCTCATTGACTGCGGCTGCAATTTTATATTGGATTGGGTATAAATTTAATCATGATAAAATTTTTCGATGGGTCGATCGCTATGGAAAATACTTATTTATCAAATCCAGCGATGTACAGAAAGCATTAACATGGTTTGAACAGTATGGACACCGTATTGTCTTTTTTGGACGCATGATTCCTGCTGTACGCTCACTGATTAGTATTCCTGCGGGCATGAGCCATATGCCCTTTTGGAAGTTTATGCTCTACAGTGCGCTTGGTACAATCATCTGGACAACATTCTTAGCCTGTGTCGGATTTTATTTTGGTGAAAACCAAGCATTGATGCACGATATTTTTAGCCAAGTGGGCTATGTCATTATCAGCATTGTGGCACTTATCATTATTTGGGTTCTATACCATCGACATAAATATAAAATAAAATAATGGATATATTTTTAGTTCAATTTAATTGGGGAAAATTTAATTGATAAAACATTATTTGATCTACTTTGCTGCTGTTTACAGCATCGCATTATTACTTTTAGGCATCATGTTCAGCTTACTCAATTTAACGGGTTCAACCAGTGTACCCACACTGATTGCAGCTGGATTTATTACAGCGGGACATTTTGTTAAACGGGAACAACGTATTCCCAACTCTGATGAGAAAATTCAATTGGTTTGGGGTTGCACCATCGTTTCACTATTCATTTCCAGCATACTGGTGTTCTTATATAGCTTGGTCGATCCTACTACGGGAAATATATTAAAAACCGTTGAAAATACAGGTTTAATTCTGATCGCAATTGTAATGCTGCTGCTCATTTTAATTCATGCTGCAATCTTTTTTGTTAGTTTTGGTTGGTATGCCAAGATCTGTGCACGAAAACTAAAACCATAAATACCACCATCACAAATATAACGCTAAAAAAACACCTCTATTGAGGTGTTTTTTGATTTCAATGAATTAAGTTGGTGTGTGATACATGAGCCGCGATTGTAGCGGCGCAAGATGTAACATCACGCTGGCGTGTGGTACATTAAATAAATTTCATTTAAGTTCTCTGGAATTTCTTCTGCAATTTCGTCCATAAGCTGACCATTGCGACGGAAAGATTCCATTTGCGGATCTTCATCGTCCACACCACTAAATACCATCATTGGTAAAGTTAAATCCACCAACTGTTCTTCATGTTCAGGTGTAAACCAAGCATCTTCATTTAAGAACATTGCATCGACGAAGCCAACACTCCAATCGCCTAAACTTGACTCAACATCAGCTTCTTCAATTTCAAAAGGAAACTCAATTCCTTCCTCATTGGCTAAGTTTTGACGAATTGCTTCTAACCATGCTTTTATTTGTACAATGATTTCAGCTGGTACTTTCTTTTGATTGTTATCGAAAAGTTCATCGAGCCATTTATCAAAAGTTGGTCCAACCGCAGTTGCACATAAAAAACCATGAGTTGCCGCAAAATCTAGACCATGTTCATTTTGGTCACCATCTAGATATTCGCTCAATAAGTCTAAATCTAAAGCACTCATTTAAAATCCAAGTTCAGTAAAATAACTGTGGATAGCATAGCATTTTAGTGCGCTATGCTGAATCACAATTTAGTCTTCATCGTCATCAAAGCCGTCATCATCATCAAGATCATAATCAAAATCTTTCAGTTCACGTTCTAAACGACGTTGTGCGAGAAGGTCATCAATTAGACGACGTTTTTCTAACGACTCTTTAGCACTAATTTTGCTTGATGCCTCATCAAAACTAACATCATCATCATTGTAGCTATCATCTAATTCGAAATCTGTAGAAGACACTAAAACCACCTCATGGTGAAAAAAGTAAATGGGTCTAGGCGCTATTTATCTTTGTTAGCAAATCTTGTCAAGTTATTTTTACTTTTTATTCTAACAAACTCAATTTACACTTGTTTTTTGACCCTAAAATTGTGTATTTATGGGTATGTAAAATTTTAATGAGAATGCCGATAAAAAATTAAGATATTTTTGAATGCATTCCATGCAAGAGACTTGAAAAAAAAAATTCCAACCCAATATTGAAAACAATTGTTAAATCAAAATGCTATTTCCCAATAGCATTTGAGCAAGCAATTCAAAACAATTTTAAGCGAATTGTGCTATCATGCACGGTTTTTCACTGCCACAGATTCAACGAAGAGTAAGCAAAGATGAGCGATATGACTTCCCCTACTTCGCAAGTAGCGGCTCTGATTAGCCGAGGCAAAGAGCAAGGTTACTTAACTTACGCTGAGGTTAACGATCATCTCCCAGACTCGATCACGGAAAGCGAACAGATTGAAGACATTATTCAAATGCTTCAAGATGTCGGCATTCCAGTGCATGAACGTGCGCCTGAATCTGATGACACCATGTTCGACGGTAACAATGCCGAAGCAACCGATGAAGTCGCTGAAGAAGAAGCGGCAGCTGTTCTTGCTTCAGTTGAAAGCGAACCTGGTCGTACCACCGATCCAGTACGTATGTACATGCGTGAAATGGGAACGGTTGAACTATTAACGCGTGAAGGCGAAATTAGCATTGCGAAACGCATTGAAGAAGGTATTCGTGACGTTCTTCATTCGATTGCGTATTGGCCGAATGCAGTTGAAGTTGTATTAAAAGAATATAGCGATGTTGCTGAAGGTGAACGTCGTCTTGCTGATATTTTATCTGGTTATTTAGACCCAGAATCTGACGAAGAAATTCCAGAAGTTTTAGAAGAAGAAGCTGAAATTGTTGAAAATGATGAAGCGACGACTAAAACCACTAAAGATGTAAAATTGGATGATGACGAAGAAGAAGAATCTGAAAGTGATGATGATTCTGAAGGTGAGTCTGGTCCAGATCCAGAAATTGCACGTGTTCGTTTCACTGAACTTGAAGATGCGTGGAAAGTAACCAAAGCCGCGATTGAAAAGCATGGTCGTAACAGCAAACAAGCAGATGAAGCGCTTGAAGCACTTGCGACTGTGTTTATGATGTTCAAATTTACCCCACGTTTATTTGAAATCATTTCAGAAATGATTCGTGGTACGCATGAACAAATTCGTACAGCTGAACGTGAAGTAATGCGTTATGCCGTTCGTCGTGGTCGTATGGATCGTACTCAATTCCGTACATCATTCCCAGGTCAAGAGTCAAATCCAGCTTGGTTAGATGAACAAATTGCTAAAGCACCCGCTGATCAAAAAGGTTATTTAGAAAAAGTACGTCCAGATGTTGTTGCATTCCAGCAAAAAATTGCCGATATCGAAAAAGAATTGGGCTTAGATGTTAAAGACATTAAAGACATTTCTAAACGTATGGCTGTTGGTGAAGCAAAAGCACGTCGCGCGAAAAAAGAAATGGTTGAAGCAAACTTACGTTTGGTAATTTCGATTGCGAAAAAATATACCAACCGTGGTTTGCAATTCCTTGACTTGATTCAAGAAGGTAACATCGGTTTGATGAAAGCCGTAGACAAGTTTGAATACCGTCGTGGTTATAAATTCTCGACCTATGCAACTTGGTGGATTCGTCAGGCGATTACACGTTCTATTGCCGATCAAGCACGTACCATCCGTATTCCAGTACACATGATCGAAACTATTAACAAGATCAACCGTGTATCTCGTCAACTTCTTCAAGAAATGGGCCGTGAGCCAACACCTGAAGAATTAGGTGAACGTCTGGAAATGGACGAAGTTAAAGTACGTAAAGTGCTTAAAATTGCCAAAGAACCAATTTCGATGGAAACACCGATTGGTGATGACGAAGATTCGCATCTTGGTGACTTCATTGAAGATGGTAATATTACCTCTCCAATTGATGCTGCGACTTCAGAAGGCTTAAAAGAAGCAACACGTGAAGTGCTGGAAAACTTGACTGAACGTGAGGCGAAAGTCTTAAAAATGCGTTTTGGTATTGATATGCCAACTGACCATACTTTGGAAGAAGTGGGTAAACAATTTGATGTAACACGTGAACGTATTCGTCAGATTGAAGCCAAAGCTTTACGCAAATTACGTCATCCTTCTCGTTCTGAACACTTACGTTCATTCTTAGAAAATGACTAATTTTTGATGATACCAATGGAGACTTGAAATCTAAATGTCAGTCTCCATTAAGTATCTAAGAGAAATACAACGCCTGCATTCACGCAGGCGTTTGATATATGAGGACTGGCTCTCATGACGATGTTAGACCGTACACCATCACGTGAACTTCAAGAAGAACTATGGGTTTTCCCTATGGATTATCCAATCAAATTGATTGGTGAAGCGCATGAAGATTTACATTGTGCTGTTGTTGAAATTTTAGTAAAACACTTCCCTGATTTTGATAGTACAACCATCAAAGTACAACCATCGCGTACAGGTAAGTATCACTCGTTAACGGCACAAATTATTTTTGTGGAACTTGAACAAGTTCATGCACTATATGCAGATTTAGCTGCCTGCACATTGATTAAAACAGCACTTTAATCAATATAAAAAACACGCCTCGAAGCGTGTTTTTTTATGTATGTAGAAAAATATTGCATCCAGACCAATAAAAATAGCAAATCATCTGGGTATCATCTCCCATCTCACCCCAATTTCATTATAATCATTTCTCATGTTTAAACTTTTATGGACGCACTTCACGTGACTGATGCTGTTCTAAAACCTAATTTAATTATCCGTCAATTTAATCAACTTACCCCTTATCTCGACCGTTTTCAGGACATGAAAAAGTTAACTGAAACCCGTGATGAAAATACCCCAGATGAACTGTGGATTTTGCAGCATCATGATGTTTTAACCCAAGGGCAAGCAGGAAAACCAGAACATATTCTAATGTCGAGTACGATTCCTGTGGTACAAACGGATCGTGGTGGACAAGTCACTTGGCATGGGCCGGGTCAGCTGGTTGCCTACTTCATGTTTGATTTAAATCGCTTAGGCTGGAACGTCCGCACGTTAGTTTCCTATGCTGAAAATTTAATGATCGACCTACTGAAAAAATACCACATTGAAGCCTATGCCAAACCCGATGCACCAGGCGTCTATGTCAATGAACGTAAAATTGGCTCATTGGGTTTTAAAATTCGCAAAGGACGTAGCTATCATGGCCTTGCACTCAATATTGATTGTGATCTGTTTGGATTTCACACCATTAATCCATGTGGTTATGCAGGATTAGAAATGGTTCGCGTCATGGACTTGGTTGAAAACCATCCTCATTTTAATGATTTATGTGTGGATGTGATTGAAACTTTAGATCACAGCGGTTACTTTAATAAAGTCCAAGTCATGCAACAATAACTTTGCTTTTGCGATAAAAATAAATTAGAGTATTTACTCTAAACTAATAAATATTTTTTAGATAAGGGATGCGCGAGTGATTTCAACCAAATCCGTAAAGCCCGCTTTACAACTAACCTATGTCAAACTCATGATGGATGTCATTGGCAGAGGTTTAGTCATGGCGAGCCAAGTCGATAAAGAAGTAAAACAGGAAGTTGCCAAATTCCCTGTTGGTTTTGTTCTTTCGATGAAAGTATTTCCCAATGGCCCCGCTTTTATTGCAAAAGTCACGGAAGACCATCAATTAAAATTACTACAATCCGTAGCAACTAAGCCTGATTTAACCATTACATTTAAGCATTTAAGTCATGCTTTTTTAGTGTTTTCTTTCCAAGAAAGTACTGCTCAAGCCTTTGCCCATGACCGCATGATTGCAGACGGTGATTTAGCATATGCCATTCGTCTGGTGCGTTGTTTAAATAAAATGGAATCACTTATTTTACCTAAACTCTTAGCCGAGCTTGCTGTAAAACAATATCCAAGTGAATTAAGCCTAAAAGAAAAATTAACAGGAGCTGCAAATATTTATTTGAAAGTGGCTCAATCCTATTTTAAACGGAGTGTATAACATGGCTAAGCCTTATTACGAATTTTTCTGTCCAGTAAAAGTCATCGCAGGTCATGCCGCGTTAGAACATATTCCTTTTGAACTTGCAACCTTAGGTGCAAAACGCCCACTGATCATTACCGACAAAGGCGTACGTAGTAATCATCTACTTGCTCCAATTGAAGCAGCTTTTGAATCTACCGATGCCGTGATTGGCTATATTTTTGATGATGTTCCACCCGATTCAAGCGTAGAAACAGTGCGTAGTGCAGCAAAAGCCTATCGTGAAAATAATTGTGATGCGATTATTGCTGTCGGTGGCGGTTCTGTGATTGACACTTCAAAAGCGACCAATATTTTGGTGACTGAGGGCGGTGACGACTTACTGAAATTTTCAGGTGCGCACAATCTTCCAAAAGCACTGAAACCATTTTTTGTGATTCCAACCACATCAGGCACTGGTTCTGAAGTAACTATGGTTGCTGTGGTTTCCGATCTGGAAAAAAATGTCAAAATGGCATTTGCATCTTATTATTTGATGCCGCATGCAGCGATTCTTGACCCGCGTATGACGCAAACTTTACCCCCCCATTTAACAGCTATGACCGCTATGGATGCACTAACGCATGCGGTTGAAGCCTATACTTGCATGGCTGCAAATCCAATCAGTGATGCTTATGCCACTGCTGCAATCAAAAAAGTAAGCAATAATTTATTTAAGGTACTTGACCATCCAACAGATGAGTTTGGTCGCCTTGAATTGGCGCAAGCTTCAACCATGGCAGGTATTGCATTCTCTAATTCGATGGTTGGTTTAGTGCATTCATTAGGACATGCTTTAGGTGCTGTAGCACACCTGCCCCACGGGTTATGCATGAATTTATTCCTACCATATGTACTTGAATATAATAAAGAAGTAAATGGTGACAAAATTGCAGACCTACTACTTCCTTTAGCTGGAGCAGATATTTTTGCACAAACACCTGCACATTTACGTGCCGATAAAGCGATTGCAACCATTTTAACCATGCGCGATCGTTTATATACCCTCACCAAATTACCACGTACTTTACGTGAAACGGGTAAAGTCTCTGAAGCACAATTAGATGAAGTCGCAGAAAAGGCTTTAAATGATGGATCTATTATTTACAACCCTAAAGAAGCGACCTTCAGTGACTTAAAAGCACTGTTAGAAAAAGCTTGGTAAATATTGAAAAATAAGCGGATATAGTGGAAAAATTAGCCTGATGTTTTTTTAAGCATCAGGCTTTTCCTTTGTGAAAATCAACGACCGTTTTTTATTAAATGGCACATTTCATGCTATAAAAAGTTTATAAAGTGATTGGCAAAAGGTATTCAATTGGAGTAGATTGGCGCACTTTTGTTTTATTCATATAGGGGGGATCGTTCGTCTCAAACGATCCTTATAAACATGACTGATCCTTGATCAACGATTAAGAGGATAACGCCGTTGACAAATATCTCTGGGACTCCATCGGTAGCTAAACTACAAAAAACGCTGGGACTCTGGCACATCATTATTATTGGTTTAGCTTATATACAGCCCATGACGTTATTTGACACTTTCGGTTTAGTCGCGGAAGAAAGTCATTTTCACGTACCGACATCCTACATATTTGCACTCGTTGCAATTTTATTAACATCTCTAAGTTATGGTCATATGATTCGTCGCTACCCGTCTTCGGGTTCGGCCTATACTTATGCCCAAAAGTCGATTCATCCCAATGTTGGTTTCATGGTGGGTTGGTCATCTTGGTTAGATTATTTATTATCACCAATGGTCAACATCATTCTTGCTGTGATTTATCTTGAAGCATTGTTTCCAGATGTAAACCACTGGGTATGGGTCATTATACTGACTGCATTTATGACAGGTGTAAACTTAAAAGGTGCGCGCTTTGTTGCCAACTTTAATAGTTTAATCGTAGTGATTCAGCTGGTTGTGATCGCTGTCTTTACCTATTTGGTTTATAGCAAACTACAAGCAGGTTTTAATGCAGATGGCCCTATTTCTGCTGAGCAACGTTATCAGCTTTGGAGCCTTGAGCCATTTTGGAATGAGTTAACTTCAGTCGGTGCATTGGTTACTGGTGCAACCTTACTGTGTTTCTCTTTCACTGGTTTTGACTCTCTCAGTTCACTTGCCGAAGAAACCAAAGATACTGAAAAGACCTTGCCTAAAGCGATTTTCTTAACTGCTTTAATTGCAGGTGTGATTTTCATTGTCAGCACCTATTTCATGCAAATTTACTTCCCAAATGATCCAAAAACCTATTTTGCAGATGTAGCGGCTACTCAACCTGACATTTTAATGTTGGTTGGCGGTTCACTATTCCAATCTTATGTGCTGGCTTTTGCAATCGTGACGGTTATGGCATCGGGTATTTCAGCGCATGCGGGTGTATCACGCCTCATGTTTGCCATGGGCCGTGATGGCGTGATTAACAAGAAAATCTTTGGTCATATCAGCCCTAAAAGCCTCACCCCGTCATACAATATTTTAATTGTAGGCGTTGTTGCCTTAACTGCTGGTTTTATGAATCTGGATACTGTGATTTCTTTAATCAGTTTTGGTGCTTTAACTGCATTTACCTTTGTCAATTTGTCGGTCATTTCACGTTATGCATTACGTGATGGGCGTACCAAAAATACGAAAGACATTTTAAACTTTGTGGTTGTTCCATTACTTGGCTTTATCAGTGTATTTGCACTCTGGCTAGAAATTGAAGAAACCTCATTAAAATATGGTTTATGGTGGGCAATGTTCGGTATTTTATACTTAGGTTATAAAACCAAAGGTTTTAAACAACCTGCACCACAGCATAACGAATTTGATGATTCACACTAACCTACTGATTCATTCAATAAAAAAGACGCTTTATGCGTCTTTTTTATATGCTTAATGTTTTCTGTAGCCAATGATTCTTCATCTTTTTGAAATTTTAGACATAAAAAAGCTGCTTGAAGCAGCTTTTTAACCATCTGTTTTTAAACTAATGCTTCAAAACCTTGTTGACGCCATGCTTCATAAAGAATAATCGCTGTCGCATTCGATAAATTCAAACTGCGTGAATTTGCTGCCATTGGCAAACAAATCCAATGTTTTTCTGGGAACATCATACGTACACTTTCAGGAAGACCACGTGTTTCAGGCCCCATTAACAATGCTACTGGACGGTTTAAATTTGAAGTATGTGGCGTTTCAGAACCTTTGGTGGTTAAAGGATAAATCGCATCATTTTCAATACCCTGTTCTTTTAAATGCGCGACACATTCAGCAAAGTTTTCCCATACTTTCATATGCGCCCATTCATGATAATCCAAGCCTGCGCGTCTGAGCTTTTTATCATCCAGTTCAAAACCTAATGGCTTCACCAAGTGCAATTGCGCACCAGTATTAGCACATAAACGAATGATATTTCCTGTATTCGCAGGAATTTCCGGCTCATATAAAACAACATGAATCACAAGATTTCTCTACTCTTTCAATGCAACAGGGCTTGTTTAGCCCTGCCACTGTAATTGTTCACGTAAACTGACGACCTCACCAATAATAGTGAGGGTTGGCGCTTGAATTTGATGTTCTGTCACTTTCGATGCAATATCAGCCAAAGTTCCCACCACAACTTTTTGCTCTGGTGTCGTGCCTTTAGAAATAAGGGCAACGGGCATATTCGGACGCTGACCATGTGCAATTAATTGAGCACATATTTTTTCTAAACCCACCAAGCCCATATACAACACCAAGGTTTGGTTTTCATAAACCAGTTCCTTCCACGGTAACTCGGGTGAACCTTCTTTCAAATGCCCGGTTAAGAATCGAACACTTTGAGCATAATCACGGTGTGTTAAAGGAATACCAGCATAAGCCGAACAGCCCGATGCTGCGGTAATCCCAGGGACGACTTGAAAAGCCACACCCGCCGCAAACAGCTCTTGAATTTCCTCACCACCACGACCAAAAATAAATGGATCTCCGCCTTTTAAACGACATACCCGCTTACCTTTTGCAGCATATTCCACCAATAAAGCGTTGATGCCTTCTTGAGGAACGCTATGATTGGAACGTGCTTTTCCAACATAGATTTTATCTGCATCACGACGGCATAATTCTAAAATCGCAGGAGAGACCAAACGATCATAAATAATCACATCCGCTTGCTGCATTAAGCGTAAGGCTTTTAAGGTCAATAATTCAGGATCGCCCGGCCCTGCACCCACTAAATAGACCTCACCTTTAGGTGTTTTCCACTCTAGCAATGCCTGCTCAATTAATCGATTTGCTTCCGCAATATTGTCATTAAACACCTGTTCTTTGAGTGGGCTGGCATACAAGTCCTCCCAAAAAATACGACGCTCATCTGGATTGATAATTTTCGCTTTAACGCTAGCACGCCATTGTCCAGAAAAATCAGCCAATTTCCCCATCCCATGTGGAATTGTTGCTTCAAGCTGGGTTCGAATTTGGCGCGACAACACGGGAGATGTACCATTGGTCGCAATTGAAACCACCAAAGGTGAACGGTCAATAATTGCAGGAACCATAAAACGACAATGCGGAGGATCATCCACACTATTGACCAATATTTTCTCTGCTTCACAGGCTTCAAAAACTTGAATATTGGTCGCTTTATCATTGGTTGCTGCAATCACCAAACGATAATTGCGCAGTTGAATATCTAAACTAAAAGGTGCTTGAACATATTGCCCTTGGCTTGATTCAACAAGCTCAAGTAAATTACTTTCAATTTCAGGGGCAATCACATGAATCACTGCACCCGCTTTTGCCAAAAGGACGGCCTTACGATAGGCAATATGCCCGCCACCGACAATCAGACAAGGTTGCTGTTGCAACTTTAAAGAGATTGGAAAGATATCCACGGACTACCTCAACATTTTAGATCTGATTGTCTTAAGCAATTTTCATGCACAAAACTGTGCCATTCATCTATTTAATAATCAAGCTACTGATTAATCAATAAATTCCGTACCACCCATATACGGACGTAGTGCTGCTGGAATCTCAATAGAACCATCTTCGCGTTGGTAATTTTCCATCACTGCCAGTAATGTACGACCAACGGCCAAACCAGAACCATTCAAAGTATGGACGAATTCAGTTTTCTTTTGGTCTACACGGTAACGTGCTTTCATACGACGTGCTTGGAAGTCACCCATACATGAACAGCTTGAAATTTCACGATAGGTATTTTGGCTCGGCACCCAAACTTCTAAATCATAGGTTTTGATTGCGCCAAAGCCCATATCGCCACCACATAAAATGATTTTACGATATGGAAGACCCAAGGCTTGCAAAATACCTTCTGCATGACCCGTCAATTCTTCAAGTGCGTCCATTGATGTTTCAGGTTTAACAATCTGCACCATCTCAACTTTGTCAAATTGATGCTGGCGGATTAAACCGCGAGTATCACGGCCATATGACCCTGCTTCACTGCGAAAACAGGGTGTATGCGCTGCATATTTTAACGGTAAGCGATCTGGATCAACAATTTCATCACGCACGAAATTGGTCACAGGCACTTCGGCAGTTGGAATTAAATAAAGTTCTTTTTCACCTTGTAATTTGAATAAATCTTCTTCAAATTTAGGTAGTTGACCTGTACCACGTAAAGAATCAGCATTGACTAAATATGGCACATACGCTTCGGTATAGCCATTTTTCAAAGTGTGCGTATCCAACATGAACTGAGTCAATGCACGTTGTAAACGCGCCAATGGCCCTTTTAAAACACTGAAACGTGTACCTGTAAGTTTGGTGGCAGTTTCAAACTCTAAACCACCCATCCATTCGCCCAAGTCCGTATGATCTTTAATTTCAAAATCAAACTGACGCGGTGTACCCCATTTTAGGATTTCAACATTATCGTCTTCATCTTTACCTTCAGGTACAGATTCATGCGGCATATTTGGAATGCTTAACGCTTTATTTTCAATTTCGGTTTGTAATGCAGCAAGCGCAACTTCAGCAGCTTTAATGTCATCACCAATGGCTGCCATACGCGCCATAATTTCGGACGCATCGCCACCAGATTTTTTAATTTGGCCAACTTGTTTAGCACCCGAATTACGCTCTGCCTGCAAAGCTTCAGTTTTGGATTGAAGCTCTTTACGCTGCGCTTCAAGCGAAGCCCACTCTTCTACATTCAGCTGTACGCCACGTTTTGCTAAGGCTAAATTTACAGCCTCAATATTATTTCGGATTAATTTCGGGTCGATCATAGCCAATCTTTTGCAAAGAAAAAAACTGGCTATAGTGTAAGCGCTAAATGTTAAAAAAGACAGTGACCGAGCTTGTAGCTGCGCCTTATTACAGCAAATTTAACCGAATTAAGCTGAAATTATGGGCTTGGATACTTTGGCAAACTTGGCAGATATTCTGCTTTAACCAGTTTGGTCAATGTTACATAAGGCAAGGTCAGTTCAGTCATGCCTTCGGCATAAGAAGCCAACTCATATAAGGGATAAACAAAAACAAGACCGTTGGCACCATAGTAAAAATTATCACTTAATTTCAGCTTGTCTCTTTCAATGCTATGTTGATCCAGCCACATTGTATTGGCGTCATATAAGGCATCTAAAACTTGTTGCTCTGCGCCTTTGACTAAAATATCAGATAAAGCCAAACGCTTTTGGGTGTTTAAATCAAAATTTACAAATTCTTGATGATACATACCATGTGCTGCACCCGCCGAATAACTATAACTCTGAATGGCAAATGTCGCCTGATCATAGTATTGACTGACGAAATGCACATAGGTCGAACTCTGACTTAAATTAGGTGCAGCTCCGTCTGAGGTATTTATTTTTTGATTTGGTTCGGTAGAAAATGCGATTGGGTCAGTTTTTTTAATTCGAGCAACAAAATAATCATCAATCCATTTAAGATTGGTATTAACCGTTTGAATATCATATTGAATACACCCTTCAGCATCACAGGCTTCAGGTTTGGTCAGTTTAACTGGCACTACTTTGGCTTGAATAGCGCTAATGGTATTCTCTTTATTTTGTGCTTGTTGCTGCTTTGGTGCTTCAGCTTTCACATCAGCTTTAGGTTGACATCCCGCAAGTACTCCGCCCCCAATAACCAGCGTACAAACCAAGAACCATGGCTTTAATTGTGTTTGTTTCATGCTGTAACCCTATACTTTTCTTAAAATGAATCATCGCACTATACAAACGCAACCCGCCAGATAAAATTACAAAATGTAGCAATGAGCAAAACCCATTCAAAACACTATTTAATTTTCGAGAACTGATGTTTTTACGCACATATTTGAAGCAAATTCATTTTTATCAGGATGATTTTGCATTCAAAGTGATCAACCTGCTTTTTCTGACCATAAGGCGCGCCAATATATTTTCCATGATGACAATTGCAATAAAAAACCACCCGAAGGTGGCCCTTTATGGAACAGCGATATTATTGATCAATAATATCAGTGCCCTTAGGTGGTGCAAAATTAAAGGTTGATGCTGCAATTGAAGGATTTAATTTCACGTTATTGAAACGAACATAAGTCGTTTGCCCCAAGGAGTCTTCCAAAATCATCAAACTTGGTGCTTTATTTGCACCAAAACTGATGGTTAAACTTTGAAATGCCCCATCACGATCCTTAGGCAGCAAAGTGTAATAGGTCTTGGTTTTATCTGGTTGCGTCACACGATATGACTGCATAATTTGATTGGTATTACCTGACAATAACAATGCGGGGGTATTCGCCACTTGATCATCTAGACTTTGACGAACCGCTTGTTGTAAATCAGGGTCATAAATCCAAACGGTTTTACCCGAAGTCACAATCGTTTGTTTGGATGGACTGGTGGTCTCCCAAAAAAACTTACCGGGACGAGCAACTTTCATAACCCCTTTAAAAGTCTGATTCATGTGCTGGCCAGTCAAACCTTTTTTCTGTGGTGCTTTACTTGCAGACGTAGCTTTGGTGGTTTGCTCAAAATTTGCCGACAAACTATGAATGCCACCCAATTGTTTGACCAAATTTGCGGTTGCTTGTTGCTCCGATGCTGCAACAGGTGCAGCAAAAACAGTAGTACTCATTAGCGGTGCAAGCGTTGCTGCACCTAATGTCATAGCACATAGGGTTGTACGAAGCATTTTCATATCATTACCTTTTTATTTGCTGTATCGCTATTTATTCAATGTCTCATCTTAAACCAATTTTTATTTGTAATAATTGAGAAAATAAGAAGTTTTGTATTGTTATTAATATTGAATGTACAAATTTCTACATCATGATGAAGAACAAGAACAGTTTTAACTCATTTCTCGAAATAAAAAACCCACATTTTGCTGTGGGTTTTTATGCTGACTAAGCTCAATATATTGCATTATTTCCATTGCCAACCCACCGCAGCGCCGCCCCCTAAATTACCTTCAGTATTGGTTGTTGCCGCCGCTTTGTAGACAAATTTATTATTTTCCGTTACGCCACTTACACCGATAGCAAAACCTTGTTTATTTTCCCACGTACCCATCCCCACGCTCAGCATACTATAACCCGCTTCGGTTGGTTGCGGTAAGGATGCGATTGCTAAGCTGGATGCAACAGCAGCATAAGTCTCATTTTCAAATTCACTCATATTACGATTTAATGCATCAACACGGCTATTAATATATGCATTCGCTTGACGCATTTGCACCACATTTACAGCATCGGTATCTTGTGTACCTGCTGCAACATTAGTAATTTGTCTTTCCGCACCTGCTGCACCCACCGAAACGGTATTATCCCGATTCGATGTAGAGCCATGACCTAAGACCACGCTATTGTTTGCCGCTGTGGTGACATTATTACCAAGCACATAGCTATTATTGCCACTGACATTGTTATTACTCCCAATTGCCCCTGAGTTTTGACCTGTAATATTGTTATTTACACCCAGTCCTATCGATTGCCCACCTGATACATTCGTGGCAGTTCCTATTGCAATCGCACCTTGACCTGTTGCTGTCGGTTTAGGTACGGTATTCAATTGATGTGACTCAATTTCAACATAAGGATTATCTCCAATTAAGCTGGCTAGCCACTCACGTACTGTACCAGCATAACCATCGTTTACAGCAATTTCATAGGCACTAAACCCAGCTGCGCCTGTAGCTCCAGTATCGCCTTTTGGCCCTTTAGTTCCAGAAGAATGATGTGGCTTAGGATGATGACCATATCCATTACCATGAGATTGATGGCTATTTCCAGCATTTGCCAAAGCACTGCTACCCAAAGCCAACATAATACTTAACAACAATAATTTCGGAGTTTTAATGGTTTTTATTTGTGCAAATAAACCAAGATGATGAATTTGCTGTATTGCTATTCTTGGCATTTGGCCTTGTTCAATTTTACAATCATCTTTTGATGCATCAACATGATGGTAAAGTAATTTATTCAAGACCTTTCTGAATATTCTTCTCATGTCTGTTAGCCTTTTTTCTAATTTTGCTCTTAATATTTTACATCCAAAAAATGAGACTTAAGTCTCAATATGTCACAGTATTGCGACTTATTTGTAATAAAAAACAACAGGAAATATGCAAAACAAAAAACAAGTATTTGATTTTTATTATTTTAAAATAAAGCACAGCCAATCCCCATATTTCTTGACTGTAGCTAATTAAAAAGAAATCATCCAGACATAAAAAAACCCGCAAAAATGCGGGCTCTTTTTAAAAATTAAAACTTATACAGTTTCAACTTTTACGTAGCGACGGCCAAATTGACCCTTCACTTCGAATTTGATCACGCCATCAGCGGTAGCAAATAAAGTATGGTCACGGCCCATACCTACGTTTGCACCAGCGTGGAATTCTGTACCACGTTGACGAACAATGATGTTGCCCGCAGTCACAGATTGACCACCGAACATTTTAACGCCTAACATTTTAGGGTTCGAGTCACGACCGTTACGTGTCGATCCACCAGCTTTTTTAGTAGCCATGTTTCATAATCCTCGTAATTAGCCTGAAATAGCAGTAATTTTCAACTCGGTAAACCATTGACGGTGACCTTGTTGTTTACGGTAATGTTTACGACGACGCATTTTAACAATACGGATTTTGTCGTGACGACCGTGGCTAACTACTTCAGCAGTTACTGTAGCACCAGCAACAACTGGAGCACCAATTTGAATGCTTTCGCCGTTTACAAGCATTAATACGTCATCAAACGTAATAGTTGTACCGGTTTCAGCTTTCAATAATTCTACTTTAAGGGTTTCACCCTCAATAACACGGTGCTGTTTACCACCGCTTTGGATTACTGCGTACATAATGTACTCCAAACATGCCCGTGTCGTCGTGTCGATAAAGGAATATATCGATCTTAATACGAGCGCCACTGGGGGATATCTAAGGGCAAACATATTAAGTGATAATAAATCAAACGACAAGCCATTTTAGTGTTTTTTTGCGCCTTACCCATGTTTATTTTATAAACAATCAAATTGCTAAAAAGAAATGATTGCGACATCTAAAGCTGAGATTTTATAAAATGAAATAGATTTTTAAAATCAATTCGCTACTATATGGCATAGACTACAAAATGCCAGCTAAGTCACATATTATATTGGTTGTTAGAATTAGGCCTAAGATAAAACCATTTGCTTAGCCATGATTTAAACATCTATATTAAGATCTTCGCTATATCACTAGATATAATTGCTACACTATATAATAAGCAATTCAATTTTATAGAGGTTTCTCTTCATATGGCCATCGACTTTAAGCAAGATATTCTCGCTCCTGTTGCTTCCGACTTTGCTGCGATGGACACATTTATTAATGAAGGGATTACGTCAAAAGTCGCCTTAGTCATGGCTGTGAGTAAACACGTGGTTGAGGCAGGCGGAAAACGCATGCGTCCTATTATGTGTTTATTGGCAGCAAAAGCATGTGGTGCAACCGATTTAGAACGTCAACGTAAGTTAGCGGCCATTATCGAAATGCTGCATACTGCAACACTGGTGCATGATGATGTAGTCGATGAGTCAGGCTTACGTCGTGGTCGTCCTACTGCCAATGCCACATGGAACAATCAAACTGCGGTTTTAGTCGGTGACTTCCTGATTTCCCGTGCTTTCGATTTGTTGGTCGATTTAAACGACATGACCTTACTGAAAGATTTTTCCACGGGAACCTGTGAAATTGCCGAAGGTGAAGTGCTACAACTTCAAGCACAACATCAACCTGAAACCACAGAACAAACTTATCTCGATATTATTCACGGTAAAACTTCACGCTTATTTGAATTGGCCACTGAAGGTGCAGCCATTTTAACCGGTACGCCAGAGTACCGTGAACCACTGCGAATCTTTGCAGGTCATTTTGGTAATGCCTTCCAAATTATTGATGACATCTTAGATTACACCTCTGATGCGGAAACATTAGGTAAAAATATTGGTGATGATTTAATGGAAGGTAAACCTACTTTGCCATTAATCTCAGCATTACAGAAAACCACAGATCAAGAACATGAAATTGTGCGTTCAAGTATTGCAACTGGCGGTATCGCTCAACTCGACCGTGTCATTGAAATTGTGCAAAACTGTGGTGCACTCGATTATTGCCGCCAACGTGCTACAGAAGAAACTCAATCTGCGCTACATGCTTTAGACCGACTACCAGAGAGCGAATATCGCCAAGCACTGGTTAACTTGACTCAACTTGCTTTAAATCGAATTCAATAATGAATTTCATGAAAATAGATTTTACACTCGCCTATGCATATAAATTTTAATGATCTATTTTTAACCATGCAAGAACAGCTTGAATCTCATCAAGCTGTTCTTGATGATTCGCTGCTCATTGAATTGGTCAATCGTATTCGACCCAATGATGCTACTGATAACGAAGAAATTCAGCATAAATTTCAAGCTTTTCTACAAGCCCTCCTGATTACACCCCATGCTACATCTACTTTACAAACTTTTATCTTAAAACTGATTAGCCAATATAAACAGACCAGTTTATATGCCGACACGGGTATTTTATCACTGGATGGATTTTGGAATCAGCTCGCCCAACGTTTAGGCGCTCACTTTCTGCCCCTGATTAATGATGAAAGCCAACTGCAAGATTTAGTCCGTCGTGTCTTTTATCAACGTAGTGATAAATATTGGCTGGACAGCATTTCTCATGCTGATTGGCAAAAGTTATTTACACTACTAAATCAAGGTCATGGCAATCAATCAGAAAAGCTTAAAATTAAAAGTGAGCTGATTAAAGCGATTACTGTTTTATCTTATCGAATTAGTGGGATTGGGCTGTATCCAGAGTTCATCAATGCACAACCCGACTTAACCGAATATGAGTCACCTTTTCTGGTGCAAAATCGCGAAATTGTAGAGTTTATTCAATACTATAAAAAGCTACATCAACATACAGACACTATAGCCGTGACGGTTCCACCTGATGCCGCACAAGCCTTGGTGATGATTGAGCAATGTCGTGATGTGGTGTTAAAAATTCGCCGTGCCACCAAAAGAATTGGCGTTAGCCTTAGTCTGACCTATTTGCTGTCTTTACTTGAGCAATGTTTAGACCGAATTGAACTGTTACTCAATTTGATTGTGGATGAAAATAAAATTCGCTATGAATCTTTAGGCTTACTTATGGTGGATATCACCACCGCAATTTACAGTGAGCGTAGCGTTCGATCCCTTTTGGCCACCAACAGTGAATTAATTGCCTTACAAGTCACAGAAAATGCCAGTAAAACGGGTGAGCATTATGTGAGTACGGACAAGCAAGGCTTTTGGTCGATGTACAAGTCCGCTGCTGGTGCAGGCGTGATTATTGCTACCATGGCAACATTAAAAATATTGTCAGCACGTATGATCATGGCACCCATGATGCAGGCTTTTATTTTCAGCATGAACTATTCACTTGGTTTTATGTTGATTCACGTTTTGCATTTTACTGTTGCAACCAAGCAACCTGCGATGACAGCCGCTGCACTTGCTGCCACAGTACAGCATCGTAAAGGCTCTAAAACAGCACAGATTGCTGAACTTGCAGCACTGATTATTAATATTATCCGCACTCAATTTATTGCAATTTTAGGAAACATTTCAATTGCCATTCCAACTGCGGCAATCATTACCCTGCTCTGGCAATACGGAATGGATGAACCTCTTTTGAGTCATGCCAAAGCCACCAGAACCTTGCATTCACTCAACCCTTTTACGTCATTAGCCATTCCACATGCTGCCATTGCAGGTGTCTGTTTGTTTTTTTCGGGGCTAATTGCAGGTTACTTTGACAACATGGCCGTGTACCGCAAAGTCGGTCCACGTTTACAAGCCCATGCGCATCTCAAACTGATATTAGGACAAGAGCGTCTTAATACATTTGCTGCTTATATTGAACGTAATTTAGGTGCTTTGGCTGGGAATTTTTTATTCGGAATTATGCTCGGAAGCATGGGCACCATTGGTTTCATCTTAGGTCTTCCCCTCGATATTCGACATATTGCGTTTGCTTCTGCCAACTTTATTCAAGGCTTAATCAATATTAATGGTAGTCCTGAAATTGGCTTAATTTTTGTATCATTTTTAGGGGTGTTATTGATTGGTCTGACAAACTTATTTGTCAGCTTTACCCTGACCATTATTGTGGCACTTCGTGCACGACGGGTTCGATTTGAACAGTGGAAGCCTTTGGCTAAACTTGTACTCACTCATTTTTTAACCAGACCAAGTGACTTTTTTTGGCCACCCAAGACCCCCTTGGAAGTGGATGAATCTTCTCCATCACAAAAAATTATACATAAATAATTTTTTGTTTTACTTCTCATTTAAAAATGAGTAAAAAAGAAATGAGCATAATTTACACGCACTTGAAATAAAGTGTACTGATGAGTACACTTTAAGCATTAATTGGCCATGCTCCAATCGGCCAATATAACAAAGGTCAATCAAATGCCTTATTGGTTGCTTGGTGTAGGATTTTTCTTATTTTTTTTCAATGTATTAGTGATTTTCACTCCTTCACTCAGTCACTTTGATCTCGTGATTGTCGAATGGATAAGCCAACATCGCACAGTACATTTAAATACGATCTCCATGACACTTTCTGCTATGGGGGGCATACCATTTGTTCTATTTTTGACCTCCTTATGGTGTTTTCACCAAGGCTGGTACAAAAAGTATACAAATGTTGTTTTTATTGGTTTAGGCCTTATAGGGAGTACTGCCACAGTTTGGCTACTCAAATATATATTTTCAAGACCGCGACCACCTGAAATGTATCATCTGGTTCAAAGCTATGGTGCTTCATTTCCCAGTGCTCATAGTGTTTATGCCGCGACGTTGAGCTGTCTTGTCATTTATTTAAGCCAAAAACATTCAAAGCACCAACTTATTTGTGTCTGTGCTGTTACATGGTTGTTGATCATGGGAATTTCAAGGGTTTACCTTGGTGTGCATTTCCCCTCTGATGTCTTAGCAGGTTGGAGCATAGGTTTTATTTGGATCACACTACTTTATATGTTGTATGCCAAATTCAGTAGCGCGAAAACAAATTAATTTTTAGATAATAATCTAATCGAGGTGGAACAATGATGTCTGCAAAGCTATGGGCGCCCGCCCTAACCGCTTGCGCATTAGCAACAAGTATTGCACTTGTTGGTTGTAGCAAAGATCCCAAGGATGCACAGCAAGCTGCTGCTGCCCAAAAAATGCCTCCGACTGAAGTCGGTGTCATTGTTGCTCAACCACAAAGCGTAGAGCAATCGGTAGAACTTTCAGGCCGTACCACGGCATTTGAAATTTCTGAAGTCCGTCCTCAAACCAGTGGTGTGATTCTCAAACGTCTATTCACTGAAGGTAGTTATGTTCGTGAAGGTCAAGCGTTGTATGAAATTGACTCACGTACCAACCGTGCTAGCGTTGATAGTGCACGTGCTGCACTAAATCGCCAACAAGCAAACTTAAATGCTTTACGTGTTAAAGAAAGCCGTTATCGTCAACTTGTCGGCAGCAATGCCATTTCAAAACAAGACTATGATGATATGGTTGCCCAAGTTAAGTTAGCTGAAGCAGATGTAGCATCCACTCAAGCTGAACTGAAAAATGCTGAAATTAACCTCGGTTTTTCTACAGTTCGTTCACCTATTTCAGGTCAAACCAACCGTTCAACAGTAACAGTTGGTGCATTAGTCACGGCAAGCCAAGCAGATCCTTTAGTGACTGTTCAGCGCTTAGACCCGATTTATGTCGACATTAACCAATCTAGCTCTGAATTGTTACGTTTACGTCAACAACTGAGCCAAGGTCGTTTAGATAGCAGCAACAATACCAAAGTAAAATTGAAGCTAGAAGATGGTAGCTACTACCCAGTTGAAGGTCGTCTTGCATTCTCTGATGCCAGTGTGAATCCAGATACTGGAACCATTACCATACGTGCAGTATTCCCGAATCCAAATCATTTATTGCTTCCGGGTATGTATGCCACTGCTCAAATTGTACAAGGTGTTATTCCGAATGCCATCTTGATTCCTCAAGCTGCAATTACCCGCACCCCGACTGGTCAAGCAATTGCCATGGTGGTGAATGCCAAAGGTGTTGTTGAGACACGCCCTGTTGAAACGGTCGGTGTACAAGGCAAAGATTGGATCGTAACGAGTGGCTTAACCACTGGTGAAAAAGTAATTGTTGATGGTGTAGCGAAGGTCAAAGAAGGTGCAACAGTCGTTGCTAAACCTTATCAACCTCAAGCAGCTGCACCTCAAGGTGATGCTGCACAACCTGCGGCAGAAGCAAATAAAGCAGACAAACCAGCGCAGCCTAAAGCTGAACAAAAAGCTACTTCAAATACATAAGGGGTAGACTGAATGGCTCAATTTTTTATTCATCGCCCAATCTTTGCATGGGTGATTGCATTGGTGATTATGCTGGCGGGTATTTTAACCCTCAGCGGCATGCCAATTGCACAATATCCGACCATTGCTCCACCGGTGGTCACCATTGCTGCAACTTATCCAGGTGCATCTGCTGAAACTGTAGAAAATACAGTGACACAGATCATTGAGCAGCAAATGAACGGTCTTGATGGCTTGCGCTATATTTCTTCAAATAGTGCAGGTAACGGTCAAGCTTCTATTTCTTTGAACTTTGAACAAGGTATCGACCCCGATATTGCTCAGGTTCAAGTACAAAATAAATTACAATCCGCGACTGCACTGCTTCCTGAAGATGTGCAACGTCAGGGTGTAAAAGTAACGAAATCTGGCGCAAGCTTCTTACAAGTACTGGCATTTTATTCTCCGAATGATGCACTTACAGATGCCGACATTAAAGACTATGTGAATTCAAATATTTCTGAACCACTCAGTCGTGTAGCGGGTGTAGGTGAAATACAAGTATTTGGTGGTTCTTATGCCATGCGTATTTGGTTAGATCCTGCAAAACTGACGAGTTTCCAACTCACACCAAGTGATGTAGTTGTTGCTTTACGTGCCCAAAATGCACAAGTTGCAGTGGGTCAATTAGGCGGTGCACCGGCAGTTGCAGGTCAAGTTCTGAATGCTACGGTTAATGCACAAAGTCTTTTACAAACTGCTGAACAGTTCCAAAATATTTTCTTGAAAAGTATGGGTTCTGGTGCAAAAGTTACTTTAGGTGATGTAGCCAAAGTTGAATTAGGCTCGGACAATTATCAGTTTACTTCTAAATTCAATGGTAAGCCTGCTGGTGGTGTAGCCATTAAACTTGCAACAGGTGCCAATGCTTTAGACACAGCAGCTGCTGTTGAAGAACGTTTAGTACAATTACGTAAAAACTACCCAAGTGGCTTACAAGATAAACTGGCGTACGATACGACTCCATTTATCAAACTTTCAATTGAAAGTGTAGTTCATACTTTAATTGAAGCGATTATTCTTGTATTTATTGTGATGTTCCTGTTCTTACAGAACTGGCGCGCAACCATTATTCCAACCATGGCGGTTCCTGTCGTCGTGTTGGGTACGTTTGCCATCATTAACGTATTTGGTTTCTCCATTAATACACTGACCATGTTTGCCATGGTTCTTGCCATTGGTCTTCTGGTGGATGATGCCATTGTTGTCGTCGAGAACGTGGAACGGGTGATGGTTGAAGAACACCTCGACCCTGTTGCAGCAACTGAAAAGTCGATGAAGCAGATTTCGGGTGCCTTAATTGGTATTACTACTGTATTAACCGCAGTATTTGTACCGATGGCATTCTTTAGTGGCACAACGGGTGTCATTTACCGTCAGTTCTCTATTACTCTAGTCACTGCAATGATTTTATCATTGACCGTAGCTTTAACCTTTACCCCTGCGCTTTGTGCAACGTTGTTGAAACAACACGATAAAGACAAAGAGCAAAGTAATGGTATTTTTGCGCGCTTCTTTCGCTGGTTTAACCATCGTTTTGAACGCATGGCTGAAGGCTACCAAAAATGGGTCGGCAAACTGCTGATTCACAAGTTCATTGCGGGCGCAATTTATGCTGTGGTGCTTGTTGGTTTGTTGTTCCTCTTTAAAAACCTACCAAGCTCATTCTTACCTGATGAAGATCAGGGCGTCGTGATGACACTGGTTCAACTTCCGCCGAATGCGACCCTTGACCGTACTGAAAAAGTCATTGATCAAATGACGGGCTTCTTCTTAGAAGGTGAGCAGCAAAAACCCTATGTTGAATCTTTATTTAGTGTTGCGGGCTTCTCGTTCACGGGTGTCGGTCAAAATGCGGGTCTTGCATTTATTCAGTTGAAAGACTGGAGCGAACGTACCACGCCTCAATCTCAAATTGGTGCCATTATCCAACGTGGTATGGCACTCAATGTGATTGCTAAAGATGCATCTTACATCATGCCATTGCAGCTTCCTGCAATGCCAGAATTGGGTGTTTCTGCTGGCTTTAACTTTATGCTAAAAGATTCTGCGGGTAATGGTCATGAAAAACTGGTGACTGCTCGTAACATGATCTTAGGTATGGCGGCTCAAGACAAACGTCTTGCAGGTGTCCGTCCAAACGGTCAAGAAGACACACCTCAGTATAAAATTTATGTTGATAATGAAAAAGCCAGCGCTATGGGCGTTAGTATTTCAGAAATTAACAGTACCATGAGTATTGCTTGGGGCGGTTCATACATCAATGACTTCATCGACCGTGGTCGTGTGAAAAAAGTGTATGTACAGGCTGTTCCTGATGCACGTATGATGCCTGAAGATCTGAACAAGTGGTATGTACGTAACACTGCTGGGCAAATGGTTCCCTTCTCTACCTTTGCTACAGGTGAATGGACCTATGGTTCACCACGTCTTGAACGTTATAACGGTATTTCATCGGTTAACATTCAAGGTACACCTGCGCCGGGTGTCAGCTCGGGTGATGCAATGTTGGCAATGGAAGAAATCATGGCCAAACTTCCTTCGATGGGTATGACTGGTTTTGATTATGAATGGACTGGTTTATCTTTAGAAGAACGTGAAGCAGGTTCGCAAACTGCCGGACTTTATGCATTATCGATGTTAATCGTGTTCTTATGTCTTGCTGCTCTGTATGAAAGCTGGTCTATTCCATTTTCTGTACTGTTGGTCATTCCTTTAGGTATTGTTGGTGCGATTGGTTTAACCTTCTTAGGCATGGTTCTGCTTAAAGATCCGAACTTAACCAATAACATTTACTTCCAAGTCGCCATTATTGCCGTCATTGGTTTGGCTGCAAAAAATGCGATCTTGATTGTAGAATTTGCCAAGGAGCTACAAGAAGATAAAGGTGAGCCTTTACTTGAAGCAACCCTGCATGCAGCAAAAATGCGTTTACGTCCAATTATTATGACCACTTTAGCCTTCGGTTTTGGTGTACTTCCTCTAGCACTGTCTTCAGGTGCGGGTGCAGGTAGCCAACACTCTGTCGGTTATGGTGTACTGGGTGGCGTAATCAGTTCTACTTTATTGGGTATCTTCTTTATTCCAGTCTTCTATGTTTGGATTCGAAGTATCTTTAAATATAAACCTAAAAACCAAAATAATCAGGAGCAAGCATCGTGATGCAAAAAGTATGGTCTATTTCAGGTCGTAGCATTGCGGTATCTGCACTTGCGCTTGCTTTGACAGCCTGTCAAAGCATGCGTGGCCCAGAGCCCGTAGCTCAAGCAAATATTCCAGAACAAGGTTATTTAACCGATGTTTCTGGTCCTTCAATTGCTGAGCAAGGTTATAAAGACTTTTTTGCCGATCAACGCCTGTTACAGGTGCTTGATTTAGCATTAGCCAATAACCGTGATTTGCGTACTTCGACTTTGAATATTCAACGTGCGCAACAACAGTACCAAATTACTGAAAACAACCAACTTCCAACCATTGGTGCAAGTGGCGGCGTACTTCGTCAAGACACTTTAAGCAGCCAAAAGCCTATCACCAGCTACAATGTTGGCTTAGGTGTGACGGCGTATGAGTTGGATTTTTGGGGTCGTGTTCGTAGTTTAAAAGACAATGCTTTAGACTCGTATTTAGCAACCTCAAGTGCGCGTGATGCCACTCAAATTGCGTTGATTGGTCAAGTGGCTCAAGCATGGTTGAATTACTCGTTTGCCAATGCAAATTTAAAACTTGCTGACCAAACGCTAAAAGCTCAACTTGAATCTTATAATCTTAACAAAAAACGTTTCGATGTTGGAATCGACAGTGAAGTACCTGTTCGTCAGGCACAGATCTCTGTAGAAACTGCCCGTAATGATGTTGCAAATTATAAAACTCAGATTGCTCAAGCCAAGAACTTGCTGAACCTCCTTGTTGGTCAGCAAGTACCTGAAAACTTGTTGCCTAATCAACGTGTAACACGCATTAGCAAAAGCAATGTGGTTGGCGCTGGTTTACCAAGTGACTTGTTGAATAATCGTCCTGATATCCGTGCTGCTGAATATAAACTGTCTGCTGCGGGTGCCAATATTGGTGCGGCTAAAGCACGTATGTTCCCAACCATTAGTTTGACGGGTTCTGCTGGCTATGCGTCGACTGACCTAAGTGACTTGTTCAAATCAGGTGCATTTATTTGGTCTCTGGGTCCAAGCCTAGATATTCCAATTTTCGATTGGGGTACGCGTAAAGCCAACATCAAAATTTCAGAAACAGATCAACAAATTGCGTTATCTGACTATGAAAAATCAATTCAGTCCGCTTTCCGCGAAGTGAATGATGCTTTGGCCGTGCGTCAAAATATTGGTGATCGTTTAGCTGCGCAACGTCGTTTAGTCGATGCCACCAATACCACGTATAAACTTTCAAATGCTCGCTTCCGTGCTGGTATTGATAGTTATTTGACTGTGTTAGATGCTCAACGTACTTCTTATGCAGCGGAACAAGGTTTATTGTTGCTCGAACAAGCCAACATGAACAATCAAGTTGAAGTGTATAAAACACTCGGTGGTGGTGTTAAAGCCAATACCGGTGATGCAACTCAACAGCAGCCGTCTACGGCGGAGCGTAAAGCAGCAAACAACGCTCAATAATTCTAAACCCATATTAAAAAAGCCTGCGCCATGCAGGCTTTTTTATTGCTTTTTAAAGCCTGATTTCCTATCTTGATGACAACGTATTAATTTGAATATCAAAAATGCTTTTAAGTAATTTAGAATCTGTTCCCGGCCACACCATTAGCCGTCAAATTGATGTGGTTTATGGCAGTACTGTGCGTAGTAAACACGTTGGACGTGATTTGCTGGCAGGGCTGAAAAACATTGTCGGGGGTGAACTGACCGCCTATACCGAATTATTAGAAGAATCACGCCAAGAAGCCATGAGCCGTATGATTGATAAAGCACAATCCATGGGTGCCAATGCCATTGTTGGTATTCGATTCTCTACTTCAAATATTGCTCAAGGTGCATCTGAACTTTTTGTTTATGGTACGGCTGTTGTTGTTCAGCCTGTCGCACCTAAACTTCCTGATCCATTTAGCGCATAGGCGATTGTATGGATGGATTAATTTTTCAAATTGTTGTTTTTCTCATTCTATTTGCAGTAGGTTGGGGTTTTGGTCGTCATATCGAACAAAAACATCTGCGTGAACTCGATGAAAAAGAAAAGCAATTTGCACATATTGGTATTGATACCCATCGCTTTGTCGAGACATCTGCAAAAGGACAACTGGTCAGTAGCAATGTCGTCATCTCACATGATTATTTTAAATACGTGCTTGCCAATATTCAGAATTTTTTCGGTGGTCGTTTAACCAGTTATGAAAGTGTGGTTGAACGTGCGCGGCGTGAAGCCATGATTCGACTCAAGCAAGAAGCACATGCGATGGGTGCAAATCATATTATGGGCGTGCGTCTTAATACAACGGAACTCGGCATGCAAGGGGGCATGGTTGAAGTCTTTGCTTATGGCACGGCTATCATCAACCATCATTAGAAAAGCAAAACAATGTCCTGATCAGCTTTGTGACAGGACATCATCCCTACTGTGCAAAATCCCTACTCGGCAAATATCGCTTGCCAGTAGTGATAGGTTTTTTCTTCGCCGTTGTCTAACTTGAACTCATAAGACATGTTACGCGTTTCAACAATATTAAAATCAACAGGAGTTTTGAACAAACCACCTGCATAAGCAAAAGTGTGATATTCGCCATTTTCACCACACACATCGACTTCGGCTGGCATTAAGTCAATCAATGCAGAACTAATATCTTGCCCGATAAAAGCTTCACCCAACTTACTGGCATCGGTCACAATAATTTTGGTTTTTATGCCTGACGCTAAGAAATCTTGCATCACTTCATTCGAGTTTTGATTCCACAAAGGCTCAACCACTTCAATTCCCAGTGGATGCAAACGATCTTCACGATATTTACGTACATCACTTAAATAAATGTCACCAAAAATAAAGTGCTCTACCCCCTGCGCTTTAAAGTGATTGGCGGCATCCAACATGCGTTGCTCATACACAGGTAGATTCTTAGGTAGAAATACTGGATACAGTGGAATACCGATACTTTCAGCTTGCTTCAACAACAATGCATGAGGAATGGCATGCATTGAAGACAGTTCTGTTTCTTCATTCACTGTTGTTAATAAGGCAACAACCTCAAATTGATTTTGCTGTAAAACGTTATACAGTGCTAAAGCGGAATCTTTACCACCACTCCAGTTAAATACAGCTTTTTTACGAATATTCACACTTATTTCACTTTGGCTTTACGAATCATTTTATACAGTAAGCGTGGAGATAAGCGAGATACCCACACGCCCAGTTGTTCTTTTTTCCCGCCAACCACAATATATTCTTCATCTTTCAATAAAGCAGTCACCACTATTTTTGCAAAGGCTTCTGGCTCTAAACCATTTTCAATGGCTTCATCTTGATACCCTTGAGCTTTGCCTTCACCATTTAAAGCATTGAACGACACATTGGTTTTCACAAAACCGGGGAAAATCACAGAAACTCCCACACCTTCGTCCGCCACTTCGGCACGTAGACTATTCGCCCACATATGAATCGCGGCTTTAGCGGCTGAATAAGACGCACGATATTGTGTTCCTAACAAACCCGCCACACTGGAAACAAATGCGATTCGACCCGATTTTTGCTTTAAAAATGTCGGTAACACCGTTTTGGTAAGAAAGACTTGTGAAAAGTAATCCACTTCCATAATGGCACGTTCAGTTTGCATGCTGGTATCGGCAATTAAAGCACGCTGGCTCAAACCTGCATTATTAATGAGCCAATCAATACGACCTTTCTGTTCAAGGACTTGCGCATAAGCATGACGCACTTGCGCCTCATCGGTAATATCCGCAGTTAGACAAATATGTCGAGCTGGATGGACTAAACTTTGGCGGACACCTTCCAATTCATCTATACGACGTGCAGTTAAGATAACCTGTGCGCCTTGTAAAGCGCACTCTTGTGCAAGGGCTTTACCTAAGCCAGAAGATGCACCTGTAATCCATACCACTTTATTGTCTAAACTGCCCTGCTTTGCCATAGTACTTTCCTGTTTTTACTCAATCTTACACATTTGTGCATGGGTTATTGTTTTGGTACATGACTCAAAAACATGAGGAAATGATCAAAATAACGTGGTGTCGTTTCAGCATCATACTGTGTACCCAATTTTTCTAAACGCTTATAACCCATTTGCGTGGTCAAACTAATCACCCCATTTAATGTTTTATCAACCACCAAGTTGAATTTCAACATTTTTTTAGGCTCACGTACCAAACTTGTCACGCCCTGATCCACCATTTGAGTAAATGCCTTTAAAGCTGGTGAAGCATAGTGAATATTTCCCTGTTTCATTTGCTCTATACACTCAAAAAGTTCCACTACCAACAAGTGATCGACATGATAAGAAATATAATTTTGACCATCTTTTTCATGGGCCATATTTTCTAAATAATTCACCATCGGCGTCAGGCGTTCATTGGCAAAGAATGAAACTGACCAAGGCATATATTTACGTACCATCTCTAAAATTTGCTGAACGACTTTTTCTGATTCATGATCTTTAGATTGCGATAACCGTGCAATTTCACCAAACACTTGATCGACAATTTCACAAGAAATATCTGCCAGCACTTCACCTAAGGGTTTGGCCAAACTTTCAGTTTCACCTTGATTCAATTGTTGATGAATCTGCTGAAAGCGTTGGTGGGTTTCGGGTGTTAATTTTAAAGAAATTACATAATTCATCATGATGACCTCCTTGTTAGAATTATTCTGCGACCATGCGTGCTGTTCTTATTGAATGCTTATCATAAGATACTTATTCAGTCTGTGCCAAACGCTTATTTTTTGCATTTGCTTAACATGCCTAATCTGTGTTTTTTTTTGCTACAATAGAACCAATTTTTTATTCACTTTTGATCTGTTTTTACTATGACTGATTCTGCTCAAAATATTGCTACGACCTACGATCCAACCGAGATCGAAAAAAAATGGTACAAGACTTGGGAAGACAATGGCTATTTTAAGCCGTCTCAAAAAGGTGATTCATTCTGTATCATGATTCCGCCGCCAAACGTCACTGGTAGCTTGCATATGGGTCATGGTTTTAACAATGCCATTATGGATGCCTTGACGCGTTATAATCGTATGTCGGGTAAAAATACCTTATGGCAACCGGGGACAGACCATGCGGGTATCGCAACGCAAATGGTGGTTGAACGCCAATTGGCGGCACAAGACATTAGCCGTCATGACTTAGGTCGTGAAAAGTTCATCGACAAAATCTGGGAATGGAAAGAACAATCGGGTAATAACATTACCAACCAGATTCGTCGCTTAGGGTCATCTGTCGACTGGTCACGTGAACGTTTCACCATGGATGATGGTTTATCCAATGCCGTGAAAGAAGTCTTCGTTCGTTTGCATAAAGACGGTTTAATTTACCGTGGCAAACGCTTAGTCAACTGGGATCCAAAATTACAAACTGCCCTGTCTGACCTTGAAGTTGAATCAGTAGAAGAAAAAGGTTCACTTTGGCATTTCAAATATTTCTTTGAAGATAAGTCACTCAAAACGCAAGATGGCAAAGACTATTTAGTCGTTGCGACGACGCGTCCTGAAACCTTACTTGGTGACTCGGCTGTTGCGGTGCATCCTGAAGATGAACGCTATGCGCACCTTGTAGGTAAAAACATTGTACTGCCAATTACAGGTCGCCTCGTCCCTGTCGTTGCTGATGAATATGTTGAAAAAGATTTCGGTACAGGCTGTGTAAAAATCACTCCTGCGCATGACTTCAATGACTATGAAGTGGGTAAACGCTGTGAATTACCTATTATCAATATTTTCAACAAAAATGCAGAAGTGTTGGCTGAGTTTGAATTCATTGCCAAAGCGGGCGAACAAATTTCTAAAACCATTGCTGCCCCTGCGGACTACATTGGTTTAGAGCGTTTTGCGGCACGTAAAAAATTGGTTGAACAAGCTGAAGCTGAAGGTTGGTTAGAACAAATTCAACCGTATGACTTGAAAGCACCACGCGGTGACCGTTCAGGCGTGATCGTTGAACCATTATTGACCGATCAATGGTATGTAAAAATTGCACCTTTGGCTGAACCTGCAATTCAAGCTGTAAAAAATGGCGACATTAAATTTGTGCCTGAACAATACAGCAATATGTATATGTCTTGGATGAACAACATTCAAGACTGGTGTATTTCACGTCAATTGTGGTGGGGTCACCGTATTCCTGCTTGGTACGATGTAGATGGCAACGTTTATGTCGGTCGTAATGAAGCTGAAGTCCGCGAAGAAAATGGCATTGTTGCTGATGTTCAATTGACGCAAGACGAAGATGTGTTAGATACGTGGTTCTCATCGGGTTTGTGGACATTCTCAACACTTGGTTGGACTGGCGACGCGAAGAAAGATGCGGAAAACTATTTCCTCAATACCTTCCATCCAACGGATGTATTGGTAACAGGTTTTGACATTATCTTCTTCTGGGTTGCCCGCATGATCATGATGACCATGCACTTCATGAAAAATGAAGATGGCACACCTCAAGTTCCGTTCAAAACGGTGTATGTGCATGGTTTGGTGCGTGATGGCGAAGGTCAAAAAATGTCTAAATCTAAGGGGAACGTGCTTGATCCTTTAGACCTCATTGACGGTGTAGACCTTGAAACCTTGGTACAAAAACGTACCACAGGTTTGATGAATCCAAAACAAGCAGCGAAGATTGAAAAATCAACCCGTAAAGAATTCCCAGAAGGCATTCAAGCTTACGGTACAGATGCAGTTCGTTTCACATTCTGCGCGCTTGCCAACACAGGTCGCGACATTAAGTTCGACATGAAACGTGTTGAAGGCTACCGTAACTTTGCCAACAAAATTTGGAACGGTACACGTTTTGTTCTGATGAATGTTGAAGGTCAAACGGTTGGTCAAACAGCGCGTCCTGATCTTTGGGAACTCCCTGAACAATGGATCGTGAGTCGTTTACAGAAAGCCGAACAAGCTGTTCAACAAGCCTTTGCGACTTATCGTTTAGACTTGGCTGCGCAAGCGATTTACGAGTTCATCTGGAATGAATACTGTGACTGGTATGTAGAGCTGACCAAGCCTGTTCTAAATGATGAAAATGTTGCTGAAGAACGTAAAGCAGAAGTTCGCCGTGTATTACTTGCGGTAATGGAAGCGTCTTTACGTCTTGCACATCCAATCATGCCGTATTTGACCGAAGAAATTTGGCAAACCCTTGCACCAATGATTGGTTTGGGTGGCGACACCATTATGACCGCGGCTTACCCTATTGCTGACCCTGCAAAAATCAATGATCAAGCTGAAGCAGACATGCAATGGCTACAAGGTTTGATTGGCGCTGTACGTAATATTCGTGGTGAAATGGGCTTAGGTAATGCACGTTTACTGCCTGTATTACTACAAAACACCACCGATGCTGAAAAAGCACAGATTGCACGTATTGAACCTTTGGTGAAAGCATTGGCTAAAGTGGAAAGCATTACTTTCCTGACTGAAGCTGAGCAACCACCATTGTCTTCATCAAGCGTTGTCGGTCATGTGTCTGTATTCGTTCCAATGAAGGGTTTAATTGACCCGAAAGCGGAATTGGGTCGTTTGCAAAAAGACTTTGATAAAGTTCAAAAACAGCATGACCAAATTACAGGCAAACTTTCAAATGAAGGTTTTGTGGCAAAAGCACCTGCTGCTGTGGTTGAAGGTGAAAAAGTGAAATTGGCTGAGTTTGCAGATCAATTAGTTAAAATTAAAGCGAATATGGATCAGATTGCGGCGCTTTAATGTGTTGTTAAATATCTAAAAAATAAGATAAAATCCCTTCATAATTGAGGGGATTTTTTTATGAAAATTAAATATGTCGAAATTGATTCACTATTTGGGCGCGAAGGTACAATATCTTTAAACTTTCAAGAAGACCTAAATGTTCTTACAGGTAAGAATGGTGCAGGAAAAACCAATATTCTTAAATTAATTTGGTACATTATCAGTGGTAACATTGATAAAGCAATTGAAGAGATTAATTTTAGAAGTTGCCTAATAAAAACAGATTTATATGAAATTAGAGTCAATTTAATTAGAAAAAATTATTGCACTGCCTTAATTACACCGAAAGATAAAGAAACAATTACCTTCATGGATTATGAAGATGAAGATGTTCTTATATCAGCAGAAGATGAAGCAAATCGATACATAAAAAATATCGGAAGCAGTGTATTTTTACCAACGTTTCGAAGGATCGAAGGTGGATTTACTTTAGATAACAATTACAACAATTCTTTCTACAGAAAAATTACAAAAAATGAAATTGAAGATGCATTAGGTAAATTATCAACTCATTTAACTAACAAAGATCATGTTTTTGTAACTTCAATTTCATCCGTTGATATTTCCAATTTATTATTAAAAGAATATACTAAAATTTCAGAGTATTCTAACGAAATTCAAAAAGATCAAGCTAATAAAATTATTAGATCAATTTCAAGTTTTTCAAAAGATGATAAAAATAGGAAAGATGAATTAGAGGAAGCAATTAAGTTAATTGATAATATTAAAACTGAAATTGAATTTTCTGAAAAACTTAGAAATAAGGCTATGAAGCCATTATTAGAAGTACAAAATGTAGTACAAAAAATATTTAAAAAATCTGGCATCGAATTCACTAAAAAAATTACTTTTGGTGATGCGGCTACTGCTATTAAATCGAATATGCTATCAGCAGGCGAAAAACAAATGCTGAGTTTTATTTGCTATAATGCCTTTTACAATAATACTATCTTTTTCATAGATGAACCTGAATTAAGCCTGCATGTAGATTGGCAAAGACGGCTTTTTTTAATGCTTAATCAACAAAACTCTTCTAATCAATTTATCATTACCACTCACTCACCATTTATATATAGTAAATATCCAGAAAAGGAAGTGTGTGTAGATCTACGTCAAGATAAAGGAAATTCAGAAAATTTAGGGGAAAGCAATGAGTGATCCTAAATATCCGTCGGTTTCCGAGATCATTAGTACTATTAAAAGATCAGATCTATTAAATGTAATCATAGAAGGTAAAGATGATATTCTTGTATATAGAAAACTTGAAAAAATTTATTTCGATCAAGATTTAAGTTTAATTGCCGCTGGATGTAGACCGAAAGTTCTGCAAGTTTTTGATGAAATAAAATCTACTGAAGAACTAAAAAATTGTATATTTATAGTAGATCAAGACACTTGGATTATTAATGGCGTTCCCCTAAAATACTCTCATGATAGAGTTTTAACTACTACTGGATATTCTATTGAAAATGATGTTTATATTGATACCAAAATTGAAGATATAATTGATACACATAAAAACATCCATGAATATAAAGACCATCTAGAGAAATATATTAAATGGTTTACTTTGGCACTTTCAAGAAATTCTTCTCTAAAAATAACTCCATTCAAATTTTTTGAAAGCGAAAATAGTATAAATAAGTTTACTTTATTAGATAATGGAGAGGTATTTAATGATCAGCTTCATCAAGATCTGAGTCAAAATTATCATTATAAATTAAGAGGTAAAAACTTACTTTCATTAGGTGCATGGTTTTTAAATGATAAGGCTACCTCAGGACATTTTAATACTCAATCTTGGATGATTCAAACCCCTATTAATATAGATAATGGTCATATTCAAAATCTGTTTAATAAAGTTGGTGATCTGTGTCCTTCGTAGGCTCTACTAAGTATTAAAAAACCTCTTTTATACCTCTTCCTTTTGGGAGAGGTAAATCACAAAACCCCATGCCCCAACAACATCTCCTGCCCACTCTCTTTTCCCATAAAGCTAAGCCTTTGCTTTTCCGCTTTTAACTATTGCTTCACCCCCTCATCCCCCACCTTCTCCCAAAGGGAGAAGGTGCTTTCATTACATATCACCTTTCAGCTTATTGCACACCTGCCACAAATCTTCCAAAACCACATCCATCCGATTTAACACATCATTATTCCAATACCTCATAACTATCAACCCCAAAGCCTCTAAAAATTGAGTTCGTTCTGCATCATATTCGATACCATCATCTGTACCGTGCTGACTACCATCTAGTTCAACAACCAAACCCAATTCATGGCAATAAAAATCCACAATATAAGGTTTTATCACATGCTGACGGCGAAATTTTAGATTCATGAATCGCTTAGCACGTAAAAGTTGCCACATTAAATTTTCAGCATCAGTGGCATTGTGTCGCATGGTTTTAGCGAATTCTAATAATTGTGGGTCTAATTTCATTTTTATCCTCTTTTTATTATTCGAACACCCTCACCCCAACCCTCTCCCTGAGGGAGAGGGAGAATCCTTTGTGAATTTTAATAATTACTTGATACGCAATGAAGTTCCCTCTCCTGAGCAAGTTTTAAAGCACTGCTTTAAAACGAAGCGCAAGTGATGAGCATCCTCAAAATATATTTTGAGTGCGCAAGCAAGAGGTAATTTTAAAAATCACAAAACCCCATTTTCCAACAACATCTCCAATCCTTTCAACTTGCTCATATATTTAAGCCGTTCTTTTTCCCATTTCACTTGCTGTTTTAATTCAACACAATCCGCGTCTAACTTCTTATACAGATCAGCAATTTGTATTGGATTTGAGGACTTTTTAACTTTCAATTTCGCTTGTTTCATCCAATTCAATGACTCAATAATCTCTTCAATTTGAGCATCTAACTGCTGTTTTTGCGCATCTAAAGCCAGCTTATAAAACTTCACTTGTTCATTACTCAAACCTTTTTGAGCCACTCCTCTATTCTGCTCCACCTGTATTTGCAGTTTCAGCAAATAAAATAAATCCTGCTTCTCATAAGCTGCGTTGGCATGTTGCAGCATCTCGGTTTTTTCGACTTTCAGCTGTTCATCTTGCTCACGGTCAGGGTGAATAATAGACGCAATTTTTAAATACACTGTTTTGAGTGATTGCTCCGCCATTTTTTGCGCTTGCTCACGTTTTTGTTTTTGTCTACTTAACCTGTGTTGTTCACGTTCTACTTCATGTTGCTGTTCATCATATTCGTAGCCATCTAAATCAACTTCCACTTGCTCATACTCTAAGTGCTGCTCATAGGTTTCCGTCGAATCATGACTTTCAATCGTTGCCTTTTTCTTATTCTTTTTAGCTTGATTATGTTCTGCATGTTGTTGGTAAAATTCATCAATTTGAACAACTTTAATCTTCTGTTGTTCAGACAGCACTTGAGAGTTTTTTAGCAGTTTTGCTAGATTTCTAATTTTATCATCCAGCTGTGCAATATCCGCTTTTGAAAATTCATGTACTTGCAAGCAACTCCATAACTGTTCAAGTTGCTGAAACAGTATGTTATGCAATTCACTATAGATGGGAACAAGGGTTTTACGTGCCTGTTGCTGAATTTCGGCTTGAGCTTTTTGCCACGCTGCCAGTTGTATTTTTTGCTGTTCAATTTGCTCAATCAGCCGATTTAACTTTTTTTGTTGTGGTGATAAATTTTGCGAATCTTGCTGCACACTGAGTTTTAAATCGAACGACATAGAAAAATTAAGCAAAAGAAAAACGATATCAATAATAACATTCCATCAGCGCAAAGCTAATGATGCTTTTATAAAGCCAACGGCATAACTTTACTGATTATCAAAAATTGCCCTTCATTAAAAGATGAATCCAACATAGACTAGAGTCAATACAACAAAAATTCATGAGGAAAATATGGCACTTACACAAGCCAGTCTTATTTTTAATCAGGAACTTGCCGCTTGGGTACAAGCCATCGGTTCAGTCATTGCAATCTTTGTTGCTGTTGCCGTTCCCCTGCATTTTGACCGCAAGCAGCGTTTATATGAACAGCAAACACTGAAAAACCAAAAACAAAAGTTTTTTATTACCCTATTGCCTACACTTTACCAACTTCGCAATAGCACATTTGCCTTTCTTCAACAGTTTCAGCACCAACAAAAAAGTGAAATAGATGCCATCAAAACATTAGAGTCCGAATATTTAAACCTGATTCCTGTCTTTGCCAAAGAACTACATATTTTTGTGCACAGTAATATTTACGATGAACAATTAAATCAGCTGGCTTTTGAACTGTTCCATTCCGAAGAAATTTTATCGCAACATTTAAGGCTACCTTCTGAACAAAAATGGATTGAGCATCAACAGAATTTAATTCAACATGCGCAGCAAATTGACCAGTTCACCTCAAAAATCATTCAAAAAATAGAAACCAACTATTCTTAAACCATAACCGAATAAGAGCACTACCATCTAAAAATAATTTTGATTTACAGCCACGTATGATGTCTTTTTATATAGACCATCTGCTATAGGGTGCTGACCACTATCCAGCTTAATCATCGACCACCTTTATGAGAATTTTTACATCCTTGATCAATTTTTGTTAACATTCACAGCATAGACAATAATAAATTTTGATATTCACAATGACTGATCAGCTTAGAGCCAAATTCGAAAACCTAGAACTAAATGCTGGACTCGGTAAAATCAGCGCCTTTATTTCTGTGTCTACAGCTTTTCTCTGCTTATTTGGCGCATTGTGCTTCTTATTTCCCAGCGTGCTGACCACACCAGAGCTTCGACCACTGTATACACAGCATTATGATGCGTTTTATTTTAGTCTGATGCTTGGCATTGTGATCAGTGCAGGCTTTGGTGCATTCAGTGCCATTGCCCGTCAAAACCGCTATGGTTTTTATGGTCTCTGCCTTGCATTAATTGCTGCTGTTCTGGGCTGTGGCGTGATTAAAGCGCCTGTGCTGCCCAGTCTGCCTTTCTATGCAGGCTTCGACTACTTTGTGCTGACACTGTTTATTCTGGCTTTGGTCTTTATTCCGCTGGAAGGCTTTTTTGCCAAAAATCCCGAACAGAAAATTCTACGTGTCGGTTGGGTAACCGATATGAAATACTTCATGTTTAGCCATGTCGGTATTCAGCTGTTCAGTTTTTTAACCGTCATGCCTATTCAGTATTGGATTACCCATATTCCAAATAATCCAATTGTCCCTCTGGTACAAGCGCAGCCCATTTGGCTACAGTTTATTGAGTTGCTAATTGTGGTGGATTTCACCAGTTATTGGCTGCACCGCGCCATGCATGAGGTCAATTTCCTATGGCGTTTTCATGCCATTCATCACTCGACGGAACATATGGATTGGCTGGCATCTTCACGCCTACATATTGTAGAAGTGCTAATGACGCGATTTATCGCCACTTTGCCAATTTTTCTTTTAGGCTTTCACACTTCAGCGGTGTTTGCTTATTTAATCTTTATTTCTTTTCATGCCATTTTTATTCATTCCAATGTCCGTTTTCGTTTTCCTTATCTGCGCTGGATCATTGCCACACCTGAATTTCACCATTGGCATCATTCTTCTGAAAAGCCAGCTATTGATAAAAATTATGCAGCATTTATTCCGCTTTACGATGTCATTTTTAAAAGTGTGTATATGCCCAATCACCTTGCTAGTGTGTATGGCACCGTCGGTTATAACATTCCAAACAGCTTTGTGAAGCAATTTACTTGGCCCTTTAAACGATATGTAAACCGCATGAAAAAACGTTTTGGCAATTCATCTGAGATTAAAAAAGATTAATTAACAGCCCTGCTGACGAGGTAATGCCAGTCAGTTAAGAAATTTTTTAATCCTCCCCAACCCTCCTTTTTCAAAGGAGGGAGTATTTTGAATTCAGAATAGCCTTTAATTCAAAAGCATTCTCCTCTTTTGTAAAGATAAGAAGCATTGCTTCGCAAGAGGCGAGATTTATCAATCAGTAAAAATGAAATTAAGCTTAACTAATCAGCATTACTACAAACTAGGGGCTTTTGTATTTTCTATACGCTGGATCAACATTTGTGGCTTCAAGAAGGTAAAACATTTCTAGCTATATCTTTAATTTTTAGCTCTTTAAGCATGCCAAGTACAGCCTAAAAAAATTAGCCCAAATCCATTCCCTCTTACAGTTTTTTTTGTACAGGTCATTATAAATATTCAAATGTCATTTCATCTGACAAAATTGGCATCATCCAAACAATTCTCAATATTCAATAAAAAATATATTTCAGCGATTTACCATTCATCCTACTGCTGTATTTTTTAGAAAATTAGCCCTATTGGGCATACTACCTTTATCTTTTGTCTAAGCTGAACTTAAAAATGAATATAGCTGGCATGTATTGTGCTGTACTTTTATCGTAATTTACTGTTCATAAAAACTGTTTAAATCCTAAAGAGTTACCGTTAACAAAACCGCAAAAAAATTTACTTGAGCAATCCCTCAAATCTCGCTTAAGATGAATTCGATGTGTTTTTTTACACAGACAAAAAAGCCTGATGGATTCAGGCGCTGATTGACGGTTCATCAGTAACAATGACAGCAAATGATAATGAAAAACACAAAATGGAGTTTTATACATGACACAGAAACGCACCATGACCTCTCTACTTTGTGCAAGCGCGCTCATGCTTGGACTCAGTGCTTGTAGCGATAATAAAGCACCAGCATCGGGCGAAAAACCTGCTGGAGATGCCAGTACTTCTGGCACACTCGATAAAATTAAAAAATCGGGCACCATTGTACTGGGTTATCGAGACTCATCTATTCCGTTCTCTTATATTGCCGACAACCCAACCCAACCAGTTGGCTATGCACATGACTTACAAATGAAAGTGGTTGAAGCACTGAAAAAAGATCTGAATATGCCAGATTTAAAAGTGCGCTATAACCTTGTCACCAGTCAAAATCGAATTCCATTGGTTTCAAACGGAACAGTTGACCTTGAATGTGGTTCAACCACCAACAACAAAGAACGCCAACAACAAGTTGATTTCTCTGTGGGTTATTTTGAAGTCGGTTCGCGTCTACTCACTGCAAAAGATTCTGGAGTGAAAGATTTTGCAGATTTAAAAGGCAAAAAACTGGTCACCACAGCAGGAACAACATCTGAGCGTTATATCCGTCAGCACGAAAAAGAGTTAGGTATTGGCGAAATTATTTCTGCCAAAGACCATGCAGAATCTTTCTTGATGTTGCAAAACGGTCGTGCCGCCGCATTTATGATGGATGATATTTTACTTGCAGGTGAAAAATCCAAAGCCGCTGAGCCAAACAAATGGGACATTGTCGGGACTGCGCCTATCCACGAAATTTATGGCTGTATGTTACGTAAAGGTGACACCAGCTTTAAACAGGTGGTTGATAGTGCCATCAAAGCCACCTACAGTTCTGGTGAAATTAACAAAATGTATGAAAAATGGTTCCAGCAACCGATTCCACCAAAAAATATTAACCTAAACTTCCCAATGTCAGAACAATTGAAAGCACTGATCAGCACACCGCATGATCGCGATCAATAATCCTTAAAAAATAACATTCAGCATCGGGCAGAAGGGATTCTTTGCTCGATGCTTATCGGGAGTTGCTATGAATTATAGTTGGAATTGGGGCGTTTTGTGGCAATCCACAGGGATCGGTGATAGCACCTACTTAAGCTGGGTTTTAATTGGTCTCGGTTGGTTATTGGTCATTGCTATTGTGGCATGGAGCATTGCGATGGTGCTCGGAAGTATTCTCGGCATCATGCGTACCTTACCCAATCAAACTGCCCGTACCATTGGTACAGCCTATGTCACCATTTTCCGTAATGTTCCCTTATTGATTCAATTATTTATCTGGTTTTATGTGGTTCCCAACTTTTTACCCAGCGGCATTCGTGATTGGTGGATTAATGACTTAAGTGCCAATACCACAGCACTAATTTCTGCCAGTGTCGGTCTTGGACTCTTTACCGCTGCACGAGTTTGTGAACAGGTACGCACAGGGATTGAAGCCTTACCGCAAGGACAGATTAATGCAGGTTATGCAATGGGATTCAATACGACACAGCTTTATCGCTATGTTGTTTTACCCCAGTCTTTTCGCACCATCTTGCCGCCCCTAAGTTCAGAGTTAACCAACTGTGTCAAAAACACCTCGGTTGCATCACTGGTCGGTGTGGCTGAAATTATTTCACAGATGAAAACCATCAGTGAATACACCCAAAATACCATCGAAATTTATACTTACGTCACCCTCATTTTCATTGTGATTAATGTCTGTTTAATTACCTTAATGACTTTGCTAGAAAAACGTTTGCATGTCCCTGGTTTAATTGCAGGAGCTAAATAATGGAATGGCTAACTGCATTTTTCAATGATTTTCAAAACTCTGCACCTGCGCTATGGCATGGTTTCAGCATTACCTTAAAAGTTGTGGTCATTGCGACCATTGGTGGTATTTTTATTGGTACGCTACTGGCTTTAATGCGTTTATCTTCCAGTAAAGTGCTGAACTTTATCGCGCAAGGCTATGTGAACCTGTTTCGTTCCATTCCTTTGCTCTTGGTCTTGATGTGGTTCTATTTTGCAGTCCCTTTTTTGTATACTGCAATCACAGGGAATTACCTGACTATTGATACAGCATTGGTCTCAAGTACTGTGGCATTTATGCTGTTTGAAGCAGCTTACTTTTCTGAAATTGTCCGTGCTGGTATTCAGTCTATTCCACGTGGGCAATCTGCTGCGGCTTCAGCTTTAGGCATGAGCTATGGACAATCCATGCGCTTAATCATCTTGCCTCAAGCTTTTCGTAAAATGACGCCCTTACTGCTACAACAAACCATTATTTTATTCCAAGATTCAACCATGGTGTATGCCATCGGTTTATTAGACTTTTTCAGAACCAACTATGTCCGTGGTGACCTCATGTCGCTACTGACTCAATACATTTTATTTGCAGGATTGGTGTATTTCACCATTAGTATTTTGGCAACCTATGCCGTTAAGAAATTACAAAGAAGGTTACGCGTATGAATGATAACAAAGTGATGATCGACATTCAGAACGTGAGTAAATGGTACGACAAATTTCAGGTACTCACAGAGTGTAATACGCAAATCCATCAAGGTGAAGTTGTGGTGGTCTGTGGTCCTTCTGGTTCAGGAAAATCGACCCTAATTAAAACAGTGAATGGTCTAGAAGCCTTTCAGCAAGGCAATATTGTGGTGGATGGCATTTCCATCAAAGACCCCAAAACCAATTTAAACCAATTACGCAGCCGTGTGGGTATGGTGTTTCAGCATTTTGAACTGTTTCCACATTTAACCATTACTGAAAATTTAACCATTGCCCAAATTAAAGTCTTGGGACGTTCTGAAGCAGAAGCCAAGAAAAAAGGCTTAGCTTATTTAGACCGTGTTGGACTCAGTGCTCAAGCCGATAAATTCCCTGCCCAACTTTCAGGCGGACAACAGCAGCGTGTTGCCATTGCTCGTGCTTTAAGTATGGACCCAATTGCCATGCTGTTTGATGAACCGACTTCTGCACTTGATCCTGAAATGATTAACGAAGTGCTGGATGTGATGGTGGGTCTGGCCAAAGAAGGTATGACCATGATGTGTGTAACACATGAAATGGGCTTTGCGCGTCAGGTTGCCAATCGGGTGATCTTTATGGATCAAGGGAAAATTGTCGAAGATTGTACCAAGAATGAATTCTTTAATAGCCAACGTGGCGAACGTGCTCAGCAATTCCTAAATAAAATTTTGCATTAAAGCGAAAGGTATTCAAAAAAGCAGATCGAAGGGTCTGCTTTTTTATTGTGCGTCTATAATTGGCAAGCTAACAGTGTATTACTGAATTCTATAAAATGGATAATGATGCGCCATTCACCTTAAAAGACACATCGTTGTTGTCTCGGTATTCCATTTTTTAATGATTCATTACAGCATACTTTTATAAATTCGATCATTTCACCACTAGGTTTTCTCGCTTCCCTCTTTTTTGGTTACATTGAGAAATCAAAATAATTTTTTAAATGCACCATAATGGATGATCAAAACTACTAAAACAGCCTCATCAAAATGCATTTTTAGATCTTATTTTTTAATTATTTTTATCTTTTGAATAATTTTTTTCAACTGACAGCATTCAGATTTAAAAAAACTTTAGATTGAACCAAACTAAGTTTTAAAATTTTATTATTAATATTCAATATCTTATAAAAACACTCTTCTGTTAAAAATGCTCCAAAAAAATGCATAAACACCAATATGGTGCACAACCTTGCTTTATATCGAGTCTTGTTATTTTTTAGCACAGCTTAATCAAAATTTCCCTTTCTCGAACATCTTCACGAAAACCATCACATCGTTATACTAAACTTCTTTTTGTGAATTAACGCACTAGAATGGGGCTATAAAATGCAAAATACAGATTTACTCTTTCTCCTTCTTGGTGCAGTTTTAGTTTTAGCCATGCATGCAGGTTTTGCATTCTTGGAACTTGGCACTGTGCGCCATAAAAACCAAGTCAATGCGCTCAGTAAAATTTTGACGGATTTTGCCCTGTCTGCCATCGCTTACTTTTTTGTGGGTTATTATATTGCCTATGGACAACATTTTTTCCATATGGGCGCAACCTTAGCCGCAGATCATGGCTATAACCTGATGCGCTGTTTCTTTCTCCTGACTTTTGCCGCTGCTATTCCGGCCATTATTTCAGGGGGTATTGCCGAGCGTGCCAAAATGCGCTCCCAAGCAATTGCAACTTTATTGTTAGTGGCATTAATTTACCCTTTCTTTGAAGGGATTGTATGGAATGGAAATTTTGGGCTACAAAAATGGTTAGAAACCACTTTTGGTGCCAGTTTCCATGATTTTGCAGGTTCTATCGTGGTTCATGCGATGGGGGGATGGATTGCCTTAGTCGCTGTGATTTTACTCGGTGCCCGTCATGGTCGCTATAAAAAAGATGGTCGTGTGAGTGCACACCCACCATCTTCCATTCCTTTTTTAGCACTGGGCTCATGGATTTTAATTGTCGGTTGGTTCGGTTTTAACGTGATGAGCGCACAGCGTCTCGATGCAATTTCAGGTTTAGTCGCGATCAATTCATTGATGGCGATGGTCGGTGGCACTATTGCGGCAAACTTTATGGGTAAAAATGACCCAGGCTTTTTACACAATGGCCCATTGGCGGGTTTAGTGGCAATTTGTGCAGGTTCTGATGTGGTGCATCCTGTTGGGGCGCTTATAATTGGAGCAGTTGCAGGCATGATCTTTGTGAAACTCTTTACCTACACTCAAAATAAACTTAAAGTTGACGATGTACTCGGTGTTTGGCCACTACATGGTATCTGCGGTACACTGGGCGGCTTAGCTGTTGGACTTTTTGGTCAAAAATGGCTTGGTGGACTGGGTGGTGTTTCCATGATTTCTCAAATGATAGGTACTCTGCTTGCAATCGGGATTGCACTTGCTGGCGGCTTTCTGGTTTATGGTACACTTAAACTCACCATGGGTATTCGTTTATCACAAGAAGATGAATTTCGTGGTGCGGACTTATCCATCCATAAAATTTCAGCCAATTCAGAAGATGCGATGTTTTAAATCCTATTTTGATTTTCAGCGCGACTCGAAAGAGTCGCTTTTTTTTGCCTCTGTCAATGCAAAAATTAGTGCCACAAGCATCCAAACAAGCACATAAAGACCAAAAAATAAAACCTATAAAAACTGCTTAATCTCCGCTAAATTTTGAATCCTGTTTATCGGGCGATGTTCACCAACATCATGAAAACCTTCCAACCAGATTGCAGTCATTCCAGCAGCGGTTGCACCTTGTATATCATTTATCGGATGATCACCAATATAAAGACACTGTTGTACAGAAATGCCCAATTGATGGCTGGTATGTAGAAAAATCTCAGGATTCGGTTTGCTAATACCGAGCAAACCAGAACTGACAATTTCATCAAAATAATGACCAAAACCCAAACCTTGTAAAATGCTTAACCGTGTTGCATGCCCTCCATTCGAAATTACTGCCAGTTTGTAACCACGTTGCTTTAATTCGGTTAATAATTTTTTTGCACCCAGCATCGCCACTGCCGAAAGGCCAAATTGCTGAAACCAAAATTGTGATAATTCATCCAAATTGGGCAAACTGTGCCATCTCAATTCTTGCTGTAACGCATACGCCACAGAAGCAGCAATACTCGGGTGAGTTAAGTCTTCTTTTTTAGGGTAGCCACCATGATCAATACGGCGAATAATCGACTGAATTTGATTGCTATCACCCTGCTGTAATTGGTGTTGATAGTGATCCGCCAAATGCTGACTATAAGCGGCAATACTTTGATCACGATGAGTTAAAGTATTATCAAGATCAAACAAGACTGCACGAATTGTCATTTTAAAAATCTACGCAAATTTTATGGGCTAATGTAGCACCGAAAATATCTTTGATTATGCTGTTTCCTAAATATGCTTATGACAATTCGATACAACCTAAATCGAGTGTAGCAGTACTTGCCTCATGCTTTAGCCAAGCCATCCAGTCAGCACTTAAGTCTCAATTAAGTTTTTGTTGTTGTAATAACACAAATAAAATCCATTGATCTTTTCTATGCACGACAAGCAACGCTTCACTCTTTATCAAGGCTGCTTTTTGGTCATGAGCTTCTGCATACTTTGGGTATGCTTTCCTATCGGCGGTTCACTCGATCTTGCCTTGATTGCCCCATGGGTCAATAAATCAGGACAGTTTTTATTACGAGATAACTGGTATTTGGCCGAGCTAAATCATCGCTATGTTAAAGATCTGTTGATTTTGCTCTATGCCAGTTTTTTGGCTCTATGGTTGGCCTCTTTCAAATTTGAAAGCAAAAAATCGCTACGTTGGACTTATGGCTATTTCTTTTGTATGGTCATTCTTTCGACCTCAATGATTGGACTATTAAAATCCCAATCCGCCCATGCCTGCCCGTGGAATACCACTATTCCTACACCTCAAGGTTTCTTTTGGGACTTTTCTACCACCACGGGTCACTGTTTCCCAGGTGGACATGCCTCAACAGGCTTTGCGCTCATGGCTGGATATTTTGTCTTTCGCCGATCAAATAAAAAGCGTGCTTATTTTTTTCTATTCTCGGGCTTGATTCTTGGTTTTGCTATGGGTTGGGCACAGATGATGCGAGGCGCACATTTTCTCAGTCATAATTTGTGGACAGCATGGATTATTTGGTTAATAAATGTCATCTTTTATCTCTTTTATAATCAAAAATTTAACATTATCCAAGAGCAATCCTAAGCATTCACTTTGTGAAGCAAACGCTATAGTGGTAATTGTACATTGACCTGTAAGCCGCCCAAACTCGCACTTTGAGTAAAAGAAATGCTGCCGCCCAATCGTTCGGTGGCTTTATCGACAATCGATAAACCCAAACCACTGCCTATTTCTAAGTGATGATGGACCCGATAAAAACGTTTCAGAATTTTCTCATGTAATTCAGGGGCAATACCCGGCCCACTATCTTCAATTTGAATTATGGCAGAACCTGCTTGTTCAAATACAGATACGTTAATCATCCCTTGATTGGGGGTATATTTAATCGCGTTATCAATCAAATTAAAGATAATCGAATGTACCGCTGATTCTTGACTGTGCAGCACAATATGGTCTTGGCGCTCCATACCTAAATCAATTTCTTTTTGCATCGCCAAATGAATCAATTGCTCGACACAATTTGCCGCAACATGATTGAGTAAAAACTGCTGTTTCGTCTCGATCTCTAAAATTGAAGCATCTTGTTTTGCCAAATTGAGTAACTGACTGATCAAATGCTGAATACGGATTAATCCTTTACTTAAATTCTGTAAATCTGAATTGTCAGGAAGTTGTTTTAGTAAAATTTGCATTTGTAAATTTAAGGCGGTGATGGGCGTGCGTAGTTCATGTGCTGCATCGGCAATAAATTGGCGCTGTTCTTGTTGTGACTGTGAAATACGCTCAAACAAATAGTTCATTTCAATAATGGTTGGCACAATTTCAATAGGATAATGATTAAATTGGATTGCACTTAATTCATCTGAATCTCGATGTGCGACTTCCTCTTTGAAATCATCTAAAGGCTGTAAACTGCGACTAATAATCCAGCTTAAGCCCCAAATCACAAAAGGCATAAACAGCAAATAAGGAATAAACATACTGCCTGCAAGTTCTAAGGCCAAATGCTGTCGTGTCGATTGTTGCTGACTGACTTGAATCTGATAATGCTTTAAAGGTAAAACATAAGTCCGCCAAGTGCCTTGTGCCGTTTGATGGGTATAAAATCCTGCTTTTTGTACAGGATGTACCAATAAATTTAAGGCATGATTTTTATGCTCTTGGTTGGCATAAGACCAAACATCCACAAATAAATCTTCTTCATGGTAATGCTTGGCTTGATCAAAGTGACTTTTAATTGGTTCAGGATCATGCATGGCGATGCGTTCGGCTAAATTTTGCATCTGTGCATCTAAAATTTCATCAATTTCTTCGAGTGAAATCCGATACGCAAAAAAGACCAGTAAACAACCTAAGGCGATACTAAAAATAGAAATATAAATGATCAGACGTTTTTTTAATGAATACTGCAATTGCACCAGTTGCTGACCTTATAGTTGTCCAAGTCGATAGCCTAATCCACGAATGGTTCGAATAAAATCTTTACCGAGTTTAGCGCGTAAATGATGAACATACACCTCAATGGTATTGCTGCTAATTTCACTATCAAGGTCATATAATTTATCTTCTAAATTCGCTTTGGAAAATATCTTATTCGGATGGCTGACCAAAGGAATCAGAATCGCCCATTCACGATTAGACAGATCAATATATTGCCCCTTATATTTGGCAATATGCTGTTCGACATCCAAGACCAAATCGGCATAACGTAAAACTTGTGGGCTGTCGTGTAGCGCCAATTCTGCCCCACTACGGCGTAACAAAGCATGAATACGTGCCAATAACTCATCAAACTCATACGGTTTAATCAGATAATCATCAGCTCCCTGATTCAAACCATCGACACGGTTTTGCAATTGGTCACGGGCAGAAATAATCAGCACAGGTAAAGCAGGCCATTGTTGTCGAATTTGTTTTAACACTTGCATACCATCCATCATGGGTAAGCCTAGGTCAAGCAAAACAATATTAAACTTCTCTTGGCTTAACCTTTTTAAACCATCAATGCCATTATTCACCCATTCCACATCATATTGCTGATATTTCAATAAAGTCATGCTTGATTCAGCAATCATAAAATCATCTTCAATCATTAATATTTTATTCATGCTTTTAAACTCACGCCTTTGTTTTCAATTGACATTGCTGCAACATATTATTTTTTTCATCAATGACTTGTGTTTTTACATCCAATAAGCTGAGCAAACTTGGAAACAAATTATCTTGACTCAATTCTTTGCTTTTTTGTTGGGCTAAGCAAGTCATTTGCGCGGAGTTTTGTTTGCTCCATTCCGTTGAAAACCACATCAGCATTGGAATATGGGTCTGCTGTGTGGGTGCAATCGCATAAGGCGCACCATGTAAATACATACCACTTTCGCCCGTCGATTCACCATGATCGGATAAATACCAAAAACCCGTTTGAAACATGCTATTGGCTTTGAGTTGCTGAATCAGTGAACTTAAAACATGGTCGGTATAGACAATTGAATTATCATAACTATTGAGCAGTTCTGTACTGCTACAGCCTTGAATGGCATTGCTATCACAACTCGGTTTAAAGGGCTGAAAAGCAGCTGTTGAACGTTGGTAATAGGCGGGGCCATGACTGCCCATTTGGTGCAATACAATCAGGCGCGGTGTCTTGTCGGTTTTAGGAATACTGGCAAGGTAAGCTTTTAAACTATCGAGCAAAATTTCATCATGACATTCACCATCTTTGCTACACCATTGGTCTTTAATTTGCTGTGGAATTTGATACTGTTCAACACGATCACAAGCCCCTTTACAACCTGAATTGTTATCAATCCAAGTCACTTTATAACCTGCACGTTGTGCAATATCGAGTAGCCCTTCGCGGTGACTGGCAAGCTGTTCATCATAATTTGCACGTGGCATGCCTGAAAACATACACGGTACTGAAACAGCTGTTGCTGTACCACATGAACTGACATTGTTGAAATTGATAATATCCAATTTAGATAATTCAGGATTGGTATTTTTAGCATAACCATTTAAAGAAAAACTTTCTGCACGCGCCGTTTCACCCACCACCAAAACCATCAATTTCGGTTTCTGCTGCGTGCCAACTTGCTCGAGTAAATGTGCATCTTCACCATAAGTCACTAAAGGTAAATTTTCCTTCGGTGTTTTCTTTTTATAATATGAAGCAAAAGATGAAATCATGTTTTGTGGTGAAATCATGCTCTTTAAATCACGATGTTCACGAAAAATTGCAGCGTAATCAACATAAAAAATAAATAATAGCCCACCCATCATGACCAAAGACAGTACAGAAGCCAGCGCTTTTTTCCAGAGTTGACGAACGATAGGCTCTGGCTTAATTTTGACCATTAAAGCCACAATTATCGGCAAGACAATCATCCCTAAAGTCCACAGCACCAAATGCCATGACCACGTATCACGTGCTTCAGAGGCATCCGTTTGCATCAAATTTTGAATTTGATCTGGGGTAATGAGTACGCCCAAAGAAGTCACGGCATAAGAAGCAAAACCGCCAATAAACAGCAGCGCAATCGTAATGGGCTTCGCTGTCCATTTCCAATTCAAAAGCTGAAAGATAAAATAATATAGCGCCACAATGACCAGTACCGTCGCCCCTAAAAATAAATAGGCTTTCGGACCTTGATAAGGCGTCAAACTCTGAATTTTTTGAAAAAAGGCCAAATTCAGCGCTACCCCCAACCAAATTGCGAGCAATAAATTAAAATAGCTTAAGGAAATTGGCTTAATTTTATTTCTTATTTGGACAAACATATTGAGCATCATTTTATCGCTAATCTTTTTTACTGATACTTTAATGTAAAACGCTAAACTTAAAAATGACTTAAATAAAAAAAGTGATGTAAACACCACATTTTTATTCACTTAAAATCAGTAACATAAATTAAATACTGATTAAAATTTAAATTCTAAACCTGTTCCTACCACAGGCTGCTTTGTTTCAGCATCAGCACGTTCAAGGGCTAAATAACCTGCATAACCATAAGCTTTCACTTGTTTATTAAATGCATAATCTACGCCTGCAAAAATTTGTTCGGCATCCAAATCTGCGGTCGCATTTTTAAAACTGGTGCTATTTTGACTATATTGGGCTTTTACTGTCCACGCTTTAGCCGTTGGAAGATTATATTCTGCACCCACGAGCCAACCTTGAGCATCATCAATAAATTCTGCCCCCACTGCATTGCCTTCGGCTTGTTCTACTTCTGACGTTTGATACAGGGCTTTAAGCGCCAAACCACCCTGTAAATTCACCCGACCAATGGCACGAATGGTATTCGCGGCAGCAAATAATGAACCACCTGTGACTTCTGGCTCTGAAGCATTGACAAAACCACGTCCAAGGAAGTTACTTGGAATTGCTTTATCATAAGCAATACCTGCAATTACGGCAGGACTTTCATACGCCACGGAAGCCGACCATGCATCACCTAAACCGCGACCTGCTGTCTTCACCACACCATTGTCCGATTTAATTGCACTGGCTTCACCCGTCGCCAATAATGCATTGACTTTAATTGCACCTGTAGGCAAGGCAATTGCAGGCGACTCATAAACCACAGCATTTGCGACACGGTTTTCACCAGTGAAAATACCACTGACATCTGCTTTATTTGCCACATAGTTATTGAAGGTATCAACCACGCTTGAAAATTGTTTTAATGGCGTGTCATGTGCACCAACTTTTAAAGTCCCCAATTGACGATCTTTTAAACCGACAAAACGGTTACGTTTAGCCCAGTCAGCCCCTTCACCATCGGCATTAAATGCCCACTCAATCGCATAAACTGCATTTAAGCGTTCAGTGAGCTTTTCTTCCCCTTTAATTCCGATAAAAGAACTATTTGAGCTTAATTCCCAAACATCACGGTCGGACTTGGTCGCATTATCTTCAGGTAAATAATCTAAACTTGCATCAATTTCACCATACAAGGTAGGTGCTGCAAATGTAGATCCGGCCAATAACGTTAAAGCGATTGCTGCTGCAATTTTGGTTTTCATGTATCAATACCCCTAAACTATTCTGTAACAGATGTTACTGTTTAGAAATATTTTAAAAAATGATTTAAATTTTATTAACTTATCTTATTTAATCATTAGATTTTTAATGCATATTAAATTGAATTAAAAAACTTTTACCCTATTTATTATTTGAATGAATTAATTTTAAGCAATTGAAAAACAAAATATTTTCACCATTTTTCCAATCTTTCAAAAATCAGATGAGCAGCGATATAATCGCTCTAAAATTTAACCCGTCAAATTATGAAATACTCTTTTTCCACTTAAGGATAGGCAACAAACACATCAGCGCCAACAAGGTTATAAAGGCTAAATAATCGGCATAACCCCATAGATCACCGAATATACCACTCAGGCTATACAGTCCCCCACTCACCGTTGCAAGCAGTGCCACCTGAAAAGTAAAATCTGTGCCGGCCAAATGTTTACGGCTATATTGCATCACTAAAGTCAGCATAATGACCAATAACATGGCTGAAATCATATCTTCGAAGGCATTAATCAAATAAATGATCCACGTCTCGATTTGACGTTTTGCTTCATACTGAAAAGCTAACCATGTGTAGGCAGCCAAACTCAAAATTTTTAGTACAGAAAAACTCAAGAGCGCATTTGCACGAGACATATATTTCAGGCTAATACCTGCAATACCTGCCCCAATGAGTGCAGCCAATGCGCCCAGCATGGTCACATAAATGCCAATTTGTGAAAATGTCAGCCCCAGATCAATCATTAACGGTTTCAGTAAAGGGCCAGACAAACCATCGGCTATTTTAAAGGTCATCAGTACCATCAGCCATAAAAAAAGATGACGGGTTTGATGAAAATAAGACACATAATCTTTAACTTTGCTCCAGCTAAATAGCGCTTGATCGGTCACAGGCTGAGAAGTTTTGAAGCGCGTCGGTTCTTTAAAACATAGAATGGGCAAAGTATTTAACAGCACAAGTCCTGCCAAAACTAAAAAAGTATTTTGCCAATCCAACCCATCCAACGCCCATAAAATAGCACCACCACCGACAATAAAACCTAAGCGTGAACCCACCACTTGAAAGGTATTGCCCCAATGTTGCTGTTCATTTTTAAGCAGATTCACCGCTAAGCCATCGGTGGCAATATCTTGTGTTGCACCCACCACATTCATACTGAGCAAAGCCACAAAAAAAGCCAACAAATACGCGGGTTGATTTAAAGCCTGTATGGGTAAAAAGGATAAAGCGATCAGCACGATCACACTCAAAAGCTGAGTCGGAATAATCCAGCTCCGATAATGTCCAAAGGCTGAATAGCCAAAATGATCGACCAATGGTGCCCAAAAAATTTTAATTGACCACGGCAACATCAACAGTCCAAAACCACCAATATGTGCCAATGACACGCCTTGCGCACGTAAAATGACAGGTAAAGCATGCGTCATAAAACCGACAGGTAAGCCTTGTGCCCAATATAAAGAGAACAACAACAAATAAATGTGACGTGTAGTTGGCATAGTCTGGCCTTATGATCAAACCGAGATGATGATTGTTATCAAGCCAGCAGAAGTATGCTTTACATTTTGACAATGAATCTTATTTTACAAAAGCTTAACATATTTAAAATGCGATACAGTTTTGTCAAGAAGAAGAAAAAGACTATGGACAAATATTTTCCAACCTTACCCGATCAGGTTCCTGCTCGCGGTAACTGCTTAAGCCGAAATATTTTTAAAAACCTATTTCTTGCCCAAGGCTGGAATTTTAAAGGTGAATTTCCAAATCTGCCTAAAGCAGTCGCCATTATTTCTCCGCATACCTCAAATATTGATGCGTGGTATGGGTTTACCGCATTGCTCGGACTGGGCATTAAAATTACCATTTTTGGCAAGCATACTTTATTTAAAACACCTTTGAAGCCATTACTCAACTGGATTGGCGTTATTCCTGTACAACGCAATGCACAGCAAGGCTTAACCCAGCAAATTATTGACTTCATCAATACTCAAGCGCAAATTTGGGTTGGCATGGCACCTGAAGGAACACGTAAACGGGCGGAGACCATTAAAAGTGGCTTTTATCGTATTGCTGTCGGTGCGCAGATTCCCATTGTGATGTTTTCTTTTGATTATGCGCACAAGACCATTCATTGCTTAGGTGTGTTTCAACCCACTGGTGATTATGAATCCGATTTAGAACAGATCTTAAATCTGTATATTGGTAAATTTTCCCCAAAAAACCCGAATTGGTTAGCCAGACCGTTACAAAATCGTATAAAAAAATAGCTAGTTAAAATGATCATTATCTGATCTCATACGCGCAACTTTTTGTCTATTTGATATCCAATCCCAACTATGAAATTTGTGTCCTATGCTTTAATTGGTCTACTTGGACTCAGCCTGATGGGCTGCGATAAAGCTGTAAAAACCCAACCACAAACGACCAGCTTAAAAGCACGTGAACCTGTGATTGCTATTGCGCTGGGTGGCGGTGGTGCCAAGGGTTTTGCCCATATTGGGGTACTGAAAGTTTTAGAGTCACATGGCATTAAACCTAAAATTGTCACAGGTACTAGTGCGGGTAGTTTTGTCGGCAGTATTTATGCCAGTGGTAAAACACCGTTCCAGTTACAACAAATTGCCCTGAACTTAAAAGAAGCCGATATTCGTGATTTAACCTTAAACAGCCAAGGCATTGTACAAGGTCAAAAGTTGCAAAACTATGTCAACAAGCACATTGCCAACAAACCAATTGAACAATTCCCCATTCGCTTTGCAGCGGTGGCAACCCGTTTAGACAATGGGCGTAAAGCTGAGTTTATTAAAGGCAATGCTGGTCAAGCCGTTCGTGCATCATGCAGTATCCCGAATGTATTCGTCCCTGCCACGATTGGTGGAACCAAATATGTGGATGGCGGTTTGGTCAGCCCAATTCCAGTCAAAACGGCGAAAGCAATGGGCGCTGATATTGTCATTGCAGTCGATATTTCTGCACGTCCCGTTGGGGATAAGCCACTGAATATGTGGGGCTTACTGGATCAAACCATTAATATTATGGGTCAACAAAGCATTAATGAAGAGCTGAGTCAGGCCAATATTGTCATTCAACCGAAAGTGGGACATTTAGGCACTTTGGACTTAAAAGCCAGCAATCAGTCCATCCTTGAAGGTGAAAAAGCAGCACAACTGAAAATTCGTGCCATTGAAAAGGCAATTACTGACTTCAAAAAATCTCCAGCCGCATTCAAACCTGCACCAAAAGCTAAAATATAAAAAAGATCCTTTTTTAATATTCAAAGACTTATTCATCTGCTAAATTGATATAGACACTTAAGTTATCTATATCAATTTTTACAATACACGAGTAGATGTATGGAATTTGCTTTCGAACCTTGGCATTGGTTTGTATTGGGTGTTGCACTGATGCTCTCTGAATTGGTACTGCCCGCTTTTGCTGCACTATGGTTTGGCATTGCAGCCATCATGGTGGGTGTTTTATTCTGGATGTTCCCGATGATGGGCTTCACCACCCAACTCGTCACTTGGATTATCTTATCCATCCTTTGCACTTTACTTTGGTTTAAATTTATTAAGCCCCTTTCAACCGATAAAACCAAAGCCGGTTTATCGCGTGAAGCGACCATCGGTCAAGTCGGCATGGTCATTCAAACCCATATGGAACACGATTTAATTACGGTACGTTTCCCCATGCCTGTTTTAGGCTCTGACGAATGGAACTGCCGTGCTTTAGCACCCGTTCAGGTGGGTGATCGTGTACGCGTGGTCGATATTCTCGGCAATGATCTCGTGGTTAAACCACACAATTCACACAATGAAAATATATAAAGTGAGGAAATAACATGTCTGGTGGATCTATTATTGTTTTAGCCATCTTGGTTTTTGCAGGTGTCACCATTTTTAAAGGTGTGCGCATTGTTCCCCAAGGTTATAAATGGATTGTACAACGTCTAGGTAAATACCATACTACCCTGACGCCGGGTCTCAATTTTGTCATTCCTTATGTGGATGAAGTGGCTTATAAAGTCACCACCAAAGACATCGTGATGGATATTCCCTCTCAAGAAGTGATCACCCGTGATAACGCCGTTTTACTGATGAATGCCATGGCATATATCAATATTACCACACCAGAAAAAGCGGTTTACGGCATTGAAAATTATACTTGGGCCATTCAAAACCTAGTACAAACTTCACTGCGTTCTATTGTCGGTGAAATGGATTTAGATGATGCTTTGTCATCCCGTGATCATATTAAAGCAAAATTAAAAGCGGCTATTTCTGATGACATTTCAGATTGGGGCATTACACTCAAAACCGTTGAAATTCAAGATATTCAACCATCAAGCACCATGCAATCCGCGATGGAAGCGCAAGCTGCGGCTGAACGTCAGCGCCGTGCCACGGTAACCAAAGCAGATGGTGAAAAACAAGCGGCAATTTTAGAAGCCGATGGTCGTTTAGAGGCTTCACGTCGTGATGCAGAAGCGCAAGTGGTCTTGGCTGAGTCATCGCAACGTGCTATTGAAATGATCACTTCAGCGGTCGGTGATAAAGAAGTTCCCGTTGCTTACTTGCTCGGTGAACAATATGTGAAAGCCATGCAAGAAATGGCCAAATCCAACAATGCTAAAACGGTGGTATTGCCTGCCGATATCATGAATACCATTCGTGGTGTGATGGGGCGTAATCCATAATACTTCCCAATTTTTCTAACCAATAGACAGCATCCGCTGTCTATTTTTATTTCAGTTGCGAAAAACTCTGCAATCATTGTGAAATTATGATTAAATTTCGCGTTATTTTTTTGAAATTATTTGTGCTTTTTATTTAAAAGCCTGTATTTCGATCTGCTGTCCACCGTGTAAATGGATACCGTATGAGCTCCCTAAATCCGACCTTAATTACCTTTCTTTTTTATATTGTCGCCATGATTGTGATTGGCCTCATGGCTTATCGCGCGACAAGCAACTTCTCTGATTACATTTTGGGGGGTCGACGTTTAGGTAGTTTCGTCACAGCGCTCTCTGCGGGTGCTTCAGATATGAGTGGTTGGTTACTCATGGGACTGCCGGGTGCAATTTATCTTTCAGGTTTATCTGAAATATGGATTGCCATTGGCTTAATTATTGGTGCATGGCTGAACTGGCTACTGGTTGCTGGACGTTTGCGTGTTCATACCGAAGTGCAACACAATGCCTTGACCTTGCCCGATTATTTTTCCAATCGTTTTAACGATCAAAAGAAAATTTTACGTATTGCTTCTGCTTTCATTATTTTGATTTTCTTTGCAATTTACTGTGCTTCAGGCATGGTTGCAGGCGCACGTTTATTTGAAAGCATGTTTGATCTTTCTTACAGTACGGCACTGTGGATTAGTGCCATTGCCACCATCAGTTATGTATTTATTGGCGGTTTCTTGGCGGTCAGTTGGACGGATACCATTCAAGCTGGCCTAATGATTTTTGCTTTGTTGCTCACCCCTGTCGTTGTGGTGTTAAGCTTTGCCGATATCAATCAAATGACTTTGGCACTTGAAGCCGCACGCCCACAAGCCATGAATGTCATGGGTGATTTAAGCTTTGTGGCCATTATTTCATTATTGGCTTGGGGTTTAGGCTACTTTGGTCAACCGCATATTCTGGTGCGTTTTATGGCGGCAGATTCGGTCAAATCGATTCCGAATGCACGCCGTATTGGTATGACGTGGATGATCCTTTGTTTGGGCGGCGCGGTTGCTGCGGGCTTCTTTGGGATCGCTTACTTCCAACAACACCCTGAACTTGCAGGTGCAGTAACAGCAAATCCAGAAACCGTATTTATGGAACTGACCAAAATCCTGTTTAATCCATGGATTGCAGGCATTGTATTGGCCGCGATTTTAGCTGCGGTGATGAGTACCCTCAGTTGCCAGTTATTGGTCTGTTCAAGTACATTAACCGAAGATTTTTACAAATCATTTTTACGCAAAAATGCCTCACAAAAAGAACTGGTCTGGATTGGTCGATTAATGGTGTTACTGATTGCACTACTGGCAATTTGGATGGCAGGAAACCCTGAATCTAAAGTTTTAGGCTTGGTTTCTTATGCTTGGGCTGGTTTTGGCGCTGCATTTGGCCCACTGATTATTCTTTCCTTATTCTGGCGTCGCATGACTTTAAATGGTGCACTGACAGGCATGCTGGTCGGTGCTGTTGTGGTTATTTTATGGAAGAATATGTTCAGTGACACAGGTCTTTATGAAATTATTCCAGGCTTTATTTGCTCAATTATTACGATTGTCGTGGTGAGCTTATTGGGTAAAGCACCATCTGAAGAAATCACGACGCGTTTCGACCAAGGTGAGCGCTTATACAAAGATGCTCAATAGTTTGACCTCAAAATAAGCCCATAAAAAAGAGGACTTGATGTCCTCTTTTTTTATTCATTAGTTTTATACTTACATGCTTTTTTAGCTTTTGCGTGACAATAAAAATTGTGAAATTTGATTCAGTTCTACTGCATTGTCACCAAAAATAGCCAAAGCATTCAATGCCTGATCATGCAACTCTTTGGCATAGGCTTGTGCATTGTCTAAACCCATTAATGCAGGATAAGTCGATTTATCAACTTGTTGATCTTTGCCTGCGGTTTTACCCAGTACGGCTGTATCGGAAATAATATCCAAAATGTCATCTTGTACTTGGAAGGCCAATCCAATCGCTTGAGCATATTCACGTAACTTAGGAATGGCTTGATCTGTTCCCTCAAATACAGTGACAGCAGCCATCATCACCGCAGCAGAAATAAGTGCGCCAGTTTTATTACGATGAATATTTTCCAGAGCCTGTTGATTGACATGCTGCCCTTCAGCTTGTAAATCAAGCACCTGACCACAGACCATTTTCGAACTGGCCGTTGCCAAAATTTGCATCTGTTTTAACACAATTGCAGAATTAACTGCCGGCCCTTGATCAAACAAACGACTGCCCAATATTTCAAATGCCATCGACTGTAAAATATCGCCAGCAAGTAAAGCCGTATCTTCACCAAAAGCCACATGACAGGTCGGTTGACCACGACGCAGTAAATCATTATCCATGCAGGGTAAATCATCGTGTGCCAGTGAATAGCAATGGATCATTTCAATGGCAACTGCCGCACGACGCACCGCAGCAGAATGAGCATTTGGCTTGATGGCAGCCGTTGCATAACAAAGCGCTGGGCGTATGCGTTTACCACCGAGCATCACGGTATGATGCACCGCGCCTTTGAGTGGTTCTGGAATAGAAAATGCGTCTAATGCCGTCAATAAATCTTGTTGAATACGTTGCTGTGCTTGGGTTAGTACATGTGCATGTACGTCAGTTAAAGATGACACATTCGCCTCGAATACTTTGCTTTGGTGAGTAAATCTAAACCAACAGAAATACTGCTAGATCTAGCTTAAGCTAATATACAGCGCTCTTGTCATCACGAACAGAGAACTTGCGATTGATCATACACAAGAGAACTGACTTGTCATTGTATTAAGCACCTCGTTTGGCAGCTCAATTTCACAATCACAAAGCGTCATCATACTGCTTTATCGCAAGATTCTCTATCTTGTTTACGACTTCAAACTATCTTCTGGAATACGAACCCAACCTTCCATCAACACTCGTGCACTACGGCTCATCACCGCCTTTTTCACCACCCATTGTCCAGATTCCTGAACGGCGTGTGCGCCAACACGCAATGTGCCCGAAGGATGACCAAAACGTACCGCTTCACGTGCCCCACCACCGGCAGCTAAATTCACCAAAGTACCGGGAATGGCCGCAGCCGTACCAATGGCAACCGCAGCAGTTCCCATCATGGCATGGTGTAATTTCCCCATCGACAAGGCACGTACCAGTAAATCGACATCTCCCGTTTGAATGTCTTTACCACTCGATGAGGTATAAGCTTTGGGTTGAGAGACAAAAGCAATTTTAGGCGTATGTTGACGTTTTTCAGCTTCGGAAACGTCTTGGATTAAACCCATCTGTTTTGCGCCATAAGCACGGATGGTTTCAAAACGTGCCAGTGCTTGAGCATCTGCATTAATCGCTTCTTGTAATTCGGTTCCTTCATAACCAATATCTTCTGCATTTAAGAAAATGGTTGGAATACCAGCATTAATAAAAGTGGCTTGGAAAGTCCCGATATTGGGTACTTCAAAAGTATCGACCACATTTCCTGTCGGAAACATTGCGCTGCCATCTTCACCATCATCGGCAGGGTCTAAAAATTCAATCTGTACTTCTGCTGCGGGGAATGTCACACCATCGAGTTCAAAATCACCGGTTTCTTGAACTTTCCCATGGGTAATCGGCACATGCGCAATAATGGTTTTTTCAATATTGACTTGCCAAATACGCACCGTACAGATGCCATTTTCAGGAATACGCTCTGCACTGACCAAGCCATTGGAAATGGCAAATGAACCGACCGCAGCAGTTAAATTGCCACAATTGCCACTCCAATCCACAAAAGGTTGATCAATAGCCACCTGACCAAACAAATAATCCACATCATGATCGGGTTGTGAACTTTTCGCCAAGATCACAGTTTTACTGGTACTTGAACTTGCTCCCCCCATACCATCAATTTGCTTGCCATATGGATCTGGACTACCAATCACACGTAACAATAATTGATCACGGATGTGTCCAGCTTTCTGCGCAGCTTCGGGTAAGTCATCGACTTTAAAGAAAACACCTTTACTGGTACCACCACGCATATAAGTTGCTGGAATTTTTATTTGAGGAGCAAAACTCATTTTTATTGAATCCTTCATATTTATCATTGTGTTAAGTCAAACAGTCTGATTTAACTAAGGCTCATCATACCTTTTTTCTATATCTATACGTGAAATACAGGACTTAAGTCTAAAAAAACACCATTTGTGAACGTCCAGTTTTCAAATAGAGCCTACAGTTCGATAATTTAAATAAAATTAATATATTGATTCATATATTTTTTATTTGTTATTTTGTAAACATTATTTTTTATACAAATAATAACTTTTTTTCATGAATCTTGAGCTACTATGCGATTTCTTCCCGATCTATTACAATCGGAAACACTTATCCATTGTCGGGCTGAAATAACTTGAATAAAGAGTCGTCTCAACTTCAGCGTGGCTTAAAGAACCGTCACATCCAACTCATCGCCATGGGCGGAGCTATTGGTACAGGCTTATTCTTAGGTTCCGCACAGGTGATTCAATCTGCAGGTCCTTCCATCATTTTGGGTTATGCCATTGGTGGTTTGATTGCATTTTTAATCATGCGTCAACTGGGTGAAATGATCGTACATGAGCCTGTAGCAGGATCATTTAGCCATTTTGCCTTTAAATATTGGGGGAAATTCCCCGGCTTTCTAGCGGGTTGGAATTATTGGATCTTATATATTTTAGTCGCCATGACCGAACTGACGGCTGTTGCAAAATATATTAATTACTGGTGGCCTTTTATTCCTGCATGGGCTTCAGTACTGTTCTTTTTCATCGTCATTACTTTGGTCAATCTCGGCAATGTAAAATTTTATGGTGAATCAGAGTTTTGGCTTTCCATCATCAAGGTCACTGCAATTGTATCGATGATCATTTTCGGTTTGTATTTACTGCTCACCGCTGATGCTGGTTCAACCTCTTCATTTTCTAATCTTTGGACACATGGTGGATTTTTCCCGAATGGTTTTGAAGGTTTATTCTATATGCTTGCCTTCCTCATGTTCGCCTTTGGTGGTATTGAGCTGATTGGTATGGCGGCTGCGGAAGCTAAAGACCCTGAAAAAACCATTCCCAAAGCCATTAACCAAGTGGTTTTCCGTATTCTACTGTTCTACATTGGTTCACTAACGATCCTTTTAGCATTAGTGCCATGGGATCAGCTTGACTTAGGTGGTCTGGATAAAAGTCCATTTGTGATGATTTTCAGTCAACTGGGTATAGGCTGGGCAGCGCATTTATTGAATTTCATTATTTTAACTGCCGCACTTTCTGTTTATAACAGTGGGATGTATGCCAATAGTCGTATGCTTTATGGCTTAGCACAACAAGGCAATGCACCTAAAATCTTTAATCGTGTGAATAAACAAGGTGTACCTATTCCTGCTGTTTTATTCTCGGCTTTGTTAATTTTTGGCTGCGTATTGTTAAACTACTTTGTTCCAGAAGATGCCTTAAGTCACTTGATGTATGTTGTGGTTGGTGCATTAGTACTGAACTGGGCCATGATTACCTTGACTCACTTGAAATTTAGACAAGCGATTAAACAAGCATCCATTCAAACCAAGTTCCCTGCACTTTGGGCACCTATCAGTAATTATATAGTACTGATTTTTATTGCAACCGTACTTTATATTATGTGGATGCAAGGCTTTAAAGAATCCGTACTGATGATTCCGATCTGGATTGTGGTGATGTTCGGCTTATTTAAAGTAATGAAGCTGAATAAATCTTAAGCAAAACGATAAAGATCTGTCTTTTAAAAAGTTATTGTTTCGACAATAACTTTTTTTTTATGTCTATTTGCGCTAAATTAGCTGCGCATTGTGCCCTTAGCTTAACTGGATAGAGCAGTTGCCTCCTAAGTGACCGACGCGGGTTCGACTCCCGCAGGGCGCACCATTTTATGGTTTATATTTAACTTTTCCGATCCACACTACAAATAAATAATATTAAAATCAACAGATTAAAAACACATCCATTCTAAATAAGCCGATAAAGCCCCCCCCCCTGAGAAAGCTTAAAAATTTTCTGATGGTAAAAGCTTAGTTTTAATCACCTCTAAGACTGGTGATAAAAGCTGAAGATTTGATTACTCACGCCCTTATACCAGTGAACAAGCATATGGACATGATTTTCGTGCCTCAGCAGGTACAATTTTAGAAGATTTTTTGGAGTTTCCAATTGAGCTAATTAAGCAGCAGCTTGCTCATAAGATAAAAGATATGCATGGTCGTACTTACAACAGAACCAAGCATTTAGAGAAAAGAAAAGTGATGATGCAGAAATGGGCGGATTACTGTGATGGATTAAAGATCTGTTTCTAAAAATTATATAAATACTGATTACCCTCGCGAAATTTTCGAGCATATTCTTGTTGTTATATTTACTCTTTTAACCGTCCGAGCTTGCTTACTAGAAAGCTGGGAAAGAAGCGTTCGGTATCCGGTAAGTTCAGCACAGTCTTTAATAAAATTATTTATTAAGTCACCGCAATTTGTATTAGCTAATCTTAACTAAAAAAAAGACTATGCTAAAGCATGGTCTTTTTTAAGGAAATAAAACAAATCAGACATTTATTTTATTGAGTAATATTCAATAGTTAAGATATTTTTTAGCATTCGAGATCATCTTACAACTTAAATCAAGTAAAGCTAATTTAAAGAATCAGTTATATGTTATTTTTAGATACTTTAAAGACTACGTTGATTGACACGTTTTGAAAGTTCTTCGGCAGACTCTTTTCGCTCAGAATAACGATCTGTGAGGTACTGACTTTGCCCACGGGTCAGTAAGGTGAATTTATATAATTCTTCCATCACATCGACAATTCGATCGTAGAAAGCTGAAGGCTTCATCCTGCCATCTTCTTCAAACTCTAGAAATGCTTTTGGAATTGAGGATTGATTCGGGATGGTGATCATCCGCATCCAGCGACCTAAAATACGCATTTGATTCACGCTGTTAAAAGACTGTGATCCACCACTGACTTGCATCAGAGCCAATGTTTTCCCCTGAGTTGCACGAATCGCACCACCAGCCAGCGGAATCCAATCGATTTGAGATTTAAAAATAGAACTCATGGAGCCATGACGTTCAGGTGAGCACCAGACCATGCCCTCTGACCATGCCAATAACTCATGCAATTCTTTCACTTTAGGATGTTCAGTATCTGCATCTTCAGGTAAAGGCAGTCCTTTAGGATGAAAGATTTTTACTTCGGCACCAAAATACTCCAAGATACGGCCTGCTTCCATCACGGCTAAACGACTGTATGAACGCTCTCGATTTGATCCATACAGCAGCAAAATACGCGGTGAATGAGCAAGTTCTTTTGCTTGAACTTTTTCAAAGGTCGGTGGCTCAAGAAGATCTAGATCTACGTTTGGGAGATTCATAGCATTAGGCCTCTTTAAAGTATTTTTTTCTAAGCCAGAGTGAAATACTCACTAAGGCAATCAACACAGGAACTTCAACCAATGGACCAATGACCGTGGTAAAAGCAACAGGTGAAGCTAAACCAAAAGTTGCAATTGCAACAGCAAGTGCTAATTCAAAGTTGTTTCCAGCCGCAGTAAACGAGATTGCTGCTGTTTTAGGATAATCATTGCCCATCCATTTGCTCATAAAAAAGCTAATGAAGAACATCAAGACAAAGTAAATCGTTAAAGGAATCGCGATTCGTAAAACATCCATTGGTAGACTTACAACATCACCACCTTTTAGGCTAAACATGGCCAAAATCGTGAACAGCAATGCAATCAAACTCAGAGGACTGATTTTTGGAATGAACTTGGTTTGATACCATTCCACGCCTTTTTGTTTCACCAAAATTAATCGCGTTAAGAAACCCAATAAAAACGGAATACCGAGATAAACCAGAACAGCATGGGTAATGGTCCAAAAATCGACATTGATGACTTGCCCTGCAATCCCAAAGTAGGGTGGTAAGAAAGTCAAGAATAGCCAAGCATAAGTACTAAAGAATAAAATTTGAAAAATACTATTAAAAGCGACCAGCGCCGCAACGTATTGATTATCACCACAGGCCAACCCATTCCAAACCAGAACCATCGCAATGCATCGCGCTAAGCCAATCAGGATTACGCCCGTCATGTATTCTGGATAACTATGCAAAAATATGATTGCCAATACAAACATGAGCACGGGAGCGATCAGCCAGTTTTGTACTAAGGATAGAGTTAGTGTTTTCTTGTCCTTAAAGACTTGCGGCAACGTCGCATAGTCCACTTTTGCCAGTGGCGGATACATCATTAGAATAAGACCAATCGCAATTGGAATATTCACCGAATCAATACTTAATTTATTGAGTGCGTCAGAGGCTTGAGGGAAAAAGTTTCCTATTGCAATACCTAACGCCATGGCAATAAAAATCCATAGTGTCAGATTACGATCTAAAAAAGACAAGCGTTTTTCAGACATTTCACTTACTCAATATTCGAAATTTGATTAATTGCTGCAATCAATTCTGAGCGAGATAATTCATCTATATTTAGTTTAAATAAAGCAGCTAAACGACGATTGATATGCTCGACTGTAACTTGAAATGCTTTTAATTTTTCTTCTTTCGGCAAATCTAAATGTGAAGGATCAGCTAACCCCCAATGTGCCTTAATCGCACCCCCCAAATAAAGCGGACATGCCTCTTGAGCAGCCGAATCACATACGGTAATCACCACATCTGGTTGATATTGTTCGCAGTCATCGATGGTTTTACTCCACAAACCCTCAGTTGAAAGACCTAAGTTTTCTAGAGTTTCAATGGTGAGTGGATGCACTTGTCCAGATGGTTTACTGCCTGCACTATAAGCTTTCCAACCTTCAGGTGCGCGACTATTAAAAAGCACTTCTGATAAAATACTGCGACAGCTATTTCCAGTACATAAAAAAAGAAATTTCATATTGTTCTACTCGCAATAACTATTGATTTGCTGAAAAGGTATTTCAACATTTGGCTGTAATTCAGCATTCTTAAGGGTGTTGAGTACTTCTAGACACCAAGCAGGTAAATTTGGATTAATGCTGTAATAAACCCATTGTCCCTGACGTCGGTCTTGCAATAAGCCCAAAGTACGTAATAATGCTAAATGACGAGAAATTTTGGGCTGACTGAGCTGTAATTTTTCAGTTAAGTCACAGACACACTGCTCATTATTTCCAACAACCAACATGACAATGTTGAATCGAGTTTCATCAGCCAAACATTTAAAAAAATTGATTTGATCCATATTTTCACTCACTCAAACATATGGATATATTAATATTCACATATATCCATTAAATTTTTATTTCAATCGCTGCCCATTTGCATCAATCACCTGCTCACCATCTTCTTTGGTAAAAGCATTCTTTTGAGCTAATGGTAAAATATCTAAAACCACTTCTGATGGACGACTTAAGCGAGTGCCTAATTCAGTGACGACGAATGGACGATTAATTAAAATGGGATACAACTGCATAAAATCTAGAAGTTGTTCATCTGACCAACGTTCTTGATCAAGTTCAAGTTCCGAATATGGTGCAACGTTCTTACGAATCGCCTCTCTTACCATTAAACCTGCATCAGCAATCAGTTGAGTCAGTTCAGCTTTAGATGGAGGGTTAACTAAATATTCAATCACTTCAGGTTCAATATTGGCATTGCGGATTAAAGCAAGTGTATTACGTGATGTACCACAATCAGGATTGTGATACATCTTAACCTTAGAAGTAGCAGTCATTTGCTCAAACTCAACAAAATATTTATATATATTTATATACGAATAATCATATATATGCAAATCCATATTTCCTGATTTAATAAAATTTTATCTCGATAAAATAATTCTTAAGACTGAAAAGCCAATGATCAAAAAATACGACACGATGAATGGACTAAATTTGTCTAGGCGAGTGGTAACAGTCCAAGCTTCATATTGAAAAAATCATCGTACTCTTAGCCCGCGCCTTTTATTCAAAGACAGCAGGCTATAGCAATTCTGTTAAAATCTGCGCTGTGAATCCAAATGATCCAGCTTATTATACTGCTGTTGCATATCATTAAATGCGTCAGAAAAACCAATTAATGAAACTTCATTTACAACAGGTTTAGCCGTATTAAATGCATTAAACTCTGTTTTCACTTCGAAGCCTCGCTTGAACTGATCTATAATTGTTTGAGCATCGCGGTATAGACCCTCGCGCGTCTGCCAAATACTATTATTATCAACTTTAAGCAGTGTAATCGAGTTTTTTTCATGCTTCATGCCAACACTTAAGCTGTAATTATCATTCATACGCATTACCGTAATATGATTTTTACGCATTGTGCAAATTTTAGTACCTTCACTGCTTTTTACCCAGCATTGAATATTCCAACTTGCACGCCCTAATAATTGATTTTCAGATTTTTCAAGAGAATCATTTGTACGCTGATAATCTACCCGCTGTATTAAATAGCTCAACCGATCGTTATTCATGCTTGTAGTTGCAGCCCCCGCTACATTTGCAATCGTTAAACCTAAAATCACCCCAAAAAAAATATAAGTATTATTTAACATTAGTTTATATAAAAAGCCAAATTAAGCACACTATAACAAACTTTTAATTTTTCATACCTTATACAATGATTTTATTTACTAAACCCCAAATACATGATTCATTACTCTGTTGAATATAAAAAAGTGTCTTTCCTATAATGACTTTTTCATTGAAAACATAATTGAAGGTTCCTTCCCCTATTAACTGCTGGCTGTATAAATCAATAAAAGTATTTATTTACCATCATGAATTTTCCTCTAACCTTAAGAACGACATGGGTAAAGTTAAGTACTCAAGCCTGATTATATCTGCTACTCAGGATCAGGTTCGCTCAACTAAGAAAGCAACCGAGCTGTATAATCAAATTCTAAATACTCGTTTAGAAACAATAGAAAATATAGGTCATATAATTCCAATTGAATAACCTAGAGTATTAGCATCTCAAATTTTAAATTGCTTGGAAGATCAAAATTTACAATAAAAAATAGGAAATTAAATAAATGGGAACTACATATATTTTTACTTAATTTGCATCTGAATTTAACATCACCAAAAATAAGCAATAAAAAAACCCCGACATCCTGTCGGGGTTTTTCGTATTAGGTGCTTTGGTATGACTCCTGTCTTACCTACATTCCTTGTCGCTTATTTTTTTATTGTTATTTGGAGCATCCTGCTCTCTATGTCCCCATGATAGTAAATTGAGTTGAAGTCGCATAGCCGCAAAAGACCTGAATTTGTGTGCGCTTAGGCGTACACAAATGCTTAAATCCCCCCCCAAGATTTATCCACATAAATTTGGGGATGGTTTGGGCAATCGATGGATAATGCACAACAGAGTGTTATATTGATTATTTATTGGTAAAAGATATCAAATTGGGATAAAAAAAGCCGACTTGTTTCCAAGCCAGCTTTTTTCTATTTTTGAGGTCGATCTAAATTTTTAACAAAATAAAAAACAAAGCTATTTTAGGTCGCGTTTCATATAGCACCATTATATTCAATGGGTAAAATTAATACTGAAAATAAAGTTCGATTTTTATGCAAAGACTTAGAAATCAGGTTTGTTTTTTCCGAACCAGTTATACATAGCAGTCCCCCAAACCAACCCCATAATAATACTAATAAAAACCAATCCCCCTCCTGATCCAAAAGGAATAGTTTCTTCTTTAATATGGACTTGCCATATATAAGAAATTAGGGCAAAACTTAGCCAAAAACAGAGTCCACCTTTAACTAGAATCCATTTAAGCTTTTCATTCATTTTAGATTTCTCAACTTTAAAACAAGATATCTCTGCCAAAAAAGTAAAGCCCCAGCAAAAATACATATATATGTTTTGTTTTCAATTGATAGGGCTAGAAATGTAAAAGCCACAGCAAATAAGAAAGAAAGGATCAAATGAGTTGTCTTACTAAATTTAGAAACTATTGCCAATTCGAGTTCAAGTAACTTATCTAATATTTTCATCATAAAAAGTATAAATAATTATTATTATCAATTATATCAGAAATGAATTTTCAAAATTATCTAAAATTAACATAATAAAACTTATACGAAATGCTTAAACTTTCCTTTAGCATCATCACTTTAGCTTAAGCCGTGACAGTAATGATTGTATTGTCATGGTTTTTATCTGACTTTTACTGTTCCACACCTAATATTGAAAAGCTACTTTAAAGCACTTTGTTTAAATCAGTGCTATTGATAATAGTTTTGTTTAACTTATAGATAGACAACATTTAAATAAATTAAATCTTATTTTGAATAAAAAATATTTAACCACAAACAGTCAATAACTCTCAGAAATCATAAATTTATGTGAAATTTACACGGTTATCAATCCCTTTTTGATCTGTAAAGGTTTTACGTTCACCATACATATATTCAACACCTAAATTAATCGGTTTCACTGGGTTATAGAACATATTAATCCAACCTTCTTTTAACTCTTTATTTTAAGTTAAAAGAAGGTTCGATTAAATCAGCAAAATGATTGCCAGTATTTGCTCGCATCGGTTGTAAAGTTCTGAATCCCTGAAGTCGTTACGGTTTCAGCTTTAGAGTCTTCTAAGCTAAAAACCAGATTCATATTTTTATCCACAGCATAACTATATTTAACTTGTGGAACACGTGTTAAAGCCCCCCTCTAAAAAGTGATGCATCTACCGTTTCAGGGAAATATTCAACTGCATTAAAGTTTGACCATGTTTGCCCAACTAACCATTGGTCATAGGTTAAATATGCATGACGAATACGGAATGTGTCACGACCAGCACCACCCAAAAAGTCCATTTCAACTTTACCGCCAACGCTGTGATCACCATTTTTTGGAGTTTTAAAATTGAAACCAAATCACGTTGCATTCAAGGTACTTTGAAATTTATCAGAATTATTTCCTTCATTTACAATACCTTCTAAAGGTACAGCACTAATATAGTTATACATGGTGCTTGGCCCTTTAAATTGATAGCTCGCATCTGTACGCATATTTTCGTATAGCTCAATTCAGCACCGCCTTTCGTCACTAGCTGCTTGAGATCAGTTTTTAGCGCTGATTTTTCTTTCAATATTGGCAGCTCTACAGGAATTTTTTCACTGGTCTATTTTTGCTGTTGCATTAAACTCTGCAACTCCTGAACTTGCTGCTGTAAATGTGTGACTTGTTGCTCTAAAGTCATTACTGCATCGCTTGCAGATGGTGTCAGTTAAAGCATTGAAATGATAAATTTATGGCTAATTATTAAAAAATTAATTTTCTGACTGCTCGCTAATGATTTTAAAAATATTTGTGTAGGCAAAATCTTGTTCTATCCCTAGCCCAATTTAAATTTCAGCGGTCGCTGAACGCGATCCGCTGGAATGAAGGATGATGTCATTTGGTAATATATCAGACCGTACCAAATCATGACTGCGACTCGATCAGCCATAAATAGGCTCTGGGTGTTCTCACCATTGAATCAGGTGAAGATCCCCCATATCAATGTCACTTGACCGGAATCATTAAGTGTTGGTAAGGCGTTCCTGGCCACATCACGTAAGGGATAGCAGTGTCTGGCTGAGCACTCTTTGGGTACATGTCGTAGAAGCTGGATTCTGCACCAACTATCATGACATGAGGGCCTGTCTTGATCCAATGGTTACCAGCAGTGGGGTTCTTGGCATAAGGATCCATATTACTGGCATCGGTGCCACCTGCCAGCATATACATAAAACCAACCTTACCCACCGTCGGTGTTTTATGGCCAATCCAAGCTTCAGCCCACTCCAGAGCGGCCTTGTCCATGCACATCGGATCGGGGCCAGGAGTAGCCGGGTTATCGGGCATACAGGTAAAGGCATTATTGCCTTTTCGCAAGGTGCGCATCTGTCCATCGGCACCCATAGCCACAACGGTGGCCGCTGCGCCCACTTTTTTCGGTGCTGCACTTATTGCACTAGCGATGGCTTGCTTATCAGCCCCACCTTTGACCCTCATTTGATCGGCGGCGAAAGCTGTGGATGTAGACAGTGCAATCCATCCAGCCACCATCAACACTTTAGGGAAATTCATAGCACGTTCTCCTTGCATCATGAGTGAAAATACCTAGAAGACGGCTGGATTAGACCCACCAATCGAGCGAGCAACACGCTTTTGCTCTATATGGTTGTCAGCACAGAACGATAAAAAGCTGGCATATACTAGAGGTCAGCGTAGCATCACTGTCATGCAATACCCGTGTGAAGCACATGTCCTTCACGACAAAATCAGATCTGACGTTTCAATTATGTACTGCAATGGCTGTATGCTCACCTAGAACTGTTGTTACTAAACAGGAAATAGGTACAGGAATGCCTTAAACCCAGCAACAAGAATAGCTAAACTAAATACTATAAGGACGCGTGCTGTAGCATTTACACAGGTTGTTCGAAACAAAAAATCACGTTTGTGAGATCTAATTAAAGTTAAACAACACATTTCTCATCTACTTAAAACTAAAATGAAGCATAACCATTCTTGTGTAGATTAATTTTTAATCATATTTAATTGTTACGTCAACATGATGTACCACAATGCACAGATTCCATAACAAATAAGATCATTACAACAAAATAGCTTACAAAGCGAGTAAAGCTGCATCGTTAAAAATTTAAATGATATTTAACTGAATATGCTCATAATTTAGTATATCGACCACACAAAAATAGTCACTTAACGCATTCATTGCAATTGAGATGCAATCAATACAACCTTCTTTACTAAAAGTTTAGATACCCATCAAACTGTGTAATTTGTATGTATTTTAATCATACTACATTTCATTTTTTACATCTAACTTAGAGTTTGAACCGTTATTACTTCTTGAGACTCATATGTTAAAAAGTAACCCGAAGATCTTATTGCCCAATAGATTTATCATTCGAATGCAATTGAAGCGATGACCTTAACGCTCTAACTCAAAAGGTGATACGACGATAAGGTCTATACGTCGGTTTCCAGTATTGGATTTCTTCGTATACCTTTAAGGCATTACGAACCTCTTGCACTTTTTTGAGCGAAGCAATAAAGACCACTCCCATCAAGTTCACGATACTCTTTTATATCTGCTTTAAGATTGGCAATTACAATATCAGACAAAGGACGGCATTTTATTTCTGATCTTTTCATTTAACCGTGTATCCCTTCTTGAGTTCAATTTTTATTAAAGGATACATAGAAAGCAACACTATATGCTTTTATGTTTGGTTATGATTAGGCATAAAAAAAGGCTTAACCCCTTTAGGATTAAGCCTTTCAGTTCCAAAACTTGGCATATTTTGCCATGTTTGGGAAGGTATTTGGTGGGGTGGCGTCAATTGAACTCAAATCCCAACCCATTCATTCCAAAGCTATTTTATTGAATAAAAAACTTCATTGACCCAATTTTGACCCACATCAGATTTAGTGTATTGAATCACTTAGAAATCTTGTTCAAATCCGAATTCAGGATTTGAAATGGTGTACGGCATTATAGCAGAAAATTATACTCAAAATAATTGTAATATTATAACATTACAACAAACTCATTATGATATTAATAATCACCTTAACCTAATTATAGTTCAATTTTTTAATTTGTACTTTTGTTTAGGACTCTTAGGATTATCAGGAAAGGTGCGTTCAATCACACCTGCTTCTATTGCATCTAAAATCATCTGCAAAATAAACTCAATAAAAGGTGCAGAATCTGAACGATCTGTGCTCGCTTACAATGCATCGTAATAAGCTTTTTGATTTTGATAAATCAAGCTTTTTACAGGGATATTGAGAAAAATTTGATTCCACTGGTTTAAGATTAAAGTTTGCCATAAACGCCCCATACGCCCATTGCCATCAGCAAATGGGTGTATAAACTCAAACTCATAATGAAATACCAAACTTCGAACGAATTAGCGAATGCTCTGAGCCTTCAGCTAATCACTGCAACAACTCACCCATTAAATAATAGACTTGATTTGTTCTGTACTGAGTGGACTACCACCACTATCCTATTTCTAAAACTATAAACACTTTTTTTGACTGTTTAAATTATCGAATATATTTTTTCATTGCTGCATCTTTAGAAAGGGCAAAATTAATAATTACCTCTGACTGAAACTCTTTTTTTATATATTTCAGACTTAATGGATTACAATGTAGTGCATATTTCAAAATTTTCTCTGAATATTCTTTTAAAAACTGGATCACATAAGCTCGCTGCTCTACTGCTTTCATCCATAAGTCTTCATAGTACACATCAATATATTGAATTGCATAAGGTCGAAGCTTTACAGCATACTCACATAAATCCTTACTTGGATTATCAATAAATTGAATAGACATAGGATTATTTTCAATAGCCATCAGGCACATTGAAGAAGTGGGATTTAGAATATCCCGAATTGCCATGCCATCCTTACGCAATGCCATACAGCAAAGAGCTTCCGTTTGTTTCTTCACATATTTAATTGCTTGAGGATGGGATTGAACCGCAACTTGACAAATTTGTTCTGTTTGCTGCCGGACATATCTAAGTGCAAATCCATTTTGAATGACTGCTGCTAAACATATTTCTACATTTTGAAATAATACATATTGCAGTGCCAGCCCTTCATTCCTGACAGCTGTCAAAATGATTTTATGGTTTAGCTCATGAATAAGCTGTAAAGCATCACCATTTTTCTGGACAGAGATTAAACATAAATCTTCAGTCTGGTTTTTGACATACTGAATTGCTCGTGAATTTTGCTTAATTGCCTCATAACACAAGCTGTGATCTTGTTTTTCTATATATTTTAAATATAAACCATTCTCTTTTACTGCATTTAAGTCAGCATCATAACTTGGGTAATACATTGTTTTATATTGAATCATTTCAACAACTTCTTCAATCAAGTGGAATGATGTAGCTCCTCACATACATCATTCCTGCAATGTTCTAAGCTTGTTGTTGCTTAAGCATATTCAGCGCGACATCAATGATCATATCTTCCTGACCACCTACCATTCGGCGATTGCCTAGCTCCACAAGAATATCGAATGCAGACAATCCATATTTTTCAGCCGCAGTTTCAGTATGGCGCAAGAAGCTGGAATATACGCCTGCATAACTCCTTTACCACAGTACTACTGGACGGGTCGTACCCAAATGGCCTGTATGACAGAGTGTTTTAGAAATACCTTTGAACATACATATGCACACCATATTCAGCGACTGATGGTTACGGGTAATTTTGCCTTGTTAAGTGGGGTTCAGCCTCAACAAATCAGTAAATGGTATCTTGCGATGTATGCCGATGCCTATGAATGGATCGAATTGCCGAATACCTTATGTATGGTGATGCATGCAGATAGAGGCTTACTCGCGAGTAAGCCTCACGCGGCTTCAGAAAATTACATCAATAAAATGTCTGATTACTGCAAACACTGCTATTACAATATTAAAACGAAAACCGAACCAGACAGTTGTCCATTCAACAGTCTGTACTGGTATTTTATGATCAAGAATGAAAAGTTTTTTCGTTCCAATATGCGTATGCGAATGACTTATCAAAGCTTGGATAAAATGCAAAATAAAGAGCAAATCGTAGCGCATGCTGAAGACTTACTCAGCCGACTAAATGAATTATAAGTTGATGAAAAAACAGCATCTACCAGAAAAAACCTGTGCCTACTGTCTGCGTCCCTTTACGTGGCGAAAGAAATGGCAACGCTGCTGGAATGAGGTCAAATACTGCTCTGAAAGATGCAAACGCCAGTCGCCGCTCAGAAAATCAGCCCAATAAAATGGAAATAAAACATCTTTATTTCAGTCGAATAACTCATATTTCATGGCAGGTTTTGATCAACTTTAAATTAAATATTCCTTGTAGATAAAAGGACTAATTTTAAAAACCTAAATCCCTAAGACTTCAACAAGTTCAAGTAGGATGGTGGAATAAAAGACTCAACCATCCTGCCACATTTTATAGTTAATGATGCTTATACTGGCGTGTACAATAACCACGGATTACTTCTGACGAACGTAACTGCAAATGCTTGGTTTTACGCCCTGCTACACGTTCACGCCACAACTTAAAACTACCCAACTTTAAATTTTGCCGCATTAACCGAATCACAGCAGATTCATTCAGTCCAAACTCACGCTCTATAGCTTCAAAAGGTGTTCTATCCTCCCATGCCATTTCAATAATTCGTGATAGATCTGCACCCATATATTCGATAGTATTATCCACAGCATCGCCCTTATTTTGTTGAAAATATAAATATCAAAATTATGAAGATGAAAAAAATAACCAACGGTCTATATCGTATAAGCTATCTTTTCTAATCTTTAAAAAATATTGTTTATCTTTCAATTTTAAAAGATGCAAGATGAAGAATTTGTGATTTTTTATCTCTAAATAACTTGAATCGTGGATAAGAAATTGACTTGAAAGGTTAGTCATCTAACTGGACTTATTTTATTAATTTTTAATTGAATTAGTATGAGCTATTGTTGGTATAGTGATCCGTTACTCGAATACTCCTAATATGAACGATACTTATAAATATCTATATACCCACATTAGTATATTTGGATCTTTACCAACGCATAAAGTGTTTATAAGTCATACTAGCAATAAGTCAAAATTAATTTTTGCTGATAATACTTTTATGTATGGTTTAGTTTCTAATTGGGCTTTGAAAAATTCAGATTTTGCTAGTGATAAAGTCACTTGGATAGAAGAGCCTAAATCCTATTTGGAAAATGAAAAAAAGAAGTTGGTTTTATATAAGTCCTCTCACCCTCTATTTATAACTGAGTCATAAATTCGATAGATTTAGTTGAATTATCTCGCTATTTAGTGGATTTTTGGAGACTTAAATGTTTATTTAAAATAAAGATTGTATTAAGTCTTAATAACACGTATAACGTCACTTCGTTGATGCGGGATGGAGCAGTCTGGTAGCTCGTCGGGCTCATAACCCGAAGGTCGTTGGTTCAAATCCAGCTCCCGCTACCAACGAGAAAGATTTAAAGTTTATACCCTAATTTGCTTCATGCTTATTAGGGTTTTTTTATATCTATATTTTAGATAGCTAGATTCTGATAGTAAAAACTTGGCAATTAATCAGAAGTTATACATTTGGCGCTACAGTAGGTCAGTTGATTATTACTGAGTAACTAAATTAAATATTTGTATCAGTGGTGATTTAGATGGTCAAGTTGTTGACCTAAAAAAGCATAATTACCATTCAAAATACGATTGGTTTGAGAAAATGCTTGAATCACCCCCTGTCAGGAACACATTCACCATAAGTAGAGTATCAATTTATTTATTTTTTACATGCCAAGCAATATCACGGTAATACGCATAAAACTGATCATCTAAATTAAAGTTAGTGTTAACTTTTTTATTGTATTGCATCATCGCTATATTACTCGGCCTATTAATTTCCTTTAAAAAATATTTGGTAGTGCTCAGATCCAACGTGTTTTATTTTAGAATACAACTGAAACCACACAAGCTGTAAATACTGACAATGATCATAGAAACTACAACCTACCTATGCACCCGCTGCCAATCAGCGAATATCTATAAGAATGGACACAATAAAAGTGGAAATGCACAGTTCAGATGTAAAGATTGTGGTCGTTCAAGTGTGCTCAAACCTAAAATTAAATATACAGAAGCGCAGAAAGAACTCATCATCAATACTTATCTTGAACGAGGTAGTTTAAGAGGCATGCAGCGCTTATTCGGTGTGGCACCTGAAACACTGATGGGCTGGATAAAAAAAAGTAAACAACAGGAAACTGAGTGATGAATTACTTGATGCTGATCCAACAGATGTTCTAGAACTGGATGAACTGTGGAGTTTCGTAAAAGCTCGTCGTCATAAGGTTTGGACTTGGATTGCACTCTGCCGTCGTACACGTCAAGTTATTGCTTATGTATGTGGTCAACGTAATGATAAAATATGTACAGATTTGCGTTGCCGTATTCCTGCTCCCTATTTTAATTTAGCAACCTACAGTGATTATTGGTCAAGTTATGCTGAAGTGTTTGATCCAGAAACACACCGTTCTGTAGGTAAAGATACAGGGTTAACTAACCATGTTGAGCGCTTTAATGCCACACTGAGAAATCGCTTAGGACGTTTTACACGAAAAACTTTGAGCTTTTCAAAGAAGAAAGAGAATCACGAGGCTGTCTTACATCTATTTTTGTTGAAATATAATCAGGATATGAAAAATAGGTGGATAACACGTTAAATTTAAACACTACCTAAGAGTAGATCTATATTATATAAGAATGAATCACGATTGAATTTTTCAAATAAATCTAAGTTCATTCACGAATAAATACAGCCAAAAACACAGACCAATTTATGAAATAAAAATGTAAATCCACATCACGATCAAAAAATTAACGATTATATTGATTCATTAAGTAGGATTAATAAAATAAAAGTACACCACCATAACAGCCAAAATAAACATTGATAGCAATAAATACGTATTTACGGTATTAAAGCTTTTAATAAATTTCACAATTTCCACGATACTAATCCAAATCTACTATTAAAGTCATACATGCTATTTTATTAATATATGATTACATATATCCAAATAAATTAAAACTGATTCATTTCAAGTCTTTTATTCTATTGAGATAAATTCCGCTCAACATATTTAAAGACGAAACAAAATACTGGTCTAAAAAATATTGTGAGCCAACGCATGCTGACATTAATAATATCATTACCAAACAATCAGGTGATCGCTTTTAGGCTACAATACGTACGCTTTTCACCCATGTTGTTTAATAGATGATAAAAAAATGTTGTGATTTATTAGAGAGCAATCATTTAAAGATTGCCTTTATTGAAAGCGCAAGCTCAGGCTATCTTTCAAGCCAATTTTCGATTTATAAAAATAGTGGTGCAGAAATATTACTGGGTGGTTTAGTGAGCTACGACCCTTCCACAAAAGTCAATATCCTCAAAATTGAGCCAGCTTTCATTGAAAAATATACTGCTGAATCCGCTGAAGTCACTGAAGCAATGGCTATTCACGGGAAAATATTATTTACACAAGCAGATATAATCGTGGCTTGTACTGGGTTACTTAAACCCGGTGGTAGTGCAACAGAAATAAAACCTGAAGGTACATTTTTTATCTCAATTTTATATTTAAATGAGATCTATAATTTTCATTATTTTATTGATGGAACACCATCAGAAAGACTAGCCGTCTTAACCGAATATATTGCAAAAGACATCATAAAAATGATTGAGGAAATCTAGCTATGTTGAAACTCAAAACCAGTTTGCTCAGTTTAATATTTCTGCCCTGCACCAGTTTTGCAACGGTAAGTGGACCGCAAAATATAGAAATATTAGGCTATGATCATCAAGACCAAAAAGTCTACTTACTCAAACATTATGAAGATGGTCGTGGTCGTCTACCACAACTCTATTATTATCAATTTAAGAACAATCAACATCCTGAAAAGCTCATTCAAGTCAACTCACTCTACATCAACCCTAAAACCCAAAAAATTGATTATGATCAAGATAACCATTTGTTTAATCAAAAAATTAATAAAATTAAAAACCGCCTTCAACCACTTACAACTCTGTCTAAAAATACCATCAAAATTCAAGTATTAAATAAAACCACATCGAAAGAAAAGTCATGGTATGACCCAAATAAATACATCCCTAAATATACTTATACATATCAGTTAACAAATAAAAATTTAAAAAGCCAAATACATCAAGCGATAGATTATCGCCAAGGCTTGAGTATCTCTCAAGCGTATAAAATCCCTAATCAACAGAAAGTGATCGCCACTGTGAAATACTTAGGTCTTCCTTTTGAAACGGGTTATACCATAGAAGATCCTGTTTTATTGATGCCTAAAAAATAAAGCCTCCGAAGAGGCTTTATTAAAACTTTGAGCAACTTACGCAGCACTACGCTCTTCAATTGGCACAACTTTACGCAGTTCAGGACCTGTATAATCCGCACTTGGACGAATAATACGGTTATCAGCACGCTGCTCCATCACATGTGCTGCCCAACCTGTAACGCGGCTCATCACAAAAATTGGCGTAAACAGTTTAGTTGCTATATCCATAAAGTGATAAGCCGAAGCATGGAAAAAGTCAGCATTACAGAATAATTTTTTCTCACGCCACATTACTTCTTCACAACGCACAGATACTGGATAAAGTACCGTATCGCCCACATCTTTCGCCAAGCGTTCTGCCCATATTTTGATAATGCCATTGCGTGGATCATTATCTTTATAAATGGCATGACCAAAGCCCATGATCTTTTCTTTACGCTCAAGTTTACCTAACATTTCACGTTCAGCTTCGTCGGCAGAGCTCCAGTTTTCAATCATTTCCATGGCAGCTTCATTAGCACCACCGTGCAATGGACCACGCAGCGAACCAATCGCACCCGTAATACATGAATGCATATCCGATAATGTTGACGCACATACACGTGCAGTAAATGTAGATGCATTAAATTCATGTTCTGCATACAGAATAAGTGATACATTCATCACCTGTTCATGTAATTCATTCGGTTTTTCGCCACGCAGCAAATGCAGGAATTGCGCACCGATTGAATCATCATCGGTATTTTCTTCAATACGCACGCCATCATGGCTAAAACGATACCAATAACAAATAATGGCAGGTAAAGTTGCTAAAATACGATCTGCAACATCTTGCTGTTCAGCAAATGATTTTTCAGTTTCCAAGTTACCCAGCATTGAAACACCAGTACGCATCACATCCATTGGATGCGAATCCGCAGGAATACGCTCTAATACCTCTTTTAATGCTTGTGGCAATTGACGCAGCGATTTTAATTTCGCTTTATAGGTTGCAAGTTGTTCCGCAGTTGGTAACTCACCAAAGAAAATAAGATATGCAACTTCTTCAAATTGGCAATTTTCAGCCAAGTCTTGCACATCGTATCCACGATAGGTTAAACCAGCACCACTTTTACCTACAGTCGACAGCGCTGTTTTACCTGCAACTTGTCCACGCAATCCTGCGCCTGAGAGTATTTTCCCTTCAGCCATTTTTTTAATTCTCCATGTTGAATATTTTATTTAAACAATTTATCTAAAGTGTTTTCAAAGGTATGATAATCAAGGAATTCATACAGTTCTTTACGCTGTTGCATAATATCCAATACATTTACTTGCGTACCGGTTTCACGGATAGAACGCATCACTTCTAATGCTGCTTTTTGCATTGCACGCGTTGCAGACAAAGGATAAAGCACCATTGAAATGCCTTGTTCACCCAGTTCTTCAGTGGTGTAATAAGGAGTATCACCAAATTCAGTGATATTCGCCAAAACAGGTACACCGACTGCATCACAGACTGTTTTATACATGGTAATATCAGTCATTGCTTCTGCAAAAATAGCATCCGCACCCGCTTCCACACATGCACAAGCACGATCAATCACTGCTTGCAAACCTTCTTTTTGTAGTGCATCGGTACGTGCCATGACCACAAAGTTCGAATCAGTTTTCGCATCGACAGCCGCTTTAATACGGTCTACCATTTCTTGTTGCGTCACAATTTCTTTATTTGGACGATGACCACAACGTTTTTGTGCAACCTGATCTTCAATATGAACCGCAGCAGCGCCCGCAGCAATCATTTGCTTTACAGTACGTGCAATATTAAAAGCACCGCCCCATCCTGTATCAATATCAACCAATAGTGGTGTATCTACCCGTTCAGTAATACGACGAACATCTTCAAGCACATTGTCTAAACTGGTCATTCCCAAATCAGGTAAACCATAAGAATAATTGGCAACACCTGCACCCGATACATAAATGGCTTTATAGCCCACTTCTTTCGCCATCATGGCTGCATAAGCATTCACTGTACCTATGATTTGTAAGGGTTTTTCCACTTCCAGTGCTTGTCTAAATCTTAAGCCTGCAGACATTTGTTGTGTCATATTCCTTTCCACAGTTTCACTTTATTTATTGAATTTCGAGTATATCCATAAACATATTTAGATCTATGACTTTTTAGAACATCTACTCTAAAACTTTAGTCAAATATTCACCAAACCTATAGTGTTATTTCCATTTTGCATGGTTGTGACCAAAACAAGACAACCGCTTTATTTTAAGAAATGTGCGCATATTTTTGCTATAATTGCAAATGTTTTCATTTTTTTAATTATTGACTCTATACGCCATATGCAAGAATTAGCTCAACCAGAACCCTTAGGTCGCGACACGCCACAAACAAAACGTGGTCATGAACGATGCCTATCGCTTTTACTTAGCGCAAATGAGTTATTTCTAGAACGTGGTTATGATGCAGTATCTCTAGACGATATCGTTCACCATGCAGGTGGTTCTAAAGCCTCAATTTATAAATTTTTTGGTAATAAAGAAGGCTTATTTACGGCTATTTGTGATTATCGCCGTGAACAATTTTTTAAAGATATCTGTGTGCCTTTTGAACAAGGTAAAGATGATCTACACTCCTATTTAGTTCAAACCCTGATGAATTTTAAGCACCATCTTGTGCTTCCAGAAAATGCGGCTTTCCTTCGTTTAATTCTTGAACGGACTCAGCGCAGTCCAGAACTGGCACTGTATATTCATGAACAGGGGCCAAAGCATATTCAAATGGCAATAGCCTGTGCTTTAACCAAAGCCGACGAACTTGGCATAATTAAATGTAAACAGCCCATTTATTCTGCTCAACTGTATTTTGGGATTATCCGTGATATTGAATGGCGCGTACTTATGGGTATCCCAGTTCAGGAAAACGATCAAGAAACCATCAAATACATCAATTATTGCGTAGATCGCTTCTTAGAAGGCCATCAAAAAGTCTAGTTTTTTTGCAATTCTGTCTACGTATAGTATATTAATCGATTCTTTTTCACTTAACCAACCAACAACTAATTGTTGTTTTGTTTTTTTATTCAGCAATTATTGTGGAGTAACCATGGCTCTACGTCATTTTCTGACCTTACGTGATTTATCGACTTTAGAACTTAACCAGATTTTGCAGCGCGCGATTGAACTTAAACGCAAGCAACATAGTAATGAAGTGTTCCAACCTTTTGTCGGTAAAGTTATGGGCATGATTTTTGAAAAATCGAGTACCCGAACACGTGTTTCGTTTGAAGCAGGTATGAGTCAATTCGGTGGTAGTGCGATTTTCTTATCTTCTCGTGACACACAGCTTGGTCGCGGTGAACCGATTGAGGATTCTGCACGTGTGATCTCAAGCATGCTTGATATTATTATGATCCGTACTTTTGGTCATGACATCGTAGAACGCTTTGCTTCTTATTCAAAAGTACCTATCATCAATGCCTTAACTGATGATCATCACCCTTGCCAACTTCTTGCTGATATGCAAACTTTCCTTGAACATCGTGGTTCTATCGAAGGTAAAACAGTTGCATGGATTGGTGACGGCAACAATATGTGTAATTCATATATTGAAGCAGCACACATGTGGGGCTTTAAATTAAAAATTGCCACACCTAAAGGTTATGAGCCACAAGCGAAATTCTTGTCAGAATTTGCCCACTGCGTAGAACTTGTTGATTCAGCAGAAGATGCAGCGGTCAATGCAGACCTGATTGTAACGGATGTTTGGGCAAGCATGGGGCAAGAGGAAGAGCAAAAAATTCGTGAGAAAGCATTTGCTGATTTCCAAGTCAATGAAAAACTCATGGATTTAGCACATTCAAATTGTTTATTTATGCACTGCTTACCTGCGCACCGTGGTGAAGAAATTTCTGAAAATTTACTCGACCATAAAAATGCAGTGGTTTGGGATGAAGCAGAAAACCGTTTACATGCACAAAAAGCTTTGGTTGAATTTTTACTCAATGAAAATTTAAAGAAAGACTAATTCAGTGATAAATTCTTAAAAAATTGAGCACCTTCGGGTGCTTTTTTTATATTCAAATCGCTATAATTAAATCCATAATTTTTATAATTGATTTTAACCATGTCTTTTAAAAAAATCGTTTTATGCTTAAGTACTTTCTTTTTAATCCATACAGCACAAGCCAAAGGCACGGAACTGGATCAATATTTTGTCAAAAATCAAATCATAGACTCATCGTATAAAATAAAAGACAGCAAAAAGCTCAATGAAATTTTAACTGTTATGAGTGATGAAGACTCACGCACTATGCCCTATCAAGCTGATCAAAATACAGTGATTGAACAATTACGATTATATGCAGATCACAGTGATATCCAAGGCATTATCACCACGCCAGATTTCACACAATTCGCTGAAGATATTGGCGATAAAGAAGTGAAACAACTCATCACACAAAACTTAATCAACAATTGCCATTTATTTTTTGAGCATGAATTCCAACGCGTAAATCCTTATTATATTGAAGTCAAATTGAGTGCGCCTCATAAAACCTATGATCTAAAAATTAAAAACAGTGAGTGTCAATTTTAAAATTATAATTTGATACGTTAGCCATCTAACGTATCAAACCTTGAGGTTGCAAAATAATCATCATCGCACCCAAGATAACCACCAGACCACCCAACATATCCCAACGGGTTAACACCACCTGATCGACATAACGCAACCACATTAAAGCGGTAAATATATAAATCCCACCATAAGCCGCATAAATTCTACCTGATGCAGCAGGATGTAACGTTAGCAACCACACAAATACAGCCAAACTTAATGCTGTCGGCAGCCAGAACCAGTGTGACTTGCCTTGGTTTAAAATTAAATAGGGGAAATAACAACCTAAAATTTCTGCAATCGCCGTGACAAAAAAAAGGCAAAAGGTCGTAATCACCTTGGTAATTTGAATATCCATAACTTTCTATATAGACCAGTTTCTCCTTCTCCCTTTGGGAAAAGGTCAGGATGAGGGTGAGTAGAAACAAAATAACCCGTGCGAACACGGGTTATTTCATCAACTCTGGTGTTTATGCAGGTTCAGCCGTTTGATCTTCAAATACTTCGAGTTTCAAGCCTACTGCTTTGCCATTTTCTTTCTTCACAGAAACGGCAACATTACCACCATGTTCAGCAAGCTCACCGAATAAAATCATTTCAGCAAGTGGTTTTTTCAAATGCTCTTGAATGAGTCGTTGCATTGGACGAGCACCCATTAAACGGTCATAACCATGTTCAGCCATCCATTCACGGGCACTTTGATCGACATCAAGAATTACTTTCTTATCATCAAGTTGAGCTTGTAATTCAGTTAAGAATTTATCCACTACATTTTCAATGACCGTCGTCGGCAATGCATTAAATTGAATGATTCCATCCAAACGATTTCGGAATTCTGGTGAGAATGCCTTCTTCATTGCGTCTTTATTGTCATTACTATTGTCTTGTTCCATGAAACCGATACTGGCGCGAGAAATACTGTCTGCCCCAATATTCGTGGTTAAAACAAGAATCACATTACGAAAATCAGACTTACGACCATTATTATCGGTCAATGAGCCATGATCCATAATTTGCAGTAATAAATTAAAGACATCTGGATGTGCTTTTTCAATTTCGTCCAGCAGCAAGACACAATGTGGACTTTTATGAATGGCATCGGTCAATAAACCACCTTGATCAAAACCGACATAACCCGGAGGTGCACCAATTAAACGTGAAACCGCATGACGCTCCATATATTCAGACATATCGAAACGAACCAATTCCACACCTAACAGTTTAGCCAACTGTTTGGTTACCTCAGTTTTCCCCACACCTGTAGGGCCTGCAAATACAAAGCTACCGACAGGTTTATCTGGTGATTTCAGACCTGCACGTGATAATTTAATCGCAGAACCTAGTGCTTCAATTGCCGTATCTTGCCCAAAGACCACACGTTTCAAATCACGTTCAAGATTAATTAATACAGTCTTATCATCTTTCGATACAGTTTTCGGTGGAATACGCGCAATTTTAGAGATGATATCTTCGATATTTTCTACCGTAATTAAACTATCATCTTGCTCAGCTTTCAAACGACGTTGTGCACCTGCTTCATCAATTACATCAATCGCTTTGTCTGGTAAGAAGCGATCATTAATAAATTTCGCGGACAATTCCACAGCTGCAACCAATGCTCTATCGTCATATTGAACATGATGAAAATCTTCAAATCTAGATTTTAAACCACGTAAAATATCAATTGTTTCAGAAATAGATGGCTCATTGACATCAATTTTTTGGAAACGGCGTGATAAAGCATGATCTTTTTCAAAGACCTGACGATACTCTTGGAAAGTCGTTGAACCAATACAACGTAATGAACCATTCGACAACGCTGGCTTAATTAAATTTGATGCATCCATCGTGCTGCCCATACTTGAGCCTGCACCAATAATCATGTGAATTTCATCAATAAATAAAATAGCTTCTGGTTTCTTCTTCAAAGCATTTAAAAGTTGTTTTAACCGTTTTTCAAAATCACCACGGTATTTTGTACCTGCAACCAATGCCCCAATATCCAAACTGAAGACTTCAGCATTTTCAAGTGGTTTTGGTGCTTTACCATTAACAATCAGCCAAGCTAGACCTTCAGCAATCGATGTCTTACCAACACCTGGATCACCCACCAACAACGGATTATTTTTACGGCGGCGGCATAAAATTTGTGCTGCACGTTCAATTTCTTTTTCACGACCAATTAAAGGATCTGTTTTGCCTTTTTGCGCTTCCACATTCAAATTCGTGGTATATAAATCGAGTGGTCCTGCATTTGCAGAAGCAGATGTTTCACCATCCAACTCTTCAACTTCCTCTTCGGCTTGCACTTCTTCTTTGCGCGTACCGTGAGATAAATATTGAGTTAAAGTTAAACGATTAATTTGATGGCGTTTAAGTAAATAAACAGCAAATGAATCGCGTTCAGAATACATCGCAACAAGAATATCCGCACCTTCAACTGTACGATCACCACCGCTAGATTGCACATGGAAAATCGCACGTTGCAAAATACGATCAAAACTTTCAGTCGGATGTGGTGCCTGATCGCTATGTTCGCTTAATTTAGGGGTATGTTGTTCAACGTATTCTTCTAATTCTTTGCGAAGAACAATAATGTCTGCACCACACGCTTTAAGCGCATTTACAGCAGAGTCATTATCAAGTAACGCCAACAATAAATGTTCAACCGTCAGAAACTCATGTCTCTTTTGACGAGCCATGCTAACAGCCAAACGTAAAGATACTTCCAATTGACGACTGAGCATGTAATCCCCTTAATCTTTTGGCTCAATCTGACAAAGCAAAGGATAACCTTGTGACCGAGCATAATTATTTACTTGGTTCGCTTTTGTTTCCGCAATGTCTCTCGGATAAACGCCTGCGATACCTTTCCCTTCATAATGTACAGTTAGCATTACTTGAGTGGCTTGGTCAAGATTCAAAGCGAAGTATTGTTGTAAAATTTCAATTACAAAGTCCATTGGTGTGTAATCGTCGTTCATTAAAACAACACAATACATGGGTGGACGCTTTAATTCAGGTTTCGCAGCTTGTACTGCAATATCACCCTCTGCTTCCTCATGCGTTTCATTGCTTAAGCGTGGACTAATATGCCAATCGACATACCCAGATTGATGAAAAGAATTTTTGATGTCATTTAAACAATTTTGACGTTTATTCATTCGCATAGGATTTAAAATTCACATTTATTGTGCATTGGCTTCTGCTTGAGGAATATCAGAGATAAATGCTGATTGACTTTCTATCGGTTTTCCACGACCCCAACTGAACCGCTTAATTACAGGCGTACTGGTTCCAGTTAAACGAACTTCAATAAATTCTGGTGCAAAACCTTTAGGCATTGTCCAACGTCCAGTTAAACGCTCTGAATCTTGAAAATTGAAATTTTTGTCTTCCATCGGTACAAGTAAAACTTCCGTACCTTGAATTAAATGTAATTCAACACTACCAGATGCACTGCGTTTATTGGGACTCACTTGTACCAAATCCAGCTCATATTCATAAGCGTTATCAGGTAATGGTTTAATCCCTATATTCTGTATGGTTAGACTTAAACCACCACGTTGACGCAATACTTCACGATAAATTGCACCCAAACCTTCAGATTGAACTTTATCTACACGTGCTTGATTCAGCTCAGCAAATAAATCATTTGAATTACTGACCGCAACATCACGCTCTTGTACTGCTAAATTCAAGCCTTTATTCAGTGTTTCTAAGCTACTCTTTTGCTTTTGTACAACTTCAACCAGTTGTTCTGCATCCGCCTCAAAACCGACCACGGTTAGACCTTGCCGATGCCCAATTGAATAGCCAAGAAAACCACTACCCACAACCAAAATTGCAGCGCCCATCGCCAAAGGTAAATTACCCTTTAAAAAAGGCTTTTTACTTAATGGAGCCTGTTGTGATGGAGTATTTAATTCAGTATCCAGCATCGTCATCTCTTATTTTGATTCATTCAAAACACACATTTAAATCCAAATCTAAATGTGTGTGAAGTTGAAAAACGTTTTTTATGGTAATAAACCAATCCCTTCTAAACCTGCATTTTCGGCAAAACCGAACATTAGGTTCATATTTTGTACCGCTTGCCCAGCTGCACCTTTCACCAAATTATCTTGTACAGATAAAACAATCAGTTTTTTCGGCTGTGGTTTATACAAAGCAATACGAAGTTGGTTTGCACCACGAACAGAACGTGTTTCAGGTGAACTATTTGCAGGCATCACATCAACAAAAGCTTCATTGGCATAGAATTTTTCATATAAGCTTTGTAAATCTGTCTGATCACCAGCATCAGTTAAATCAATATAAATCGTGCTAAGCATGCCACGGATCATTGGAACTAAATGGGGTACAAAAACGATGTGATTGAACACACCTTTTTGACCTGAAATATTTTCCAATGCTTCCACAATTTCAGGATGATGACGATGACCGCCAACCGCATAAGCTTTGAAGTTATCGGCATTTTCCGAATAAATCATATCTAAGCTTGCTTTACGTCCTGCACCTGAAACACCTGATTTTGCATCAATAATAATACTTTCAGGTTTCACCAATGTGTCGCTATGTTTAAATAATGGCGCTAAACCCAGTTGCACGGTTGTTGGATAACAACCCGGATTACCAACCACATTGGCTTGTTTAATTTTGTCACGGTTCAGCTCTGACAAACCATAAACCGAATCTTTTAAAAGATCTGGACAATCATGTTCCAGACCATACCATTTTTCAAACTGTTCTAAATCTTGCAAGCGAAAATCTGCCGCTAAATCGACAATTTTAGTCTTTGCTGCAACCAGTTCCGCTGCATGCTTCATTGCTACACCATGCGGGGTTGCAAAGAAAACAACATCACATTGTTTAAGTTCGTCGATATTTAAATCTGAATAGCAAAGATCGGTATGACCACGCAGGCTTGGAAACATGTCATCGACACGACGACCATTTTCAGTACGTGATGTCAGTACATTAACCTGTACATTTGGGTGTCGTAGTAAAAGACGCAACAATTCAACGCCTGTATAACCTGTACCGCCGACAATACCAACACTAATCACGATCACGACCTCAAATCAAAGTATCTATTTCTTAGCAAGACAGTATGACAGGAAGTTTAGGTTTTCTGAACTATTTTGCTTGGTTTTAGTGATATTTTCTCATCATTGCTAAGCGCTTTATTATTCGTACTTTCATGCATTTCCAAAAAAACACAATTTCGCCCTGCGCGTTTTGCGCGATACAATAATTTATCCGCAACATCAATTGTATTGGTTAGATTCTTATTTTTCACATGAGCAAGACCAAAACTTGCCGTTACAGATATTCTTTGCTTTGAAAATAATTCAGTCTCAATGGCCATACGAATACGCTCAGCAATTTGATACGCAACAGAGGCCTGTTCTATTTGTAATAAAATAATAAATTCCTCCCCACCAAAACGCCCAACCAAATCATTTTCATGCACGTTTTGGCTAATAATCCGTCCCACTTGTTGCAAAATTTGATCGCCAACTAAATGCCCATAGCTATCATTAATTTTTTTAAAATGGTCAATATCACACATCAGCAAAAAATATTTTTTCACGGGTCTTTGCGCTAAATTTACTTTTGCAGCGTCGTAAAAACCACGTCGATTGAGCAAATAGGTTAATGAATCTCGTGAACGCTCTTCACTGAGTTTAAAGACAATATCTCGCACCATAGTGCCCAATAAAACTATAGCAAACCACATGCTCAATAAAATACTGGCAGCTAACATCATCAACCACCAAACCGAAGTCGAAAGCATGCTGGCATCAATATTTTTTAAAAACAGAAAAATAATCAAGCTACGAACAAAGGTATAAAACACAATAAACAGATAGGAAAGATCAACGATTTTATTTAACCGATCATTGTGTTTAAAATGGGAAAACATTGAGATAAGAACCAAGGCCTGAATCGTAGCAACACCTAAATTCAAAATCAGCATGCGTATCCAGAGTTGCTCATCTACAAAGGCATAATAAGCAAGCAAGGCGGCAATCATCACAATCAATACCCATGCAAATTTAGAATGTGCCTGTGCATTTTTCCTTAAAGCCATCGCATAAGCACTGGCCCAAGCACCAAACAAATACATGATCCCTAGTATGGGGGAAGACATCGTCATGTGTTGATTCGACATTAAACTTTGTGCTGCCAAAGCACATGCTGGAACAATATATCCCATGCCCAACCACAACAAATAATGTGGTGCTTTGAAGAAAAAATGACAAATTAAGAACAGACTACCCATCAAGATGAGACAGCTCGGGACGATTAATACGAAATAATGAATATCTGTAAAATTCACATCTGAGTTCTTTTATTACGATATGGGAGAAAGGTTCAACGCATGAATTTTAAATCAGTTTTTATACGATTCAATCTACACTTAAAAATAAAAAATTAAAACATCAATCCATTTAGTGGTTACTAAAAAACCACCAACAATGTAACTGTTTTGTTTTTAACATTTTCTGATGCTGCTGAAAGTTATGGTCATGTAGCTGTACTTGCGCCCAAAACTGTGGGCTATGATCAAAATATCGGGTATGTGCTAATTCATGTACACATACATATCTAACAGCCTCTTGAGGAAACAACACTAAAGCACTATTCAACATAATGTCATGTTTAGATGTACAACTCCCCCAACGTGTTTTTGGCTGCCGAATTGCACATTGAGCAAAACTCAAACCCGTTTCAGTACTCACTTGCGTTAAAAAAATCGGAAGATGATGCTTTGCATACGCGATTACAAACGCTTTTAAGTATTGTTCAGGCTGACGATCACTGACACTGAGTTTCAAACGCTCATGATCAAACACAAAATTTCTCTGCTGCGCTTGATAAGTAATCTGTATAAATTGTTCTAAATTAAAGAGTTTAAGTTCTGTCGGGAACAGCCTATTTTGCAGCTGTATTTCTTGTTTCTGCTGCTGTTCTTGCCAAGTTTTGACTAACCACTGTTCTGATTGATCAATAAAATTTTGAATCTGTTTTTTGCTACAAAATAATGGTGCAGTTAAACGAATTTGTGTTGGCTCGACCCGCAAGCGCAATCGTATCGCTCGTGCATGATAGACAATTTTAATTTCAGGCAGATCTGTTAGATTCATTTTTATATTTTTAATCCTCCCCTTGCGAAACAGTGTTTCTCATCCTTTTTCAAAGGATGAGAAAACTAATTAGGAATAATTTTACTAAATGAGTTTTCTTGCACAAATTTTAAAGCAGTGCTTTAAAATTTGCTCAGAGTTTGGGGAAATTATTTAGTTAAACCGCAGTACGTTCTTCAATACCGTTATTGGTTGCCACAATGGCAATATCCGCTTTTTGAATGGCAAAAATACCATTGGTCACAACACCCGGAATATTATTGAGTGTTTTTTCAAGTTCAAGTGCATTTAAGATGTTGAAGTTATGCACATCTAAAATCACATTACCATTATCGGTAACGACACCTTCACGGTATACAGGATCACCACCCAGACTCACAATTTTACGTGCCACAGCAGAACGTGCCATTGGAATCACTTCAACTGGAAGTGGGAAGTCATGACCCAATTGTTCAACCCATTTTGAATCATCAACAATACATACAAATTTCTTCGCAATCGACGCGACAATTTTTTCACGGGTCAATGCAGCGCCACCACCTTTAATCATGTGCATATGACGGTCAATTTCATCCGCACCATCGACATAAGCATCTAAACCACCAACGTGATTCATATCAACCACTTCAATACCTAACTTTTTAAGGCGTTGTGCAGTCGCTTCAGAACTTGCAACTGCTGCTTCTAATTGCAGTTCTGGTAATAATTCAATGAGGAAGTTTACAGTACTTCCTGTACCTACACCCAAAATACCGCCCTTTGGCAAATGCTTTAAAGCAGCTTTCGCGGCAGCTTGTTTCTTTTCATCTTGGGTCGCATACAGACTCATAACTTGGCTCAACTATTTTTTGACATTTGTTGCTGATTTTACAGCCCAAATGTACAGGGGTTTGTTACAATAAAAATCTATTTTAAACTGTTAGATGGAAAATTAACATGCTGTCTCGTTTGGTTCGACAAATATTACAAGCAACTGTGTACGACGTTGCTATCGAAACTCCACTCGAAGCAGCGCCACGAATTAGTGAGAAACTAAACAATAATATTCGCTTCAAACGCGAAGACTTACAACCTGTCTTTTCTTTCAAACTACGCGGTGCTTACAACCGTATTAGTCAATTGCCGAAATCTCAGTTAGAACGTGGCGTTATTACAGCTTCAGCAGGCAACCATGCGCAAGGTGTGGCTCTATCTGGTCAAAAACTGGGAATTCGCGCCATTATTGTGATGCCAAAAACCACACCTGACATTAAGGTACAAGCAGTGAAACGCTTAGGTGGTGATGTGGTTTTACATGGTGACTCATTTGATGTTGCCAATAAATACGCCATTCAATGTGCAAAAGATGAAGGCATGACCTTTATTCCACCATACGATGATGAATTGGTCATGGCGGGTCAAGGCACCATTGCCAATGAAATTCTACGCCAATGGCGCGATGTCGACTATGTCTTTGTTGCAGTGGGCGGTGGTGGTTTAATTGCGGGCGTTGCGGCTTACTTGGGTGATGTTGCACCCCATGTCAAAGTCATTCCTGTGGAATACGATGAATCGGCATGCCTCAAAGCAGCATTTGAAGCTGGCGAGCGTGTAATTCTGCCACAAGTCGGCTTATTTGCCGATGGCACGGCGGTGGCACAAATTGGTGAAAAACCTTTTCAAGTGATCCAACTACAAAAATCGGATAATTCAGGGCCAATTGTTGAACGTGATGTCATTCTGGTCAATACAGATGAAATTTGTGCTGCCATTAAAGACACCTATGATGAATGTCGTAGCATTGTTGAACCTTCTGGTGCAATGGCACTGGCTGGAATTAAAAAATATGTTGAACAACATGGTCTAGAACATAAGAACATGGTTTCGATTGTGTGCGGTGCCAACATGAATTTTGACCGCCTACGTTATATCGCAGAACGAACAGAACTTGGTGAACGTAAAGAAGCTATTTTTGCCGTGACTATTCCTGAAGAAAAAGGTTCCTTCCTTAACTTCTGCCGTGCTTTACAAGGTCGTAATATCACTGAGTTTAACTACCGTGCCAGCACTTCGAGCGCCGCTCAAGTCTTTGTCGGAATCAGTCTAAAAGGTGGTGAAAAAGAGCGTCATGATATCCATGAACTCTTACAAGCTCACTATGATGTCGATGACTTATCTGATGACGAAGTGGCAAAATTGCATATTCGTTATTTGGTTGGTGGGCATGCGGATATCGAAAATGAGCGTTTATTCCGCGTAGAGTTCCCAGAACGTCCGGGTGCGTTATTAACCTTCTTAGAACGTCTTGGGCCAACGCATAACATCACCCTATTCCACTATCGTAATCATGGTGCTGCTGAAGGTCGTGTACTGGTGGGCCTTGAAGCAAGCGACGAGAAACAAAACCCAGATGGTTTAATTGAAACATTGGAAAATATTACTTATCCATATGCTGAAATTACCAATAACTTAGGTTATCAACGTTTCTTGAAATAAGCTTTGAATATTTTTTAAAACCGCCTTCTGGCGGTTTTTTTACTATAAAAAACAATGATAAATAAATGAAATTTAATTATGAAAACACAGTGACAAAACAATTTTAAACTTATAAAATGCCTAAAAATAAAACAATCCAATTTTTATGAAATTAAGCCTTATTCTTATTTTTATCATCACTACACTTGGCATTTATTTCTATGGCTATCCTGCTTATCAATTGAGTCAGGAAGAACAACGTATTCGAAACAGTATGCGTAATATTCCAAACAATGCGATCGCGACCAACTTACAAAATATCGCGGGTTTTAGTGCCAAAGCTGAAATGCTAAATCAATATCCTAAGTTTTTAGTGTATATCATGCTCGACGACTATGAGAAAACACAACTTGACCCCGATGTCGCAATATTTGTACGTGATTTTTCATGCTATGGTTTAAACCGTTTAACTCAATATCCTGAACTTGAGCGTAAAGCCACGCTTAATATCATGAAAGAAGACCAGCATCAATTTGAATATACGGTAAAAAACATTTTTGGTGATGTACTGTTTCAACATACGCAACGTATGTCTGAATGCCCAAATTTTGCCAATATTGAAAGCTATACAACGCCAAAAAATAATGAATGAGAAGCCGAATTCAAAGAGTGCCAAATCAGCCATGATGATTAAACATTGACTATTCAGCATGAATACAAATAGATAAAAGTATATTGCTGTTTCTTATTATCTATGGAGTACTTTATTTAAAATCAGTGTAAAGCTATTTTCAGGACAAGATAAATTTTCAAGTCGATCTTAAACAATCTAATTGTGTATAGTGCTCTATACACACACCTTCATCCTTAAATTGCTTGGTGAAAGATTTACAAAATTTATGGATTTTAACATCATCATTAGGAACAGCCATCCAGTAAGTTCTATCTGCATAAATCAATAACAATTCCAAATTCTGGGACTTTAATAGCGTAAAAATTTCTTCAAAAACAAGATCAAAAACCTGATCATTTACATTGTAATATTTCCCAATAACTTCTTTATGTTGCTCATAATGTGCATATAAAGGCGTGGTTTTTTTACGAATAGCCTGCTGTACCAAACCAATATCAATGTTTTTATGCTGCAAATGAGCACACTTTTCCAATCCATTTTCATAAGGATTTTCAGAATCTACCGACATTAAATAAGCATGAAAATCCTTACCTAATTTTTCAGCTGAAATCCACGCCAAAAATTGCTCAAAATTACATCGGTATTTCTTCTTGGGAATTTCCCGAAGTTCCAATACCGAAAACCATCGCTGTAATATCTTAAAAATCTTTTTATCGTCCATTTTTAATTCTTCTATGCTCAGTTTCTTTAAATTCACTATAAAAATAGAAAATTATATATACAAAATTATAGCGAGAGTTTTTGAAGGTTTTATGACGCTATTCAATTTGCAAAGGCTTATATGCTATCTATTCATTTTATTTTTCTACAATGCTCCATCTTAAAAATAAGCTTTTGTTATATATAATTTTGTAAGCCTGATAGATGCATAAACCATAACCTTATAAAATGAACATAGATTTTCAGATACACGTTATGAATCTAAATCACATAAAATGGATAAGGAATGCTTGAATGGCTCAGTTTGCAGTAATTGGATTAGGAAGTTTTGGAGCCACTATAGCCACGCAACTGGTGAGTTTAAATCATGATGTGATTGGTATCGACAGCAATAAAAAATTTGTAGAAAGTATTTCAGATCAAATTACACATGCAGTGATTGCCGATGCAACCGATGAACATGTACTTAACGAACTTAACATTCAAAATTGTGAAGCGGTTGTGGTCGCCATTGGTGAAGATATTGAAGCCAGTATTTTATGCGTACTGCATCTTAAAAATTTGGGTATTAAAAAGATCTGGGCCAAGGCTAAATCCAAAGCTCATCACATGATTTTGACTCATCTTGGGGTCAATAAAATCATTCATCCTGAAGAAGATATGGGCGTTCGCGTTGCGCAATCCCTCAGTTACCCTATGGTCAGTCGATATATGGGGTTAGAAGACAATCATTTCATTGTCAAAATTGAAATTAAAGATAGCCTCAAAGGTGAACGATTCAATCACCTAATGGAACATACACCCGAGATTAAAACCCTTTTACATAAACGTGGTAAGGACGTTCTATTTAGTATTGATCCAAATTTAATCTTACAAGTTGGGGATATTCTGGTGGTTGAAGGAGAACTTGAACCATTACGAAAACTTTCTGCACGGTTTAAATAAAATATGAATCGATTACATAATAAAAAGCACAATACCATTAATCTGAGCCCACCTAGCTTGCTAGCACTGGGTTTCTTAAGTTTTATTGTGATCGGTACTTTATTACTCAAACTACCGATTGCTCATTATGGTGAATTATCTTGGATTAACGCCCTATTTACCGCGACCTCTGCTGTCACTATTACTGGTCTTTCAGTGGTGAATGTCGGTGAAGCCTACACCACTTTTGGTAAGGTGATTATTATGTTGTTGCTACAATGTGGTGGTTTGGGCTTTATGACCTTTGCCATTCTTGCAGCACTGAGCCTATCATCTAATATCGGCTTAAAACAGCAAGTGATGGCACAAGAGACTATTGGTCAAACCAGCCTATCTAAAGTGTCTTTTACCATTAAAGGTGTCCTTTTATACTCATTATTTTTTGAAGCGCTTGGCACTGTCATTTTAACCATTGCTTGGATGCAAGAATACGATTTTGCTCATGCCTTTTTCTATGCCGCTTTTTATAGTGTTTCCGCATTTAATAACGGTGGTTTTTCCCTTTTCCCAAATAGTCTAATGAGCTTTTCCGAGCATTATTTCATTACTTTTACCATTAGCATGCTCTACATTATTGGCGGAATCGGCTTTGTTGTCCTGATGGATATTAAACGCGCGCATCGTTGGAAAAAACTGAGTCCAAACAGTAAATTAATACTTTCAACAATTGTGGGATTAAACCTTGCCGCCTTTATTGTCATTTGGGCGTTAGAAGCGAGTAATCCCCTAACGCTTGCGGGTATGAGTCTGGGTGATCAAGCGGTGAACGCTTGGTTTCATGCGACTGTCCCACGCTCCTCTGGTTTTAACAGCTTAGATATGGCGAGTATGAGTGATGCTTCAACCTTAGTGACCATGGTATTGATGTTTATTGGTGGAGGTTCTCTCAGTACTGCGGGTGGAATTAAAGTCGGCACTTTTATTATTGTTATTCTCAGTGTGATTACTTTTTTACGTCGCTCTGAAGAACTCCGTGTGTTTAACCATTCAGTGTCAAAAGTGACGTCATTTAAAGCCTTCGCTGTTGTTTCAATTACAGGAATACTCATCTTTTTAGGGTTATTTACTCTGCTTATTTTAGAGCCAAATAAAGAATTCTTAGATTTATTATTTGAAGCCGTTTCTGCTGCTTGTACCGTAGGTTTATCGCGCGGCATCACCAGTGAACTTCAACCTGCGAGTTTAATCGCATTAATCTTACTCATGTTTGCTGGTCGTTTAGGACCACTGACGTTGGCTTATCTTATTGCTACGCCCAAAAAGAGTCGTTTAAAGCACCCACCCACCGATATTCAAATTGGTTAGATCACATTTACTTTAAGCCAAAAAACCACTCTATTGAGTGGTTTTTAAGGCATTGATAAAGTTTAGAACCAATTCATTAATGATACACCTAGACCGACATAAGTCGCACGATGGTTATAATCAATCAAACTTTCCCCATAACCATCAAACAATTGTACATAGCCACGCAATTTACCACTAATGGGAAATGCCCAATCAAATTGCGCTGCTCCATGTGCATCCTCACCACCTTTTAAGGAGTGACGCAGCATCAATGAAAAATCATGATCATTCCAACGATAGAATGCAGTTAAATCACCACGACCAATATAGTTTTTAATATCTGGATTGTTATCATCTTTCGCATCTTCTTCAATACGATACCAAGGACGTAGCATTAAGGCAAAATTATCCCGTTCAAAACCAACATTGAACATGATGCGGTTCCAACTACGTGATAATGGATCTGCTCGACCATTCGATTGATGATTAAAGGTTAAACCCAATAAACGCGCATTTAAACCCAATATTTCATAATTGGTTCGAAAGACTAAGCTTGCTTCAGGCTCATAGTTGGTTTCACGAAAAGGACGTGATTCATCACCATTATAAACCTGCCAACGCGATGATTGTGTATAACCCAGCCAAACATCCCCATTATCACCAAATAAATTTTCAAGCGCTTTGGTTTTTAACGACAACTGAAACTTGGCTTCCATAGAGGTTAAATTGAGTTCCTCACCAGCTGGCACCGTATTGTTTTCATTCGGACTCGATGGACGTTCATTTTTATCAGAAGTCCAAAATCCTGGCATCAGATAAACGGGCTGATGCGCACGAATATTCCATGTTCCAAGTTTACTGGCAGTTGACAACTCCCAACGCTTATCTAGCAAAGATGTATTCGGGTTAATTGCTGGACCTTCAGCAGCAAAGACATTACTCACACCATGACTAATTTTTTCTTTTAGTGTTTCTGGTTGGGTCGGTTCAGGAGCCAGCTCATTTGCGGCTTGACGTTCAGAAAGAAGTGCTGTTTTTTTTGCCTCAGGCACTTTAAACAAAGTATCGTAACAAACCAAACGATCTGCATTAGACTCTAATGCTACGCATGCTTCTGGGCTTGCTGGCGCAATCAAAGACTCTGGATTTACAGCATGTACATTCGCCACATACAATGAACTGAGCATAATCATGCTCAGTTGCAAAGTAGTGCGTTCAATTGTTTTGAACGCCATATTAACCTACCCTATTATTTTTAATTTACTTGTTTAATGTCAAAACCCAACTCTAATAAAGTATCACGTTTAGCCACGGGTGCAACAACTGCTCTTGTTGGTATTTGCTGAACAAGATAGTGCTGCGCCACGCGTTTCAAATCATCCAAACTAACTGCAAGCAAACGTGCACGTAATTGCTTTCTCACTGCTGGTGTACGTGCATGCAATAAAGCATAACAAGCACTAATCGCCTCACCCGCAGGAGAACCGGGCTTATCCATACTCGCAATTAAGCCTAAAATCGCTTCTTCAAGTTGATGCGGTTGATGTTCGGTATTCAACAACCAAACAATACTTGCTTCAAAGTCTTTAAATGTTTCTGCCAAACGCGGATCACGATAACTATAAAAACGGAATGAACATGCATTGCCATCATAGCTCGCACCACCACCGTAAGCACCACCTTTTTCACGAATAGCACTATGCAAGAAACCATTGCGTAAGTAAGCAGCCAACACCATTAAAGGCGCTGCATCAGGATGAGAAACTTCGACAGCAGGATAAGCTAAAGCACAAAATTGAACATTGGCTTGAATTAACCAAGCCTCATCTTTCGTACTATTTTCCGTGCTAATTGCTGACAATTCTACAGGGGTTTTATCTACAACTAACTTATCCCAAACAACTTGAATTTCTTCAACTAAAGCATCAGATTGATGTTCTTCAGAGACCAATAAAAATTGTTTTGGTGCTTGTAAAAGTAAACGGTGAATTGCTTTTAGTTCCACAATTAAAGCATCATAAGCCGCTTCATCATTTTCAATTTTAGCAACCAAGTCACCCAACCAATTCAGCGCGCCCAAGCCCGTATTTTGATAATCACGTTGTGCTAAAGCACCACAGTTACGTGATGCGATCTGCATTGCATAACTATGACCTGAACCTGACAAACGCGACTGCCAACGGGTTTTACGCTGTTGTAATAATTCAATAATACGGTCTTTTTCATCAAAACGGAGTTGTTCAAATGCCAACTTCAACAAACGAATAGCTTCAAAATTATTCACCAACGATTTCGTCGTAAGCGTTAACCATGCACTAATTTTGTTTTTGTCATTCACTTTTGAACGTAAAGATGCCCCCATCCCCACACCACCACTGACCGCAGTTTGCAGTTGTTGTAACTCGAGATAATCATATTCTCCAGCACCTACTTCACCCAACAAAACCGACAATAAATTGAAATATGGTGACTGTACAACCTCATCAGGAATTTTAACCGTCACTTGTTGGTAGTAAATACCATTGGTTCCCGCATGGTACAAATTCAGTGGCGTATCTAAACCGTTACTGATAATTTCGCGCAATTGACCTTGTACGATATGTAAATCAGCAGGTACATCTTCTAAACCAACTTTTGGCAATAAGTTGAGGTCATCTGGTGTATCTTGACGAACTTTTAATGCTTCCGTCTGCGCAATAATTTCTGCTTTTTGTTCTTCAGTCAGTTTGGCACCAATTTCAGCCAAACGTGCTTTTTCTGCTTCTGCTTCAGCGGCTGACTTGTTGGCATCTGGCACCAAAGTCATTTGTACACGATGTGTATTATCAATCAAATAGGTTTTAATCAGATTCGACAACCACATTGGATCTTTGAGTTCTTCTTTGACTTGCTCCATCGCACTGTCAACATCCCAAACATGAATGGGGTCACTGTGATGAATCACACTGCTTAAACCATTTAAGATCAGGCTTAAACCATACGGCATACCATCGCCATTGATTTCACGTTGATGCAATTCAATTTGATGTAAAATTGCATCCACCATATCGGTGTCGACAGGTTTTGATGCAACATCTTCAAGAATCTTAAACACACCGTTTTTAAATTCTTCAGCATGTTCTGGATTTGAACCTTGCACACCACAGAAAAACGTCATTTCAAAGTTTGAATCATCTACGCCCATAATTGGACCAGTAGATTGTGCATAACCACACGTTTCTAAATAATGACGTAATGGTGAAGCCGAATCTTCCAGTAAAATACCTTCAACCAAACGCATCCCTAAACGTAATTTAATATCACTGGCTTCAGGCAATAACCATGAAATAATGTGATAGGTTTTATCGGTTAAATCTTCAGCATCAACTGCATAGGTTTCTGTCACTTCAACCGGAGCAGCTAAACGTGTTTCAGGTGTTGAATACAGTGTTTGACCTTGTTTAAATTTAGACAGGGCTAAAGTTTCAAACTGTTCTTGTAAGTGGTAGGCAGATTCATCACCAAAGGTCATAAATACAGCATTACTTGGATGATAATGCGACTTATAGAAATCTACCAATTCTGAATAGGTTAAATCTGGAATATCTTTAGGATCACCACCTGAGTTGTAATGATACGTAGTTTTAGGGAATAAATGATGTGCCAATTGATGATAAAGCTGATCTGAAGGAGAACTCATTGCTCCTTTCATTTCATTAAAAACCACACCTTTATAAACAGGTTGACCTTCTTCTAACTCAATCCGAATACCTTCTTGAGCAAAATCAAGTTCATTTAAATTTGCAGCAAATGCAGCATCCAAATAAACTTCTAACAAGTTTTGAAAATCTTTTTTATTTTGTGTTGCAAATGGATAGGCTGTCCAATCGGCTGAAGTAAACGCATTCATAAAAGTATTTAGTGAACGACGAATCATCAAGAAAAATGGGTCACGCACTGGAAATTTTTCCGAACCACACAATGCAGTATGTTCCAAAATATGCGCTGCGCCTTTTGAATCCATAGGCTGGGTACGAAATGCGACTAAAAAGACATTTTCATCAAGGTCACTTGCCAAATGATAATGCGTTGCGCCCGTCACTTTGTGTTTATATTCAGAAATAAAAACGTCTAAGGCTTCAACATGGTGTTGACGTATCAACTGAAACGCAGGATGAACAGTTTGAGTAATGGTTTCAGTAACATCTACAGTCATGTGATCTCCAAATCAGATACAATTTTATAAGTTATTCCGATTATACCTGAATCTTTCATGACTATGGATTGGTGCAAACACTAATTTCCGTGTATTTCAGTATAGATTTTTTATTCTTCTAAGTTCGTTATCAACATTTTTAATTTTTGGTTAAAAAATAATGCAATATGCCATAAAGATTAAATATTTTTCATCGTTGGTCGATAAGCACAATAAATACATATCACGATAGCAATCAAAATTGCCGCAGAGACACCAAAGCGACTTAAATCCAAACCACCAGAAGCCAGCGGTTTATCCAAAAAATCGCCAACAACTGCACCTAAAGGTCGAGTTAAAACAAAAGCACTCCAAAACAACACTGTTCGAGAAATTCGACTCAAAAAATACAATCCAGCAATCAATGCAATGAGACCGACATACAAAACAATACCACCGCTATAACCCAAACCCGCGGTATCTGCCGACCAATCTCCCAAAGCCGTTCCCAGTGTTTGTGAAAAGGTAATGGTCAACCAATAGGAAATTTCTGCACGAGGGTAATTCACACTATGCGGGGAAATACTGCCTTCCGATTTATACCAAACTAAAAAGAGAAAGGAGCACCAAACTTAGTAACAACGTACTGCCACCGATATAACCAATCCCTAAAGAGCGATCAACAAAATCGGCCATGGTTGTACCCACTGTGGTACTGGCAATAATGGTGAACCAATATAAATAAGGTCGATATGCTTTTGCACTTACCTGAAAATAGAGCAGTAAAATGAATAGCACAGCAAAAATTGCCGTGCTCATTAAATCCCCCCCAATTCAGCGACATAGATACAGCGTCACCCGCTGTTTCACCAAAAGTTGTAGCAAATATTTTCGTGACCCAAAAGAGCGCTGTTATTTCCGGCACCTTGGATAAGGAAGTGGCAAGACTTTGTGTTTGGTTCATCAGCTAAACTCAATAACAATCTTTACTGATATGTTCAAGCCAAGCACTTAATTCAATATTAAAATTGGTATAATTTCCGATATGATTTTTTGCGTCATTTAAGCTTTCAAATCAAAGGTATTACCCATAAAAACCACTTAAATGATTTGAACCACGCTTATTTTTTCACAAAATAAAAAATTAAATTTTTTAAATACTGGTTTTTTTATTTTTATCAATTTAAAAAAGATATTGCGTTAATTAAAATTTCAAAAAAAATCAACAACAGCCATTACTATGATGCTACCCAGTATAAAAACCAAGCTAAGCAGCATCATAATCTAAAGCCATCTAATACTAGAGTAAATATTTGAAATAACTATAATTCGGGTGATTTTCCACAAAAACATAATTTTGCTTCTGGTAAAAATGAGCCGCAGATTTAGTATCTGTATTTAAGCAAAGTGCTGAAAAATTTTCCCGAGCATTTTTTTCCAAATGTTGTAACAACTGCTTACCTACACCATGCTTACGGTATTTGGGCAATACATAAAAACGACGTACGCGACCAATTCTGTTATCAATTTCGTTTTCATTCCACTGCTGATTTAACCCCCCACAGGCAATCAGCTTTTCATCGTCATAAACAAAAAGAAGAAATTCCCCTGGTTGATTGAACCTATTTTTTCCACTTTCATACTCTTCAATCAAGCGATCAACAAACTGAAATCCTTCTTTCTGTGCTTGCTTCGCCAATTCCTGAATTTGTGTTGGTAATTGTTCAGCTTTATCAATCGTGATATTCATCTAACCTTCCTCATCCTTTCCTATATTGCATTTTGACCGAATAAATGCGCCACATCTTGAATTTTATTCATCAATCTACAGCTATCATGAGCATTGGTGTAAACTTAGCGCTTTAATTTAAAGTGTGAATGAAAAACATGGCAACTGTTGATCTTTTTGCAATTGGTAATGCATTAATTGACCAAGAATTTAAAGTCTCTGATGACTTCCTTATTCAACAAAATTTGCAAAAAGGCACTATGCAGTTGACTGATGGTGAAACACAAGCAAATTTATATAATAATTTAAAAGAAACACAAATTTATAAAGGTCAAGCATCTGGTGGTTCTGCTGCAAATACAACCGTTGCGTTTAGTGCATTAGGCAGCAAAGCATTTTACGGATGCCGTGTAGGTAATGATGAATTAGGTCGTATTTACTTAAAAGGTCTAAATGAAGCTGGCATCCAAACCACAGAACATTCTGTGAGTGAGGGTGAAACAGGAACTTGCATGGTATTGGTCAGCCCAGATTCTGAACGCACAATGCATACTTACCTTGGTATTACTGCGGAACTCAGTGCAGATCAGATTAACTTTGAACCGTTAAAAACAGCAAAATGGCTTTATATTGAAGGTTATTTATCGACCAGCAGCTCTGCCTGCCTTGCGGTAAAACAAGCTCGTCAAATTGCCAAAGCACATGGGGTTAAAATTGCCTTAACCCTATCTGATCCTGCGATGGTGCAATATGCACGTCAAGGCTTAGATGAGCTATTAGATGATGGTGTAGATTTAATTTTCTGCAATCAACAAGAAGCGATGATGTATACAGAAACTGATTCTGTAGAGGCAGCACTTGCTCAATTGCAATTAAAAAGCAAATACACTGTCATTACATTATCCGCAGAAGGTGCTTTAATTTCTGATTCAGAACAAACACTTAAAGTTCCTGGTCGTACTGTAACCGCTGTCGATGCAAATGGTGCTGGTGATGCGTTTGCTGGCGCATTCCTTTATGCATTAAATGCAGGTTTAAGTCTTCAAATGGCTGCTGAATTGGCGATTCTAATTTCAAGTGAAGTGGTTTCACAGTTCGGCCCACGCCTTAGTGTTGAAAGCTATGCGGAATTATTAAACAACTTCCAAAAGGAATGTGCATAATGATGAGAATTGCCATGACGGAAGAAATCCCTGAACGCGAAGCACGTGCTTTTGACACAGACGATGGTAGAACCATTTTTATCACTCAACGTGATGGGGCTTACTATGCTTACAATAATCTTTGCCCTCACCTACAAACTGAATTGGAATTTTTAGAAAATCAGTTTTTAGATCAAGACGGTGAATATATTCAATGCTCAACCCATGGTGCACTTTTTTTGGTTGAAACAGGTGAATGTATTTCTGGCCCTTGCTTAGGTCAATCACTTGAAAAAGTAACAATCAACGTGCATTCTGATGGTGGAATTTACCTCACGGAAGAATAAAATCAATGGAATTTGACCATGCTTGAATTTTTGCAGAACTATAACTTAATCCCCTTTCATTTAAGTTTATTGGCTTTAATTTTACTCAGCATGGTCGAAACCATCGGCTATTACTTTAATATTCGTCCCACTCAATATCTAAAAAGTCTGTCCCCAAAGAAACTCTCTGAATCACCGCTTCTCAATGTTAAGTTCTCTAAAACACTAATTGTGGTGTTCTTATTAATGAACTTTAGCTTTTCAGGCTATTTCCTTCAACTTTGTGTTTATGCTCAGCAACAAAAATTTCTCCCTGCTTATTACTTAATTATTCCAGCACTGATTATTGCAATTTTCTTTACAGTTTTTATGATCCATTGCCTAGATCAAGTGATTAAACCAGTAGAAACAAAACAACAAGTCAGTTTACTCGGACGACTCGCAACGATTTCCAGTGGCAATGCACGCCCAGGCTTCTCAGCACAAGCACGTGTTCGTGATGAATTTGGTCAACTACATTATGTACAAGTTGAGCCAGAATTTGGTGAGCTCGAATTTCAATCTCAGATCATTTTAATTCGTTTAAAAAAATCACACTATATTGCTAAGAAAACATCTAAACCCAATAGCCTATTTACCACAGGAAATCACCATTAAGATTTCCACCAAAAGCATGCTGAGTACTTAAATTGATCATCGTATTGTCCTGAACAGAAGTACAATAAAGCAATACAATACTTTCAAACCAATCAATAAAAACAAAGTGTTAAAACTTACAATCATAAAAACCGTATAGATAAATCACTTACCAACGGAATTTATTCCAATTTTCAGGGTTAGCCCAAAACTTCGAATTAAACCAATCGGGTACATGCTTATACGTCAGGATATTAAATTGCCATAAAGCAAAATCACGATCATGTAGGGTTTTATCAATCAGCTGAGTAAACCCTAAAGAACGCAATAGTTTTTCATCTTGTAACTGGCTGACCACAACAATTCGTTTTGCCATCAAATCTCGCAATTTTACAAGTAATTGTGATTTTTGAATATTTGAAATAGCCAATAACTCTTGAGAATCAAGCAACACAAAACCCACGTCATATCGCTGGGTAAAAGGCAGATTTAAAAATTCAGTTACGCTAAAATGGTGCCATTGAATTAATTGATTATTGTCGTATTGCTCAAGATTTTGACCAATGCACAATGCAGTTTGAATCGGCTGTTCTTTGAATAAATCGTCTAGCATTGAAGTGATGACATTTTGTTCAGCCATAACTGCATCCTTATTATTAAGAGAGTTTTCCATGGAACTACAAGGCATTTGCCATAAAATGCATGCAGGTTTAAAGAACCTTAGTGTAACTGATCAACAGACGCGTAAGGCAAATGTAGAGTATAAATTCGTTCTGGATCGCTCAGAAGTTAACCTTCCATTTCGTTTAGGTCAAGAAATTGAAATTGAATGGACAGGTAATATCTACTGTGTTTCTTGCGGAAGTAAAACACCAAAATCATATTCACAAGGTCACTGTTTCAAATGTTTTAAAACCAAAGCTTCATGCGATATGTGCATCATGAAGCCAGAGACTTGTCACTATCATTTAGGTACTTGTCGTGAAGATAGTTTTGCCCATGAAGTCTGTTTCCAACCGCATATTGTATACCTTGCCAACTCCAGTGCACTCAAAGTAGGCATCACACGACTTGGACAAATGCCAACACGCTGGTTGGATCAGGGTGCAACACAAGCCTTGCCTATTATGAAAGTAGGTTCACGTCGCTTATCTGGTCAACTTGAAATTATGTTTGGAACACAAGTGGCTGATAAAACTGATTGGCGCAAATTACTCAAAGGTGAAGCTGAACCCTTAAATTTACTTGAAGTTCGCGAGCAACTAGTAGCCGAATTTGCACCAAAAATTCAAACGATTCGTGATGAATTTAGTCAAAACCTTGAATTCAATGAAACCGTTGAACTGATGGAAAATGAACTTCCGCATGAGTTTATCTATCCCGTAGAACAATATCCTGAAAAAGTAAAATCTCATAATCTAGACAAAACACCGATTATTCGCGGTATCTTGCAAGGCATTAAAGGTCAATATCTAATTTTAGATACAGGAGTGATTAATATTCGCAAATACTCAGGTTATCAACTTAAGCTGCGTGCTGAATAAAACTTTATCTCATCCATTAAAAAACCTGCGTAAACGCAGGTTTTTTATTTCAGCAAAAATTATTTAATTTTTGCTTTTGATTTTAAATATTGAGTGTAATCATCCAATTCTTGTTGACCACGAAGTTGTTGGTACAACTTAGACAATTCATTTAATTGTTCATCCGTTAACGCACTTGATGTGGTCTTATTCACATCAGAGACAGCCACAACAACCAACTCATTTGGCAATGATGCCGTTGCTACTGACCACATACCTGCTTTGGGTGCCGGCACACTAAATGCTGCACGTTCAACTTCACGTTTCAAGCCTTGTGAACGTGTAAACACGCCCGCACTTTCAAATGCAATTTTACTTTGTGCTACAACAGTTGCCGCAGGTTGTGATTTAAAACTATTCAATGACGCTTGGATTTTTGCTTTCGCAGCATCAGTTGCTTTTTGTTCAATTAATTTAGCTTTGATACGTGGAGTCGCTTCAGCCAAACTTTGTACACCAGCAGCATGATAATTGCGTACTTTCACCCAAACAGTATCACCGTTACCTAACTGAATACTGCTTGAAGCATTACGATCACCATTTTTCACATCATCATTAAACAATTTAACTTTTACATTGGCATCGCTCAGTACTGCATGTTGTGTAGATAATGTCATACCCTTCACAGATTGAACCGTCACACCTTTAACTTCTTGTGCAACAACATCGAGTGCATCACTTCCCACCACCAATTCATTCAGACTATTTACCGTATCTGCAAAAACATTGGCAGATTTGTTCTTTTGCAACTCAGCCATCAAACGTGGTTTTTCAGCTTCAAAAGAAGGAAGCTTAACCATAGCTGCTTGTGTTTCAATTAAATGATAACCATATTGGGTTTTAATTGGTGCTGATACTTGAGCTGATTTTAAAGCAGCGACTGCTTGATCAAACGCATCACCAAATACCCCTTTTTCATATGCTTCAACCACACCACCCTTAGCTTTAGACTCAGTATCATCTGAATATTGCGCAGCTGCTTGAGCAAAAGTCATCCCTGCTTTAATTTTCGCAGCCACTTCATTTGCCAGTTTCTTCGCTTCAGCATCTGAACGAGTGTCTGCAGCAATTAAGATATGCTTTACCACAGGTTTAATATTTTTCTTTTGCGCATCTACAAATGTGGCATAGGCTTGCTGCAATTCAGCATCTGTGACTTGGGTATTCGCTGGTGCAACATTTGCAGGTGTCAATACAACATAATCCACATCTACACTGGCAACTTGCTTAAATGAATCTTTATGTTTGTCGTAATAAGTCGCTATTTCTTGAGGGGTAACTTTTATATTTTTCTTATATTCATCAAGCTTAATACTGGCCAAATGCAAAGTACGTTGTTCAGTTTGCAAATTCGCAATTTGTTGAATATCAAGTTTACTCACCAACGCATAATCCATAAATGTTGAAGTCAACATTTTTAAAGCATGGTCTTGACGTAAATTCACAATTAAAGCTTGACTGGTCATACCGACTGAACGCAAATAATTTGAATACAAGGTTTCAGAAAATTTACCATTTTCTTGAAAGCTCGGTTGTTGAGCAACCATTTGTTCAATCTGCGCATCACTTAATGAAATACCCAATTTTTCTGCTTGTTGTAATAACAAGGTACGAGCAACAAGGCTATCCATTGCTTTATTTTGAATATAGGATTGATTCAATAAAGTTTCGTCGCCCTTAGCATAAGCCAAGTACTGTTCTTTAAATGTTTTGGTCAGTGCTTCTAACTCTTTCTTAGAAATTTCTTGGCCATTGACTAATTTTGCTGAGTCTTCTGACTTCCCACCACTAAAATATCCTTCAATACCTACAAGTGCTAAAGGGGTCAAAAACAAAATGAGCAGAACTTTGCCCAACCAACCCTTAATAACTTTACGAAAAGATTCCATAAGTATTCCAATATTTTATTTGTCAGGGATTTTACCCGAAAACCCACAACGAATGAATGAGTTCAAACTGTAAATCGGCATTATTAATAAAAAAACGCGCCTTATTCGGCGCGTTTATCGGCTTTAGAAAAGATTAAGCTACAGAATCTTTCAAACCTTTACCAGCTTTAAAGCTAGGCACTTTACTTGCTTTAATTTCTAAAGCTGCACCCGTTTGTGGGTTACGACCAGTACGCGCTGCACGTTCTTTAACGTTGAATGTACCAAAACCAACAAGTGTAACAGTATCACCAGATTTAAGCGCTTCAGTAATAGAAGCAATTGTCGCATCTAAGGCTTTACCTGCATCAGTCTTAGACAATCCCCCTTTCTCTGCAATTGCATCGATTAATTCTGATTTATTCATGAAGATTACGTCCTCTTAATATCGTTTATTTAAGGTCTAAGGATTCCATGACATCTTTATAGCAATGCTTTGGGGCAAAAGGCAATACTATCGATCTGCATTTCTGCAAAATAAATGTGAAAAAAATTGTTGAAAAATGAAGAAAAAGTAAAATTGTTTCATTTTTTTACAATTTGCTCTTTTAAAAGTTTATTTTCTTCAACCAAAAAATCAACCTTACTATGTAACTGTAATATGAGACTTTCTAAGTACTGAATATCTTTTACTGTGACTAAACCAATTCGGTTTAGTGAATGATTAACACTTTGATCAAGTAATTTTTCGACTTTATCTTTGGTATCGGTAACCGAGTCTTTTGCTTTCTCCGACACTTTTTCAACCGTTTGATCAGCAATTTCCGTCGTTTTCGATTCTAACTCTTCACCGACCTTGACTAAGGAGTCAAATAATTTATTTCCCTCTTCCTCAGCACGTGAAAAAGCACCCAATCCAGCAAGCCAAATTTGCTGAGTATATTTACGAAAATCCAGACTCGACTTGCGACCTGAACGTAGCTTATTCTTTGTTTTATCGGAATTTTCCTGTTTTTCTTGATCAACATTTTGATCTTTTATTTGTTTATCCATTTTCCCCATTCTCCCGATTATTTTTTATACCGCTTAATATATTTACCCATAAAATAGCCTCATAATAGCAAATTAAATACTTGATCGATTTGCTAAACTGTTCTACAAAGCAAGATTATTATGTATTTGATTAAAGTCCTGAAGTATTTTTACAAGCTAGGATGCTCTATTTCAGGGAAGGATTAAGTTTTATGAGTGAATCGCAACAAAGTCAAAATCAACCACATTTGTTGCTTACAATGACGATGATTGTTTTGGAAACAATTTTTACCTTCATTTTGAAACATGATCGTGTGGTCGGTTTACAAGCTAAAAAGTTTATAGAGCAAAAAGTTTCCATCAAAATTAATAGCTATTTACCTTATTTTGATTTTTATGTTCAATTTACTGAACATGGCATTTTGTTTGACACCAAAGCGCCAGAGCAAGTTGTAGATCTTGATATCCGTACCACGCTGATGGACTTAATTAAAGTTTTTGTTTTGGCGAATCGCCGCAGTATTAAAAAAATGCGGATTGATGGTGATATCACTTTAAAAGATGAATTTCGCGATTTAGCTTTATTGTTTAGTTTGCCAAAAGTTTTATCTGACTGGAAACAATGGTTAACCGAACCAACCGATGAACAAGATATCATTTCCTCAAAAAAACGTATTGCACCCCTGTTAGAAAAAATTGACCAACAACGCTCAACCATTAATAGTTTACATGTGGAAGTAAAACAATATAAGAACCGTATTCGTCGTCTGGAGCAAAAACAGAAAAGAACTAACATTGCATTTATTGTAACCACCGCCCTTTTAATTGCATTATTAGTGTATAATTTATGGCTTGCATAAATATATAATTTTTCTTATAAAATAAAACAAATTAAAGCCTCATAAAAAAACTTGACTATTTTAGTCAGGATTCTTAAAATCGACACATCTAGTCTTAATATGTGTATCGAATCATGCGTCTTACTACTCGCGGTCGCTACGCAGTGACTGCTCTACTTGATTTAGCTTTGCAGCCAACCGAACAAACGATCACGCTTGCTGAAATAGCAGCCCGTCAAACTATTTCTGTGGCTTATCTTGAGCAGTTATTTGCGAAATTAAAGCGTCACGGCTTAGTTTCTAGTGTTCGTGGTGCCAACGGTGGTTACCATCTCGCTCGTAGCGCTGAAGAAATCACTGTGTTAGAAATTATTGAAGCTGTAAACGAAACCGTTGACGCAACACGTTGTGACCATAAAGGTAACTGCCAAAATGGTGCAATGTGCTTAACTCATGATTTATGGCAAGAACTCTCCCACCACATCGCCGATTATTTAGCAAAAATCACGCTGGCAGACCTTGTAGCAAGAGACAACGTGCAAACCGTTGCAATTCGCCAAAATACACCATCATTTGATTCAGCCCTTTTATCGGTTACAGGTATTTGACATGAAACGTCCGATTTATCTTGATTATGCAGCAACAACTCCTGTAGACCCTCAAGTCGCAGAACGTATGATGGAATGCCTAACTTTCGACGGTATTTTCGGTAATGCAGCATCTCGTTCCCATGCTTACGGTTGGCAGGCAGAAGAAAAAGTAGAATATGCACGTGAACAAGTCGCTAATTTAATTAAAGCTGACCCACGTGAAATCGTGTGGACTTCAGGTGCAACTGAATCCGACAACCTTGCATTAAAAGGTGTTGCTCAATTTTATGCCTCTAAAGGCAAACACATTATTACCAGTAAAATTGAACATAAAGCAATTTTAGACACGTGTCGTGAACTCGAAGCAGAAGGCTTTGAAATCACCTATCTTGAGCCAGAGCCAAAGACAGGTTTGATCACAGCTGAAATGGTGAAAGCAGCCATTCGTCCAGATACCGTGCTTGTTTCACTGATGATGGTCAACAACGAAATTGGTACTGTGACTGATGTAGCCGCAATTGGCGAAATCACACGTGCAAATAAAACTTATTTCCATGTCGATGCTGCTCAAGCTGCGGGTAAAGTTGAAATTGATCTTTCAAGCATGAAAGTTGATTTGATGAGTTTTTCAGCACATAAAATTTATGGCCCTAAAGGCATGGGCGCACTTTTTGTACGTCGTAGCCCACGTGTCCGTCTGAAAGCGCAAATGCACGGTGGTGGTCATGAGCGTGGTATGCGTTCAGGTACATTGGCAACGCATCAAATTGTCGGCATGGGTGAAGCATTTGAACTTGCAGGCAAAAACCTAGCGTCTGAACAAAAACGTATTCGTGTATTACGTGACAAACTTTGGAACGGCTTACAAGGTTTAGAACAAGTGTTCTTAAACGGTCATCCTGAATACAATGTTGCAAACTACTTAAACGTAAGTTTTAACTTTGTAGAAGGCGAATCATTGATGATGGCATTGAAAGATGCTGCTGTTTCATCTGGTTCTGCATGCACATCTGCAACACTTGAACCATCTTATGTACTTCGTGCATTAGGTTTGTCTGATGAACTTGCGCACAGTTCGATTCGTTTCAGCTTCGGTACATACACCACCGAAGAAGACATCGACCATGTCCTTGAAATCACCAAAGCAGCTGTAGACAAATTACGTGATCTTTCTCCTCTTTGGGATATGTACAAAGAAGGTATCGATCTCTCTACAGTAGAATGGGCTGAACACTAATTTATTCATGGCATCGCATGGAAATTCCATGCAGATGCCCTCATATTAAATCTTATTAGGCTGACCCCGAGTTTTGGAGACGCATCATGGCTTATAGTGAAAAAGTAATTGATCATTACGAAAACCCTCGTAATGTTGGCGTTTTAGACAAAAATGCTGAAAATGTTGGTACAGGTATGGTCGGTGCACCCGCTTGTGGTGATGTTATGCGCCTTCAAATCCAAGTGGATGATAATGGTGTCATTGAACAAGCACGTTTCAAAACCTATGGTTGTGGATCGGCTATTGCATCAAGTTCGCTTGTTACTGAATGGCTTAAAGGTAAAACTTTAGACCAAGCGCAAGCAATCAAAAACATTGATATTGCCACTGAACTTGCGCTTCCTCCAGTAAAAGTACACTGCTCTGTACTTGCTGAAGATGCAATTAAAGCTGCTGTTGAAGACTACCGCAGCAAAAAAGCTAAAGCTTAATTATTTTAAGTTTTGAATAAGGAATAATGGAGTTTTCATGATTCATTTAACTGAAAATGCTGCAACTCATATCAGCAATTACTTAGAAAATCGCGGTAAGGGTGAAGGCATTCGCGTTGGCGTGAAAACTTCAGGCTGTTCTGGTTTGGCCTATGTACTCGAATTCGTAGATGAAGTTGATACACATGATCAAGTTTTTGAACAGTTTGGTGTTAAGGTTTTCGTTGACCCTAAAAGCAGTGTCTATTTAGAAGGCTTAGAAATGGACTATGTAAAAAATGGTCTAAACGAAGGCTTCGAATTCAACAATCCCAATAAAAAAGGTGAATGTGGTTGTGGTGAATCTTTCACTGTTTAATCAACCTCTTATATTCTCTTTTTAAGCATTAAAACAGTGTACAATACACTGTTTTAATTGCATTTAATTTTCAATTATTTTATAGAACTTTCGCGGATCAAATCTCCCATGAATCATTTTGAGTTGTTCAATCTTCCAGTAGAACTCGATATTGATTTAGCAGTTTTAAAAAATGAATTTTTAAAATTGCAGCAACAATATCACCCCGATAAAGCCGAAGATAAAGATCAAGCGCTCATTAAATCTAGCGAGATCAATCAAGCTTTTAAAGCTCTATCTCAAGTTGATAGTCGTGCGGGATATCTGCTTTCGTTAAAAAAACAAGATCACCTCCTTGATCAATCCATCAGCGATTTTGAATTCTTACAATCTGCACTAGAAATTCGTGAACAACTTGATGAAGCTCGCTCTGCTGACGATTTAATTTCACTTAAAGAAGAAGTCCAACAATGGATTGACAGCTTAGTGCGTGAATTTAAAATTGACTATACTGAAGAAGATTGGGCTGAAGCGCGCGATACAGTGCGAAAATTACGCTTTTTTCAAAAAGTCATGGCTGATATTGACAAAGCTGAAGATCGTTTTTTAGATGATGACTCTTTCGATCTTGATGATGATTTTTAATTTATTTTTACTTTTAGACGTTCAAAGGATGTAACACAATGGCTCTCTTGCAAATTGCAGAACCTGGTCAATCAAGTGCGCCCCATGAACACCGTATTGCTATTGGTATCGACTTAGGTACTACGCACTCTTTAGTGGCTACGGTTCTATCAGGCAAAGCCAAAGTTCTTAACGATGAACAAGGTCGCGTGTTACTCCCATCGATTGTGCACTATGCGGATCAAGCAACTCAATATGGTGATGAAGCAAAAGCGTTCATGATCAGTGACCCACAAAACACCATCGTTTCTGTTAAGCGCTTTATGGGTCGCTCAAAAGCGGATATTAAATTCCAACACCCATATACACTGGTGGGTGAAGACCACCAGATGCCAGCTTTTGAAACCAATCACGGACGTAAAACACCTGTTGAAATTTCAGCTGAAATATTAAAACACTTAAAAGAACGTGCAGAATCAAGTCTACAAAATCCAATTAATGGTGCAGTGATTACTGTTCCTGCTTATTTTGATGAAGCCCAACGCCAAGCAACACGTGATGCGGCTCAATTGGCAGGTTTAAACGTTTTACGCTTACTCAATGAGCCTACTGCTGCTGCGGTCGCTTATGGTTTAGACCAAGAAAGTAACTTAGCTTCTGATCGTAACTATGTTATCTATGATTTAGGTGGTGGTACTTTTGACGTTTCCATCTTGCGTTTTACCCAAGGTGTGTTCGAAGTCCTCGCAACGGGTGGTCATACTGCACTGGGTGGCGATGATTTAGACCGTTTAATTGTTAAATGGGCTAAAAAACAACTCAATATTGAAACGCTAGATAATTCACAACATGTGCATCTTATCGTTGCTGCACGCAAGGCCAAAGAAGCATTAACTGATGCCGAGTCGGTAGAGCTTCATGCCTTAGATCAAGTTTTAACTTTAGATCGTGCAACATTTGAAGACATTATTAAAGTTGCTTTAGACAAAACCATTAGTGTCTGTAAACGTGTAATGCGTGATGCCAAACTTGAGCTAAATGACATTCAAAATGTGGTTTTAGTGGGCGGTTCTACTCGCTCTTATGCGGTACAAAAAGCAGTTCGTGACGTATTTAATCAAGAACCACTGTGCACAATCAATCCTGATGAAGTGGTCGCTATTGGCGCAGCCATTACCGCAGACCAACTGATTGGCAACAGCAAAGATGGTTCATTACTGCTTGACGTTACCCCGCTCTCTTTAGGTTTAGAGACCATGGGCGGCTTGGTTGAGCGCCTAATTTCACGCAACACCGCAATTCCAGTCGCACGTCGTCAAGAGTTTACGACCTATCAAGATGGTCAAACTGCGATGTTGATTCATGTGGTACAAGGTGAACGTGATCTGGTTGAGCACTGTCGTAGCTTAGGTCGCTTTGTCTTACATGGCATTCCACCGATGACTGCGGGTCAAGCACGCATTGAAGTTACCTTCCAAGTCGATGCCGATGGTTTACTGACCGTTTCTGCTAAAGAAACAACGTCGGGTGTGCATGCACAAATTGACATTAAACCGTCGTATGGTTTATCCGATTCTGATACTGAGCGCTTATTGATTGACGGTTTTAAATTTGCTGAAGAGGATAAAAATCTTCGTCACTTACAAGAAACCAAAGTTGAAGCACAGCGTGAATTGGAAGCACTTACACAAGCATTAAAAGTTGATGCAAACTTACTGAGTGCTGAACAATTGGTGGCTTTAGAGCAAACGAAAGTTGAACTCGAACAGCAATTATCAACAACCAACATCGAAGCTATTGAAGAAGCTGTGCAACAACTTAAAATACATAGTGATGCTTTTGCTGCTGCACGCATGAATCAACATATTGATTCTGCACTTAAAGGCACTCAACTCGATGACTGGTCAAACTCACACAAATAAATAGGTAAAAATCATGCCACGTATTAAAGTTCTTCCACATGCGCAAATTTGCCCTAATGGTGCTGAGTTTGAAGTTGAACAAAATGCTAATCTTTGCGAAAGCTTATTGAAAAATGGCATTAAAATTGAACACGCTTGCGATATGTCTGCTGCATGCACAACATGTCATGTTGTCGTTCGTAAAGGCTTTGACAGCTTAGATGAAATGAATGATGTTGAAGCAGACTTACTTGATCGTGCTTGGGGCTTAGAACCTGATTCTCGCCTATCTTGCCAAGTAAAACTGGTCGACGAAGACTTAGAAATTGAAATACCTAAATATACAATCAACCATGCTTCTGAAAATCATTAATTGATTGTATAGGCAATAAAAAACCACGCTATAGCGTGGTTTTTTATTGCCTATACAAGCTAAAACGAATGATTCTAGTGATATTGTTGATCTTTTTCTTCTATCACTTCGTCCTCTAAATTCAATTTTACAATCCCTTGAGCGTTGGTCATTTTTTGCTGTTTTTGTATGCGCTTAATCATTTTTTCTAAAACATTAAGCAGTTCTGGATATTCATAATTTTGAACTTCATCCAGATTCAACAATAAATGAAAACCCTTATACTCATAATCAAACCATCGCTGATAATCCGATTTACGTGAAGTATATTTTTCCATCACCTGCCAAGTATTTACTGGCCCTTGAATACCTTTGAGGGTAATTGGTGCTTTAGGCGCACACAGATAATCATTTTTAATTAAATTATAGGTTTCATCAGAAATTAAAATTTCATCCACCGCAGCAGCACTTTGTAAACGCGCAGCCAAATTTGCATCACGTCCAACAATGGTATATGCCATACGATGAGCTGCACCATAATTCCCGACGTGGCAATAACCTGTACTAATCCCCATACGAATATGTAAAGCGGGATAACCCATTTTAATCCATCGTTCTCTTAATAATTTCATTTGCTGACGCATATCAATTGCCATGTCTAAACAAGTTTTTGCATCTTGTTCAACACCTTGGGAAATAGGATCACCAAAGAAAATTAAAATGGCATCGCCCATAAACTTATCGACAGTTGCTTCATATTGCTTTGCAATTTCAGTCATATGGCTAAGATAGTCATTGAGTAAAAATGCCAAGTCATCTGGAATAAGCGTTTCAGAAAGCTCGGTAAACCCTTGAATATCTGAAAAGAAAATTGTCATTTTTTTTCGTTTATATTCAATTTTAGCTTCAGACTCACCCTTCATAATCGATTGCCACAATTGTACTGGTGCATAACGGCTAAGTTGGTTTGCAAATTCCATATAACGATTCATTTGCTCATAATAATAAGCTTTACGATCGGTAATATGCTGGATTTGACTACGTTGGTAAAAACTCCCCACGCCAAAATAAGTAATTAAGCAAATAAAACCAAGGACAGTTAACTCCCCAGTGGTTTGCTCAAAATACTCACCAAAACCAAAAATAAAAATATTGCACAGATAAAAAATGGCAATGCCAATTAAACTTGCCAGTGACACCATAAGGAATGAAATTTTATTACTGATTGCAGTATATAAAATTGCAAAAAATGAAAGAAAAGTCAGAACCAGATTTAAATGAATAGCCGACAAAAGAACTGAAATAATAACAATATCTATAATAAACAAGACACTGCGTTTTATTTTGGAATTATAACGGTATAGCAGCCAATTTGATAACTTGGGTGTAATCAGTAAAGTAAACAGTAAGAATAAAGGAACATAAATCTGATATTTGGTATCGGATGAAGTGTAGTGATAGACAATCATGAGCAAAGACAACATCACATACCCCATCAAGCGATGGAAATATTCAAATTGTCTAGGCTCTTTTCTAATCCAGTCGTCTAACGGCACTCAAGCACTCCTAGTCCGAGTATTCACACCATATATTCCTTTATGGTTTTAAATGGTTATGAATTAGTCCATACGCCAATCAAATGGCATATCACCTTGACCACGAAGTGCGAGCATTAAAGTTTGACGCATATGCGCAAGGACTTCATTGGTATAAGGAACTGCAGGTGTCCCCCAAACTGGTTTTGGCCAAGCGACATCATTTTGGTAACGCACGACATGATGAAAATGCAACTGTGGCACCATATTGCCTAAAGCTGCAACATTCATTTTATCTGCACGGAATACACGTGCCAGTTGGCTTGATAACCAACTAGATTCACGTAGGAATTGTTCTTGATCGGCCTGACTTAATTCATATAACTCAGTAATACCCGGTACACGCGGAATTAATATGAGCCACGGAAATTGCATATCATTCATTAAACGACATGTTGACAGTGGAAAGTCGCCTACAAAAAAAGTATCTTGAGCAAGTTGTGGATGCAAACTAAACATATCTTTATAAATTATGCAAAATTAGAATGATGGCTAATACTATCACATCCAATGAGACGTGAATATTCTATGCAATGTGTTTCATTACAAATAAACCACTATTTATATTGAGCACCTTAGCCCCTACGAATGTAGTAAATTTCTTTAAAAAATCAAGCATTTCTTGCGAGCTTTTTTGAAATTATGATCAATTTCAAATGTGAGTGCATAATATTTACGCACTCACATTCTCTTTAGTGAATTTCTTTTAATAAACTGACCAATAAATCAGAAATAAATTGAATTCTTTTTTGATAATCTTCCAACATCACCATCACTTTTAAACGTTGCCCACCATCCATACGGAAAAAAGTCGGATGTTTTTGCATCATTTGAATAATACTGATGGCTTGTACTGGAGTATCGGGGGAAAATTCAATATAACCGCCATGCGAACTGATATCGACTTTGGTCATTCCCAACTGCTCTGCTTTCAAACGAATCTGATGCACAGCAAATAATTGCTTCACTGGTTGTGGTGGCACACCAAAACGATCAATCAATTCCATGCGGATGTTATCAAGCTTGTCTTGGCTATCCGTATTACTAATACGTTTATAAAATAATAAGCGTTGGTGCACATCACCCAGATAATCATCTGGAATCAATGCTGGCATATGCAGATTAATTTCAGCCGTTAAAGAAAGTGGCGCATCAAAGTTTGGCGTTTTACCTTTTTGAATGGCTTTAGTCGCCTTCTCTAGCATTTCCATATACAAACTATAACCAATGGCCTGCATTGAACCACTTTGTTGTTCGCCCAACAGTTCACCTGCACCACGAATTTCCAAATCTTCCGTAGCAAGCATAAAGCCTGCACCTAAATTTGATGCACGCTGAATAGCGTCCAGACGTTTTTCTGCATCCCCTTTTAAGCCTTTAATCGAAGGCACAAGCAAGTAAGCATAGGCTTGATGATGTGAACGACCAACACGACCACGCAATTGATGCAATTGTGCTAGACCCAATTTATCCGCACGTTCAATTAAAATGGTATTGGCATTTGGAACATCAATCCCTGTTTCAATAATCGTTGAGCACACCAAAACATTATATTCTTTGTGATAAAACTGCTGCATGACCTGCTCTAACTCACGTTCACGCATTTGTCCATGTGCCACGGCTACACGTGCTTCCGGCACCAATTGACGAATGCTTTCTGCGGCACGCTCAATAGTATCGACTTCATTATGTAAAAAATAAACCTGACCGCCACGAAGTAATTCACGCAGAACGGCTTCCTTAATCGATTCACTGCTATGTTCTTGCACAAAGGTTTTTACTGCCAAACGACGTGCGGGTGGCGTGGCAATAATAGACAAATCACGCATCCCACTAAATGCCATATTTAAGGTACGCGGAATTGGCGTTGCAGTCAGTGTAAGCATATCGACATCTGCACGCATGGCTTTAATACGTTCTTTGTCACGCACACCAAAGCGATGTTCCTCATCGACAATCATTAAACCTAAGTTTTTAAATTGAATACTTTCCTGCAAAATTTTGTGTGTTCCAATCACAATATCAACTTTACCATCGGCTAAGTCTTCAATCGTTTTTACATGCGATTTGTTGGAACCAAAACGAGATAGCACTTCAATCCGAATTGGCCAATCCGCAAAACGGTCTTTAAACGATTCATAATGCTGCTGCGCAAGTAAAGTGGTCGGTACTAAAACTGCCACTTGTTTATTGTTTTGCACCGCTAAAAATGCAGCCCGCATGGCAACTTCAGTCTTACCAAAACCCACATCACCACAGACAAGGCGATCCATGGGTTTTGCCAGTTGCATATCGTGTAATGTTGCATCAATAGCATTGGCTTGATCTAAGGTTTCTTCATAAGCAAAACCACTGGCAAATTGCATATATGGACTTTGTTCAAGTTCAAAAGCAAAACCGGGTTTGGCTTGACGACGCGCTTGAATATGTAATAGTTCAGCCGCGACATCATGAATTTGTTCCAAGGCTTTACGCTTTGCTTTATTCCAAGTATCCGTACCTAATTTATGTAAAGGCGCTAAATCAGGATCACCGCCACTATAACGACTAATCAGATGTAAATTGGTAACAGGAACATATACTTTGGCTGCATCAGCGTAATCAAGCTGTAAAAACTCATGGTCTTGATCATCAATGCTTAAGGTGACCAAACCTGCATAACGCCCCACGCCATAATCAATATGCACCACAGGTGCACCAATACTCAGCTCCGTTAAACTACGGATTAAAAATTCTTCGGAGACTTCCTGCTGACGTTTACGACGGCGTTGTACCACACGATGTTCATACAGCTGATTTTCAGAAATTACCGTGAGGTAATTAGGAATTACTAAACCACGATCCAGTGGTGCACTGGTAATTGCAATGGCATGTAATGATTTTCTAAAGTCAGCAAAATTTTCCACATTGGGGATATCCCCAAGCGTTGGTCGTAACGCATCTTTTAAAGTTTCACGGCGGCCAGCACTTTCAGCAACCAAAAGAACGGGATGATTGGCAGCATCAATATACTTTTTAACCGCTGAAAAAGGTTTTTCTTGTTTTGGATCAACAGGCAAACGTGGAGGCAATTCAGTGTTCAGATTCAGAACACCTGTTTTTTCTACAAATTCTTCTGATGATGCAATCACTCTGGCAAAGTGGTTGAGTTGTTCTAAGACCTGATTGGGTTGTAAGAAAATTTCCTCTGGCGATAAAATAGGATGATCAACATTATGACGACGATCTTCATAACGTCGCATGACATCCTGCCAGAAGCTGCTTAATCCTTCATCCAAATACTTATCTGTAATGACAATGCCATTCTTTGGTAAGTACGCCATAAGCGTACTTTGTGCTGCCATGGCTTGTTTACTAAAGAATAAAGGAAAATAAAACTCAAGCCCGGGAGATGCAATACCCTCTAAAACATCTTGATAAACTGGATTTTTCTTTGGATTTGCAGTCGGAAAACTTTCTGCATAACGATCACGGAAAATCGCACGCCCTTCTTTAAGTGGGAATTCTTTGGCGGGTAATACTGAAAACTGGGTTAAGTTTTGCGTTGTTCTTTGTGTTTCAGGATCAAAGAACTTTAAACTCTCAATTTCATCATCAAATAAATCTATCCGAATAGGTGCACTTTGCCCAGATGCATAGATATCCATAATGCTGCCACGTACGGCAAATTCACCATGATCATAAACGGTATCAACCAAATGATAGCCCGCTTGCACCAAGCGAAGTTTTTGTTGTTCTAATTCAAATTTTTGACCGACTTTAATATCAAAATGTTCACCCAACACCCACGACGTTGGTGCGACCCGTTGCACTAAGGTCGATGCAGACAAAAGCAACACACCCGATTGTGGCATATTCGATAAAATCGACAACCGTTCTGACACAATATCTTGATGTGGAGATAAACGGTCATACGGTAAAATTTCCCAGTCTGGGAAAATAGTCGGTTTTATGCCATAAAACTCTAATTCACTTTCCAACTGCCCTAAGTGCTGATTATTTTTAGCAACAACAATAAATAATTGCTTACTTTGCGTCGCAATTTCTTTGAACAACAAAGATGCAGATGAGCCTTGTAAATTACCGACCCAGCGTTTCTCGCCTGCTTTTAATTGTTGCAGATTTAGTTGGGAAATTTCTTGTTGGAACATGTATATAGCTTTTGGTCTAAATCACATAAGTAATATATTAGCATGTGTAATTTTTCGGTTGAGTTATTTTTATATTCGACGCAATTTTTTACCCAAATCCTTTTAGATGTTTAAGATCTCATTGACTCAAATTCTATTTTTTATTATTTGTCGCGCAAAAAAATTCGATAATAGTCATTTAACTTTTTAATCATCTGCTTCAGCTGCAATAAATTTTCTTCAGTATTGCCTAAACGTGCTACAAAGCGTTGATTGGCAATTTCAAGATCAATTTTTTCATTGATAATCATCGCAGTGAAATACAGTTTTTTTAAATCGTCAAAATGACTTAATTTCCGATTTGAAAAATAAGCCAAGCGTTCTGAAAGTTCATTGACCACAATACCATCGACGATATAGCCCTGCACTTGATCAAACTGGATATGATGTTCTTTTAAAAACAGTTGTTCAGCAGATTCTTTTGAACTTTTAAACAGTCCAGCGAGTTTATTCAACATAAGCATTACAAATATTAAAAATCCAACCTATTTTAACCTGAGCTAAGGTCTATGCACGACTATTTTCCATCAAAAAGGGAGTAACTTAAGTCACTCCCCCTTTATCACCACTCAATCACGACTTCAGGATTAATTTTGCACCCAAAACTTAGCTTACCTGTGCTAAAGACTCTTGTACTGCTGTAACTTCTGAAACCAAATTACTAAATGAAAATATTTCATCTAACTGCTCTTGAGTCAGTAACGCTTGCTCTAAAACCACTTGTTGAATAGTTTTATTTTCAGCAATACATTGCTTACCAATTTCATCACATTTAGCATGACCTAAAATAGGATCCAATAAAGTGACAATACCCACACTCCGCATGACCGCGTCATAACAGACTTGTTCGTTGGCCTGAATGCCTTGAATACATTTATCATCTAAGCTTTTAACCGATTGTGTGAGTAATTCAATTGATTCATTAATTGCAATAGCAATGACGGGTTCCATGACATTTAACTGTAATTGTCCTGCTTCCGCAGCCAGTGTTACCGTTAAATCATTGCCAATCACTCGATATGCAATTTGGTTAACCACTTCAGGAATCACTGGATTAATTTTTGCAGGCATAATGGATGAGCCTGCTTGTAATTCAGGTAAACGTATTTCAGCTAAACCCGTACGTGGCCCAGAACTTAATAGCCGTAAATCATTACAGATTTTTGAAAGTTTAACTGCAAGGCGCTTCAGCGTACTGGATAAAATAATAAACACACCACAGTCACTGGTCGCTTCAACATAGTCTTCTGCGCCAATTAAATTCAAACCCGTAATTTTATTTAAAGCTTGAACGGCTTCATACGCATAACCCTTAGGTGTATTTATGCCTGTGCCAATGGCTGTCGCACCTAAATTCACTTCCAATAAAAACTCACGTGTATGCTGAATCAAACGTATATCTTCTTTTAATAAGGTCGCAAAAGCACGAAACTCTTGCCCCAGCGTCATTGGAACGGCATCTTGTAATTGAGTTCGCCCCATTTTTAAAACAAATTGAAATTCTGCAACCTTTATATGTAATGTATCAATCAATTTTTGGATCTGACTTAACAGATCATCCAAACTATAATAGGTCGCTAAACGCAAAGCCGTCGGATAGACATCATTGGTCGATTGCGATTTATTCACATGATCATTGGGATGAATATGTTCATATTGACCTTTCTGAAAACCTAAATGTTCTAAAGCAATATTCGCCAACACTTCATTGCTGTTCATATTAATTGATGTTCCTGCACCCCCTTGATAAACATCTAGGGGAAAAGCAGTACTCCATTTCTCTGGAAACTCAATTAATTCATTACACGCAAACTGTATGGCTTGGCTCACTTGTTCAGAAATTTTGGTAAATTTCAAATTGGTTTGTGCTGAAGCCTTTTTGACTTGCGCCAGAGCACGAATAAAATGAGGATGAGTTCCTACTTTTTGATTAGAGATTTGAAAATTCTCTAAAGCACGTAAAGTATGAATACCGTAATAGCATGCTGCTGGAACTTCTTTCGCTCCTAATAAATCACGCTCTATTCTTGTATGATCGAGTTGAACCGTAGACACTTTAAATATACTCACATTTTATGCACTAGAATTGTGCAATATAAGAAACTCTAAACCTTTGCTTTATTTTGAATACAGTAAAAAGATATCTATTAAGCAATACTCAATAATCAAGTACATTCATTTTGTAGCGACTGTAACAACTTGTAATATTGTTGGTTATATTCAATTTTTCTCATTAAAAATGAAACTCAGAAATCTTTTTAGACTGATTCTAAATTTACAGTAATTAAATATGCTCAAAAGAGGAATGGCATTTAGCATCATGTTTATAATCTTTTCATTTTATAATCTTTTCTCCAATTGTATCTGGAAATACATTTCGCTACATAAAATCACTATAATTACTCTAGAAATGTAACAGTAAGTAATTTTGATTTTATGATTGAATCAGCTCCTCGCTATTGCAGCTCAAAAAATCATCTCGGATTGATGATTTCAGGACAAAGGATGGGCATATGAGTCAAGTGAACCCCACATTAATCACCTTTATTTTTTACATTGTCGCAATGGTCGGTATTGGCTTATATGCCTACAAGGCTACAACGGATTTCTCAGATTACATTCTCGGTGGACGTAGTCTTGGAAGCGTAGTGACAGCACTTTCTGCAGGTGCTTCTGACATGAGCGGCTGGTTGCTTATGGGCTTACCAGGAGCAATTTATTTATCTGGTTTATCTGAGGCATGGATTGCCATTGGTCTAATTATTGGCGCATGGTTAAACTGGCTTTTGGTAGCTGGACGTTTACGTGTTCATACCGAAATTCAAAATAATGCACTAACACTACCAGATTATTTCACTGGTCGTTTTGGTGATAAGAAACGTGTGCTACGTATTATTTCTGCATTTGTTATTTTAATCTTCTTTGCCATTTATTGTGCTTCAGGCATGGTTGCTGGTGCACGTTTATTCGAAAGCCTTTTCGGATGGGATTACACAACTGCACTTTGGATTGGTGCAATCGCTACAATCTCTTATGTTTGTATCGGTGGCTTCCTTGCAATCAGTTGGACAGATACATTCCAAGCAGGCTTAATGATCTTTGCTTTGTTGCTGACACCAGTCATTACTTATTTAGCAATTGATGATCATAACCAACAATTTGGCTTATTGCTTGAGGCTGCTCGCCCACAAGCGATGAACATGCTTGAGGGTTTAAGTACTGTTGCAATTTTATCTTCAATGGCATGGGGTTTAGGCTATTTTGGTCAACCACATATCCTTGTGCGCTTTATGGCAGCAGACTCCGTTAAAACGATTCCTGCCGCACGTCGCATTGGTATGACATGGATGATCTTATGTCTTGGTGGCGCGGTTGCTGCAGGCTTCATTGGGATTGCATACTTCCAGCAACACCCTGAATTTGCATCAGCTATTTCTCAAAACCCTGAAACCATCTTCATAGAATTGACTAAACTTTTATTCAACCCATGGGTGGCAGGTATTATTCTTGCGGCAATTCTTGCAGCAGTGATGAGTACGTTAAGCTGTCAACTTCTCGTCTGTTCTAGTACTTTAACTGAAGACTTGTACAAAGGATTTATCCGTAAAAACGCGTCTCAAAAAGAATTAGTTTGGATCGGTCGTTTAATGGTTGCATGTATTGCCATCTTGGCAATTATGATTGCAAGCAATCCGAACAGTAAGGTTTTAGGCTTAGTCTCCTATGCATGGGCAGGTTTCGGTGCTGCATTTGGCCCACTCATCATCCTATCTTTGTTCTGGAAGCGTATGACTTTAAACGGCGCAATTGTCGGAATTCTTGTCGGCGCTGTAACCGTTATTTTGTGGAAAAACACTATGGCGAGTACTGGACTATATGAAATTATTCCAGGCTTTATCTTGTCATTCATCAGTATCGTTGTTGTGAGCCTCCTTGGCAAAGCACCTGAAAAAGATGTAGTTGAGCGTTTTGAACAAGCAGATGCTATTTACAAACGAGAAATGGCTTCCTTGAAGAGCAAATAATTTGGGCTTCACTGTCGTATAAATAAAGGGGCTTATCGCCCCTTTATTTTTTATCTTTGTTTTTTGATTTTAAGATTTAATTTAGAACTTTCTTTTATAACTTCCATGACTGGATAACTTCGGGTCTCTTTTACCCCAGGAAGTCGCCACAATACCTGTCCCGAAATTCTGCGGAATTCTTCCATATTGGCACAGCGAATTTTCACCACAAAATCAAAGCCGCCACTAATCATATGACATTCCACAATTTCTGGATATTGCATCACGGCATCAGAAAATTCCTCCAAAACATTCGGTGTGGTTTTATCCAATAAAATTTCCACAAAAACCACAAAACTGGCATTCAGCATTTCAGGATTTAGCTTTGCTTCATAACCCAAAACAAAGCCATCTTTCGTCAATTTTTGCACCCGTGCCAAAGCAGCAGTCGCTGACAAATTAACCGTTTCAGCCAGTTTTATATTTGAAATTCGACCATCATTTTGCAGAATATCTAAAATTTTGATATCCGTTCTGTCCAAAGTAAAAATCGGGCTTGTCATCTGAATTATTCTCTAAAATGAATAAAGATTATAGTGAGTTATTCGGTCTTATTTCTGTAATCATAAATTATGTAAGGTATTTTACTCAACAAAAATTTGCTCGGTACAGGACGTTGGCATGAATACAATAGAAACTTCTCCCCTTCATGATGAGGCAAAACCTCACTACGAATATATTACGCTTTTCAAAGAAAAAAGTGCTTATGAATCAGAGATAAACACTGCTTGGCGTCGCGCCGAATCCGAATGTGTTGAGAATCTACTTGAGCATAGCAAAATTCCAGATGAATTAAATACGCGTATTCAAGATTTAGCTTTTAACCTGGCACATACTTTACGTGAACGTAAAAGTTCTTCAGGTAAAGCAGGTATTGTACAAGGCTTATTGCAAGAGTTCTCTTTATCTTCGCAAGAAGGTATTGCACTGATGTGTTTGGCTGAAGCCTTGCTACGGATTCCAGATAGTGCAACACGTGATTTGCTCATTCGTGACAAAATTAATCAAGGCAACTGGAAAGAACACCTTGGTCAAAGTAACCTAATGTTTGTCAATGCCGCAGCTTGGGGCTTGATGTTAACAGGTATGCTGATGGAAACACCAAAGCAAACCAGCTTATCAAGCTTATTGACTGGCTTATTAGCACGTAGTGGTCGCGGTGTAATCCGTAAAGCTGTTGACGTGGCTATGCGTATGATGGGTGAACAGTTTGTTACTGGCGAAACCATCAAAGAAGCTCTAGGCAATGCAGAACGTCTAGAAGACAAAGGTTTCCGCTATTCATACGACATGCTGGGTGAAGCCGCACTGACTGAACATGATGCTGAACGTTATTATCAAGATTATAGCGATGCCATTCATGCCATTGGTAAAGCGTCAAAAGACAAAGACGTTTACAACGGCCCCGGTATCTCCATCAAACTTTCTGCTTTACACCCACGTTACCAACGTTCACAAGTAGAACGTGTTCACAACGAACTTTATGGCAAAGTACTTGAGTTAGCGCGCTTGGCTAAAGGCTACAACATTGGGCTAAACATTGATGCTGAAGAATCTGAGCGTTTAGAAATTTCTTTAGAACTTCTAGAGCGCCTATGTTTTGAACCGACACTTGCTGATTGGAAAGGCATTGGTTTTGTCATTCAGGCCTACCAAAAACGCTGTTTCTACGTGGTCGACTATGTAGTTGATTTAGCAAAACGTAGCCAAAAACGCCTGATGATTCGTCTAGTAAAAGGCGCATACTGGGACAGCGAAATCAAGAAAGCACAAATTGAAGGTATGAGTGACTACCCTGTATTTACACGTAAAGTGCATACAGACTTGTCATATATTGCATGTGCGAAAAAGCTGTTGGCTGCACCAGATCAAATTTACCCACAATTTGCGACACATAATGCTCAGACTGTTGCCACAATTTATCAATTGGCAAACCCTGAGAAATATTATGTAGGTCAATACGAATTCCAATGCTTACACGGTATGGGTGAGCCACTTTATGAACAAGTGGTCGGTCCCAAGTCTGAAAAAAAATTGGATATTCCTTGCCGTATTTACGCACCAGTAGGTACTCATGAAACTTTATTGGCTTACTTAGTCCGTCGTTTATTAGAAAATGGTGCCAATACATCATTCGTAAACCGTATTGCTGATAAAACCCTACAGATTCAAGATTTAATCGAAAATCCACGCGAAACGATTCTAACATCTGCGAAGCAAGAACAATCTGTTGGCTTAAAACACCCTGCGATTCCGTTACCACAGAATTTATATGGTGCATTACGTCCAAACTCATTAGGCGTAGATTTAGCAAATGATAGTGATCTAATTAATTTAGACACAACAGTACAAAATTTATTGCAACAGCAATGGACTGCTCAGCCAATGGGTCCAAACTTAGCTGACATTACTGCTGCTACGGAACTGACGGTAAACAATCCTGCTCAACACAACAATGTTGTAGGTACAGTAAAAGAAGCTTCAGCTGAACAGGTCAACCAAGCCTTGACCAATGCTACAAATGCACAAGCAGCTTGGATAAATACACCAAAAAATGAACGTGCTGCATGCCTAAATCGTGCTGCCGACCTTATGGAAAGCCGTATCCAAGAGCTTATGGTCTTGCTATGCCGTGAAAGTGGTAAAACCTATGCCAACGCGATTGCTGAAGTGCGTGAAGCAGTTGATTTCTTACGTTATTACGCTGCTCAGGGCATTAACTTACCAACAACTGCACAAATTGAGTCATTAGGTACAGTATTGTGTATTAGCCCATGGAACTTCCCACTGGCTATTTTTAGCGGTCAAATTTCAGCAGCATTGGTTGCGGGTAACACCGTTATTGCAAAACCTGCTGAGCAAACTCCGCTTATTGCTGCCCTTGCAATTCAAATGCTTTGGGAAGCGGGTGTTCCAGAAGCTGTGGTACAGTTAATTCCGGGTCGTGGTGAAACTGTGGGTGCACAATTAAGTGCCGACTCTCGTATCCAAGGCATTATGTTTACAGGTTCGACTGAAGTCGCAAAAATTCTTCAGAAAACAGTCGCTAAACGCCTAAGCACATCTGGTCAACCTATTCCGTTAATTGCGGAAACGGGTGGTCAAAATGCGATGATTGTCGACTCATCTGCATTAACCGAACAAGTGGTTTTAGATGTTGTCAGCTCGGCTTATGACAGTGCTGGTCAACGTTGTTCGGCCTTACGTATTCTTTGCGTACAAGAAGACAATGCCGAAAGCGTTATTCATATGCTAAAAGGTGCAATGCAACAGTTAAATGTAGGCAATCCTGCATTATTAAAAACTGACATTGGCCCTGTAATTGATCTAGAAGCAAAAACCAATATCCAAAACCACATTGAAAAAATGCGTGCCAAAGGATATGCCGTTCATCAATTCATGCATAACGACAATGCAGATATGAACCTGACTCAAGGTACATTCATTCCACCTACGTTGATTGAATTACCAAACTTAAATGATCTTGAACGTGAAGTCTTTGGTCCTGTATTACACGTAATCCGCTATCCTCAAGGTAATGTAAAAGCTGTAGTAGATCAAATCAACGCAAAAGGTTACGGCTTAACCATGGGTCTTCACACACGTATTGATGAAACAATTCAAACTGTGATTAGCCATTCTGAAGTGGGTAACTTGTATATCAACCGCAACATCGTTGGTGCTGTTGTAGGCGTTCAACCCTTTGGTGGTGAAGGTTTATCAGGTACTGGCCCTAAAGCGGGTGGTCCATTATACCTCTATCGCTTAATGCAAGAATGTAGTGCCAAACAATTAAGCACACCATTTGCGACAGGCAAAGTGTTACAGCAAGCGCCACAAAATGTGGTGTATGAGCAATTCAGTGCTTGGGTAAAACAACAGTTCACACAAGTTAAATTGCCTCAATTGCCTGCACTTGCTTCTGGTCAGGTCTATGAATTAAATGGCCCTACAGGAGAAAGCAACCAATATACGATTGTTGCACGTCACTGCGTATTGTCGCTTGCTGAACAAGAACAGGATCAATTGACTCAACTCAATGCAATTTTTGCCGTGGGTAGCAAAGCTGCGGTTTTAGCAGACAATATATTTGCTCTGAAATACATGTCTTCTATGCCAAAGGTAGTAGCACAACAATTCAAAATTATTCAAAGCATTGCAACAGGTAATTTTGATGCGGTACTCCATCACGGTACGACAGCACAATTGCTTGAGTTACAAAACACGATTGCACAGCGTCAAGGCGCAATTGTGGGAATCACACACTTGCAACCTGCTGAACAAGAGATTCCTGTTGAACGTCTAGTCATTGAGCGTGCCATTAGTATTAATACTGCGGCAGCAGGAGGAAATGCCAGCCTAATGACACTAACGTAAAGCTAAAAATAAACATTTAGCTCCCCTATAACAAAATAGCTTTTTCCTTTTCAGCCAAGTCAACGACTCCCTAATCCTGTTGACTTGGCTATTTTTTTATAAATTGACCCATCATTACTCAGCTGATTTTGATACACCTATTGCAAGAACACTTTTAACAGCAATAAATAAGATCAACAACAGATCCACACAAAAGACCTGTTCACCCTATATTTCTACTGCTTAATTGGGAATAAGTTTAGTCATCTTATTCAAACTTTGTTACCATCCCTGTTTTCAATGTGTTTGTGATTTTTACTGCATATGACTTCAGCTTATCAGTTACAACTTGATGCCAAGATTGCACGTATTTCTGCTCAATTTGCCGAATTTAATCCCCCTTCTTTAGAAGTGTTTCAGTCGCCTGAACAAAACTTCCGTATGCGTGCAGAATTTCGTATTTGGCATACTGAAGATGATATGTTTTATGCCATGTTTGAACGCAATGAAGACGACAATCAAAAAACCGTTATTCGTATAGATGAATTCCCAATTGCAGATCAAAGCATTAATGATTTAATGCCAAAATTATTGGCAGCGTTAAAAGCAAATCCTATTTTGGAAGCACGTTTATTTGAAGCACATTTTCTGGCCACGTTAAGTGGTGAAGTGCTTGTTTCACTCATTTACCACCGTAAACTTGAACAAGAGTGGGAAGTTGCTGCCAAAGCTTTAGCCGAACAACTCAACATTAAATTGATTGGTCGTAGTCGCGGTGTAAAATTTGTTTTGTCTGATGAGTATGTGGTTGAAGAACTCCAAGTTTTTGACCGTACTTATCAATACAAACAAATCGAAAGTAGCTTCACACAGCCCAATGCACAAGTGTGCCAAAAGATGCTGGAATGGGCATGTAATGCTGCTGAACAGTCAGAGAAGGACTTACTTGAGCTGTACTGTGGTAATGGTAATTTTACCCTACCGCTTGCAACCAAGTTCAAGCGTGTACTGGCGACAGAACTGGCTAAATCATCGGTTTATGCTGCACAGTGGAATATTGAACAAAATCAAATTGACAATATTCAAGTTGCACGTCTATCTGCGGAAGAGTTCACTCAAGCCTATAATGGTGAACGTGAATTCCGTCGTTTACAAGAAGCAAATATTGACATCTCAAGCTATGATTTCGACACTGTTTTTGTTGATCCGCCACGCGCAGGCATTGATGATGAAACCTTAAAGTTGATCCAACGCTTTGAACGCATCATTTATATTTCATGTAATCCTGATACGTTACAAGACAACTTAAAGACTTTAGCAACCACGCATAAGATTACTAAATTTGCGATGTTTGACCAATTCCCATATACCCATCATGTAGAATCAGGCGTACTGCTCGAAAAAATTTAAACAATTTATTTCGTTGTAAAAAACCTAATTTCTTACAGCCTAATGGAGCTCAATTGAGCTCCATTTTTTATTGAAATAAAAATCAATAACTTATAATAAAATACCATTTGTAAATGTCATAATATCGTTAAACTCTTCTGCTACTATCGGAAAATTTACTGTTCAATTGCTGCTTTTATCGCTTTAGTAGGCTTGTTTTATTTATTATATTGGCTATATTTCGAACTATATTAAGTTATGTATGAAGGCTCTATGAGTTTTTGGCAAAAGCTGTTTTCTGCTAATCAACAGCAAAACGAACAGAAGAATCAAATTTCTTGTGTCGAAAATGATTGCTCTTGTAAATCGAATGAACAACTGATTCAAGCTTTAGCAAAAGCGACAGATGAAGAAGTGATCATTGGAATTAAAAAGGTTTTAGCTTCGCGAGGTTATAGCCGTAAAGAGTTAAATGAACTACAGCATCTACCACTCCAATAGTAGAATCTGACTAAAAAGCATTTAGATCATCTAAATGCTTTTTTATTTGCTTATCCAATAGATAGATCCTTAAGCTTTATTGCCCCCTCATTTCTTTCTGAGTTACCCATTTTTACCTCAAATGAATTGAACTCATCTTGAGTCTTTTATTAAAAACATTACTCTAACCAACCACAAAGGCGATTGCTTTTTATACAAGCTATTGAAGAAGCAATATGGCGCTTATTTTTAATAAAAGCATAACAAACATATTAGCTGAATGAAATATTCGATTCTTTCATACAGAAACAGTAAACTACATCAACAATATACACTTGTAACTTTATGGGCTAAGCGTACGATGCGGCAGCATAAAACACGATTTCCTTTAGGGACACATCTGATCGTCAAGCATTGGGGATACTCTCACCATGGCATTTATGCAGGTCGTGGTCGAGTTATTCATTATTCAGGTTTTGCACATTTATTCAAAAAACGTCCGATTGAAATTACATCACTGGAAAAATTCAGTTTTGGCAAAACCATTATTGTTCAAAGCTATACCCAGCCAAAATTTATCGGGCGTAAAGTGGTTCGCCGTATGCGCTCACGCATGAATGAAAACAGCTATCATCTAATTATTAATAACTGTGAACATTTATGCACTTGGGCCATTACAGGGGTGGAAAGCAGCCCACAAGTGATCCGTATGATGAATCGGCTCACCACCATTGGCTATGTCAGTTCCATTATGAGTTATATGAACAGTATGCTATTGACGGTCACCACCACCTGTTTTGCATTGGTTTTGTATATCAAAAAGAAATTACGCGATAAAGCCAAGCATAAAAATATAGATTATTTATTTTTAAAAGATGATAAACATAAAAACCCGTAATTTAAGTTCTAGCAGAGATAAATTTTTAAATCAAATTCGCTTTATGAGCAACAATCACGGCCGGTAACTCTTCACCCAATGAACAGAGCATTTCCCGCTCTATGTTGCGTACCATAGAATCTAAAGCCAAATCATTTTCCTGAATGCCAAATGGTTCTTCCAGCTCTGCACTTAAGGCATCTAAACCTAAAAATAAGTAAGCGATCAGCGCGACAATGACAGGTGTCCAAACCCCTAAACTTGACTCAAGACTAAAGGGCAAAATAAAGCAAAATGAATATACCGCACGATGTAGCAGCACAGAATATGAAAATGGCAGCGGTGTCGATGAAATTCGGTCACAACCTGCATGAATATCACCAATCGCAACCGTATGCTTGGTTAAGGTACTATAAATAATATCTGTAATTTCAGCGCGTTTATAAATAGCCACTAAATCTTTTTGCGTAATTTCCAATACATATTGCGGTGGGTTCATATGACCACTCAGCAGCTGCCATTGCGGTTCTGTCAATTGTACATGTAGCTGATAATGTTCAAATGAATGCGTCTGTTTGCGGAGCCGATCACGTAACAAATGAGTAAACAGCATGATACGGTACATCAATACTTCACGCGGTTGATCATCTAACACATAGCTATCTCGTATCATATGTCGTGAATTGGCAATTAAAGCACCCCACAACTTCCGCCCTTCCCACCAACGCTCATAACACGCAGTATTTCTAAAGCTTAGAAAGATCGATAAGATCACACCAAAAACAGTAAAACCTATCGCAGGAACTTCTGGCACTAAAACATAATGATGCTTCGACAAATAAACCAAAGTCGTCGAGATCAGTACCACCACCATCAGTGCAGGAAAAACTTTAGGCAAAATTGTGCCGTGCCAAGCAAACAGTAGTGCAAAACTATTGGTTTTATCTCGAATAATCATGGCAAGTCCTTATTGATCTGCATAAAAAAGCCCAACCTAAGTTGAGCTTTTATGGCTTATTTCAGCATAGTGACATTCAGCTTGAATGCCAATCTTTTACTAAAAATATCGTGCTTTCGTTATTTGCTTGGTTTAAAACTATCTTTTAAATCCAAAATACGGTTAAACACAGGTTTGTCGCTTGTATGATCATATTGATCCGCAACGAAATAACCTTCACGTTCAAACTGGAAACGATCTTCAGGTTGCGCTTGTGCCAATGCAGGTTCAATCACGGCTTGAAGTACCGTTAAAGAATCTGGGTTTAAGTGCGCCAAGAAATCATCATCGACATCTGGTGCAGCTTCAGTAAATAAACGGTCGTAAACACGGACTTCCGCAGCAATACCTTGAGTTGCAGAAACCCAATGCACTACTCCTTTCACTTTACGCCCCTCAGGGTTTTTACCTAAAGTTTCAGGGTCAATTGAACATTTTAGCTCAATCACTTCACCGTTTGCATCCTTAATCACTTCATCGCACTTAATTACATAAGCATGACGTAAACGTACTTCACCTTCAGGAATTAAACGTTTAAAGCCTTTTGGTGGCACTTCTTCGAAATCTTTACGATCAATATAAATTTCTTTCGATAAAGGAATAATACGCTCGCCCATGTCGACATTTGGATGACGTGAATGGTTTAAATCCATATCTTCAGGAAGATTGGTTAAAGTCACTTTAAGCGGGTTTAATACTGCCATACCACGTGCAGCGGTATTTTCCAGTGATTGACGAATACAGAACTCAAGCATTGCCACATCGACAATACCATCTGTTTTAGACACGCCTACACGCTTACAGAAATCACGCAAACCTTCCGCAGTAAAACCACGACGGCGCATACCAACAACGGTTGGCATACGTGGATCATCCCAACCATTGACATGACCACCTTCTACCAACTTACGAAGCTTACGCTTAGAGGTAATGGTGTAATCAATATTTAAACGACTCGATTCGTACTGACGTGGAACAGCTTCAGATTTAACTTTCTCTACAACCCAATCATAGAATGGACGGTGATCTTGGAATTCAAGCGTACACAGTGAATGGGTAATGCCTTCAATCGCATCAGATAATGGATGAGCGTAGTCATACATTGGATACATTTTCCATGTATCACCTGTTTGATGATGCTCAGAATGCAATACACGATATAAAATCGGGTCACGCATATGCACGTTTGGAGAAGCCATGTCAATTTTGGCACGTAGCACCGCTTGACCTTCACCCAACTCGCCATTATTCATTTGAGTAAAACGTGCAAGATTTTCTTCCACACTTACATCACGATAAGGTGAGTTTTTCCCCAGTTCAACAAAATTACCGCGGTTTAAACGAATTTCTTCAGGCGATTGCAAATCGACATAAGCATCACCTTGATTGATCAATTGAATCGCCCACGTATGCAGTTGGTCAAAATAGCTTGATGCATAGCGTGGTTCGCCATTCCAATCAAAACCTAACCATTTTACATCGTTGGCAATCCCATCGACATATTCTTGTTCTTCTGCATCGGGATTGGTATCGTCAAAACGCAGGTTACATACGCCATCAAACTCTTGTGCAATACCAAAGTTCAAACAAATAGCTTTGACATGACCAATATGTAAATAGCCATTTGGTTCTGGTGGGAAACGCGTCACCACCTGCTTTGTACGACCCGCTGCTAGATCTTCGGTAATGACTTGGCGTACAAAGTCTAAGCCCGGCTGTTGTTCTTGCTGCGCAGCATCGACAGATTGAGTATTAGTTGTCGGGTTATTTGGCAGGGATGAAACAACATCATTCGGCTTCATAGTTGATAAATCACTTCTATAAGATAAAATAGGATAATTAAAACGCGATTCTCGTTTTTTAACAAAGAAAGTCGCGTTTTTGCTTGCCTTGTAGTTTACAGTTTGCTTATGCTTCTCTCAACCAAAAACCCATGGCTTTTTTGTCCATGATCAGGAGATTATAAAATGAGTTTTCCTCAAGTCGAATTAAACACCAATAAAGGACGTATTGTTCTTGAACTTAACTCAGAAAAAGCACCAAAAACTGTTGCTAACTTTTTAGAATACGTTCGTGATGGTTTTTATGATGGCGTAATTTTCCACCGTGTGATTGACGGTTTCATGGTCCAAGGTGGCGGCATGGATGAAAATTTCAAAGAAAAAGCGACTCGTGATTCTATTGAAAATGAAGCTGACAATGGCTTAAAAAATGACTTAGGCACCATTGCAATGGCGCGTACTCAAGCTCCACATTCTGCATCTGCTCAATTCTTCATTAACGTTGGTAACAACGCGTTTCTTAACCACTCTGGCAAAACTGCACAAGGTTGGGGTTATGCTGTATTTGGTAAAGTTACTGAAGGTCTAGACATCGTTAACGAAATTAAAGGTGTTCGCACTGGCAACCGTGGTTACCATGCTGACGTTCCTTTAGAAAATGTTGTGATCGAATCTGCTAAAATTATTGCTGAATAAAAATCCCTCCTAACCTCCCTTTAAAAAGGGAGGAACTTTCCTCCATAAAATAAAGGTTTATTCCTTTAATATAAAAGTTGGAAAGTCCCTCTTTCTCAAAGATGGGTGAGGAGCATTGCTCCGCAAGAGAGATTTAAAAGGAAAAATAAGTGACCTATCTGTTTATCGCTGATTTACATTTGTCACCTGAACACCCTCGACTCGTTCGGGGGTTTTTGGATTTATTGACACACTATCAAGACAAAAATACCCAACTCTATATTTTAGGTGATTGGTTTAATGCGTGGATTGGCGATGACTACACTGCCCCATGGTTAGATGACGTTACTCATGCTCTAAAACAGTTCAATCAAGCTGGCAATCAAGTTTATTTCCAAGTTGGCAATCGTGATTTTGCTTTAGGTAAGCGATTTCTAAAACAATTTAACGGCATTTTATTGCCCGATGTCGATACTTTAAAAATAGGTCACATTCAAATACGCCTCGAGCATGGCGATTTACTGTGTACCGATGATGTGTCCTATCAAAAATTTCGTAAGATTATTCGCAATCCACTGCTTTTGGGCTTTCTTAAAAGTATGCCACTCAGTTTCCGTCAGAAGTTGGCTAATGGCTTCCGTAAAAAAAGTGCAGAAACCAAACAAGTAAAATCCTATGCCATTATGGATGTAAATCAACATGCGGTTGAACAATCCCTTCAATCGGTGGATCTACTGATTCACGGACATACGCATCGCCCTGAAATTCATGCTGTGAATCACAAAAAACGGATTGTTTTAGGTGATTGGCGTGAGCACGAAGCACAAATTTTAGAAATTGATCCAAGCAATCTTGAGCAAAAACTAGAACTTAAAACTTGGGCTTATTAAATATAATTTTTTATAATGGTCATTTATGCCGTGACAGTACTATTGCTTACTTTAGCCAGAATCCCAATAACACCATGAACTTCTAAGATTTAAAGTACAACCAATAAGACTCAGTCACGCACAATACAAAGGCGCAGAGATAATGATTAAAAATTAATACCCAGCCTCAGACTTCACCACATCTACATCACTTTTATATTGCGCTAATAATTCACGCAAAGAGTTCATCAATACACTGGTATCTACCCCGACCGCGACAAATTCAGTCCCAAGTTCTAAATACATTTGAGTCGCTTCATGTTGAGTCGATAAAATACCTGCCGCTTTACCCGATTGGCGAATCCTTTTAATCGCATCCACCACTGCTTTTTGTACCTCTGGATGATTCGGATTGCCTTGATAGCCCATGGTGGCCGATAAATCGACTGCACCAATAAAGACACCATCAATACCTTCGACTTTTAATATGTCATCTAAATTGTCTAAACTAGTGACAGATTCAATTTGAATCAATAAGCAAATATTTTCATGTGCTGTCGTATAATAATTAGGAATACTGTTCCAACGGGTTGCACGTGCAAGTGCTGCACCCACACCACGAATCCCTTCTGGTGGATAACGTACCGCTTTCACCATCAATTCTGCCTGTTCAACCGTTTCTACCATTGGAATCAGTAATGTTTGTGCGCCTATATCTAACAATTGCTTAATCAATTGCACGCTACCAATCGGGGGGCGAACCACCGCTTGCGAAGGATAAGCAGCGATACTTTGTAACTGTGCCAAGGTTGTTCTTAAATCACTTGGCGCATGCTCACCATCTATCAATAACCAATCGTACCCTGCATTGGCGGCTATTTCCGTACCATATGCATCTGCCAACCCAACCCATAAACCAATTTGCTGATGGTTTTTTAGTTTTCTTTTAAAGTGATTGGTAAATTCCATATGCTTGCTCTCGGAATGCTTTATCTTGAATTTATGTGACCTAAGATCAATTAAACAATTTTAAAATAAAAATACCAATAGGAAAATTGAATGACTTAATCGCTTTTAATAATCAGTGGAAAATAGATTTATATTTGGTACTGATTTGTAAATATTAAGATTTTCACATTATAAATTTACTCAACTCGATTTTTATAAAATGAAAAATGCTGTTCAACCACATACAATTAATTTTTCTTTTTTTCATATAAAGAAAGACTAACTCCTAATCAAAAGCAATAACACGGCTTATATACTTTAAAACCATCAAATCATGATGAAAAATATATTTTATCTTTACTTATCAATAAACAAACCATAGAAAATTCTTTAGACTCACAAAATTCTTCGATTCAATTACTTGAAGCACAAAAAATATTATTAATACAGCTATCATTAATAGAGTAAAAAAAGTCTATCGAATTAAGCCGAAAATATATAAATTACTACGATTGAACCCAAATCTTTTATATTAATATTTCATGTAGAATATGAAATATACTTTACAAGTGGAGTAATGATTCATGGATCTTTTAAGCATTTCAAAAACGCGTTATACAACAAAAGCCTATGATCCTATTCGAAAAATTCCGCAAGAACAAATTACCCGTTTATTAGAAATTTTACGTTTAACGCCATCTTCTATCAACATTCAACCTTGGCATTTTTTTATTGCTGACAATCAAGCGGCTAAAGAGCGTATCGCAAAGGCATTGGTTGGGAAATATGCCTATAATGCACCTAAAGTTTTAGAGTCATCACACACTATTTTATTTTGTACTAAGGCAGATATCAGCGAACAACATTTAGATAACTTGTTAAATCAAGATGATATCAGTGGTCGCTTTAAGGACTCAACCGCCAAACAAGGACAAAAAGATAGCCGTGCAGGTTATGTCAATTACTATCGAAATGAAAAAGGTGATATTCAGCGTTGGGCTGAAAATCAAACCTTTATCGCGCTGGGTCAAATCTTGTTAGCAGCTGGGATTGAAGGCATTGATGCAACGCCAATTGGTGGTTTTGATGAACAAATCATTAATGATGAATTGCAGTTAACCGAAAAAGGTTTCATACCGTCTGTATTACTGACACTGGGTTATCGTAGCGAAAATGATTTTAATGCAAGATTGCCAAAATCTCGTTTAAGTAAAGAAGAAATCTTCACTCAGCTTTAATTAAAAATTAATTACAATAAAAGGGGATATATTCCTCTTTTATGTCATTTCAGGACTTATTTTTTAAACATTATTCAGGTATATTTGCACAAAAATTAAACGGTCGGACATCTTTATGCTAGTTGCCACTAAAATGCCAATAAAATTCGAATGTACAAACTGTAATAAAATTTATATGCATCCATATCGAATAGATGCTCTTGCTTTTTATCCTGACTGCCCTGAGTGCAAAAAGGCTGGTTTGCTTCTAGGCACCGCCGAGATCACAGATCTTATTAAATACCCAAGTACTTTCGCAAAAAATTTACTTAAACAGATATCGCATAAGCTAAACAAATAACACTGGCTAAGCCTAACGCTAAACCTAATGCAGTCATGGGTGTTAATTTTTCCTTAAAGATGATTAAACCACTCAATGCACCTAATACCACCACAAGAATATTCATACCTGCAAAGACAATTGCAGGTGTGTCTTTCAAGAGCATATGTGCTTTAACGTAAAGTGCAATATTGGCAAAATTTAACAGACCCAATCCCATTCCAGCCAGTATATTTTTTCTGTTACCAACAGTCTTGGTGGTCATGGCAATATAAGCCAATGACAAAATAAAGGCACAAATAAACATTAAATTCAGTGCAACGGCAAACTGAACCCCTAATCCAGTCGTATACTTCAACAAAACATCAATGAAAGCATAGCCAAACCAGACCAATGCAAGATACAGCATGGCTTGCTTTGTCGATGACTGCCCTGTCTTGTCTTGCTGATGGGAAAATAAAAGACTTAATACAGCTAAAACCCCTAAAACAATACCGATTATTTTTAGCGTATTGAACTGTTCCTGAAAAATAAAAAATGCAGCCAATAAAGACAAGACCACGGACAAACGCTGGGCAATTTCAGTTTTCACAATACCTGCATATTGCAAAGACTTCGCTAAACATAAAAAAACACTCGGCAGCAAAATACCCAAAGCAATAATTAGCCACCACGGTGTATTGATGATTGAAACATGCTGTAAATCTGGCTTAAACCAGAGAAAGCACAACACACTTGCAGAAGCGTAGTTCCATACAATCATTTGTAATGCATCAAAACCTTGCGCTTTAGCGAGCTTTAAAAGAATTGAGACAATGACGCTACAACATGCTGCTGCCAATATAAGTTCCATCTTTTGCCTTATTTTCCTTATTTATAATGGTTGAGGGTTAAATACAAAAAAGCCCACAATAGATGTGGGCTTTTGATTATAGATAATCTTTAGTGATTATTTATAACGATTGACCATTTTCTCTAAAGAAATTGGACGAATCTTGTCTGCATGACCTGCTGTACCAAATGCAGTATAACGATCTACACAAATTTGTTTCATTGCAACAACAGTTTCAGCAAAGAATTTACGTGGATCGAATTCGCTTGGTTTTTCAGCCATCATACGGCGCATTGCACCCGTAGAAGCCAAACGTAAGTCAGTGTCGATATTAATTTTACGCACACCGTGTTTGATTGCTTCAACCAATTGCTCTACAGGAACACCATAAGTTTCTTTGATGTCACCGCCAAATTCATTGATCACAGCCAACCATTCTTGTGGCACAGAGCTTGAACCGTGCATTACAAGATGTGTATTTGGCAATGCCGCATGAATTTCTTTAATACGGTCAATGGCTAAAATATCACCTGTAGGTGGACGGGTGAATTTGTACGCACCATGTGAAGTACCTACTGCAATTGCCAAAGCATCTACATTGGTATCTGCAACAAATTGAGTTGCTTCTTCAACTGAAGTTAATAGCTGTGAATGGTCAAGTACGCCTTCTGCGCCTACACCATCTTCTTCACCAGCCATACCAGTTTCAAGGCTACCCAAGCAGCCAATCTCACCTTCAACTGAAACGCCACATGCATGAGCCATCGCAACAGTGCGACGAGTTACATCTACGTTATATTCGTATGAAGTTGGTGTTTTACCATCTGCACCGAGTGAACCGTCCATCATCACTGATGAAAAGCCCAATTGGATAGAACGCTGACATACATCAGGATCTGTACCATGGTCTTGATGCATCACCACTGGAATATGCGGCCATTCTTCAATTGCAGCCAAAATTAAATGACGTAAGAACGGAGCGCCTGCATATTTACGAGCACCCGCAGATGCTTGAACAATAACAGGTGAATTCGTTTCATCTGCGGCTAACATAATTGCGCGCATTTGTTCTAAATTGTTTACGTTAAATGCTGGTACGCCGTAGTTGTGTTCACCGGCGTGATCCAAGAGCTGGCGCAATGAAATAAGAGCCATAATGTCCTCCCAGGTAATGCCCCATATTCTACATGCTGATTGCTTTCAATTCAGCAAGAAAAAACACTATTTCAAAAAAAGTCCCTGCAAATGCAGGGACTTTTAAATAAAAAATGACAAACTTAATGCGTTGTTGCGTTAGAAGCCGCTTCTTCAACCACAGGTGTCTCTGCATCTGCATCTACATTCGAGACTGCCGCTGGTATATCTGTATTTTTTTCATCCAAAACAGGTTGATCAATTGAATCAATCACTGCTTGCTGTTCTGGTGTGACTTTTTCTTCTACTGCTACAGTTTCAGCTGTCTCATTTTTAGGGGCTTCATCTTTCTTCACACAAGCAGTTAAAGCTAAAGGTGCAATCAGTAATGCTGCAAGTGTTAGTTTTAAGTTCATCCGATTTTCCTACTGCGGGAGATTTAATGAACATGATTTTATTGCAGTTATATTTCATTTTAATGACGAAAAAATGAATCAAAAACAAAAAAGGCTGATCATGAGATCAACCTTTTCATCAAACAGTCATCCTGACATTGCTGTCAATTATGCACGTTCAAGTAATACTGCAACGGCTGGAAGTGTTTTACCTTCTACAAATTCAAGGAAAGCACCACCACCTGTAGAGATATAACCAATTTTATCAGCTACTGCATATTTGTCGATTGCAGCTAAAGTATCACCACCACCCGCGATAGAAAAACCTGCTGAGTCAGCAATGGCTAAAGACAATGCTTTCGTCCCTTCACCGAATTGATCAACTTCAAATACGCCAACTGGACCATTCCAAAGAATTGTTTTTGACGTTTTGATCATTTCAGCAAATGCTTTTGCTGTTTCTGGACCAACGTCTAAAATCATATCGTTGTCAGTCACATCGGCAACATTCTTAACGACGGCGGTTGCGTTTGCCAATGAACCCAAGAAATCAGCAAAGTCAATTTCAGCTGCATCTGCAACCACAACATCAGTTGGTAACGGTACTGAAACTTTTGCCGCAATCGCTTTAGCTGTATCAATCAAATCTGTTTCACACAGTGATTTACCCACGTTGTAACCAGCCGCAGCAAGGAAGGTATTGGCAATACCACCACCAACAATAATTTGGTCACAAATCGTAGAAAGCGAAGTCAGTACATCAAGTTTAGTTGAAACTTTAGAACCGGCAACAATAGCAACCATTGGAGACTCAGGTGTTTTAAGCGCACGACCAAGTGCGTCTAATTCAGCAGCAAGTAAAGGCCCTGCTGCTGCAACTGGCGCTAAACGAGCCACACCTTCAGTCGAAGCTTCTGCACGATGTGCTGTACCAAAAGCGTCCATAACAAACACATCACAAAGTGCTGCATATTTTTGTGCCAATTCAGGGTTATTTTTCTTTTCACCATGATTGAAACGCACATTTTCAAGCAATACAACTTGACCCGCTGCAACGTCAACACCCGCTAAATAATCCGTCAATAATTGCACGTCCTGACCCAAAGCTTGAGTCAAATAAGCAGCAACTGGGGCTAAAGACTGTTCTGGTTTAGCTTCACCTTCAACGGGACGACCAAGGTGAGAACAAACCATTACCGCAGCGCCTTTTTCAATCGCTGCTTTAATGGTAGGAAGTGCAGCGCGTAGACGTGCATCACTTGTAATCTCACCATTTTTGACAGGCACGTTTAAATCTTCACGAATAAGAACGCGTTTACCTGTTAAATCGAGGTCAGTCATACGCTGAAAATTCATGTATAGCTCTCTTGATAGATATAAAAACCGCCCGATTTTAAATGATTATGCAGAAAAAGGTTAGCTTCTTTTGCATAAAAGCTGTCGAAAGACAAAGTTTTGATTATGATAGTCAAAAGTCACATAATGATTCGGAACGCATGTCTATTCACCCAGATCCAAATATCAATCGCTTAAATGTTTTAGGCGAACCATTGGCAAGTTGTTGCTACTCTCCTATTACGGGATATTTTCGTAACGGTTTTTGTCATACAGCGACAACAGATCTAGGTCAGCATACAATATGTGCACAAATGACCGCTGAGTTTCTTAATTTTTCGCAAAAAGTAGGTAATGACTTGATCACGCCGTTACCAGAAGTCGATTTTCCGGGTTTAGAACCGGGTGATTTTTGGTGTATTTGTGTGACTCGCTGGGTAGATGCTTACCAAGCTGGTATTGCTCCCCCTATTAAAATTCAAGCTTGCCATCAAGCTGTGCTCTCTTATGTTCCGCTTGATGTTCTTATGGAATATGCAGTGTAATGAATACATCTCAAATTATTTTGGCTTCCAGCAGTCAAACCCGTAAAGACTTAATGAATCGTCTTCGCATCGATTATCAAAGCATTGTGCCTGATATTGATGAATCTCCGCGCGGTGAAAATCATGCTGACCATTTAGCCAAACGGCTGGCTTTTGAGAAAGCCAAAGTGATTTCAGAACAGCATCCTGAAGCCATCGTCATTGGGTCAGATCAAGTGGCATGGCGTGAAGGTGCACCTGATATTTTTATTGGTAAACCTTTGACTGTTGAAAAGGCCGTCAAACAACTACAAGCCAACTCCGATAAAATCGTTTATTTCAGTACAGCATTAAGTGTACAACAACTGGCTACAGGCTTTGAGCAAACACTGGTTGAACACTATAAAGTTAAATTTCGTAAACTCGGACTGGCGGAAATTGAACGCTATATTGAAGTCGAACAACCGCTTATGTGTGCTGGCAGTTTCAAATGTGAAAGCTTAGGAATCAGCTTATTTGAGCAAATGAGTGGGCAAGACCAAACCACACTCATGGGCATGCCGATGATTCAGCTGTGCCATATCCTGCGTCAATTGAATATTTTAGTTCCTTAATTTTAGGCTGTATTTATGTCTCAACCTTTAGATATATTAGGCGGAATTACCGCTGAACAATTCCTTGCCGAATATTGGCAAAAAAAACCATTACTGGTACGTAATGCGCTTCCAGAAATTGCGAATCTGTTAGAACCGAATGATGTGATGGAACTTGCGCTGGATGAAAATATCACTGCACGTTTAATCAAGCAAAAAGATAAAGATCCAAACCAATGGTCAGTGAAATCATCGCCTTTAATAAAAGCCGATTTCCAAAAAATGCCTAAACTTTGGACACTACTGGTTCAAGCTGTTGATCATTACTCTTTTGATTTGGCTGAACTATGGAAAAAATTCCCTTTTATTCCACAATGGCGCCGTGATGACATTATGGTGTCCTATGCCCAAAAAGGTGGTTCAGTCGGTAAACATTTCGATTTTTACGATGTGTTTTTAGTGCAAGGTTACGGTCATCGTCGCTGGCAGTTGGGTCAAATGTGTGATGCAGAAAGCGAATTTGTTGCAGGTCAACCCTTAAAATTACTGCCAGAGATGGATGTCAATTTTGATGAAGTACTTGCACCAGGTGACTTACTGTATGTCCCGCCGGGTTTATCACACTATGGCGTTGCTGAAGATGAATGCCTGACCTACTCCTTTGGCTTCCGTATGCCAAATGTGGCTGAAATGATGGATCGCGTGAGTGATAAATTTGCTGTCGATCAATTACTTAAAAATCCACTGGCGGACATTATTCGCGACAAAATCAGCCCAATTGGTCAAATCAGTCCGGCTGAACTTGAGTATTTAAAAGCAGAACTTTTAGCACAATTGCAAAATCCAACCGTGCTTGAAGATGCGCTCATGAGCCTAATGTCAGAAGCGAAATATCCTGAAAACATTCCAGACGCTGAAGCAATTGGTACAGGTGATTTAGAGGAAGCACTTGATTTAGGCTATTCACTCATCCTTGAACCAGCATCGCGTCTACTCTATACCGAAGACGAAGATGGATTACTGTTCTGGGCCAATGGTGAAGGTATTTGTATTTCAGATGCATTTGCACCCGTTCTAAAACAAATTGCTGACGGCAATCCAATATTACTTGACGAAAAACTTGATGATCCAGATATGCTAGAAGACATCGTAAACTTGTTAAATGAGTCGATTCTGATGCTATTACCTGCGGCAGACCAAGAATAAACACAAAAATAAGGGGAAATTAGATTTCCCCTTTTTATACTCTAGAATAATTAAAGTTTATTTTTTAGAAAAATCAAAAGCAAAATAACTTACAAATTTTAATTTTTTACCAATTCTATAATGGGATGTTGCTAAATAAATACGGGAATCTATTTGCACCATTTCATCATGATAGCGTCTAACCCAATTTGGATTAGCAGATAAATCATGATTAATAATTAAAACATCCTGATCACTAAAAAGTGATTTTCCGATATGGGCATTAAATTGATACCTTTGAGTTTCTATTTTTCCAATTCCTAATCGATTAAGACCAGTTAACTCTCCCGTAGCTAAAATATTGAATACTTTACCTCGCCAAAGGTTTAAACGCTCAAACCAAGCGGGTTTAATCACAATACCTTTTGCACTACCATTTAAAGATTCAATCTTGGGACATCTGCCTGTTTTAAATAGCTGATTCAACTCTTTAATATTAAAACGTTTTAAATCATTAAGTTCCTGAATATTAGTATGTAATTTTATATTATTATTCATTATTTCCCTTCGCCCCCTAGCCAGCGTATTTACTTTTTAAAATCTAGAATTATATTTTTTCTTTTACATAAAGCACTGAATAGCCCATATTTTAAAAGCTATGAATATTTTATTTTTCCAATCATACCCCATATGTCACAGGGTTAATTTCAGCAACCTGAAATCATTTAAGCTGAACAATCGCTTGTATTATGGTACATCCAGTAACAGACGACAATTTAAGCCCAGCATTGATTCGCTCTAAACGCATTTTCATACTGCGCATACCAATACTTAACCCTTGTTGTTCCACACAATTAGTATCAAAACCAACGCCATCATCTTGCACAAGTAAACTTAATTCATTTTCTAAAATATAAACCATCGATACTGTTACATTTTTTGCCTGACTATGCTTAACAATATTGGTTAAACTTTCCTCTAACACACGAATCAAGGTTAAACATTGCAAGGCCGTGGGAACTGCTTGCCACTCACGAGGAAAAGTCCATTTAGATGAGATCTCTAGTTCATCCATCAGCTGACTAAAACGGTGTCTTACTGGAGCAACCCACATAATTGGACTGACTGGAATCTTATTATCTACAGATGATCCACTATCAATAATTTGCCTTAAATCATCTCTGAGTAATTTAAGCATCGATAAAAATTGCTTATTTGGAATATTGTGTGCGCTTTGATCGACTAAAATCATGGAACGAACCAATGAAGAACCTAATCCATCATGTAGATCATGTGATAAGCGTATTCTTTCTTGTAACCTTACATTTTCAATTTCCAACTGATGTTTTTCATTTAAGCTTGAACTTAAATCATCACTTACTTGCTTAACCTTAACTTCTAATTCTGCATTAAATGCTTCTACTTTTTTTATATTGCGAACCAACCTCAACCCCAATATCATCACCACAAAGAAAGTAATAATCGGGGCACTATACGGCAATAAAGATTGGGTGTTGGACATGGATTCCGATGATAATAATATAATATCCAGTACAGCAAAAATAACGATTCCTGTTAGGCTAATCGCTAAAAAAACATACTCCATTTTTCTCAATTTAACGGCTTGATAGCTTAAATACAAATAAGTGATAAAAAACAAACTGACATAACTTAAAAATATCAGTGGGAAAATAAAACGAACAGCGTGTGGTGGAGTCAGAAAGATACCGATGATGATAAACACAGTCATCAGAGCAATCGCTCTTTCCATTTTAACGAAATGTGTTTGGATAAATCTGAGTAAATAAATACAAAAACTCAAGATATACAAAATAAAAAAAACTAAATTGGCTTGGGTTGCTCTTAGACTGTTTGAGTAGGGCCATGTTTCTGTAATAAGCACATTAGAAATAAATAACACCCATAACAATGAACTTAATGCGAACCAGCCAAAGGTTGTTTCTTTGGGTCTTAACAACCAAATAACAAAACAGATAATGCCAAAAGTAATGGATAAAATAATATTAATTTCAAATAAAGTTCTAGAATTCCATATTTTTGTTTGATGCAGCTGATAATTTTTTTGCACATTATTAAAGGAAATTGCGCCCAACCCCGCAGATTGAAAAGCATGACCATTTACATAGATCAAAATTTCATTTTGATCAGACCTTAATCCTGATGCAGGTAAGATCCAATAACGTGGCATGTTCCAACTTTTTGATAACGGTTCTTGCAGGTTTTGGTCTTGCCAAAGTAAATCACCATTTAAAAAAATGGCCCCCGCAGAATTAATATAATCAACTGCAAACGCAATGGGTTCCGCAAGCCTTGTATTCTCTTGGCATAATAATTTCCACTGAATTTTATACCAAGCACTTCCGCTATAATCTTGCCAATGCTTCGCCCAATTATCTGGTAATTGTACCGACTGCCATCCATACTTAGGTAAAACCAACTGTGAAGGTGTTTTTACGGCAGAGATAGCGTTTATATGCACTGAGCATTGGCTATTAACACTTTGTTTTATTTCTGCATAACTGATTCTGCTGACTAAACATAGCAAAAAAAGAATAAAACAATGTAAAACAGAAGGCTTCATAAAATCCCTAAGGATCTCGCGGTACTCACAGCCTTCGTTCTTTTCGTGACCGATAATTTTCGATAAATATGTTTAATGTGACTTTCAACCGTATATTTAGAGACAAACAACTGTTCTGCTATTTCTTTATTGCTCATCCCTTGCGCCACCAAATCAAGGATTTCTGTCTCACGATTGGTTAAAAGTGCGACTTCAGAATCCGAAGACTTATCACCCTTTGATCTTGTAATGACAGAAGCTGAGATCTGCTTTAAAATTTCTTGTGCAATAAAAGGGTCTATAGGCGCGCCACCACGCAAAATACTTCGTATAGATAACAAAACCTCAGCATCATCACGTTCTTTCAAAACATAACCTGTTGCACCCGCCTTGATTGCTGAAAATAAACTTTCTTGGGTACTCCATGCTGAAATTACTAAAATAAGGGCGCTACTATCTTGCGCACGCAGCTTTTCGATCAATTCGATCCCATTTCCATCAGGCAGTCCTAAATCAACCAATGCCAAGGAAATATGCTGCTGTTCGATGTGTAAAAATGCTTCTTTCAGATTCTTAGCAAAAATGAGTCCATCATTGTCATAACCCAATTCTGCCAAGATCTTCCTTAATCGTTCTTGAATGAGATCTTCATCCTCAACAATTAAAACAGGTACAGGTAAAATCGTTTCTAATCCTGACACAAACTATCCCCTTTTATGACCACTCAATATAACGACAAATACAATGAAAAGCATATCCCTGAAAGCAAGGAGTTTTACTGACCATTAAAATTATATTGCAGTCTTTCTAAGCGTTATCATTTCAATTTAGCACGATAAAATAAAAAGTTTGAGGGGGTGAGTCCATGTATTCATAGACCAATCACGCTGTAAAGAAACAACGAAATACGCTGTTTCTTTATTTCAAACTGATCATTCAACCATATTGTTTTTCTAAATATTTCACAATTTTTGCAGACTCAAACATCTTCACATCTGTATTGGGATCGACCAAATACGGAACCTGAATATCACGCCCCATAATTTCGATCACCTTTTCACGTTTACCACCTTTTAACGGTTGATATTTTCCAGGTTTTAAACGTAATACTGCTGGCCCCATATCTTGCCAGCGCTCTTTGGGCACATTATGAAACTTAAAAGGTAATTCCAGTTCAGTTAATACACCACGTACAACTCGAGTAAATGGACTCGCTTCAAAACCCCATAATTCTAAAAGTTGCTCAGGTGCTTCCCGATCAATAATTTTTTGATTAATCCATACCCCACGTGCGCCATTGATCAAAGTACCCGCAAAGGCAACGACAGGATATTTAGGATAGTCTGAATATTTTTTTGGCGTCTTACCACTTTTGCCGTAATGCTTAAATAGGTAATCGATAATGTCTTTCGACTCATACATCTCGACCCCTGTGTTTTCATCAATTAAAAATGGAAAGCGTAATTTCCCACCTTTTTCTTTGACAATTTTACGATATTTCGCTCCACCTTTTGGACATGGATAAACCTCGTAATCTAAATTTAATAAGGTCAATACTTCCCGTACACGGCGACAAAATGGTGAACCTTCAAACTCATAAAGTTTAAGTGATTTTTCAGGCTGCTTGGGAAAAGCTGTGCCACTCACGCCACGTCCACCTGCGGTCAATGCTGAAGCTAAAGCTTGTACAACTTTAAGTTGATGATTCACCATTTTTATCCTTATTTAATAATTTTCGTTATAAATCGACTAGTTTTTCTTTTGCAATCACGATTCCATTGTTATCTGCATAAAGATAATCACCAGAATTGATGGTCACGCCACCAAAATACAAAGTTAAATCTACTTCGCCAATGCCTTTACGATTACTTTTTTGAGGAATGGCAGCCAATGCATGCACACCCAAATCTAATTCAGCAATCGCATCAACATCGCGTACACAGCCATAAATCACTACACCATTCCAGTGATTTTTAACGGCTGACTCTGCAATCATATCCCCCATTAAAGCACAGCGCATTGAAGCACCACCATCGACCACAAGCACTTTACCTGTACCATCCGTTGCCAATAGTTCTTTAACACGTGAATTGTCTTCAAAGCATTTTACCGTCACCACCTGACCGCCAAAACTTTTACGCGCCCCATAACTTTTAAAGCATTTACCATCCATCGATGGTGTGACCACTTGAAAGTCTTTCTCTGGATGATCATCCAATAAATCGCAAGTTACGAATGCTACATTAGACACTTTTATCTCCCTTATTTGCACGTTTGTATGCGTAAATTATCATAAATTTCAAACTTATCCGTTTGAGTTCGCGCTGCATCGACCATAGTATGAGCCACTTGTTCTGCTGTCACTGGCTTATATTTGAATGTATTAGGCACCAAATGCGAAAATTTTCGATATAACTTCTGAGTCATATCCTCCAAAGCGCGTTGTTCTTGACGTTCACCTAATAACAGTGAAGGACGTAAGATGGACACACATTTAAGATTTAAACTTTGGATATGATTTTCTAGTTCACCCTTCACCTTATTATAGAAAATTTTTGACTGCGCATTTGCACCCATCGCACTAATGAGTAAGTAATGAGTATCTGTCGTTTCAAATAAATCGGCAAAATGGGCATTCATTTCATAATCGACGTTATAAAAATTTTGCTTAGATCCTGCTTTTTTCAGCGTTGTTCCCAAACAACTAAATGCATGACTATAACCATTCGCATCTTCATCGTTCAACAATAGAAAATCATCTAAAATAAATTGTTGTACTTTTTTTAAAGATTTAAGCTCTATATCTTCATGTCGAACAATGGCTGTAATTTTCTCACAACTCTCAATCTGATTAAGTTGTTTTAGCAGTTCCCGCCCCACTAAACCTGTTGCTCCAATTACAATTACACTTTTAATTGATTTAGTCATTTTTTAAACAATCTCTAGAGGTTATTACTAATCTAACGGTTTCTTTGGAATTTTTATGCATCTAAAATGTTGTCAAAGCAAGTCAAGACTTGACTTAACGTCATAGTTTAATCACAATATGGCACTTGTTTACGGGCTGGTGATAATTCTTCTGATGAAGGTTTTCAGTTGCAATTTCAGCCCGCCCAGACCAATCTATTTCAAGGAGTGCACGAGTGGCAAACTCTGCTCAAGCTAAAAAACGTGCCCGTCAAAACGTTAAAGCACGCAAACACAACGCTAGCTTACGTTCAATGGTTCGTACTTATTTAAAACGTACAGTAGCTGCTATTGCTGCTGGTGACTATGCTGTTGCTTCAGAAGCATACAAAACTGCTGTACCAGTAATCGACCGTATGGCTGATAAAGGCATCATCCATAAAAACAAAGCTGCTCGTCATAAGAGCCGTTTAAATGCACAAATTAAAGCTTTAGCTAACTAATTTATGCATATGAAAGAAGCCCTATATAGGGCTTTTTTTGTGTCTATTCATTATTCATATCATAAAAATAAGCCCTATATAGGGCTTATTTTATTCACTCAACAATTTACAGTATGACTATTTTGCTAAAATTTTCGATACCAACGGTAAATTTTTACCATTCGACATCGCTAAAATTAGACTATGACTTTGTGGAACAATACTCCATTTCTGGTTATTACCACCCCCACAACCATACATGATAATTTCACCGCGCCCATCAGCACTTGGTGTATGACCACCACTCAAGTCTAAACAACTATTCCCTTGACGCAGTTGTTGTGTATCACCATTTACAGTGGCTTGCCACATTTGACCCTGTACATCATTACTACATGAAGACAGTGTTGTAGCGTTGGTTAAGCATAAGTTTGGATATTGTTGACTGTGAATTTTACCAATTGCATCATGCACCCATAACGTCGATGCTTCACCTGTACAACCATTTTTCCCACTCATATAAACATTCAATATTCCAGTATCAAGTTTCTCGACTTTAAGACAGCTATTGCCCATTTTTGGCATAACTAACATGCTTGCATTGGCAAGTGGAATATCATTCTTCAAACCAAGACTGTCAACAAATTTATGAAACTCGTCTAATGCTTCAGTATTACCATTACTGAGGTCGTTATAATAAACATTCACCCAACGATTCAAACGGTAAATTTTAATTTGTTGCTGGGTATAACGTACCATTTCAGTTTGAGCATCTGGAGAGAACTCATCTTTAAAGCGACGATAAGAATCATAAAATAGTCTAAATGTCGGCGATAAATTAACGATTTCCTTGCCCTTATTTTGCACAAATGCTTGATCCAGTTCTGGCATTTCAACACGTTTTAAAGCGGAATAACCATCTTCCTGACCAATACTCACATACGGTGACATAAGGTCTGCACTGACAGGAATCGCGATACTTGAAAGTTTAAGCGCTTGCTCATTGGCTTTTTGACAATATAAATCAACTACTTGAGGTTGCTCACTTTGTGCTAAATTAATATGGAATTTATTAACACTATTGCCTTGCATACGATTAGGTGCCAATGCAATATTTTGCACACCATTGGCAGATTGCACCTTTAACCAGCAACTCGCAGCTGTACCGACCGTATTGGCTTGCGGCAAATCAAACACATTCCCCCAGTTACCACGTGCCGCAGGATAAATTAAACCCGACTGATTGACGGGATCATATCCACCCACAATGGTATATACAGGTACACTAAATAAACGCGGCTTTAGATAATTTCCATCCGCACTGTTATACCAAACATTACTCGATTTCGTCGGTACTTTAGGCTGCGACACTTCCATCATTCGCGTTATTTTATTCCACTTTTTATAACCCGTCGCAGAGTCTTCGGCCCAAACATCACGATCAAATGCAGGCTGAATTTTTTGTTGCGTACTGTATCCAGTATAGTGGGTATAACGTGAAATCGAGCTGGCTGTCGCACCACCCGACATGGCATCCCAACCATATGCATATTTACCGAGGAAGTTTGGCACACCATTTGTACCATCACCTAAATTGGTGGTTCTCCAATTTAAATTTCCGCGCATTTTATTTCTAAAGGCAATATAACCCCAACCACTATCGGCATGATGTGCGGCCCAGAAATAATTTCCATCTTTTTCACCTGGATAGTGCCCTAAACCATAATGATGGCCAATCTCATGACTAAACTCATTCCCAACTGAATCATATAAAGTCAAAATACCATTACCACCACTTAGCCCATGACTTTGTACACCATTGCTATAATTACCACTCGCATGATGAATAACAACACTTTGGGTTACTTGTGGTTGTTCCTGACTCTGCATAGATGAGCTGGTTATGCCCCAGTTTGCAAGGTTAATGCCCGTACTAAAGGTAGATTTAGCGGTATTTTCACGCATGTCACCACTATACACATCACCCGTGGTTGCACTCGCTGAGTTATAAATAACACCACTTGCCACCATTACTTTGTCAAGCTTCATATCCTCATATTTACTGACAATCATGCGTGCTGCTGGAATGGTCTGGAAATAATCCGTGCCTGCTTTTTCAGGTTCTAGCAACATGTAATGACCAGCTGATTTCGGTGGCTCAGTTAACAAACCCAGTCGGATACTTTGAACCACCAACTCTCCCGGTGCTGCAAAATCAATGTCTTCTGAGCGTAAATCACCACTTTTTTCGTTTGCAGGATCAACAATGCGAATAGATAAACCCGGACGCACCTCAGTCCACTTTAATGCCGCTGACCACGCACGTTTTGAAAATTGTACTTGTGGTCGATCATCTGCATTAGACTGATCTGATAAAGAAATACGAGATGGCTCTTTAAGTCGAATCGTCCTAATCAACTGATTATTAAAATATATTTCAGCATTTAATTTTTCAGGATCACCCATTTCAACAGTGGGTGTCACCAGAAGCAAAGCATCTTTTTCAGTGGTTAATCGTGGTAAAAATTTCGATTCATTATTATTAGGATTAACCACATGACTTTGTGCAAATTGCACCATAGCCGAAAAACTACCATTTAAGTCATTTCTGATTTGGCGAACAAGTCCAAATTTATCAAAATCAAAAAAACCGATAATAGAATTATCCATGATATTTTTTTTAGGTTCTGGATATTTTGAAACAATTGGTGGCTGTGTATCCCCACCCTCTGGCGTTTCTGGTGTACCACCATCTGGGGTTTCTGGTGTACCACCGTCTGGTGTTTCTGGCGTACTACCGTCTGGGGTTTCTGGTGTACCACCTTCTGGGGTTTCTGGTGTACCACCGTCTGGGGTTTCTGGTGTACCACCTTCTGGGGTTTCTGGTGTGCCATCCCCTGGAAGTTCATTTGTTCCATCCCCTGGAACTTTATTTGAAACCTCTCCTTCAGAACTACCAGAACCCCCACCACATGCCATAAGCATTATAGATAAAGTACACACAGTTAAATATTTAAACCGTAGTTGCATCACATTCCCACCCCAATAGCACCATAACCTCTCCAAAAAGAAGAATTATGTGATCATATTAAAACTATATTAATCAATAACTTACAAAATAAATAATATATTAAAACAACAAGAGTAACCATTATAAAATATGTAAAATACCGCGCCAAATACCTGTATTTATTTGATTTATGTTTGATTTTTTTAATAAAACGAGAGCCTGTTAGAACATTTATTTATATGAAATATGTGAATTTATAAATGATTTAAAAAAGTTCGTGTATATAACACTCACTTCAATTTAGTTATTATTGCTACAGATCAAATATTTATAATTTATTAAAAACTTGCTTTATAATTTTTTAGGTCCATGAATTTTTTATGCATATCTATTTTATTTTTCTAAATTTTGAAACTCACGTATTGACAACTCATTCAATTCACCACGCCAAATCCATTTCAGTTTCGATTCCAAAAACTCATCGCCTTCAAACCAGACAAACAGACCTTCCATCATTCTAGGCCAGTCTTCCTGACTAACGGTATTACGCCCAGAAATCACTGCGATGATTGCTGCTAAAATCGTATCGTGACTCACTGCCAAACTTAAACCAAAATTATCTTGTGGATGCGTGTTATAAATCAGTTCCAATACATCAACCACGCCAGAAATTGGATGTTTCATGCCCGGCAACGCATTTTTCACAAAACTATTAATAAAACCCAATGCACCCTGTTTTCGAAAATAAGGTCCAGCCTGCTTAATATCCAGTACAAAACTTCCCGGTTCGACCAACAAGCCTTGCTCGACAATCTCAATACAATGGGTGTTTTGCGCAAGTGTACTGGAATCAGCACCTTGAATCATTAAAGCGGCGGTATCGACACAGCGTTGTATCGGACTTGAAATACAGTGCTGAATACTTCGGTCTGTATGATCAATTAAATAAGTTCCCCACGCCTGCGCCAAGTCACGACCTTGCGAGGTTAACTGTAAATCATAGCCAGCCAAACCCTGCCCAGCCACTACTTCACGAATAGAATGACGAGTAAATAAAGTGACAGGTGTTTTTGCATCAGGCAATAAATCAATTGCCTTCAACATACTTGCAGGGAGCAGCTCTAACGCCATGATCCAGCCAAAATAAACATGGTTCGGCACACTATAGCATGTTAAATCATCAGCTCAAGGTCTGTTTGCCATAAGTTCTAGGGCTTGAAATGCCAATTCTTTCATATCAATATTACGAAATGCAATAAAGCCACCATTTAACAAGCTATCCCGTTGATTATATAAAAAAGGACGGCCTTTTAAATCAACCACTCCACCACCTATACGCTCAACCAGACATTGACCCGCACTGGTATCCCATTCACTAGTAGGATGAAACCGTGGATAAATATCGACTTTGCCTTCAAGGATCATACAAAATTTATAAGCACTGCCTGCTTTAAACTCCGCAATGCTTACTCTTTGTTTTAATATTTCTAAGTATTCAGCATATTTAGGTTTATCTTGACTACTCTGACTTAAACCAATTCGAATCTCTGTCGATGGCTGATCTTCCACATATTCCTGCCATAGACCCGTTTGAATCTCAAATTTTAAAGGCAAACCTTGTTTTGGGCAGATATAAATCGCTTGCTCACCGGGAATGGCCAATATAGCAAAAGTGGTATGCGCACCCTCCACCAAACTTAAGTTAATTGTAAATTCAGGTCTCTTATGCAGAAATTCTTTCGTACCATCTAAAGGATCAAGCAACCAAAAGCTTGGCCACTGCTTACGTTCTGTATTATCCCCTTCTTCTGACAATACTGGGATATCTGAGAAATTTTCCTGCAATGCTGTCGTGATAAATTCATTCACCCGATAATCCGCTTGGGTTACAGGTGAATTATCACTTTTTCTCTCAACATCAAAGGCGACACCTGCACAATATGCTTGATATTCTGCTCGCAAAATTTCACATGCCTGTGTCACAATGGGAACCAACTGTAAAATCAAAGCATCTTGTGGTGCTGTTGTTGTTTTAAACATAGATTACCTTTATATGTCGAATTACTCAGAAAAACCGACCATCATCTTCGATATGGACGGTACGCTCCTTGATCTTGCTTATGATGATTTCATTTGGAATCATCAACTTCCACTTCGATATGCTGCCACACATGGTTGCACATTGGAACAAAGCACCCAAGCCCTATTTCAGTTTTATCAAGAACATAATCATACCCTAAATTGGTATTCGACCCGTTTTTGGAGCTCAAAAGTAGCTGTCGACACCCTTGCATTGCAACAAGAATTTAAACACAACGTTGCTTTACGTGCAGGCTGTTTGGAATTACTCGATTATTTAAAATCAAATGGTTATTCCTGCTGGATTGCAACCAATGCCGATTGTGAGGGTTTAAAGTTTAAACTTGAACAAACCCAAATAGCCCATTATTTTGATGTGATTATCAGCAGCGAAAGTATCGGCTATGCCAAAGAATATCCCGAATTTTGGCAACAGCTACACGCACTACATCCCTTCCAAATCAATCAAGCCTATTTTATTGATGACACAGAAAAAGTTCTTAATGGAGCAGAAAAATTTGGTCTTCAGCATTTGATTACCATTGCGCAGCCCTCATCTAAAGGACAGATAAGATCTGAAAGCCCTTATCCGATTTTAAATCATTTAACTGACTTCATTGCAATATTGGAACAAGCTGAGGATCTGAAAAAATATGCCTAATCTCTCTCAACAAAACAACGTTGAAAGTATGCGTGTTGATAAATGGCTTTGGGTTGCACGTTTTTTTAAAACACGCTCAATCTCGAAGGCTGCCATTGAAGGTGGTAAGGTTCACCATAATAGTGAACGTGTTAAAGTATCGAAAGAAGTTCGTGTTGGCATGGAACTGACCATTCAACAAGGTTTCGACCGAAAAACCATTATGATCAAAGCATTGTCAGCTATACGCGGTGCAGCACCAATTGCACAACAACTTTATGCAGAAACAGAAGTCAGTATTGCGCGACGAGAGTTGCTTGCAACACAAAGAAAGTTGCATAATCTAGCCCGACCTGAACATCGACCGAGTAAAAAAGATCGACGACAAATCAGTAAATTTAAACAAGACAATAATCAGCAGTCTGACCAAAGCTGGTCTTATAATGATGATTAATTTAAGCGTCATATTCTGTCGCACTAGACAGAATTGATATAGAACATAAAGAATAGATCTGTCACTATACTTGAGTGGAACACGTTTAAAAGTAACTCATCCACTTAAGTTAATATTTTTGTGACATCGTTTTGAGGTTGTGAGATGGATGATAATAAAAGTAAGGCGCTTAATGCTGCCCTAAGCCAGATTGAAAAACAATTTGGTAAAAATACCGTAATGCGTCTAGGTGATAATACCGTATTGGCCGTTGAAGCGGTCTCTACAGGCTCTTTAACACTAGACATTGCGCTCGGTATTGGTGGCTTACCGAAAGGTCGTATCGTCGAAATTTACGGTCCTGAATCTTCTGGTAAAACCACAATGACATTGCAAGCCATTGCACAATGTCAAAAAGCGGGTGGTACTTGTGCTTTCATCGATGCAGAACATGCACTCGATCCTCAGTATGCGCGTAAGCTGGGTGTCGACCTTGACAACCTATTGGTTTCTCAACCGGACCACGGTGAGCAAGCCCTTGAAATTGCAGATATGTTAGTCCGCTCTGGTGCTGTTGACATGATCGTTGTCGATTCCGTGGCTGCACTGACACCTCGCGCTGAAATTGAAGGTGAAATGGGCGACTCACACATGGGCTTACAAGCACGTTTGATGAGTCAGGCATTACGTAAAATTACTGGTAATGCAAAACGCTCAAATTGCATGGTCATCTTCATTAACCAAATCCGTATGAAGATTGGTGTAATGTTTGGTAGCCCTGAAACCACAACTGGCGGTAATGCACTCAAATTCTACGCTTCTGTACGTTTGGATATCCGTCGTATTGGTCAAGTGAAAGAAGGCGATGAAATTGTCGGTTCAGAAACCCGCGTTAAAGTCGTGAAAAATAAAATGGCACCTCCTTTTAAGGAAGCATTGTTCCAAATTTTATATGGCAAGGGTGTGAATCAACTGGGTGAACTGGTTGATCTTGCTGTTGCACAAGAACTGGTACAAAAAGCGGGTGCTTGGTATTCATATCAAGGCAATAAAATCGGTCAAGGTAAAAATAATGTGATTCGCCATTTAGAGGAAAACCCTCAAATTGCACAAGAACTTGATCGTCTTATTCGTGAAAAATTGTTGACACCAACGACCACACCTATTGAAGAAAAAGATGAAGTAGAACCAGACTTTCTAGATGCTTAAAACAGAAATTTGTTTTCAAGCTATATAAGTCTTAAACTGTAAAACGCCCTACGGGGCGTTTTTTATTTGATGTGATCGATACACTATGAGCAATTCAAAATTTCCGACAATGCTTGATTATGATGTACTCAAGCAGCAATTTGATGACTCAACAGAGTCGACCTCTCCTACCACTCCACCTGAATCATTAGAAGCGTTGAACTTTGACGATGAGCAACAGCCTAAAGCACAAGGGCTTACAGGCTCGCGTTTGCGCTCCTATGCCTTTGCTGTACTGACACGTCGGGAATACTCAAAAGCAGAACTGATTGAGAAACTGGCCTTATATGCGATGGATCGAGATGAAGTTTTAAAACTGGTTGATGAGCTAGCAACACAAAACTATCAGAGTGACCAACGTGTTGCCGAAATGATGCTGTCGAGTCAAAAACGCAAAGGTAAAGGACCTAATCGCATTAAGCTGGCTTTAAAATCAAAAAAAATTGATAGCAGTTTAATTCAAGAGGAATTAAAAGAAACCGATTGGAACGAACAAGCGTATCAACTGAAAGTAAAGAAGTTTGGTTTAACTGTAGAAAAAGAAGCAAAACTTAAAGCAAAACAAATTCGCTTTTTAATGTATCGAGGATTTGAAATGGAGACAATTATTAAAGCAATTACGAGACTAGAAAATGATATTTAACAGAAGGGATTAACGTTATTATTATATAAACTGGTGGCAACCCCACTAGCAAAACTTCGGCACATCATAGTTCTGTTACCGTTGCTACCTTCCGGTCCTGGCGGGGTTCACAGAGTACAATTGCGAAGCCACCAGCGGGGCTACCATTGCAAGAACAGAGTATAGAGATTTTTATTTAACTTGCAAGCGTTCAAGCAACTTTTATAAGCGTATTGCTTTCATTTGCTTATTAAAAAAACAATCTTGATTAAAAACAGTATTTTTGTATATTTTTTATCAATGTAATCACTTACTTTAAAACTACGACAAGATTGTAAATGTATATTGCATTTCATAGCATGGACGTTTTTAATGTCGTCAGGTCTTTTAAATAGGTACGCTCTAAAGTCAGGAATTTAGAATGTGCCCAAAAATACGAAATGGATATTTTTATGATGCTCAAACAGCATGCTTTATGCGCACTGGTCTTATTTAGCTCAGCCTCACTTTATGCCAATATTCCAATTGAATCCCGTGGATTAAGTCAGAATAACAACGAGACTAGCGCAAATAATGCTGCCATTAATTTAGGTGCAACTACAGCAAATGTGCCGACCAATCTGAATTGGCAAATCATGCAAAAAAATCAACAATTAGAAAATGATATTCGTACACTACGTGGCAAAATTGAAGAACAAGGCAATGAAATTGAACAGCTTAAACATGAATTAACCAATCGCTACACAGACTTAGATCAGCGACTAGAACTATTACAACAAAAAACTGATCCTGAAAGTGCGACTCCAGCGGAGGATAACCAACAGGATACTCCTCCCAGTACCTCCAACACACCAACCCCAATAGCAGCGACAACAAACACTCAAGCACCTGTTGTGAGCACACAACCTCCTTCTACTGCTGATTTAGATAAAGCCGCTTATACCGTGGCTTTAGATGCCTACAAACAAGGTGGTGCTAAAAAAGCAATTACTCCAATGCAAAACTTCATCAAAAACAATCCCAACAGTGTCTATATTAGCAATGCTTATTTTTGGCTCGCTGAATTTAATTTAGCCATTGAACCGACCAATTACACTGAAGCGAAAAAGAATTACAATATTGTCGTCAATCAATATCCTAATTCAGCAAAAGCGGCACGAGCACTCTATCAACTTCACAATATTGCCAAAGATGTAGATCGCAATACAACACTTGCCAACCAACTCAAAAGCAAGCTTGTTAAAAATTATCCAAAATCAGAAGAAGCAGGTTATTTTAAGAAATAAAATCAAAAAAAAAGACACCTCATTAGGTGTCTTTTTTATGCAACGCAAGATTGAATTAACGAACAATGCCACGCTTAGATTGCTCTAGAGAATCAATCAGTAACTGTACTTCAGGAACTTCAGGTAATATTTCCGTACGAATCTGCTGAATCGCTTGCTCAGTGGTTAAACCATCTTTATAAATCAATTTAAATGCTTGGCGTAATGCCTGAATAACGTTCTTAGACCAACCTTTACGACGCATACCTTCTACATTCATCGCGAAGGCATGTGCTGGGTTACCCGAGACCATCACATAAGCAGGCACATCTTTTAAAATTAACGAAGCACCACCAATCATACTGTAAGAATCAATTTTACAGAATTGGTGAATACCTGAATTTCCGCCAACCACTACATAATCACCAATATGTACATGACCAGCAATACCAGCATTATTGGCAAAAATATTATGATCGCCAATTACACAGTCATGGGCAATATGAGTATTTACCATCAATAAGTTATAACTACCGATTTTAGTCAAACTTTGATCTTGAACCGTACCACGATGCAAACTGCAATGTTCACGAATTGAATTGTGATCGCCAATTTCAAGCCAAGTTTCTTCGCCAGCATATTTTAAATCCTGACAAACTTCACCCACACTCGCAAATTGGAATATTTCATTATTTTTCCCAATCCGAGTAAAGCCACCTATAACGACATGTGAATGTAGTTTGGTGCCCTCAGCAATAGTGACCTGTGGCCCAATAATACAATAGGGACCAATTTGCACATCTGAAGCAATGACTGCTGATGAGTCAATAATAGCTGTTGGGTGAATTAAATCGTTATTACTCATGCCTGCTCTATTTTTTGATGCGAAACCATAATTTCCGCAGTAGTTGCTACAATACCATCGACTGTGGCGATACAATTATATTTGTAAATACCACGTTTGTGCATCACCAACTCAGATTTTAAAACCAGTTGATCACCCGCAACAACTTGTTTCTTAAAGCGGACCTTTTCTGCGCCAGCAAAAAGAAACAAAGAGCCTTCACTTGGTTTTTCATTATTCATAATAAAACCAAGTATACCAGAGACTTGAGCTAATGCCTCAACAATCAATACACCAGGCATAATTGGATAGCCTGGGAAATGTCCCTGTAAAAACTCTTCGTTGATTGAAACGTTCTTATAACCCACAATAGCATTATCAGTCACATCAACAACACGATCGACCAATAAAAATGGATAGCGGTGAGGTAAATATTCACGAATTTGTTGAATGTGCATTGGCAATTCAGGCTTCGTAAATGCAGGAGTATTCGACTCAGTCATCATATTCTATTTACGCTTAAAAGTTGATTCAAGGGACTCGATTTGAGTCTGTATATGATCAAGCCGTTTTAGCAATTGGGTCAATGGCACATCTGCTAATTGTTTAAAGCGTACAGCAGCGCGTTTCCAATGTAAACTTTCCAACATTGGCGTACCAGAAGAATAGCTACCAGATTCAGAAATACTTTTTGTGACCATTGACATAGCTGTAATTGTTACATTATCTGCAATATTAATATGACCAACCACACCTACCCCACCAGCAAGCACACAGTTTTTGCCAATTGTAGTACTACCTGCAACACCACATTTTGCAGCCAGAGCTGTATTTGCACCAATCTTCACATTATGCGCAATTTGCACAAGGTTATCAATAATGACACCATCTTCCAAAATTGTGTCGTCTAATGCACCACGATCAATACTACAATTTGATCCAATTCTGACATCATGACCAATTTTGACTGAACCTAATTGTGCAATCCGATGCCACTTACCTTGATAAGGTGCAAAGCCAAAACCTTCACTACCAATCACACTATTGGCATGAATACGGACGCGATTGCCTATTTTAGTTTCGCCTGTGACTGTTACGTGCGAATCGATAAAACATTGTTTACCAATTTCGACATCATCATCAATTTTGACATGTGATTGAACAACCGTTTCATCACCAATCACACAGTGTTCGCCAATTACTACATAATGCCCAATGTAGGCACTATCAGCAATTATGGCAGAGGGATGAATTTTGGCTGTGCTTTCAATACCCTGCTGTGTATGTTTTTTCTCAAACACATGGGTCAGAATAGCAAAAGCCAGATAAGGATTATCAACCACAATAAAGTTATTATGGCTATCTAGCTGCGCTTTTAAAGCTGACGTAACAATTAACGCACCTGCTTTTGAAGCACGTGCGTGATCTAAGTATTTATCTGCATTTACAAATGCAATATGTTTTGCTTGGGCAGCATCTAAGCTTGCCAGCCCTTCTAATATTAAATCAAATTGACCGATACACTCGCCTTGTACAAGGCGAGCCAGATCTTCTAAGCGCAATTGTCTAGGATTCATTGATTACTTAATAACATTGACCTTTTGAATCATTTTATCAGTTAAATCATATTTAGCGTCATAGGCAAGCGCTGAATTTTTATTTAAAACAACATCTAAGTTGTTTTCTTTACGCAATTGTTCAGCAACTTGTTTCACTCGACCATCCAAAGTCTTATTCATCACCTGAATTGAAGACTGAACCGTCGTCTGCAAGCCCTGTTGAATTGAATTAAACTCTTTCAGTTTTGTTTGGTACTGAGTCATCATCTTTTGCTTTTCAGCTTCAGATAAATTTGGGTTTTGTTGAGCGCGTTGTTGAATACCCTCCAACTCCTTACCCAATTGCTCAAGTTTTGTCGTTTGCGGATTCACAGTCTGCTGTAAAGAAGCATTTTGCTGCTTTAAATAAGTACTATTTTCAACCACTTTTTCTAAATCAACAACGCCATAAGCCGCTGCATGAACAACTGAAGTACTGGCCAATCCAGCAACAAGTAGACTCATTAATATTTTATTCATTTTAATATCCTTCTTAAACCTTTACAGGATCGTACTTAGAAAGTACGACCGATTTCAAACTGGATATTTTTAGTTTCATCACCCGGTTTATCATTCAATGGGTATGCATAACTGAGTGAAAGTGGACCAATCATGGTAATCCATGTAAAGCCAACACCTACGCTATAACGCATGTTTTCAGCATCAAAACCAAAGTTATCTTCACAATATTTTTTAGCACTCACACCCGGATCAGTTGGTGTACCAGCTAAATACAACGTTCCACTTGGAATATTACATTGCGTATCAAACACTTGTGCACCTTCAGCAAAAAGTACTGGTCGAACTTGACGTGTCCAATCCCCTTTAAATGGTAAAGGCAATGCGAGTTCCGCACCAAATTGTATTAATGCATTACCACCCACTTCTTCAGGATTATTATCCATTAGACGTGACTCATTATTCGTTACACCTGGATACTTTGGACCTAAAGTGCTGTTGTCGTAACCTCGAACCGAACCAAAGCCACCTGCATAGAAGTTTTTATAGAAGGGCAAATCATTACCATAACCCAACTTACCATAACCACGCAGTACAAACTCATAAGGTAAGGGTAAGAAGGCTTGGGCATCATATGTCAATTTCTGGTATTCAACATCACTACCTGGTAAAGCAATTTCCCCATTCACACGATGCGACATACCACTGGTTGGGAATACAGGACGGTTTAACGTGTTATATGACCAACCTAAATTAAGATTGTAAGTTAAAAAATCAGATTTGAATTCATTGTCAAAGTCAACTTGTTGTCCATTACATCTACTACCTGTAATCAAGGTCGGATTACTCGCATCTTCATATAGATATTCAATGTTACCAACACAAACATCAGTTGCCTTACCAGTTGCCTTACCACCATTTGCCAACAAGTAATCGCGTACATAGGTTGACACATATGGCCCTGTCGTAACATCGGTTTGGTCAATATTCAGACCCGCACTGATACTTTGGTTTTCATCAATTGGATAACCAAACGTAATACCACCACCAAAACTGTCCGTCACATAATTGTTAACGTTATAGTCATCATTTAACTTGGTTTTACGGTAGTACATATTATAACCACGACGTACACCATCAATGGTGAAGTATGGATCTGTCACACTTAAATTATAATAATCTTGAGTTTCTGAACGCGATAAATCAATCGCGACACTATTACCTGTACCCAAGAAATTGGTTTGACTTAAGCCCGCTTGGAACGTTACACCACCGCTTTGTGAGAAACCAACAGCAAGTGTACTTGTACCTGAGTGTTGTTCTTCAACATTGATATTTAAATCAACCTGATCTGACACATTCGGAATACGCGCTGGCTTAATATCAACCGTTTTAAAGAAACCTGTACGCTCTAAACGAACTTTAGACAAGTCAATTTTTTCATTGCTTGCCAATGCACCTTCCATTTGGCGCATTTCACGACGTAAAACTTCATCGGCTGTTTTCGTATTACCCATAAAATTAATACGACGCACAGTCACCTGTTGCCCCGGATTAATGTAATAGTTCAAATCAACCAGTTTTGTTTCTTTATTAATTTCAGGAACCATATTTACTTCAGCATAGTAATAACCTGCATTACCATACTTACGAAGTAAAAGTTGTTTGACTGCATTTACTTTTTCTTGAGAATAAGTCTCGCCATCTTTATAAATTTTTAGGGCTTTTAATTCTTCTGGCTTATAAAGTGCATCGCCTAAAAACTTAGTTTCACCAAACTTAAATTGCTCACCTTCTTCTACAGCAACTTCAACAAAAATATTCTTTTTATCTTCACTCAAGTTCAAATTTGAATTGGTAATATTAAAATTGATATAACCTTTATTTAAATATAATGCGCGTAAAGCTTCTAGGCTGGCTGCCATTTTTTCTCGTGCATAGCGGTCGTTACGCGTAACAATTGAACTCCAACCACTCTCTTTTACAGCAAAGGCCTGCTTAATTTCGCTTTCTTGAAAAACAGTATTACCAATAATATTAATATCAACAACTTTAGCAGCTTTACCTTCCACAAAATCAACGGTTAAATCGACACGATTATTCGGTCTAGCTGTGGTAACAACTTTAACATCAGCATCATAACGACCTTGCTGCATATACTGTTGTTCAAGTTCTGTCTCAATAGTTTGCAGGGCAGATTTTTTCAAAACCTCACCTTCTGCAATACCCATTTTTTTCAGCCCTTCTTCTAGCGCTTCTTTAGGTATGAGCTTATTACCTTTAAACTCAACTTTTGAAATGAGTGGGCGTTCAACCACTGTAAAAATGAGCGCATCCGCTTCTTGAGATGCTTTAATATCATCAAACAAGCCCGTGGCATATAAAGCACGAATCGCATTTGCAATGGTTGTATCATTGACACGATCACCAGCATTGACAGGCAACATCCCATAGACATTGGTTGGCGTTAAACGAACAAGCCCGTTAATTTTTATATCGCGGACAATGAATTCATCTGCTGCATATACTTGTTGTACTGCTGCCATTGCACTGATGAGTGCCAAAGGCATAAATAAATGTGTGTGCTGCATGCCTGTCTTTTCCGATGTTAATTTATTTCGTATCCACGTTCTTATAAACGCATGAAGTCATTGAATAATGCAAGGAGCATCATACTCCCAAGCAGTACCATACCAATTTTCAAACCAACCAATTGTATTTGTTCAGAAACAGGTTTACCACGGATCAGCTCAATAAAATAGTAAACTAAATGTCCACCATCAAGCATGGGTATAGGCAATAAATTTAAAATTCCTAAACTTACACTCATTAAAGCCATGAATGAGATAAAGGTCTGCCAACCCATTTCTGCACTCTGTCCTGCAACCTTAGCAATCGTAATAGGCCCAGATAAATTATCCAAACCAATTAAACCACGGACCATTTTGACAATCGAGTTCAAAATCATACCTGATATTTGACCCGTTTTATCAACCGCCATGACAAAAGCTTCAGCTGGACTATATTGAATCGTTTGTTTGTATTCTGCAGGTATAGTTATTTTTCCGGGTATACTTTGTACACCAAGCACACCAGAAACATTCCCCATATTATCACGCTTCGCTTGTGGCATGATTTGCAAATGTACCAATTGATTTTGACGCAACACATCAATTTTCAATAATTTTTCCGGTGCAGCCTGAACAGTTTGAACGACATCAAACCAATCATTCATTTTCACACCATCAATCGCAATAATTTTATCGCCTTCTTTCATCCCTTGACGAATGGCAGCACCATCTGCGCTCAGTTTAGTGGCAATAGCAGCAATAGGTGGACGATATGGCATAAAGCCAAGACTATCTAATGCAGACTGACTTTGATCCTTTAAAAAGTTTTGAATCGGCAATTTAAACGTTTGTATTTGACCATTACGATCAGCTTGAACTTCGATTGAACCTGTTTCACCGACCCGATCCACCAACGCAAAATTTAACTTTTCCCACGTTGTGACTGGCGTACCATCCACTGCCGTAATTTTATCACCAACATTCAGTTGAACTGTAGCAGCAGGTGTATTCGGTAACACTTTACCAACACGAGTATTGAGTTGCTCTTGAGAGGGTAAAAATAAAATCCAAAATAAAACCACGGCAAAAGCCAAATTAATCAGCGGCCCCGCAGCAACAATTGCGATTCTCTTCCAAGGATGTTGTCGATTAAATGCCTTCGGCAAATCTTCTTCGGCAACATTACCTTCGCGTTCATCCAACATTTTGACATAGCCACCAAATGGTAATGCCGAAAGCTGATATTGAATGCCAGACTTTTTAGATGTCCACTTCAATAAAGTTGGACCAAAACCAATCGAATAGACTAAAACTTTGACACCGAGTTTACGTGCAACAATATAATGTCCAAACTCATGAATCGCAATCAGCGGCCCGAGCAGAAAGATTGCAGCCACAATAATAAACAAGGCACTCATGTTTTAACTTCCATTATTGATGACAATTTGCTGTGCAACAGAACGAGCCACTCGATCTGCTTGCAAAATAAGCTCTATCGATTCCGCAGCACTATTTTCCACTTGATTCAAAGTCTGTTCGACCACTTGAGGGATTTCAGTAAAAGCAATCGCTTGATTTAAGAATGCTGCAACTGCAACTTCATTTGCTGCATTTAAAATGGCAGGAGCCAATCCACCACTTTGCATAGTCTGTCGTGCCAGTTTTAATGCAGGGAAACGCGTTGTATCAGGTTCTTGAAAATCCAACTGATGATTCATAAATAGATCAAGTGCAGGTACATGGGTCTGAATACGCTCAGGCCATGCAAGTGCATGCGCAATTGGCGTACACATATCAGGATTACCCATTTGCGCTAAAGTTGAACCATCCACGTACTGAACCATAGAGTGAATAATACTCTGCGGATGAACCACCACTGTTACAAACTGTTCTGAAATTGCAAACAGATGACAAGCTTCTATCAGCTCCAAACCTTTATTCATTAAGGTGGCAGAATCAACAGAAATTTTTTGCCCCATAGACCAATTCGGATGCTTACAGGCCTGTGCAGGCGTTACATTTTGTAATTGTTCAAGACTATGGTTGAGAAATGGACCACCAGAAGCGGTCAGTAAAATTCGCGATACACCCTGCTTCGGCTGTCCATTGCGCTCCGCCTGAAAATACCCATCAGGCAAACATTGGAAAATAGCATTATGTTCAGAATCAACAGGAAGCAATTGGGCATTGTAATCAAGTGCAGCTTGCATCATGAGATCGCCAGACATCACCAATGCTTCTTTATTTGCAAGCAAGACACGCTTACCAGCCTTAACAGCAGCAAGTGTTGGCAATAAGCCCGCAGCACCTACAATAGCAGCCATAACCACATCAACATCTGTATGTTCAGCAACAGCAATTAAGCCAGCCTCACCTATCAGAATTTCAATATGATTCAAATCTTGTTTTTGGAACTGTTGTTGTAGTTCGGCAACTTTATTTGCTGGAACAACTACAATTTTCGGTCGATACTGTTTGCATATTTCAACAAGTTCTAAAATTCGACTATGTGCCGTGACTGCAAATACAGAATACTTTTCAGGATGCTGCTGCAAAATTTTTAAGGTGCTTTGACCAATGGAACCCGTTACACCCAATATACAAACAGATTGCGACATCTATAAATTTACACCAATAAGTTTTAAAACATACATGCCAGCAGCAAAAATTGGAGCCGCAGCAAGCAATGAATCAATACGATCTAGCACGCCACCATGTCCTGGTAGAATACGACCTGAATCTTTAATTCCTGCACGACGTTTGATCATAGATTCAAACAAATCACCTAAAACAGAACTAAATACCGTGACTACAGATAAAATCAAAAACAGAATATGTTGAGCAATGGTTAAGTCTAAATAAAGAACCTCTACAGCAGCAACAATCAGCATTGCAGTAAAAACACCCCCATATAAACCTTCAACCGATTTATTTGGACTCACATCTGGTGCAAGTTTTTTCTTTCCTAATTTACGTCCGACAAAATAAGCACCACTGTCTGCCCCCCATACCAATAAAAACAGGTACATGAGCCACCATGGTGAACTATGCCATACAGAGAAAATTGCGGTAACCGCAGCAGAAATTAAAACAAACCCAATAATCTTTAAGCTTGGATTGTACCATCCATCATAATCTGGATACGATTTAACCCAAAAGATGCTTAAAATCCAACATAAAATAGAAGCTGCCCAAAGCAATAAAGCAATATCATTAAAATATAATGCCAAAGTTGCTAAAGCCGCAGTTGCAATACCATAAACCCAAGCTAGGAGTTTCACAGAATTTTTATTTTTTCTTGGCATAAGCTTAAACCACTCATACCCTGCAACCCCTGCTGCAACAATCATCAGCATAAACATTGGATACTGAGACTGTGTAGCAAACATACAACTGAGTACGACTGCTACCAATACCAATGCGGTTATAATCCGCTCTAACATGTATTAATTCTCAATTTTTCTCTTGTTGGATTTGCTCTGAAGTTTTCCCAAAACGACGTTCGCGCCCAGCAAAAACTGCTAACGCATCATCGAATTCCTCAACAGTAAACTCAGGCCATAAGGTTTGGGTAAAATACAGTTCAGCATATGCTGCCTGCCAAAGTAAAAAATTCGACAAACGAAAATCACCACCTGTACGAATCAATAGATCGACAGCTGGTAAATCCGCCATACTGACATGTTGTCCAAACAACTCAACATTTATATCTTCAATAGCGATTTTTTTTGCAACAGCATCCGCTGCAATTTGCTTTGCAGCCTGCGCCATATCCCACATACCACCATAACTGATCGCAATGGTCAACGTCATGCTGTCGAACTTAGCAGTCCTTTGTTCAGCTTGCAACATTAACTCACGTAAATGTGAAGATAAACGAGAACGATCACCAATAAAACGTAAAGCAATATTAAATTTTTCCATTCGAGGCAATTGCTCTAGGATTGTTTCTTCTAACAATACCATGAGTAAATCCACCTCAAATTGGGGACGATTCCAATTTTCGCTAGAGAATGCGAAAACAGTTAACGCTTGAATTTGATTTTTTCTACAGTGTTCAACAATCGGATCGAGGACATTTTTACCTTCACGGTGTCCATCACCTTTTTGCATTTGCATCTTTTTAGCAAAACGATTGTTGCCATCCATGATGATGGCAACATGTTTTGGAAGAAGCAAGCTATCTTCTGATGCGGTCATTAAATCTTAAACCTTCATCAATTCAGCTTCTTTCGCAGCCAAACGCTTTTCTACTTCAGCAACGAATTTATCGGTGATTTTTTGAATGTCGTCTGATGCACGGCGATCATCATCTTCAGAAATTTCTTTTTCTTTCAATAATGCTTTTAAATCACCCAATACATCACGACGAATGTTACGAATCGCAACTTTGGCATTTTCAGCTTCAGTACGCGCAACTTTTTGCATATCACGACGCGTTTCTTCAGTCAGTGCAGCCATTGGCACACGAATCGCATCCGCAGTAATCGGGTTAAGACCTAAACCTGCTTCACGAATCGCTTTATCAATTGCAGATACCATTGAACGTTCAAATGGCTGTACCAACAATGTACGTGAATCTTCAAGACCAACGTTTGCCACTTGGTTCAGTGGAACATCAGAGCCATAGTAAGAAACCATCACACCATTTAAAATAGATGGGTGCGCACGACCTGTACGAACTTTGGCAAAACCGTGCTCTAGAGACTCTAGAGTCTTATTCATACGGTCTTCGCTGTCTTTTTTAAGATCGTTAATCATATGATCTTCCTTACTTAATTCTAAGAGATGTAATTACTAAATAGCGTGTAGTATAAAGAGCTTTCAGGCTCACGTACATTAATTCGTAACGTGTGTCCCTTCTTTTTCACCCATAACCACTGAAAGCAATGAGCCAGATTTGTTCATATCAAAGACTTGAAGTGGTACATTATGGTCGCGGCACAAGCAAATTGCGGTTAAATCCATAATACCTAATTTTTCATCAAGTACTTGATCGAAAGTTAACTTGTCATATTTCACAGCATCATCGTATTTACTTGGATCTTTATTATAAACGCCATCGACTTTGGTGGCTTTCAAGATCAAGTTCGCTTCGATTTCAATACCACGTAAGCAAGCTGCTGTATCTGTCGTAAAGAATGGATTACCTGTACCCGCAACAAATACGCACACTTCGCCTTGAGTTAAATGGCGAATCGCATCACGACTTGAATAAGATTCAACTACAGCACCAATCGGTAAAGCAGACATTAAACGCGTTTTAATGTTACGGCGCACCAAAGCATCACGCAAAGCCAAACCATTCATCACAGTCGCAAGCATACCCATTTGATCGCCTGTTACACGGCCAACCAAACCATCTTTTTGCAATTGACTACCACGGTATAAGTTACCACCACCAACCACGATACCCACTTGAACACCCAAACCAACTAAGTGTGCAATTGCTAAAGACATTTGATCAAGCACTTGTGCATCAATCCCCATGTCTTTATTTCCAGCAAGCGCCTCACCAGAAAGTTTTAATAAAATACGTTCGTAACGGGGCTTTTTTGAGTCCAACATCTGGGAATCTCCGAATTTTCAAATATCTAAAACTTTATTCGTATCTTTTTAAGCTGATTTGATCTGAATTAACTTGGCATATAAATCATATTCATCTGCATCAGTAATTTCAACTTCGAGCAAATCACCCGATTTAATCAAGCTCTTATCAATATCTTCTACAAAAACATTACCATCAATTTCAGGCGCATCTGCATAAGAACGTGCAATCGCTACTGGGAATTCTTCATCTAAATCATCAACCAGCACAGTCATGGTTTGACCAATACGTTTTTGTAGTTTCGCAGCAGAAATAGCCTGTTGAACTTCCATAAAACGCTCATAACGATCTTGCTTGATTTCTTCAGGCACATGATCTGGCAAATCATTTGCTGTCGCACCTTCTACAGGCGAATAGGTAAAGCAACCGACACGATCAAGCTGAGCTTCTTTCAACCATTCAAGCAACACTTGGAAATCTTCCTCAGTTTCACCTGGGAAACCCACCACAAATGTTGAACGAATCACCAATTCTGGACATTTTTCACGCCACAATTTCAGACGTTCCAATGTGTTTTCACTATGAGCTGGTCGCTTCATCAATTTTAAGATGCGCGGACTGGCGTGCTGAAAAGGAATATCTAAATATGGCAAAATTTTGCCTTGCGCCATTAAATCAATCACTGCATCCACATGTGGATATGGATAAACATAATGTAAACGCACCCAGATACCAAGCTGACCTAAAGCTTCACACATATCATAGAATTTGGTTTTAACCGGCTGACCGTTCCAAAAATCCAATTTGTATTTGGTATCTAGACCATAAGCTGATGTATCTTGTGAAATCACCAAGACTTCTTGCACACCCGCTTTTTTCAGCGCTTGTGCTTCGCTTAACACTGAACCCACAGGACGTGAAACCAAATCACCACGCATACTTGGAATAATACAGAATGTACAACGATGGTTGCAGCCTTCTGATATTTTCAAATAAGCATAATGTTTTGGCGTTAAACGAATCCCTTGTTCAGGAACAAGGTCAATAAATGGGTTATGCTTAGGTGGTGCAGGCACATATTCATGCACAGCTTCCATCACATCTTGATACGCGGCAGCACCCGTTACTTTTAAAACACTTGGATGCATTTGACGAATTTTTTCTTCATCTTTACCCAAACACCCTGTCACAATGACACGGCCATTTGCGCTAATGGCTTCGCCAATTGCGTCTAAAGACTCTTGTACTGCAGATTCAATAAAACCACAAGTATTAACAACAACCAAATCAGCACCATCATAATCCGATGCTACATCATAACCTTCAGTCTTCAACTGAGTTAAAATTCGTTCAGAATCTACCAATGCCTTAGGACAACCTAAAGAAACGAAACCGACTTTGGGGGACTTCATGAATCTGCACTCCACTATAATGCGCGTATTGTATGTCTTTTCGAATCATAAAAACAGACAGAAAGCCGACTCTTTGTATAACGCACCAAAATACATCCAATTTTTTACCAAATATTTTATGCGCACCATTTTGGTTCACTAATAATTTTAATTGCTTTACTATGCTATGAGTTTCTGCAATCAAAGCACAAAAAAAAGCACACTTTTATTGCGGCAATTTTTTTATTTAGACAAATACTTAAAGTTGGCGTGCATTTTGCTTTATTTCGACAACGTTTAATTCGTTGAATGTCCCAGAATAGGGAGAAATGACAAGAAGTGCAGATGCCATTGCGCTATTTTAATACAGGATGCTTTCGCTAATGGATCAACCCGTCGCTATCGACTACCGCCTTTTAGTGGACAACTTAACTACAGCTATTTTGCTGGTCGATCGTCACCTTAATATTTTTTATTTAAATTCTTCTTGTGAATCATTATTTGACATTAGTTTGCTGCGCGCCTCGGGTCAACCTGTTTTAAATTTACTCCATATGCCCAATGATGAATTCAATACCCAAGAAGCACTATTAAATACATTCACCACAGGACAACCCTATACCCGTCGTGAAGCAACCATTAGTGTGAATTTTAAAGATATTCATGTGGATTATACTGTCTCACAAATTAACGCTCAAAAGCCGTATCATCCACTGCTCCTAATCGAACTCAATCCAATTGATCGGATGTTGAAAATTTCTAAAGAAGAAAACTTAATTCAACAACATCAAGTTGCAAGACAATTGATTCGCGGTGTAGCGCACGAAATTAAAAATCCTTTAGGTGGCATTCGTGGTGCAACACAACTCCTTGCGCGAAGCTTGAATGATCCACAATATGCAGAATTTACCGACATTATTATTAGTGAAGTCGATCGCTTACGTAATCTAGCCGACACTATGCTCGGATCTCGCCAATTACCGAGTTATGAACTGGTTAATGTGCATGAACCTTTAGAACGTGTTCGCTCTCTCATTACCAATCAAACCAAAAAGAAAATCAAAATCACCCGTGACTACGATTTGTCATTACCTGATGTGATGGCAGATCGCGATCAACTTATTCAAGTCATGCTTAATATCAGCGTCAATGCAGTACAAGCTATGATGGAAAATAAAGAATTCTTTGTTGATCACCAACCTGAACTTATTTTACGAACACGTATTCAACGCCTTGTCACGATTAATGGTGTGTTAAAACGCTCTGCTATTCGCATCGATATTGAGGACAATGGCCCAGGTGTGCCAGAAGAAATTTTAGAATCCGTGTTTTACCCACTGGTCACAGGACGTGCTAAAGGCACGGGACTAGGGCTGAGCATTGCACAAAATATTATGCATCAACATAGCGGAATGATTGAATGTCAGTCAGTTCCAGGAAAAACTGTATTTAGCTTATATTTACCTTGGGAGTCTAACCATGTCGCGAAATAAAATATGGGTAATTGATGATGATCGTGCCATGCGCTGGGTGTTGGAAAAAACATTCAAAGAAGAAGGTTTTGATGTTACCAGTTTTGAAGAAGCGCAATCTGCTCTTGATCAACTGAGCACCGATTTACCTGATGTAATTTTGACCGATATTCGTATGCCAGGCATCGATGGTCTCACCTTTTTAGGCAAAGTAAAAGCCAGCCATCCTGATCTCCCTGTGATTATTATGACAGCGCATTCAGATTTAGAATCTGCTGTATCCAGTTATCAAACAGGTGCTTTCGAGTATTTACCTAAACCTTTTGATATTGATGAAGCCTTGGCGTTGGTCAATCGTGCGATCTTGCATATTACCAAGTTACAACAACAAGAATCTGCCAAAACCGCTCCTCCAATTCAATCTGCTGAAATCATTGGTGAATCCCCTGCTATGCAGGAAGTATTCCGAGCAATTGGCCGCCTATCGCAATCTCACATTACTGTACTGATTAATGGTGAATCTGGGACAGGTAAAGAGTTAGTTGCACATGCGCTTCATCGCCATTCCCCACGTAGCAGCAAACCTTTTATTGCCTTAAATATGGCAGCCATTCCAAAAGACTTGATTGAAACTGAACTGTTCGGACATGAAAAAGGTGCCTTTACAGGTGCAAACTCTCAACGCCAAGGTCGTTTTGAACAAGCCAATGGCGGAACGCTATTTTTAGATGAAATTGGCGATATGCCATTTGAAACCCAAACACGCTTATTACGTGTATTAGCAGATGGTGAATTTTATCGCGTTGGTGGACACATTCCTGTCAAAGTTGATGTACGGATTGTTGCTGCCACTCATCAGGATTTAGAAAAATTAGTCAATGATGGGCGCTTCCGTGAAGATTTATATCATCGTCTAAATGTGATCCGTATCCACATTCCAAAACTTGCACACCGTAGCGAAGACATTCCAATGTTGGCGCAACACTTCTTGGCTCGTGCTGGTAAAGAATTAGGTGTGAATCCTAAAATTTTACGTCCAGAAACCCAAGAATATATGCAACAACTGCCTTGGCAAGGCAATGTGCGTCAGCTTGAAAATACTTGCCGTTGGCTAACGGTCATGATTACTGGGCGTGAGGTCTACCCTGAAGACCTACCTTCTGAATTAAAGCAAATTCCAATTCAGCGCTCTAGTGATGAAGCTCAACCCAATAGTACTTTTGATCGCGTTTCACTGCATCATTGGGATGAGTTATTAGGCCAATGGGCTATACAAAAGCTTAAAAATGGCGAGATGAAAATTCTTGACATTGCAACGCCTATGTTTGAACGTACTCTAATTACAGCAGCTTTACAACAAACACGTGGACGTAAACGCCATGCTGCTGAACTTTTAGGCTGGGGTCGTAATACTTTAACCCGTAAGCTCAAAGAACTTGGCATGGACACTGTCGATGATGATGTTGAAGAAGAAATTATCGAAAGTTAATTTCTTCTCAAAAAAAAGCTCCTTCTGGAGCTTTTTTTAATCCAATGTCATACCATTTTATGCAGTAAAACCCACATAACGAAAATACCCCTCTATTCCCAAATCTGATTTAACAATCAAATAATCAGGATAAGTAGATAGAGTGATCTCTGAAAACATATTCACCTGATCATCATTAGCATGTAAATCATCTACCGAACGCGGCATAGTCTGCTCGAACTCATCGGTCATATATTCAAAGCCAACATCCATGGCAATAAATAATGTATGTTCACATGGCTGAACATATTGTTCCTCAGCCCAATCTATAACGTTTTGTTGGCAATGTGGACAAGAAATATTATCTGTTGCCTGAATAGAGAGTTGAATCAATTGATAGGTCATAAAAAATAAATCAGTTTTTCTATCATGCTAGTTTAGCAAACAATTCAACTTTCTCTATTTTTTAAATAAAATTGCAAAAAAGAGAATCTTTCGATTCTCTTTTTTCTCGCTTGAGTTACTTGTAAGTCGATTTATAACGCGATAGCGCAGTTACAGCAACTGCTGAAATAACTACGGCAGGTAAACTTGCGATTAAAATACCAGTCGCCCCCAAGCCCAATGTTAAAATTTCCCCCGTTAACAAAGGCCCTGTCATTGCACCTAAACGCCCCAAAGAAATCGCACTTCCTACCCCTGTTACTTTCCCCATTCCTGAATAGAAAATTGGTGAAATCCCATAAAGAATAGACTGACCACCTGTAGAAAAAATACCGCCCATCACGCCTGCTAAAATTAATACAGGAATAGACGTTGTCGTAAACAATAAAACCAGCGCAATAAATAACCCACCATAGATAATGGTCGCCATTTGCCAAAGTTTTAAGCGATCCAACAAATAACCCAAAGCCAAAGTACCAACAACCGCACCGACTTGAAAGACCAACATGACCATAAAGGCTTGTGGCTTTTCCAAACCCTGTTCCATCAACAAGTTAGGCAACCAACTAATCAAAATATAATTAATCATTAAGGTAAAAAAGAAACCCACCCAAAGTGGCAAGGTATTCTTATATTGTTGGTTTTTAAACAATACTTGCGCCATATTTGGCACAGTTTCTATAGCTGCTTTCTCGACAACAACCACTTTTGGCTTATCCTTAAGAATAACTGCCATCAATGGAATTAATAGCAACGGCGTTAAACCGCCAATCAAAAATAAAGTTTGCCATTGAACTTCAGGTAACAATATTGCAAGGCTCGCAACAAAGATTGCACCAACAGGTAAGCCGCAATACATCAAGCTATTTAATTTACCCCGATTCGCTTCAGTTGCTTCATCACCCACAACTGAAATCATGGTTGGCATTGCAGCCCCAAGTCCCAAACCTGTAAAAAAGCGGGCCGCATATAAAGCTTCAACACTTGGTGCCAATGCCGTTAAAGACATAAAAATGCCAAAAATGGCGATAGAAAGCATCAAAACTTTCTTCTGCCCTAGATAATCGGCAATGCGCCCACCAAAGAATGCTCCAAAAAGCATTCCAAATACGCCTAAACTAAAAACATATCCCATTTGAACTTGATCCAAACCGAATGTCGCTGCAATTCCTTTAGCTGCAATACCCGGTGCTTGAAGATCAAAACCTTCAAAAAATGCGACCCAAAAACACAAAAATATCGTTAAGAATTTTTGTAGTTTCCCTGTGTGTGTTTGTGCCATGATCGATCTCCATCAATAATTAGCAAATTACATGACCGAGTAATTTGCTCAAGTATTCTGAAATCAAATCTTGTATAGAAATAGCGCGACAATGGTCGGAATTCACTCCCTATGATTTAGAAAAGATTCTCTTATTTAGACCCAAACACTTATAAAACTATAGCTTAAAGCTCTTAGTAATTTTAATACATCAGTAAATACAAAAACTTAGACCTATAAAAGTTATTAACGATACAGTAATAACAAATAACAATCGTTGCAAAAAAAATGACTTTTATTTCTTCCAAAATTGCCACTTACTACGTTTAGGTCGTTTTTCTTCAATTCGCACCAACCCTTGTAATGCTTCATTATTCATTCTGTCATACATTTCTAAATACTCAGAATTCAACTGCCCCCCTACATATTCTGGAGTGTATGCCGTTGAAGGCTTTCGTAATGAGCGCTCATACCATTTTTGTGCAACATCTAAATTTGCATTAAAATAAAGCCCTTTTTCATATAAATAACCAATTTTACATTCTGCATAGCGATCTTTCTGATCAGCCGCTTTTTGAATCCAGTACACTGCTTCTTCCAAATTTTTTTCAGTGTACAACCCATTTAAATACCAGTAGCCTACTTGATACTGCGAAGATGCTTCACCTTTTTGCGCATTGAGTAAAAACAATTTAAAGAATAATTGCTTGGCTTCATCCATATGTAAAAATGAATCAATTTTTCGGATTTGCTCATTGATTTGCTCAATTGAATAATCACGTGCATTTTTGAGGATTTGCTGTGCCTGTTGAAATGGGCTGTCTTCTGCAAAGGATGCGATTAATTGCATGGCTTCCGCCTGCATTGCATCTATACCTTCAATACGTGCATCTAGTACAACATTTAAATGTTTTCGGGCAGATGCTAAATCGCGCTCAACACCTCGCCCCTCTAAATACATACGGCCTAAGCTTAAATCTGCTGCTATTACCTGCCCTGCTACTTCTTGATACAGTCCAATTGCCATATCTAAATCAAGCGGTACACCTAAACCATGCTCATATTTATCTGCCAAATTATTGATTGCAACTGAATTACCTAAATCAGCAGATTTTTGATACCAATATACGCATTGCTCGTAATCACGTTTTGTCCCAATTCCATCTTGATACATCCAAGCTAAATGATAGTAAGCATTAGCTAAAACTACTTTTTCAGTTTCAGGAGCTTGAGATGCAATTCGATGATAAAGATATAATGCCCGCCCCGGATGAATCACATGGTCGCTCACCACACCATAATTCGGATAAACTGAATTGACTAAGAAACAGGTTAACCAACCAAAACGATAATAGGCTGCCAGTTCCAATGTCGCTGCCCAACAACCCTGTTCAGATGATTGTTGCAAGAGCTGCAAACTTTTTTGTAAATCTTGCTCGGTGCCATGTCCTCGTGCATAACATCCTGCCAACTGATATAGCGCAATACTATCCATTTTGGACGCAGCTTCTCGATACCAGTTAAAGCTTCCTTCCAGACTTTTTTGTAAAATTCCGCCAATAAACAATTGCTGTGCTAACTGACACATCGCAGGACTATATCCTGATTGTGCAGATTGACGTAGTAAATCAATATAACGTTGGAAGTCATGTTGTTGATAAGCTTGATCTGCCAAATAATATTGATAAATGCCTCGATATTGCTCGGCTTTATCTCTAATTAATTGAAGAATCAATTCGCCATGCCCTATTTTATGTTCAGCAAAATAATCAATACGTGCTATCAATCCCAAACTTTTAGACACTTGCTCCAAGGGTAGAAACCATCGTGTAATGGTATAGAGCCCCGGAACATCTTTCATTTTCACAATGTCAGATGATGACTCAGGATCTTCTGGTCTAACCAATGCTCTCAGCATCTGCATAGGAGATTCAGCTTGTAGTGGCATTAAATTCACCCCAACCAGCTCCCCATCATTGGTTTTAGCAACCTCCCAAACTTTCATAATAGCTTGATCAAATTGATAAAACTCACCACTTTGATTTAACCAGATAACAATATCACCCGCGCGTATCTCTTCCCCACTTTCATAATATAATGACATTAGCTCACCTTATTTTTTATTGTATATTTTCCCCGCACAAATTTTACCAAAAAAAAGCCCGCATAAAGCGGGCTTTTTTAATAAATTTCAAATATTAAGCCGATTTTTTAGCTTGTGCATTCTTACGAATGGTAATCATGACTAGCTGTACCGCAGCAGGTGTCACACCCGGAATACGACTCGCTTGCGCTAAAGTCTCAGGTCGTACATCTTTCAATTTCAACGTAATTTCACGCGACAAACCTGACACGATGTCATAATCAAAATCAGCAGGAATTTTCGTATCTTCAAGGCGTTTCATCTGTGCAACATCTTCATGTTGACGGTTGATATAACCTGCATATTTCACTGCAATTTCAATTTGCTCGCCCACAAATGGAGTAACTTCAGAACCTGTGAGTTCTGCAATTTGAGCAAAGTTGATATTTGGACGTTTCAACAAATCAATCGCAGAACACTCTTTAGAAAGATCTGCACCCGTCATCTCAACGAATTTTTTACCCATTGGATTATTCGGTGCAGCCCATAAATGTTGTAAACGACTGGTTTCTTTCTCAACTGCTTCCATTTTTTCACAGTAAGCCGCCCAACGCGTATCATCAACCAAACCAAGTTCACGACCCATTGCCGTTAAACGCTGATCCGCATTGTCTTCACGTAACATTAAACGGTATTCCGCACGTGAAGTGAACATACGGTACGGTTCTTTCGTACCTAACGTAATCAAATCATCAACCAATACACCCATATACGCTTCATCACGCTTAGGTGTCCATTGTTCTTGATCCCACGCACGACGTGCAGCATTTAAGCCCGCAAGCAAACCTTGAGCACCTGCCTCTTCATAACCCGTCGTACCGTTAATTTGACCAGCAAAATACAGGTTATTAATGGCTTTGGTTTCTAAAGAGAATTTCAATGCTTGTGGATTGAAATAATCATACTCAATTGCATAACCCGGACGAAGAATATGTGCATTCTCCATACCACGAATTGAACGTACCAATTCAAACTGAACATCAAATGGTAGCGACGTCGAAATACCATTTGGATAAAGCTCGTGTGTTTCCAAACCTTCTGGTTCAAGGAACACTTGATGCGAATTTTTATCGGCAAATTTATGAATTTTATCTTCAATCGATGGGCAATAACGCGGTCCCACACCTTCAATCACACCTGTGTACATTGGTGAGCGGTCTAAACCACCACGAATAATCTCATGTGTCCGCTCATTGGTATGAGTGATATAGCAATTCACTTGTTCAGGATGCATAGACGCATCGCCCATGAATGACATGGTTGGCGATGGAAAATCACCCGGCTGTGGTGTCATTACCGAAAAATCCACCGAACGCGCATCAATACGTGGCGGTGTACCGGTTTTTAAACGACCAACAGGTAAATTCAACTCACGTAAACGTGCTGCCAATGAAATAGATGGAGGATCACCCGCACGACCACCGCTCGATTTTTCCAGTCCTACGTGAATCACGCCACCCAAGAATGTACCCGTGGTTAGCACCACCGTTTTCGCATCAAAGCGAATACCCATTTGCGTCACAACACCTTTAACGGTATCGCCATCTACAATTAAGTCATCCGCCGACTGCTGAAAAATATCCAGATTGGCTTGATTTTCTAATGTTTCACGAATGGCTGCTTTAAAACGCACACGGTCAGCTTGCGCACGTGTTGCACGTACTGCCGCACCTTTACGCGAGTTTAAAATACGGAATTGAATACCACTCTTATCGGCAGCCAATGCCATTGCACCGCCTAAAGCATCAATTTCACGTACTAAGTGTGATTTACCAATACCACCGATGGCAGGATTACAGCTCATCTGCCCTAAAGTCTCAATGTTGTGAGTTAAGAGTAATGTCTGTCGACCCATACGCGCCGCAGCAAGTGCTGCTTCGGTACCTGCGTGACCGCCACCGATAACAATGACATCGTAAACTTTAGGATAATGCATAATGGTTTGAGAGATAAAAAAGAATGACGGAGTATTATATCAAAACTAAGCAAGATAAGTTGACAAATTCAGTCAATTTTAAGCGTGACCACCGTATTCATGTACAGCGCATCAAAAAATTGAAATGTAATCATGCTTTGCAGAGTTACATATAAATAAAACATTTAATCTTCAAAATTTACTTGAATCACATTGTTTTATTTTGGGTGTTTTATAACCTGTAAGTTAGTACACGACAAACAAAGGTATAAGTGATGAATAAGAATATTTTCTTCTCCGCAATACTCTGTAGTCTTTGTCTCACACCCTTTACCACGCAGGCCAATGATAAAGTTGAAACAACTTATAATGCGCAAAAGTACCAACAGGTTTGTAAAGGCAAAATGCAAGGTGATCAAGTCAGCTTTGCTTACCGAGGCATTATCTGGAATGGGACTTGCGAACCTCAATTCTTCCCGTCTTCCAAAAAAGTGATGCTAAAAGGTGACGAAGCCGAGTTAAATTCTATTTGCCACAGCGATACAAATGCAACCTCAATGAATATTAAAGGGCATGAAATCAAAGGTAAATGTGCTTTAGGATTTACTGCTCCACGGCCTAAATAATCAGATTATTATTATTTCGTTAACCAAGTCAAAAAAGTGGGCAAAAAAATTATTTCTTTGTCCACTTCCTTTATTGCTTATTAAAAGAACTTGTTTAAACTCACAGCATATTAAGGAATAAAAATAGAAAAAGGATGTTTCATGGATTCAGGGCTATTCACATTTTTTTTACCAATAGCACTTGCCATCATGATGACTGGATTGGGACTGGAACTGACACCGAAAGATTTCCTACGGATCCAATACTATCCAAAGGCTATTTTTTTAGCTTTATTCGCCCAACTGATTATTTTAGTTTTTATTGCTTTTTTAATTTGCATCTTTTTACAACTACCACCACTTTTAGCTGTAGGCTTAATGCTACTTGCAGCCTCACCGGGTGGGCCGACTGCAAATTTAATTAGCTATATTTATAAAGGGGATGTTGCATTAAATATTACCCTCACGGCTATTAACTCGATTATTTGCACCTTTACCCTACCTTTTATAGTCAATTTATCAATTCACTATTTTTTAGGCGATCATCAAAAAATTGGCATGCCGATCACAAAAATTACTCAGGTCTTTTTAATCATTTTTATCCCCGTGTGCTTAGGGATGCTCATTCGTTCAGCTATACCGACAATTGCATTACAGCTTAAAAAACCCATGCGATTACTGTCTGTTTGTTTCTTAACTTTTATTTTCTGCTTTGCATTATATAAGGAACAATCTAACGTCATCGAATATTTTGCAGACATTGGCATTGCAACCGCTCTTTTTTGTTTTATGAGCTTATTGGTGGGTTATTTATTACCCCTCCTCGCTGGAATCCCTGACCAACAGGCGCGTGCATGTACCTTTGAAATAGGCATTCACAACACCACTATTGCATTAACGATCGCACTTTCAGTTTTATCCAATAACACCATCGCTATTCCGGCAGGCATTTATTCTATTTTCATGTACGCTTTTGCATTTTTGTTTGGTTATATTTTAACAAAAAGCCCACTTAACATTAAGCAAGAAAAGCCTAAAGCCATTAATGACTAAATAGCTAGACTACTCCTTTAAACTACAAAGGAGTACTTAATCTACATTCCCTTTAAGATGAACAATCTTGATCAGACCCAAGCACTCCAGCCCCTTGATAAAAGCGAACAAATCATTAACAACCGAAGCCAATGCAAAATTCATACGAGCTATTCCATATTTTTTATTTATCAGCTATACAACTATTATTCAATTTATAACAATCAGTAGAAAAAAATTAATCTCAATTAAATAAAAATCAACTCAAGATAGGAGATTTTGAATGGATTCAGGAATTATCACCATTTTATTACCCTTAGCACTCGCCATTATCATGATTGGCTTAGGACTAGAACTCACACCAAAGGATTTTACCCGTGTAACCAAACAACCTAAGGCAGTTTTAATTGCCTTATTTTGCCAATTGGTGATTTTAGTCAGTATTGCTTTTATTATTTGTAAAGTTTTAGCCCTTCCACCTTTGCTTGCTGTTGGTTTAATGCTCCTTGCAGCATCACCGGGTGGGAGTACAGCCAACTTATTTAGTTATCTCTTTAAAGGGGACATTGCACTCAATATTACTTTAACCGCAATCAATTCAGTCATTGCTGCTTTTACCCTACCTTTCATTGTTAATTTTGCTATTCAGCACTTTATGAATGATGGGCAAGAAATTAGCTTGCAGTTCAGTAAAATTTTACAAGTGTTTGCGATCATCATTGTTCCTGTTGGTATTGGTATGCTGATTCGACACTATGCACCGCACTTCACTGAAAAACTCAACAAACCCCTGCGTATTTTTGCAGTGAGCTTTTTAGTCTTAATTATTATTGGCGCCATCACCAAAGAGCGTCATCAAATTTTAGCATATTTAGCACAAGTGGGCTTAGCCACTGTTTTATTCTGCTTATGTAGTTTATTGATCGGTTATTTCGTGCCACGATTATTGGGAATCAATAGTGCACAAGCACGTGCATGCGCATTTGAAATTGGCATTCACAATAGCACCCTTGCGATGACCATTGCCCTTACAGTCATGGCTAGCTCTACAGTTGCAATGCCAGCTGCCGTGTATTCTATTTTCATGTATGTATTTGCAGCTGTATTTGGCATGTTGTTAAATAAGTTCGCACCGCAACCCAAGGTGGACGTTATTCATGAACCTGCGACTTAAAACAACTACAACTTAAAATCAGGATGCCATAGTGCATCCTTTTCTTACTCTACTGCATGAATAGGTAGCTGTTATTGCATCAGTTCTATACAATGCTGACTTTAGAAAAGACAATTTTAGGTTATCTCTGTGAAGTGGTTACAAATTCATATTAATGTTGAACAAGCGCAAGTCGATTTTACTGAAACATTATTAAGTTCACTCGGTGCTGTCAGTGTAACTTTAGATGATGCTGAAAATCAGGACTTACTTGAACCACTTCCAGGCGAAACTCCGCTTTGGAATAAAGTCATTGTGACAGGTATTTATGCCCAAGAAGATGACGAAGAAATTGATGTGAATGCTTTACTCACATTTATTACTGCACAAATGCCTGAAGCACCACTACGCCATGAATTCATTGAAGACCAAGAATGGGAACGTACTTGGATGGATGCGTATGAACCTATTCAAATTGCTGAAAAATACTGGATTGTTCCTGAATGGATGGAAGCACCTGAAGCAGATGCAGTAAACATCAAGCTTGATCCGGGCCTAGCATTTGGTACAGGCAACCATGCCAGTACTTTCTTATGCCTACAATGGCTAGGTAAAACTGATGTTAAAGATAAAATTGTAATCGACTATGGTTGTGGTTCTGGCATTTTAGGTGTTGCTGCACTACTGCTCGGTGCGAAAAAAGTCTACGCAACCGATATTGACCCACAAGCTATTCTTGCAACCAAACAAAATGCTGAACTTAATGGTGTGCTCGACAACTTATATGTTGGGTTACCAGAAGAGTTCAATGTCGAGTTAAAAGATCAAAAAGCAGATGTATTTGTCGCAAATATTCTTGCTGGCCCCCTAATGGCTCTTGCGCCTGAATTCGCAACTTTGATCAAATCTGAGGGAGAGTTCGCACTTGCAGGTATATTAGAAGAGCAAGTAGCTGATGTTTCTAATGTTTATTCAAGTTTTTTTGATATACTAGAAGTTGAAAAACGTGAACAACATTGGTGCCGTATTTCGGGGAAACGCCAAAATACCCATTCAAATTTTGAATAGACTATGAGCGAAAAACAAACCTACTGCCCTAACTGTTTTACCAAGTATAAAGTCTCAGTGGCTCAACTCACAGTTGCTCGGGGCATGGTTTGTTGTGCCAAATGCTCAACCAATTTTAATGCGTTAACACATCTGGTAGTAGACAAAGAAGAACCTTGCTCTACTCCTCTTTCTATTCCTTCTGCAAACCCAACCCAAGCCACAGAAATAACAGAGCAATTTATAGACGGCCAACGATCAGAACAACATCTATTGGATATTTTTGATCGTAAAGTAGAAAACTCAAATATTGATTTAAAGACCTATCTCAATAACTTAAATTATTTTAGTACGGAACCGATTGGCAACTATCCTGCGCTTAATTGGTCTGACAAATCAGAACAAGAAAACAAACATAGTGCTTGGCACTATGCGCTTTGGATTGTGGTGAATATCTGTTTAATTAGTTTACTTGTTTTCCAATTCTTCTGGTTTAACCCTAAAATTTTAAACAATAGTCCAGCAGCGAGTGCCACATTTAATACCGTGTGTCAGGCATTTAATTGCTCGATATTGGATCAGAATTATCGTCTTATTTCGACCAACAAAGTAAAACTAAAACAGATTTCTAAACAAAAAACTCAGTTTACTGGTGAGCTAATCAATTACCATTCTAAAAGTTTGGCCCTTCCAATCATCAAGGTGAATTTAAAAGATAACGGAGAAATTATATCTTCTTATTCTTTGCAACCTTCCGAATACCTGATTAGCAGTCTTGCGGGCATCCACCGCATCCCACAGAATAGTCCTTTTAAATTTAAGTTTAACCTTCCTGTGTCTCGCAAAAGCTTCGACACCTACAGTTTAGAAATAATTTCTCCTTAATATTGAAAAAAACTATTAAAAAAAACAAAAAAATGTAAAAAAAATGCAGTTTTCTTGCTCACTTTTTCTGAGACAATGCTATCATACGCGCCACGAAAGCTTTGTGCCGCAAACTCCTCGCTATTTTTCACAACAAATACAATTTAGCAAAATGCGCTTTATCTATATATTGCGTATAGAGCAGATTTTTTTGTTTTGATTTTGGTCGGTAACAAATATTTAACTATTGTTACGCTTAAATTTCGACCATTCCGTTGGTTTGTGGCATGCTAAATGTTCAAGTTTTAGAACTCCGCTTTAGGATCTAAAACGGAGTTCATTTAATTTTATAGACCACTTTTATATATCTCTTTACCCAAGTGATATTTGATTTTTCGGATTAATTCGCATGAATAGCAAATCTCCTATTTTTACTGCACAATCTGATGTCGCTCTTCGTATTCACGTAGATCGCGCAGTTCGCCACTATTTTGCACAATTGCAAGGTGAGCAGCCATCTCAAGTTTACGACATGGTGCTAGCAGAAATGGAGAAACCTCTTTTATCTGTAGTGCTTGAATATACTCGCGGCAACCAGACACGCGCTGCCGAGATTCTCGGACTTAACCGTGGCACTTTACGCAAAAAGTTAAAAGCTCACGGTTTAATGAGTGAATAAATGATAAAATGCTCACGGCTACCGTGGGCATTTTTTTTATCTTACGTTTTGCCTATTGTTTTAATCTAGACCTTTAATATTGTTGACGAAAATCATGACTATTAAACGCGCTTTAATCTCTGTATCTGATAAATCAGGGATCGTTGAATTTGCTAAAAACCTCGTAGCTCTTGGGGTAGAAATTTTATCTACTGGTGGTACATATAAGTTGCTTAAAGACAACAATATCGCTGTAGTGGAAGTTTCAGAGCACACTGGGTTCCCAGAAATGATGGATGGTCGTGTTAAAACACTTCATCCAAAAATTCATGGTGGCATCTTAGCTCGCCGTGGTCTAGACGAAGCTGTAATGGCTGAACATAACATCGATGCAATCGATTTAGTGGTTGTGAATCTTTATCCATTCGCTGCAACTGTAGCAAAACCAAACTGTTCACTGAGCGATGCGATTGAAAACATCGACATCGGTGGCCCGACTATGGTTCGTGCTGCTGCAAAAAATCATGCGTCTGTGGGTATTGTAGTTAATGCATCTGATTACGACACAGTAATTGCAGAACTTAAAGCAGACGGTGCATTGTCTTATGCAACACGTTTTGACCTTGCTGTGAAAGCATTTGAACATACTGCGCAATATGATGGCATGATCGCATCTTACTTAGGTGCTCGCGTCGGCAAAGAAGAAGGTCAAGCAGATAAATTTGCACGTACTTTCAACACACAATTAAATAAAGCACAAGATTTACGTTACGGTGAAAACCCGCATCAGTCTGCTGCATTCTATGTTGAAAGCACAGCAACTGAAGCTTCTGTTTCAACTGCGAAACAGCTTCAAGGTAAAGAATTATCGTATAACAACATTGCAGATACAGATGCAGCACTTGAATGTGTGAAATCTTTTGCTAAACCTGCATGTGTGATTGTAAAACACGCAAACCCATGTGGCGTTGCTGTGTCTTTAGAGGGCATTGCTGCGGCTTATGACCTTGCTTATGCAACAGATCCTGAGTCTGCATTCGGTGGCATCATTGCATTCAACCGTGAATTAGATGTTGCAACTGCGCAAGCCATTGTCAACCGTCAATTCGTTGAAGTGATTATTGCCCCAAGTATCGCTGAAGGCGTACTTGAAGTTACAGGTGCGAAGAAAAACGTACGTGTACTGGTCTGTGGCGAATTACCTGCAATTGATGCACGTCAAACTCAGCTTGACTACAAACGTGTAAATGGCGGTTTATTGGTTCAAGACCAAGACTTAGGCATGATAACGAAAGATGACCTTAAAGTCGTGACTAAAATTGCACCAACTGATGCTGAGATTGATGACTTAATCTTTGCGTGGAAAGTTGCAAAATACGTAAAATCAAATGCGATTGTCTATGCCAAAGGTCGTCAAACCATTGGTGTTGGCGCAGGTCAAATGAGCCGTGTAAACTCAGCGCGTATTGCCGCAATTAAAGCTGAACATGCTGGTTTAGTGGTTGAAGGTGCAGTTATGGCATCTGACGCATTTTTCCCATTCCGTGATGGTATTGATAACGCTGCAAAAGCAGGAATCAAATGTATCATCCAACCAGGCGGTTCTATGCGTGATGAAGAAACTATTGCTGCAGCTGATGAAGCAGGTATTGCAATGGTCTTCACGGGCATGCGTCACTTCCGTCATTAATTGATGGAATCCTGACTGTAATGACAAAGTCATACATGTGGTTTAAAACAGATTTCTAAATCTGACATAAAGTCCTCGCCTATTTTGGGTTGAGGACTTTATGTCATTTTCGATTCATGGAGTATGAAGCGATGAATATTTTAGTATTGGGTAATGGCGGACGTGAACATGCACTCGCATGGAAAATCGCTCAAGATGAAAAAGTTGCACAAGTATTTGTCGCCCCTGGCAATGCAGGTACAGCAACAGAAAATAAATGTAAAAATGTAGAACTAAATATTTTAGATAATGCAGGCATTATTGCTTTTGCAAAAGAAAATGAAATCTCTTTGGTCATTGTTGGTCCAGAAGCACCTCTCGTTAATGGTGTGGTTGATGCTTGCCGTGCTGCGAATGTTAAAGTCTGGGGCCCGACCCAATTTGCAGCACAACTTGAAGGCTCAAAAGCTTTTGCGAAGCATTTCTTAAAACGCCACAACATTCCAACAGCGTTCTACGATGTATTCACAGAAGTCGATGCTGCTAAAGCCTATGTTGAACAAAATGGTGCACCGATTGTGATCAAGGCCGATGGTCTTGCTGCGGGTAAAGGTGTGATTGTTGCCATGACCAATCAAGAAGCATTTGATGCCATTGATGACATGCTTGCAGGCAACAAATTTGGCGATGCTGGTTCTCGTGTTGTCATCGAAGAGTTTCTTGCTGGTGAAGAAGCGTCTTTCATTTGTATGATTGATGGCAACAACATTTTACCAATGGCAACCTCACAAGATCATAAACGCATCTTTGAAGGTGACCAAGGCCCAAATACTGGCGGTATGGGGGCTTACTCTCCTGCTCCTGTTGTGACTGCTGAAGTTTTCGATAAAGTCATGAAAGAAGTCATGCGCCCTACTGTGGATGGTATGGCGGCTGATGGTCATGTTTATACAGGTTTCTTGTATGCAGGCTTGATGATTGATGAACAAGGCCAACCTAAAGTAATCGAGTTCAACTGTCGTTTTGGTGACCCTGAAACGCAACCAATCATGATGCGCTTAAAATCTTCTTTGGTTGATTTGGTTGAAGCTGGCATTACAGGTAATTTACCTGCGGAAGCGCAGTGGGATGAGCGTAAAACTGTTGGTATCGTACTTGCTTCAAAAGGCTACCCAGAAACATCAAGCAAAGATGATGTGATTTCTGGTTTAGACACCGAAATGACCGATGCTAAAGTTTTCCACGCAGGTACTGCTGTAAATGCAAATGGCGAGATCGTGACTGCGGGTGGTCGTGTGCTTTGCGTAACAGCATTGGGCAATACGATTGGTGAAGCACAAGCAAAAGCATTAGAACTTTGTGAAAAAGTGACTTTTGATGGCGTTCAATATCGTAAAGATATTGGTTACCGTGCAATTGCGCGTGAAAATGCTTAAAGCTTAGTTTTTCAAAAGATCTAAAAAAGTCCGCTTTATGCGGGCTTTTTTTATTTTTCTAATCAAGATGAGATACCCTTCATTTTCCCGACTAAAATGAATCGTTACTCAAAATATCTCACCCTGCAAGATGGTTATTTTGAGTGCATAATAATCAATAAATTTTGAACATAAGTTGCCATTTTATAAAGCATTATTCTTATTATCTATTTTTTAGATTTAGACTGAAAAAAAAATTATAAAGAAGCATTAAAAACAATATCTTATAGATTGTTAATATAATTTAAAATAATATATTGTTTTTACTATTAAATTTTCAAATATCTCGCTTTTGTTATGCTATAAAAGAGATAATTATTGAGTTTTTATTCACTATATTGCATATAGATTTATTGTTATGATGAGCCAAATTTTGATTCAGTTAAAATGCAATCTCGTGAATGAATACAATGATTTAAAACATCTTATAATTGTTTTAATTTGATGTTCACCAAATTGCTAATTGAATAGCATAATTTGTTAATTTTATCATGCTATGCATAGATCAGAGAACGTTTGGATAGAATGACTGTAATCACATCTTCGTTTTATACTGATCTCGATTTTGACTTAATCTCTTCAATAAATAATTCGTAAATTTAAAGCCAAAATTAAATTTACTGAGGATGGATACATGAAAAAGCTCCTTGGACTTGTTTTAGGTTTAACCGTTGGTCTAGCTGGTTGTTCTAAACCGGAAACACCTGCGACTGACACAGCAAAAACAGATACAGCAAAAGAACAAACCGTTGTTATGGCATCGACTGGTTCTGATGCTGACATTTGGCGTTATATTGCAACTCTGCCTGAAACAAAAGCAGCAGGGATTAAACTTGAAGTGAAAAATTTCACTGACTATGTAGCCATGAATACTGCTGTTGCAAATAAAGAAGTGGATATTAATGCCTTCCAATCTTATGCATATCTAGTTGCCTTCAACGAGTCAAATAAAGATAAAATTGCACCTGTTTCAACAACATATTTAGAGCCTATGGGAATCTATTCAAGCAAAGTTAAAAAAGTTGAAGACTTTGCCAATGGTGCAACTATTGCAATCCCTAACGACGGTGCAAATGAATCACGTGCATTATTACTTTTACAATCTGCTGGCTTAATCAAATTAAAAGACGGCTTTGATATTGTTAAAGGTACACCTTCAGACATTACTGAAAATACGAAAAAAATTGTGATCAAACCTATTCAAATGGCAACTGCTGTACGTGCTAAAGATGAAGTTGATGCGATTGTACTGGGTAATACTTTGGCAATGGAAGGTGGTTTAAACGTACTGAAAGACTCTATTTACTATGAGCCTACTGACCAAAGCACAAAAATGAATGTCAATGTTCTTGCCGTTGCTGAATCACGTAAAGATGACCCTATTTTGAAAAAAGTGGGTGAGCTATATCACGTTCCAGCTGTAGGTACATATGTTCAAAAACACTTCGGTGGAACTAAAGTCGATGTAAATAAACCTGTAAGCTATCTTACAGAATCAAAATAGTCTTATAATGACTTAAACGAAACAGGCAAAGTTAATTTGCCTGTTTTTTCATTTTTGTATAGCTTTTGACGATATGATTGAATTTAAAAACATTTCAAAACACTATGAACTGAAAGGTCAAACCATACGCGCACTGGACCAAATTAATTTGGAAATTCCAGCAGGCAGTATTTTTGGCATTATTGGCTATAGTGGTGCAGGAAAAAGTACCTTAATCCGCTTGATTAATTTGCTTGAGCGTCCAAATAATGGACAAGTCATTATTAATCAAACAGATTTTACGGCACTGGATTCACGTACATTACGTCAAGAACGTGCAAATATCGGTATGATTTTTCAGCATTTTAATTTACTCCAAACCAAAACGGTTGCAGACAATATTGAAATGCCTTTGAAACTGCTGGGTGTAAATAAGGCTGAACGTGAAAAACGGCTCAATGAATTACTTGAATTTATTGATTTAACACATAAAAAAGATGCTTTCCCTGATGAACTTTCGGGTGGTCAAAAGCAACGTGTCGGTATCGCCCGAGCTTTAGCCAATCACCCTAAAATTTTACTGTGTGATGAAGCAACGTCTGCACTTGATCCGCAAACCACGAAATCTGTTCTTGCTTTGCTTAAAAAGATTAATAAGGAGCAAGGCATTACCATTGTCATGGTCACGCATGAAATGGATGTCATTGAATCTGTTTGTGATTATGTTGCAGTCATGGAACAAGGTAAAGTCATTGAAACGGGTTCTACTTTAGAAATTTTTAGTCAACCTCAACATCCAACGACTAAAAACTTTATTCAGACCGTTTTACAGCAACAATTGCCAGTTAATATTTTAAATAATCTAGAAAACCAAAATCATAAAAGTATTTATAGCCTGCAATTTTTAGGTACATCTGCACAAGAAACTGTCGTACAAACTGCAATTAAGCAATTTGATGTGAGTTTAAACATTTTGTTTGCCAATATGACTGAAATTAATGGTTCAGTAATTGGTCAAATGTTCGTACAACTTTTGGGTGACCCCGAAATCATTCGTCAAACCATCGACTTCTTCGAACAAAATGGCGTCAAAGTGGAACAGTCAGGAGTTAGACTATGAGAGAACTCATCGTACAATGGCTCACCACACTGACAGCACCATTTTGGGAAAGCTCTTTAAGCATTGACCAATTTGTTACAGCAATGCAAGAAACGATTCAAATGGTCGTTTTCGCTATGTTGTTCGGTACAATTTGGGGCTTTATTCAAGCGATCACATTATTGGTCACTCGTCCAAATGGTATTCTGCCAAATCGGGCGGTTTATCAAATTTTAAATCCGATTGTAAATGCGCTACGCTCACTACCCTTTATTATTCTACTGATTGCTGTTTTCCCACTCACCAAAGCGTTAGTCGGGACAACCATTGGCACTTGGGCAGCCATTGTGCCACTGACCATTTATGTTGGCCCTTACATTGGTCGCCTTGTAGAAACATCATTGCTTGAAGTGAATGAAGGAATTATTGAGTCTGCCCAAGCGATGGGAGCATCTCCTTGGCAAATTATTTTCAAATTCATTATTCCTGAATCTCGTAGTTCATTAATTTTGAGCCTCACAACAGCAACCATTAGTCTTATTGGTGCAACAGCGATGGCGGGTGCTGTCGGTGCAGGTGGTATTGGTGACTTAGCGATTTCGTATGGCTATCAACGCTTTGATCAAAGTGTCGTCTACCTCACCGTTATTGTCCTCTTAGTACTTGTTCAAATTGTGCAGACTTTAGGTAATTGGTTAGCTAAACTCAGATAAATCAGCATTGAAGAAATCCTTTAAAACCCTCAAATTTGAGGGTTTTTTATTTATGCTTTTCGCTTAAAAATAAGTCAGCCGCATCAGCGATACATAAAAACATACACTATGGTCAATAATAGACCACATAATCAGCTTTGAATTTGCCAAATATAAGCCATAACAATATTCAGAGCATGCTAAAATAGCCGACGGTTTTTGCAGGGACTCATTTATGCACTTTGTTCATCTTGGTATACATACAGAATTTTCAATTACGGAATCTATCGTACGTATACCTGATCTTATTAAAGCTGCAGTGAATGATGAAATGCCAGCTTTGGCATTAACTGATCTATCTAATTTACATGCCGCAGTTAAATTTTATAAAAAATGCTTAGATAAAGGCATTAAGCCAATTATGGGCAGCAACATTCGCCTAAATGATGCAGAACATAAAGTCACACTGCTTTCAATGACCAACAAAGGTTGGCGCAGTCTCACTGAAATTGTTTCGCGTGGCTTTATTGAAGGTCAGCAACTTGATATCCCTTGTGTACAAAAAGAGTGGGTTCTTGAACAAAACCAAGACATTATTGCACTCTTAGGCATGCATAGTGATGTGGGTAAAATGCTGAACTCATCCAACCCACAAAAAGCGGAACCATTATTAGAAGAATGGATCGAAAAATTTGGCAATCGTGTCTATTTAGCCCTGACCCGCACCGACCGCCCTGATGAAGAAAATTTCATTGCTGGGGCAATCAAACTGGCTCAAAAATACAATATCGGTGTCGTTGCGCATAATGATGTGCATTTCATTGCACCCACAGATTTTGAAGCACATGAAGCCCGTGTTTGTATTGCCGATGGTTATGTTTTAGGCGACAGTCGTCGTCCTCGTTATTATAGTTCTGAACAATATTTTAAAACCGCAGAGGAAATGACGGAACTCTTTTCAGATATTCCGTCTGCGATTGAAAATACCTACCACATTGCTAAACGCTGTAATGTCAGCTTACGCCTAGGTTTCAATGACCTGCCAGATTACCCAGTACCTGAAGGTCATACCATTGACACCTTCTTTGAGCATGTTTCTCAAGAAGGCTTAGAAGAACGTTTAGATTTCCTTTATCCCGTTGAAAAACGCGATGAAGATTGGCCTGAAATTCGTAAAGTTTATGATGAACGTCTAGCCTATGAAATTGGCACCATCTTAAACATGGGATTCCCCGGTTACTTCCTGATCGTGATGGACTTCATTCAATGGTCAAAAAATAATGGCGTTCCTGTAGGCCCCGGACGTGGTTCAGGTGCAGGCTCATTGGTGGCCTATAGTTTAAAAATTACCGATCTTGATCCACTCCGTTACGATTTACTATTCGAACGTTTCTTGAATCCAGAACGTGTCTCGATGCCCGACTTTGACATCGACTTCTGTATTGCAGGACGTGACCGCGTGATTGATTATGTTGCGCGTCATTATGGCCGTGAAGCGGTTTCACAAATTGCGACTTTCGGGACGATGGCCGCGAAAGGTGCAATTCGAGATGTCGCGCGAGTATTGGGTAAATCTTATGGTTTGGCAGACCGTATCTCGAAAATGATCCCGACCAAACCCTTAGGTGTAGACCTGCGTGGTGCCATCGACATCGAGCCGCAGCTGAAAGACATCGTGACCAATCCATCTAACCCAGATAATGACGATGCAGCCGAAATCTGGGAAATGGCGCTTAAACTTGAAGGCATTACCCGTAATACCGGTAAACATGCCGGCGGTGTGGTAATTGCACCGGGTAAAATCACCGATTATTCAGCCGTGATGTGTGATGCGGATGGTACTAACCGCGTAGCACAATTCGATAAAGATGATGTCGAATCAGCAGGTTTAGTTAAATTCGACTTTTTAGGTTTACGTAACCTAACCGTAATTGAAGATGCCATTCAAAATATTAATAAACGCATTGGGCCTGAAAAATCAGTCGATATTACCTATATTCCGTTAGACGACCCCAAAGCCTATTCAATCTTTGCCGATGCCAATACCACTGCGATCTTCCAGTTTGAATCCGTCGGCATGAAAAAAATGCTGAAAGAGGCACGTCCAAGTAAGTTTGAAGAAATTATTGCTTTTGTATCCTTATACCGTCCGGGTCCAATGGATCTTATTCCTGACTTTATTCACCGTATGCATGGTGGTGAGTTTGAATATCTACATCCCTTACTCGAAGGGGTTCTAGAACCAACCTATGGGATTATGGTTTACCAAGAACAGGTGATGCAAGCCGCGCAATATTGTGCGGGTTATACACTGGGTGGCGCAGACATGTTACGTCGTGCCATGGGTAAAAAGAAACCTGAGGAAATGGTCAAACAGCGTCAAATCTTTATTGAAGGTGCCGCGCAAAAAGACATTGATGAAGCCACCGCCAACCATATTTTCGACTATATGGAAAAATTCGCTGGCTATGGTTTTAACAAATCACATGCCGCAGCCTATGCCCTCGTTGCTTACCAAACGGCATGGCTAAAAGCCTATTACCCATCTGAATTTATGGCGGCAGTACTCACTTCAGAAATGCAGAATACCGACAGTATTGTATTTTTGATTGATGACTGTCGAATCAATGGTTTAGAAGTGTTTCCTCCTTCGATTAACATGTCTTTTTATCAATTCCATGCCAGTGATGAAAAAACCATTGTCTATGGTTTAGGTGCAATTAAAGGTGTGGGCGAAGCCGCTATGCAATCGGTGATTGATTCACGCTTGCAAGATGGGCCTTACAAAGATCTATTCGATTTTTGCCATCGTATTGATTTGAAAAAAATCAATAAACGAACTTTAGAAGCCCTGATTCGTTCAGGTGCTTTAGATTGCTTAGGTATTGATCGTGCCAGCATCATGGCGCAATTGCCTGAAGCGGTGCAAGCGGCTGATCAAGCTCGCTCTAATCGTGAAACGGGCATCATGGATTTATTTGGTGAAGTTGAAGAAGTTCAACGTAAACCTGCTAAACCCGTTAAAGCATGGTCAGATGAAGTCCGTCTCAAAGGTGAAAAAGATACCCTTGGCTTATATTTAACTGGACATCCGATTGATGTTTATCGCCCAGAGTTAAAGTCATTTATTCCTGTGCGTATTAATGAATTAACACCTACACGTCGTGGGGTTACCACCGTTTTTGCCGGCTTGGTGGTGGATGTTGCCAATTTCCCAAATCGGATGATGGTCACCCTAGATGATGGTACAGCGCGAATTGAAGTGTCTGCCAATCATGAACGCTTCCAACGCTTTAAAGATATTATCCAAGCTGACCGTGTGGTGGTGATTGAAGGTGAAATCTATGAGCGTGAAGGTTATGATCGCCCAATGGGACGCCTAACCAAAGCCTTTAGTCTCAATGAGATTCGCCAGAAACGTGCCAATAGTATCCAAGTTAAATTGGCTGCTGAACATCTGACCAAATCACTCAGTCTAGATTTACAAAAAATTCTGCTGCCATTTTGCAATGTCGATATGTGCAATCACATTCCAATGCAATTACAAATTGATTATCCCTATGCGACTGCTGAAGTTCACTTGGGATTAAATTGGAAAGTTGCACCACAAGATGAATTGCTGGCTAAATTACGCGATTATTTTGGTAAAGATGTCATCCATATCGAATATCAAGTGAAATCTAAGGCCGCAAAAGCCGTACAGTATAGTAAGCCCACGCAAATTGCACCGCCACCTGCCAATGTCAGCATGGATGATGCAATGGACATGTATCAGGCTGAAGCCAACCAATATTCTTAATTTTTAAATATTTAAATTCAAATTGGACACCTTATGAGTCAAGTTGACAATGCTGTTGTTTCAGCACATCTTTCCCATGTGCGTATTGTCATGGTGAATACTACATTACCTGCAAATATTGGCAGTGCATTAAGAGCAATGAAAACCATGGGCTTATCTAAGCTGGTGTTGGTTGCGCCTAAAACTTATCCGCACCCCGATATTAATGCTTTAGCCGCAGGTGCTGTAGATCTCATCGAACAGATTGAAATTGTAGCGACGTTAGAAGATGCCATTAAAGATTGTCACCTTGTTTTTGGCACCAGTGCGCGTAGCCGTACCATTCCGTGGCCTTTACTTGATGCACGCCCTGCTGCTGAAAAATCCATGCAAGCGGTTGTTAAAGACCAACAAGAAATTGCGATTGTATTTGGTCGTGAAGATCGCGGCTTGACCAACGAAGAATTGGCGATGGCGAATTATCACGTCACTATTCCAGTCAATACTGATTATGGCGTATTGAATGTTGCACAAGCCATTCAAGTCATTTGTTATGAAATGCGTATGGCCGCGATGGCGTTTGTAGAACAAAAGGAAAATCCTGAAGCAAGCATGCCTGTGACCGAAACAGAATCTATGCATTGGGATGAGCCTTTAGTCACGCATGAACAAATGGAACAGTTTTATCCACACATTGAAAAAATGTTGGCTGAAATTGAATTTATGGACCCTAAAAACCCAAGATTATTACCTTTACGCTTGCGTCGCCTATTTGGACGTATACAATTAGACCGTATGGAATACCATTTACTTCGTGGCATATTCACTCGTGTACAAGCCATGAATAATGGTACATGGAAAAAATCAGTAGATAAAACAACAGATTCTTCAGAGGATCAACCTCATGCTTAAACAGCTCAAAGAAGACATACAAGCTGTATTCGCGCGCGATCCCGCTGCTCGAAACACTTTGGAAGTTCTCACCACTTATCCCGGCATTCACGCACTCATCATGCACCGTATTGCTCATGAACTTTGGCAAAAAGAGTGTAAAGGCTCTGCTCGCCTATTGTCTTCTTTTAGTCGTTTTGCCACAGGTATTGAAATTCACCCGGGTGCTAAAATTGGTCGTCGTTTTTTTATCGATCACGGCATGGGTGTCGTCATTGGTGAAACGGCTGAAATTGGTGATGATGTCACGCTATATCACGGTGTCACTTTAGGTGGCACCACGTGGAATAAAGGCAAACGTCATCCGACATTAGAAGATGGTGTGGTGGTCGGTGCTGGTGCAAAAATTCTAGGGCCATTTACTGTTGGTAAAAACTCTAAAGTGGGTTCTAACGCAGTCGTAACTAAAGAAGTTCCGCCAGATACCACCGCAGTCGGTAACCCTGCCCGTTTTATCACCAAAGACAAACCTAAAGATGCCGAAGAAGCACGTCGTCGTGATTATGCTGAAAGTATTGGTTTCCAGCCATATGCAGCAACGCAAGATCAATCTGACCCAATTTTAGAGGGTATGCGTGTTCTACTGGACAGAATTCAGCATAATGAAAAACGTATGAATACTTTATGTCAGCGCTTATCTTTGCTCGATCCGTCATTTAAGAAACAGCAAGATGAACAGCCTTTTAGTATTGAAGAACTTAAAATTATTGAAGATGTGCGACGCGAATGTGAAGCACAAAGCACTCAATCTAAAGCCTAAAGTTGTTATGAAATATTAACAAGCGCTAACTTGCATGTTCATCAGAGTTTTCTTAGACTGACAAATGTGCTTATTGATCAACTTTAAAATTAAATGAATGGATGACCCATATGACACTTAAGCCTTTGGCATGTACACTCATTGCAATGTCTTTGCTCTCTGCATGTAGCATGGCACCCACTGAAGATAAAAAACCGAATAGCCCAATCATCTTCACTGAACCTGATTTAACTGCACCATTCTATGCACTAAATCCATTTAATTACGATGCACCACCTCCATTTGAAATTGCACTTAGAAAAGCAGCTGCACAGCCTGTGACTAAAATGGAAGTTAATCTGCAAAGTGATCCATCTAAAAAAATCACTTTAGATGTTAATAAATTGATCATTCCAACCGTGAACAACAATCAACGCACTTTAAAATATGCTGTTCTTGCTGGTGACAATGAAATTGATATCACTGAAATTGATGACTTTTTACAATTGGTTGAAGGTAAAGCGCGTCATTACCCACCTCGCTTTAGTGAACGTCAAGAACGTAAAGGTTTTGAAGCCAAACTCAAAGAATTAACACAACAGCTAGATACCTTGGCATCTAAAGATAATGCGTCTTTCGATGTCTTGATTCGCGCATTTAAAGCCAGCGTGATGGCACGTAACCTTGATTTGGGTTCGGTCTACACCACCAAGTCTTTAACCTACGCACAGCGTATTTTAAAAATTAACAAAGACGATGCTGAAGCAAACTTTTGGTTTGGCTTTGGTTTGTCTGAAGGTGGCGGTCAACGTGAAGCGATTCCATATTTAGACAAAGCCATGAAAGCAGGCGTACAAGAAGCTTATCTGTCTGCCGCAAATAACTATATTGCGATGGAACAGAAGAAAAATGCGATTCAAATTTTGAAAAATTACAAAGCAAAATATCCGCAAGAAGCAGAAGTTGCAGACCGTTTAATCAATGAAATTGAAAAACAAGGTCGTTGGAACGTATGGCAAGTGCTTAGTTCACCTAAAGCATCTTAAGTTTTAAGTCCTCATAAAATAGACCGTCTTGTACGGTCTATTTTTGTTTGTAGCAATGGAAAATTAGAAGAATGACTGTATGATGAAGAAAAACTCAAACAAATACTTAATGCAGATGATCTTTATGCCAAACTCGCTATACAAAATTTTGTTTGCTGCACTATTGATTAGTTCTCTATTGACGGGTTGTCAAATCGTCAGTGTCAAAAATCAAGCCATCAACGTAACCATTACCAATGAGCGAGAAAGCATACTCACCCGCAACAAATTAAGTGAAGCCAGTTTAAATGTACTGTCTATGACAGGGCGCGAAGCAAAAATTTGCGCTGACAAACCAGAACAGTGCATCCAAGAAATACAACAAATCCCTCAAATTCAAGACGAACAAATCCTTTCCACAGCAAGTGAAGTTTTTTTAGCCAAAGCTTTGGCATATGAAAAATCAAGTGATTGTAAAGTCAGCATTTTAACCAGTCATAAATCTGAAGAAAAACAAAAATTACAACAAACTGCTTATGAAAAATGCTTAGATCAACAACTCTATATGTTGGATAAAAGCATCCGCTATAGTTATGCATACATGTTCAAAACCAAACGTGGCCCGCAAGACCGTATTTTTGATAACAGACAAGTACAAATTCGAGATTTTTATAATTTAGCCATCGCAAAATTGGTTTCAGCTTATGCGCTACGTTACAAACCAACAGAAGTAGAACACCAAATTAAAGTTGGCAAAAGTATCTACAACATTAACTTTGATCATTATCCTCAATTAAAAGAACAAAAAATTGAACAAATGCTCTCTAGCTATAATCTCAATTTTTCTGGTTTACGTTCCATTAACCGCCGTGATGGTTTTGGTTCGGAATTTGTCGTTGTTTTACCCCAAGTTAAAAATGATATTGGCGAAGCTAAAAGCAAGTATATTATTGATCCGATCAATTTTAGTTATAAAAATGGCATCAATCCGAATATCCACCAAGCCCGTTATTTAGCTGCAACGCTCACCGTAGAACCTAAGTCAGCCAGCAGTATTGCGGATATTTTAAATAATCCCGAGTTTGAATTAAAAGCCTTTGATCCTTACAAATATGACAATGTCGTGATGGCGGGTAAAACCTATCCACTTGCTGCCAACTTCTCTACCCCTTATGGTTTATGGCTTGCACAAAACAATTTAGGTAAAGCTGCATATTTAACTTTGATTGATCATGATGATCATCTCACCATGCCGCATTTATATATGCTGGAACCCTATAATCCGAATAAAAAGGTCATCGTATTGGTTCATGGTCTCGCCAGTAGCCCAGAAGCATGGATACGTCTCACCAATGACATTATGGGCGACCCTGTGCTACGTGAACACTTCCAAGTATGGCAAGTGTTCTACTCCACCAATATGCCCATTATTGAAAGCCGCTTCCAGATTTATGCCTTGCTTAACCAAACTTTTTCTCAAGTTGATCCTAAAGCTGCGGCAAAAAAAGATGCTGTTCTTGTTGGACATAGCATGGGCGGAATTATTGCCCGACTATTGGTCAGTGACGCCAACCTCACTCAAAAAGCATTATCCATGATGAGCAATCGTCAATTGAATAAATATAAAAATATCCCGATTGTATCGCAGCGCTTAATTCTTAAAGATATTCCTAACTTTAATCGCGCAATTTTCCTTGCTTCACCACATAAAGGAACCGAATTTGCTGACCGATGGTTTACCAAAGCAGCACGTAAAGTCATTCGTTTACCTGGTGCATTCCTTTCTGCCATAGGCGATACATTACAGAGCCAAGATTTAGACTTTAAAGATTTATTAAAACAGATTGATCACGGGCTAATTCAAAATGGGCCAAGCGATTTAAGCTATCAATCAAAATTTATGGAGCTCACCAAAGACGTTAGCCCACGTAAAGGTTTAGCCTTCCATTCAATTATTGGTAATGCGACCAAGAGTGATGATCTTAATCTGATTACCGATGATGTCGTGCCGTATAAAAGCGCACACTTAGATGGTGCTGTCTCTGAAAAGATCATCAACGGCGGGCATTCTATTCAGGAAACACCAGAAGCCGTTTTAGAATTACGTCGTATTCTACGATTACATCTCACACAGCTAGGTTTGTATAAACCTTAGTGAGCAAATTCAAGCGCTAAGCATGGCTGAATTGTCACCACATAACGGCTTAATCCGTTGTGTGGTCATGGAAATAAAATCAATCAGAATATACCCCTAAGTAAGAAGCTCCTTCCGTTCAAGTACAAACGATAATTCACTATAAGGCACTTTACATTCTGAGCTGTAAAAGAGCAGTACCTGATTTAACCGGAATTTACATTTAATGCCTAAATACAAGATCCAGATGAGCAGGATATTAATTCTTTTTATACAAGAAGCGCGTTGTTTTTAAAAACCAAATAAGGATGTACATTAACTCCAGAATTGGAATCGCATAACCAAGAAATCAATAAAATAACCATCAGAATCGCACATATATTGGCAATCTAAAGACTTTTAAAACACTTACTGAACCATATCGAAAGCGCAGAAATAGCGCTGCTTATTTTCATAAATGGCTATTCTTTCAGGAAAAATTCAATTATATTAGACTTCTTCCATAAGTCATTTTTTGATCAACGCAAATCATTTATAAAGCCGACATTAAAAAATAAACTTTAGGAAAGATTGGATTCATAGCTGTGAAATGCTGACATAAAAAGCATAAAAATTGAATCAATAAACTGAGGCTGTACTAATTTTAAAAAATTGAATTTTAAACATTTTTTGATTTATGCAAGCTATTTATTATATTGATAAGTATATTGTTTTTTAATATAGAATATTTAATAAAAAAATGAACAATCATTTTTTACATGAATAGTGAGAAAATTCATGAAATTAAAAGGGTCTAGTGCATTAAATAGAATGCAAATTGAACAAGTTGCTTCTAGGGGATTAAACTCTGTTCATTTTTCTAAAACACTCGAGCGGATTTACCAAGAACAATACAAAAATGAAGCAGCTTATGAATTTAGATTTCGTGGATTAATTATATTAATTTTGTACTTATTTCTCAGTTTAGGTATTTATCAAACTATTTCTAACCATGACATAATGCAGCAGTGGCTCACCTATTATGCATGGGTCGGAATTATTGTCATCACCGCTTGGATCTTATCTTTTTTTAAAAAATTTAATCAATATTTCGACTATTATACCGGTTTTGGTTCCATGGTCGCGATTGCCATCTCCTTTATCATTATCACCAATATTGGCGCAGATCCCAATAATACCGCACAGAATAATGTGCTATTTCATACTGCCATGATGTATGCCGTGGTGATTACTTACAGTTTTGTCGGTATGCGATTTTACACGGCAGTTATTGTATGTTGGATGGGTGGTCTGATTGCGATTTTCATTTCAATCTGGTCAAATCAAGATATTGGCTGGACCTTATTAAATAGAACCTATACTTTTTATAGCTTTTTAGGCATGGCTTTAACCTATGCCATTGACCGCCAACATCGGGAAAATTATTTACAGAACTGTATTATTGAATTGAACCAAATTGAATTAACCCAACAAGCTCAACAATTGGCATTATTATCACAATTAGACTCACTCACAGGTTTGGCTAATCGACGTTATTTAAACGAGGTTCTCGATAAAGAGTGGCGCTATGCGCTAAGACATCAAACACCATTAAGCATATTAATGGTCGATATCGACTTTTTTAAAAACTACAACGATCATCTTGGGCATATCGCAGGTGATCAATGTCTGCAATTGATTGCAGATTCAATACACTCGATTACTGCACGAAGCAATGATCTAGCTGCACGCTATGGTGGAGAAGAATTTTTACTCGTTTTTCCAATGACAGACCAACAGCAAGCCGAAGCACTAACCATACGCCTTTTACAACTCATTGAGGCAGCTGCTATTCCCCACCCATCCAGTCCTATTTCTGAACACATCACCATTAGTGTAGGAATCGCGACCGTAGTACCGCAAGCGGATCATCAAATCTCGGAACTGATTAACTTAGCGGATCGTGCATTGTATTTCGCCAAAAATGAAGGACGAAACCGTTATCATATTGCTGAACCCTATGCCGAAACCACCTCTACAGACACAACAAATAAGCACATTTACCTTTAGAGCTTAGCAAGTCAACATTTTATCGTAAGATTAATCTTACTATATGCAAAGGAAATTTAGAGTCAATCTTAAGTAATTTGAAACAAGGATTCCTCCTCATCCGTCTTTCCCCTATGCACAGGTTGCAGAATTTGTTCAGCATATACGGCAGAAAAAATAATAATTTCTTCCAAGTGTTCCTTTATCCCAAAAGCTATCAATTTACTCGAATCCACTCAAAATGATACACAGTCATTTTATTTTCCCTGCACCTCGAAGTGATAGAATGTGCTCTGATATGTCATAAACAGTTTTGATCAAGCCGATGTATGAACAAAAATCTAAAAAAAATGGCATAGGTTTTGATCCAAAACGGCTTTATGCTAAATCTTAATAAACACTTACATGTTTATATCTATTTTTATATCAAGTAAGCTTTTTAACTTGGCTCCCTAAAATTGCGTTAGAAAATGAATTTGAACTTTAATTTTTGGCAAATATTTTTCCGTTTAATACATGTATATGCTGGAATTTTTATTGCTCCATTTATTTTTATTGCTGCACTAACTGGCCTTTTTTATGCTGCCACGCCTCAAATTGAACAGTTGATTTACAGTGAAATACTATATGTAGATCAAAACCATTCAAAAATTCAACCTCTTAGTCAACAAATTGAAATAGCTAAACAATCTTTATCATCCTCTGCACACATTACAGAAGTCCGTCCATCGGCAGCGCCTAATCAAACAACTCGGGTGATTTTCTCAGACATGAAGCTAAAGCAAGACAATGAAGCTGTCTTTGTCGATCCCTATACGCTGGAAATCAAAGGTCAATTGGCTGTGTATGGCACCAGTGGCTTATTACCCTTTCGAACAACACTTGACCACCTTCATCGAGATTTATTATTAGGAAATTGGGGACGCTTTTATAGTGAACTAGCAGCAAGTTGGTTAGCCATTTTAATCTTTACAGGTTTATATCAATGGATTAAACGTCGTAAAATATTAGAAAATAAAAAAACCAATCACAACAGACTCATTCAAAAACATAGCACGATCGGGTTATTCTTATTTCCCCTGCTGCTCTTTATTGCGATTACTGGTCTAACATGGTCTGAATGGGCGGGAGAAAATATTCGTATTCTTCGGCAATCACTGAGTTGGCAAACACCGACATTAATGACATCGCTCAAAGCAGAGAGTATGCCAGCAGTTATAATGCATCATGGCGATCATGTCATGACTCCTAACAATCCTACTGTGCATATTTCCTCTGAAAATTTCGATACTGCTTTAGCGATCGCACAGCAGCATGGTATCGATGCTTCTCAAATACAAATTAAGCCTCCTTCCGATGTAAACCAAGCATGGACTGTTTCAGAAATTCAGCGGCGCTGGCCGACTCAGGCAGACAGTATTGCCATTGATGTGCAACAGCATCAGGTCTTAGATCAGCTTTATTTCCAAGATTATCCATTGATTGCCAAACTGACACGTTGGGGCGTTGATGCACATATCGGTATTTTATTTGGCTGGATGAACCAACTCGTTTTAATCATTTATGCACTTGCGCTATGCAGTATGATTATTTATGCATATTTGGCTTGGTACAAACGGACTGATTTAAAACAAACAACCGTTCAACTCGTCAGTCAAACGATAATGATTTGGAAGCAGGCTGCAATTAAACAAAAAATAGCACTATTTTTTGTTCTGAGCATCATGGGAGTTCTTTTGCCCATATTTGGGATCAGTGTGCTTGTTGCTCTAGTTATCATCATCATTAAGCATGTAACAGCACAAAAAACTATTAATCGGACTTAGTTAAAGTATAAGGTTTACGCGCAGTTAAATATAACTAAATTCTAAAAATCGTAGCACAGAAATATTTTCGTAAAATACCATTTCAAAGGATGAGTGTGGCATCCATGCCACACTCATCAATCCAATACTTCCTAGAATTTGTTTTTAAATTTTGGCTTTCAAACGATTTGTATTGATCAAAAAACGACTTATGAAAGAAGTCTATTATCGACTCAAGCTCAAGCGTCATTTTATTTATCACACCAGCAGACAAAACTGCCTTTTTTAAAGCAAATGTATTATTTTCACCCATCTATTCCTATTTCCCTTTCTGATTCATTAGATTTTGTTAAAATTCCCCAGTAACGGGCTTTGTTACTTTTAACTTCTGATACAGATCACACATTAGCATTTAAAATTAGGTCTACCAAAAGGTACACTTATGTTTCAGATTCTTTTGATTTACATGAAACACCATAGGTCAAAATAGGACAGCGCATCAAATGCAACTTACTGAAAAAACGTATATATTTAAAGGGCTTTAATAGATGAATGCTGATAAAACAACACCCGACCTGTCCTTACTAACACCTATGATGCAGCAGTATTTAACGATAAAAATGCAGCATCCACACTCACTCATGTTTTATCGCATGGGTGACTTTTATGAATTATTTTTTGACGATGCACATAAGGCAGCAAAATTACTTGGGATCACCCTCACCCATCGTGGTAAAGCCAATGGCGAACCTATTCCTATGGCAGGCGTTCCCTATCATGCTGCTGAAGGTTATTTAGCGCGACTAGTAAAAAAAGGGGAAACAGTTGTCATTTGTGAACAGCTTGGCGAAGGCGAGAGCGCAGGCACTCGCGGTAAGGCACCTATGGAACGTGGCGTTGTCCGAATTATTACTCCCGGCACGCTGACCGATGATGCACTCTTAAACAGTCATCAATCGTCTAATTTAGTCGCGCTTTGTGTTCAGCAAAATCAAATTGGGATTGCACTCCTCGATTTAAGTGCTGGTATTTTTAAAGTCCAACAGCAAAATTTTCAACAAGAACAGCTTGTTATTGAGCTGTCTCGCTTAATGCCAAGTGAAATTTTGGTTGATGAAGATATTGTCGACCCCAATATTATTGAACAAATAAAAAAACAACTCGACTGCCCTGTTACAAAACGCCCCAATGTTGATTTCAACATCAATAATGCGCAAAAAACATTATGTGACCAGTTTGCAGTATCTACACTTTCTGGTTTTGGTATCGATCATTTACCGCTTGCCAAAGCCTCGGCAGCAGCGCTCATTCATTACGCCAAAGAAACGCAAAAAACGGCTTTACCGCATATTCGCTCAATTCAGTTAGAGCAAAGCAGTGACTTTATTGCACTTGATCCAGTGACACGCCGTAATTTAGAGCTAATCGAACCTTTATTTGAACATGGTACATCACTGTTTCAACTCATTAATGACTGCCAAACAGCGATGGGTAGTCGTTTACTTAGCCGTACCATCATGCAACCCTTACGAGACACTAAATTACTGGATGCCCGACTCGATGCCACTGCATCTGTGCTCAACGGTTATCATGAATCGCCTATTCGTTTAGTGCTTAAAGACATTAGTGATATTGAACGTGTGCTGAGCCGTGTTGCCTTAGGCAGTGCCCGTCCACGTGATTTGGTACAACTTCGTCAAGCCTGTGCACAAATCCCCTTATTACGCCATGCCATTCAACCCATCACGCAAGCGCATCAATCTGGCTTAATTCAACAATTGGATCATGAATTAGGTGATTTTAATGGTCTACACCAACGCTTGATGTCAGCCATTGTGGAACATCCACCGGTATTACTTCGTGATGGCAATGTAATTGCAGAAGGTTTTGATAGTGAACTCGATGAACTGCGTAAAATCCGCGATCATGCGGGACAATTCCTGATTGACTTAGAACTCCAAGAGCGTCAAAACACAGGCGTTTCAACGCTTAAAATTGGTTACAACCGAGTCAGCGGTTACTATATTGAACTGACTCGCGCTCAGGCAGAGCAAGCACCTGACCATTACATTCGTCGCCAAACTTTAAAAAATGCTGAACGCTATATCACACCAGAACTCAAATCTTTTGAAGATAAAGTGTTATCCAGTGAATCTCGTGCCCTTGCACGTGAAAAAATGTTATTTGAAATGCTTTTGGATGAATTACGTCAAGATATTGGCAATCTACAAATGATGAGTAGCGCGATTGCACAAATTGATATGCTGGCTAACTTTGCCCACCAAGCACGTTTACGCAATTGGTCTCGCCCTGAATTTAGCCCTGAAATTGGGGTAAAAATTATTGCTGGTCGACACCCTGTGGTTGAAGCCTTAAGCAAAACCGCTTTTACACCAAACGATACCAGTTTAGACTTCAATCACCGCATGGCGATTGTGACTGGACCGAATATGGGGGGGAAATCGACCTTTATGCGTCAAACAGCACTGATTAGCTTATTGGCTTATTGCGGATGCTATGTTCCTGCCCAGTCTGCCATTTTAGGTCCTATTGATCGTGTTTTCACTCGTATTGGTTCTGCTGATGATTTATCTACGGGTAAATCGACATTTATGGTTGAAATGACTGAAACGTCTCAAATTTTGCACCATGCAACCAATCAATCTTTAGTGCTGATGGATGAAGTTGGACGTGGCACCAGTACCTACGATGGCTTATCGCTAGCATGGGCATGTGTGCTTGACCTGAGTAAACGGATTAAATGTCTGTGTTTATTTGCCACGCATTATTTTGAACTCACTGAACTTGGCAAAGAATCAGGTATTGATAACTACCATGTCACAGCCAAAGAATTAAATGGCAATTTAATTTTATTGCACAAAGTTCAACATGGCCCTGCCAGTCAAAGTCACGGCTTACAAGTTGCTAAATTGGCTGGTATTCCTGCCAGCGTAATTAAAGAAGCACAAAATCGCTTAAAGATTTTAGAAAAACAGCAACATCTACAACTCAATAAAGCGGTGCAAAATGACTTATTCAGTGTGGCTGATGAACCCACAATTGAAGTCATTGAACGTATTGTAGAAGTTGAGAAAGATATGCCCGTACTCAATCTATTAAGAGCTTTAGATGTCGATAACCTTTCACCACGTGAGGCACTACAGCAAATTTATGCTTTAAAAGATGCCTTAGAAGCATAATTTAAAACTATTTTGTATCAAACAAAGACTCCCAAATAGGAGTCTTTGTCATTTAACCACCTCTATTTCGTCATATATTCAGTTTTTATTAGAATAAACAGTCCTACATATAACAAATATCAATAAAAGCAATTGTTAGTTACGTGCATTTTTGCCTAAAATACAGCAAGAGTAATTAGAACCATATTTTTTAGGTAGCTGTCGCCATGACCTTTGTTGTCACTGAAAATTGTATTAAATGTAAATACCAAGACTGCGTAGAAGTTTGTCCAGTGGATTGTTTCTACGAAGGTCCAAATTTCCTCGTCATTAATCCTGATGAATGTATTGACTGTGCTTTATGTGAACCTGAATGTCCTGCTAACGCTATTTTCTCTGAAGATGAGTTACCAGAAGGTCAAGAAGTCTTTATTGAACTCAATACTGAACTTTCACAAAAGTGGCCAAACATTACACAAATTGGCGACCAACCTGCTGACCGTGAAGAATGGAATGGTAAAACAGACAAGTTGCAATACTTGGAAAAATAACAGTATTTTTAGACCAAAAAAAAGATCAGCAATTGCTGGTCTTTTTTTATACTTAAAACACACATTTGATTGCAATATTTTCAAATTTTATCCTTCAAATTAGATTAAAATAGAGCGAGTGTTTATAAATATTTGATTTCTATAATGAAGCATTTTCTAAAGGGATTACTAGGCTTAAGCTTAGTTCCACTTGTCATGATTGGATGTACCACATCTCATCAGAAAACACCCGATGGGAAACGGATCTTCATTCCACAAGAACGTATTATTATTGAACGTCCAATTCCACCGAAAACCGTTCCTTATGCTTATAACGCATGGGTTGCTATAGGTGAGAATTTACGTCAAGTACGTGAATATGAAACCTTTCTTGAACGTAATGGGGTTGGTAATATTATCCCAAGTTTTGAACTTATGCGTACTGCGCGTGATTGGCAAAAATGTGCTCGTTCCCAATATATGATTCCAAACCGAGAATTGTGGAATAACCAAATTTCAACATTGCGTGTATTTAAATATTTAGTGGCAGCAAAAGTATTAACTGATTTTGAAGTGACTTCCGTGTACCGTGATTTACCACTGAATCAGTGTGCTGGTGGTGCAAATTCATCACGTCATTTATTTAACTCTGCGATCGACTTCCGCATTGGCCCTGCATATCCTCAAGCTGAAGATTACGCATTTGTTGAAAATACCAAATTTAAATTGTGTCAATTTTGGGCACAACATGGTCAAAGTCTAAATATGGGACTTGGACTATATGCTTCAGGTCAAATCCATATTGATACCCAAGGTTATCGAACTTGGGGGCCTGACCTTTCACGTTACTCATCGATGTGTAATTACTAAAAAAAATGATTCAAATAAAAAAGAGATCTCCAAGATCTCTTTTTTATTGCTAATGTCTTCATAAATCGTAAACGAAAAATTGCACTCTGAATGGAAAAGTTTAAAATGCTTGCATCGCAACCATGGTGACAAAGCTATGCAACAAATGTGGACAGAGATTGATGCCTACATCGATTCACATTTAATTCCAGAAGACCCGATTCTTCTACAAACCTTAAAACATACTGAAGATAAAGGTTTTCCAGATCACCTTGCAGTTGCCCCTAATCAAGGCATGCTGCTGCAAATGCTCATTCAAATGAACAACTGTAAGCGCGTACTGGAACTTGGTACTTTTGCAGCTTATAGCACAATGTGGCTTGCACGCGCCCTACCGAAAGATGGTTACGTCTTAACCATTGAAGGTCGAGATACTCATGCAGCGTTGGCTCAAGAAAATATTAATCATGCAAAACTTCCGCCAACCATAGAGCTTAAAGTTGGACGTGCTGCGGATATCCTAAAAGCCTTACCCGATGACTTTGAACCTTTCGATTTTATTTTTATTGATGCCGACAAACAAAGTTACCCAGAATATTTAGAATTAAGCTTAAACTTGTCCCATTCAGGAACCATTATTGTGCTAGATAATGTCATCCGTGCAGGTGACATTATCAATGCTGAGAATCATAAACCAAGTATTGAAGGTATTCGTGACATGTTTACTGCTTTACAAAACCATCCTCGAATTTTATCTTCTACTGCCCTACAAACAGTCGGAAGTAAGGGACATGATGGCTTTGCTTTAGCTATAGTGAAATAATTTGACACACAGATCAAAAAACAGCCTAACTGTTTTTTTATTTATTTATTATATATTTACAAACACTGTCCATATAGTTATCCACAAGTTATGCGGATAACTATGTTTAATTATTGATCGCTGCTTTTAAAGCAATATTTTCTCTATTTTACGACCAACAACGGGACAAGTGAATTTCGGAATATACTGGTTGCAACACTTCCCAAAAAGAATTGACGAATTTTACTGTGACTAAACGCGCCGAGTAGTATCAACTGTATCCCATGTTCATTTTGATATTCAAGTATATTTTCAGCTACATCACCATAACGATATTCTATCACCACATTAAACCCAGCATCAGTCAAATACTGTGCAGGTTCCTTTAATACTTCTGGATGATCTCCAACATACAGTAAATGACACTGTAACAATTTTAATAAATCACTTTGTGCTACGCGCTTCATCAAATTGACACAGGTTGGCGAATATTCATAGGCAAAAATAAAACGTGTAGGTGGTTTAAAGTTTTCTCCAACCGTCATAACAGTACAATTCGCGCCCCGAATGAAGTTCTCAACATTACTTCCGATAGGCTTATTTCGTTCTGCAGCGCGCTCGCCAACTCGACCAATAATGGCGATGTCATCATCTTTAAGCACATTAAAACTTTGCTCTAAAAAGTCGCCTTTTTCTTGAATATGTGAGGCGGTGATCTCGTACTTTTGCTGAATCATTTCAGAAATATGGTTCAACAAATTATTACTATAATCCAGTGCGAGTTCACTTTGTTTTTGTTCAAGTTCTGCCAGTTCTTTCAACAACATTGCATTACTTTCAAAACCAATCACACCACTAATTTCCCCCAAATGATAACTTGCAGGGTAATAATCTAAAACCTGTAATAACACCAGTTCACGTTGTGTCTGCTTCGCAACCCATGCCGCGGCTTCAGCAACTGCATTCACGCATGGGGAAGAATCAATACATGCGATTACACGTTTCATTTTCGCCTCGCTTTTCGCCCATGAAGGCTTTAAGTCTATTTGTTATTTTTAACTTAGCATAACTATACGTGACTGTGCATGCTTTTATGTAATCAAACTGTTGATATGTAAAGATCTTAATTGTATGAATTGTCTTAATCACGATAACGAATAAATTTTGCAGGATTACCTGCCACAATAGCCGACTGTTCAATATTTTTGGTCACCATACTATTCATGCCAACAACAGCGTGGGCATGAATCGTTACACCATCCTTAACTCCGACATGTGCGCCCAACCAAACATCCTGACCAATCTCGATCCCTTGCGAACGTACAGGTTGTTGATAAATAGGTTGCTCAAGCTCCATACCATGATCAAATGCATATAAATGGCAATACGCCGCGATACGAACTTGATCATGCAGTTTAATACCCATGCGCCCACCATCCAGAATACAGTGATGGTTAATTGCGACTTCGCTCCCTATTTCTAAGGGGCCGTGCAAAGTACAATCTGCGGCAATAAAAGTATTGTCTCCAATAATGATTTTACGTCCGGGTTCTGCAAAAATATGGGCCAGTGGCGAAATAAAACAATTTTCACCAATTTCCACTGTTTCCATTTGCATTAAGTAGGCTTGATATTCTTTTTGCCATGCTTCAGCCCAACCCCGATTTTTAGGTTTTAATGACCAATACAGCCACGGCATATAATTCAGACGATGTTTATGCTGTTCACGATATTTCAATAATGGGTCTTGTTCAGTCATGCTGCGGCTCTTCTAGCATTTTTAATTGTTCACGACCACGTGTCACATCTTGAATTTTTAAGGACAAAGGTTCAATTTGATGAATTTGTAGCAAAGCTACAACGTATACCCCTGTTGCAGTATAGTCTTGTTGAAATTCGATCTGTTGTTGATTCAGTTCGTATTGAAAGATTGCCCATTCATTAAACTGGCAGCTAAAGCTGACTTTTTTCTTTTCAATCAGCTCAATTTTTTCAGCCAATAATAAACACTGCCCAGCACAACCGCCATAGGCTCGAACTAAGCCCCCTGTGCCCAGTTTAACGCCACCATACCAACGATTCACTAAAACCAGAATATTGCTTAATTCGTTCCCTTCAATGGTTGCAAGAATAGGTCTGCCCGCAGTTCCTGACGGCTCACCATCATCATTAAAGCGGACATTATGACCAATTTTCCATGCCCAACATTGATGTGTGGTACTAACATCCTTGCTCATTTCTAAAAAGTCTTTGACATCTTGTTCATTTGCTACAGGAACAGCAAGAGCTTGAAAGCGACTTTTTTTAATCTCTTCTTCAAAAGTAACTTCTGAGGCAATGGTAAATGGCATAAATCTTAAGTTAATGACAACACTACAGCAGTATAGCCTGTTTTCAGCGATTTTTAGAGACAAAAAAACCGCCTATGAAAAGACGGTTTTTTAAAGTTATTTTATCTATGCATTTACCGCATGCTTATGAGGGCTTGATTAAACGGTAAAGTCGTCACCCAAATAAACTTGGCGTACCGTCTCATTTTCTAAAATTTCTTGTGGTGTTCCTTCCGCAATTACGGCACCCTCACTGACAATATAAGCACGTTCACAGATGGCTAAGGTTTCTCGTACATTATGATCTGTAATGAGAACTCCAATACCGCGATCCTTTAATGTCCGAATAATATCTTTAATGTCCCCGACAGAAATAGGATCTACCCCAGCAAAAGGTTCATCAAGCAACATAAACTTAGGGTCAGCAGCCAAAGCACGTGCTATTTCTGCACGGCGACGTTCACCACCAGACACACTCATACCCAATGAATCTTTAATATGGGTGATTTTAAAATCAGCCAATAATTCATTTAAGCGTTGCTGACGCTGCTGTTTATTTAAATCTTTACGCGTTTCTAAAATAGCCATAATATTTTCAGAAATGGTTAATTTTCTAAAAATCGAGGCTTCCTGCGGCAAATAACCAATGCCTTTACGGGCACGTTCATGCATGGCTAAATCAGACAAATCCAGATCATCCAAATGAATCTCGCCTTTGTCCATACGAACTAAACCAACCACCATATAGAAACTTGTGGTTTTACCTGCACCATTTGGCCCAAGTAACCCAACAATCTGCCCACTTTGCATTTGAAAAGAAACATCTTTAACCACCCATCTTTTACTATAGTTTTTTGCAAGATGTTTAATACAAAGCGTTTGTGGTTGATTGAGCAATTGATCCATTAATCACGTGCTCCTGGGAAAGATTTTGCGCCCGATGGTGGAATAACAATTTGAACACGACCTGAAGATGAACCTGAGCTATTTGGCGTACCTGTAGCTTCGACATCACCTTTATTCATACTGTATTTCAATGTATTACCACGAATACTCGCACCATTTTGTTGTAACAATGCGCTTCCAGATAAGGTAATAATGCCCGTTTCAGCATTATAAATAATCTTTTGTGCCTGCCCTTTGGCTAAGCCTTTGTTCACATCTACTTGCTGTTGAAACCGAGCAGGGCCACCTGTCGCAGTAATCGTACTAATTTCTCTTTTTGCATTTAAAGTCGCAACAATCGAAGCTGCTTGTAATTTCATGGTGCCTTGTTCAATGATGACATTACCTGTATAGGTGGTAATACCTGTTTTTTCATTATACGTTGCACGGTCAGCGATCAATGAAATGGGCTGATTTCGGTCAGCAGGGATTGCAAATGCGGTTGCCGATGATAATACAACCAAACCGACTAAAGCTGCTTGCTTAAACAAGGTTTTAGAAAATGTAAGCTTAAGATTTTGGTTCATATTTTCCTCGAATATTAAAAAATTCGTATTGACCGTTATTTAAATTGGCTTTCAAACCTTGGCTCACAAACTCAGCTTGTGGAGATTGCACAATGACTTGTTTATTGGTTTCAATTTCTCGAGTTTTAGGATATCCCGTTAACTCTGTCGTTTGGAACTGCATTTTACCTTGTTGCATCAGCTTAACCGCCAACACATCACCCGACAAGACAATGCGTTCATTATCGTCATAACCATTTGCAACTTTGGCATAAAAAGTAGCATCTACAGCGCCATCTTTATATATTGAAGCATTCAAATTTGTGAGTTTTGATGTTTGTTTTTGCATGTCTTGCTCAAGACGATCGACTCGAGCACGCACAGACAAATGACCATTATCATCGGTTTGAGTCAGATTAATTTTTTCAGCGGAATAAGTCATACTCCTTGCTGAATCAACCTCAAGTTTATTACCCTTACCGCTATAATAGTAGTAACCACCACTTATAGCTGCAATTGCTATAGCAGTTACGTATAAAACTTTTGTATCCATAAGTGTGGTCTTAACTCAAATTAAATGAATTACTTAACTATTAATGTGGGACAGAGGTATATTTTTCAAGTAAAACGTCATACGCGCCTTTAGCCATCAAAATCATATCGCAGATTTCACGCACTGCACCACGACCACCCATGGCCTGAGTCACAAGGTCGGCACGGCGACGTACTTCCACATGACCATTTGGAACGGTAACTTTCATGCCCGCAATCGCAAATGCAGAAAGATCTGGCCAATCATCACCCATATATAAACAGTCTTCTGGTGCAATATTCAATTGTGCACATGCTTCGCGTAATGCGATACCTTTGTCTTCACGACCTTGAAAAACCAAGTCTACACCTAAGTCAGACATCCGTTTTTCAACAATATTACTTTTACGTCCAGTGATGATAATGACTTTAACACCTGCTTGTTGCACAAGTTTCATGCCTAAACCATCACGGATATCAAATGATTTAATTTCATCACCTGTATTGGTGAGTGTCACAAAACCATCACTTAAAATACCATCGACATCAAGAACCAAAGCTTCAACATGACGCGCTTGTTCCAATAAAATATAAGATGCCATTTATTAATTTACCCCAGCTTGAATCAAGTCATGCATACTAATGACACCAATGACTTGATTGACATCATCAACAACAACAAATTGATTGATTTTCTTTTCATTCATTCGCTCTAAAGCTTCAACTGCACGAGCTTCTTGCGAAATCGTTAAAGGATTCTTCATCATGACTTCTGAAACAGCCAAATTCACATCAAAACCTTGCTGTTTATCAATTAAACGACGTAAATCTCCGTCGGTAAAAATACCCAGCAGAACATTATTTTGATCCACAATTGTGGTTAAACCTAGACGTTTATTTGAAATTTCGTATAAAACTTGATTCATTGGTGTATCTGGAGATACTTTCGGCAATTCTTCACCTGTATGCATCAAATGCTTAACATGAAGTAATAGACGTTTTCCTAAAGCTCCCGCTGGATGTGACATCGCAAAATCATCCGCAGTAAAACCACGTGCATCCAATAAAGCAACTGCCAGTGCATCACCTAAAGCTAAGGTTGCAGTGGTACTTGACGTTGGTGCTAAACCTAGTGGGCAAGCTTCTTGAATATTACCCAAAGTTAAAGCCACATCGGCATTTTGCGGCATTGGCCCTTTATCATCGCCACTGATGGTAATTAAAGGAATTTCTAAACGCTTAATCAATGGCATGAGCATCATAATTTCATCGCTCTTGCCCGAGTTTGAAATGGCAATGAGTACATCACCATACACCAGCATACCTAAGTCACCATGCCCCGCTTCACCCGGATGCATAAAGAATGATGGCGTACCTGTTGAAGCAAAGGTTGCTGCCATTTTACGACCAATATGCCCCGACTTACCCATTCCCGTAATGACTAAACGCCCTCGGCACTGCAAAATAATTTCACAAGCGTGGCTAAAACGTTCATCAATTTGCGTCGCTAATACTTCTAGGGCTTTTTCTTCTATACGCAAAGTTTCTAATGCAACTTTTTGGAAGTCTATTTGGTTCGGCATATTTTTTGGGTTCAATGTAGGTTTACCTTAACTCTATTTAAAGAGTGACTCTAATCAAGCAAAAATAATTTTCGCAATTTTATCATATCTATGCAAATCTCACGTTTCTAAATGTACAACTTTTCACAAGCTTATAAAAAAAGCGTATAAAACTTTATGAAAAATAATGCTTAGGTTAAGATGAGCTACCATTTAATTGACCTATTTTGAAGAGCTATGCAACCATTTGTTCTATACAACTCAGAGCAACGTAAAAAAGTTGAATTTGTTCCACGTGTTGAAGGACATATCGACATGTATGTGTGTGGTATGACGGTATACGATTACTGTCATATTGGACATGCTCGAGTCATGGTTGCATTTGACTACATTATTCGTTTCTTGCGCAGTCAAGGTTGGAGCGTTAAATACGTTCGTAATATTACCGACATTGACGATAAAATTATTCAACGTGCCAATGAAAATGGCGAAAGCATTACTGCACTGACAGATCGCTTTATTCAAGCCATGAATGAAGATGCTGCAAATCTCGGTTGTGCTGCACCTGATGAAGCACCACGCGCCACTGACTATATTGATCAAATGCAAAACATGATTGGTAATTTAGTCAATAAAGGTACGGCTTATCCTTCAAATAATGGCGATGTATATTTCCAAGTGGAAAAATTTGCCAAATATGGTCGTTTATCAGGTCGTAAACTGGAAGATATGCAAGCAGGTGCATCTGAACGTGTCGATGTCGAAGTTGAAAAGAAACATCCTTTTGACTTTGTGCTTTGGAAACATGCCAAAGAAAATGAACCTTCTTGGCCTTCGCCTTGGGGCAATGGTCGCCCGGGTTGGCATATTGAATGTTCTGCCATGTCTACCTGCTGCCTAGGCAACCATTTTGATATTCATGGTGGTGGCTCAGACTTAATGTTCCCACATCATGAAAATGAAATTGCACAATCTGAAGCCTCTACAGATGAACAATATGTCAATTATTGGATGCATGTCGGCTTTATTAACTCTGATGGCGAAAAAATGTCTAAGTCTTTAGGCAACTTTTTTACCATTCGTGATGTGATGGAGAAATTTCACCCTGAAGTGATTCGTTACTTTATTGTGTCTTCTCACTATAGAAGCCCAGTCAACTTTTCAGACTTTGCATTAAAAGAAGCAAAAAATGCACTCAGTCGTTTTTATCATTCATTTAAAGCGTATCAACAAAGCTACGGTGAAAAAACCACTGAAGCTTTAGACGAAACTTTGGTTGAACGCTTTAATGCCGCTATGCGTGATGACTTTAATACATCCGAAGCGATTGCGGTCTTGTTTGAAATTAACAAAGAACTCAACCGTGCAGTAAAAGATGAAAATGCTGAACAAGCCACTGTTTACTATTCAACATTACGTCACCTCACTAATATTCTTGGTTTGGTTCAATACAATGTAGATGAATTCTTAAAATCTGATATTGGTCAAGATGCTTTAGGTTTGTCTGAAGAACAAATTACAGATTTAATTCAACAACGTGTTGATGCAAAAAAAGCCAAAGAATTTGCCAAAGCCGATGAGATTCGTCAGTCTTTACTTGATCAAGGCATTGTTTTGGAAGATACCCGTCAAGGTACGATTTGGCGTCGTGCTGATTAATTAAACAATCAAATTTATAGAGAGTTGACAGTTTTATAAAACGCTCTATAATGCACTCCATAAAGCGGGAATAGCTCAGTTGGTAGAGCATAACCTTGCCAAGGTTGGGGTCGAGAGTTCGAGTCTCTTTTCCCGCTCCAAAATACGAAAAAGCCCTTATCATTGATAAGGGCTTTTTTTCATCGCAATTTTATCTCTAACCCCGAGTATCTTTCTATCTTAAATGACATTCATCATCAAACCATGATGGGCTAAACTTTAAAGCCCCCTATAAAGCATCACCTTGCCCTAAAAACAAATTATTCGACAACTCAAAGACTTTGAAACCACATATTTCTTCATCTGCTTAAACAAGCAAGTAAAAAACTGATCCTATACAGATAATGTGATTAAAGCCAAAACGATATATTTTTATCCTTTTTTATTACTGCATGTTCACTATGTTAATCTTGAGCTAGATAAAGAATCTTAAAACAAGAGGAAAGTGTCATGAATTACCAACACATCTTACTCGCTGTTGATGATTCCCCAACTGCTATTGCGACTGCTGAGCAAGTGATTATTTTAGCCAAAGCATTAAGCAGTAAAGTCACCATAGCCAGTGTTGTTGTACTCGACCCTTTAACCAGCGTTAGTTTTTATAAAAATGTACCCGGTATAACGGATTATTATCTGGCAGCAAAAGCGCATGCCAAAAACATTCTGGCTGAGCTAAAGCAAAAATTTACTGACTACGGTATTGAAACAGAAACGAAGCTCATTAGCAGTCATTCCCCAAGTGACGGTATTTCCAAACTTGCGGATGAGTTAAATGTTGACTTAATTGTGGTCGGTTCACATGGTCGTACAGGTTTAAAAAAGGTGCTCATTGGCAGTATTGCACAAGACATACTGACTTCCAGCCATGTTCCCGTACTCGTAATGAAACACACAAAATAATATTTTATGCACGGTTCCCCCAGCTCACTTTATGTGAGCTGATTTTTTACTTTTAATATTTGGTAACTTAAACGTAGCTTACTCAAAAAATTCAATTAAATTAAGATTATAAATCAATTCACATTAATGCTATTAAAGCATAAACTTTGATCAGTTTTTTATCGACATGACCAGAGTAAAAATATGTCACAACAAGACTTCGAAAATGGTTTAAAAGTTCGTACTGAAGTTATGGGCGAATCTTTCGTGAAACGCGCACAAGATAATACGGTGCCCTTCACTCAACCCTTACAAGACTGGATTAATGAACATGCGTGGGGTTCAACTTGGCAACGTGAAGGCGTGCTGCCGCGTAAGTATCGTTCATTAATTACCATTGCTTTCTTAACTGCTCAAAAAAGCCCGACAGAACTTAAAGGTCATGTCCGCGGTGCATTGAATAACGGTGCGACTGTAGAAGAAATTCAAGAAGTGCTCCTTCATAGTCTGCCTTACTGCGGTGCACCAGCCACGCAGGAAGCTTTTCGTGCTGCGCTTGAAGTGATTAATGAATATCAAAAATCTGAATAATAGGGTTTGAAATGTATAAAAATAGTTTAGGTATAATACTTAGGCTATTTTTACCACATGATTAGATCTTTGCGGGCTTACCTATGCTGCAATTGCCCTTGATCTAACTGCAAAATATCAGCTTTTAAATATTTTAACTCTTCCAAATGATGCGTCACATAAATCATGGGTAAATCTAACTCATCTTTAATTCGCGTTAAAAATGGTAAAATTTGCTGTTTTAGCTGATGATCCAACCCCGTTAATGGCTCATCTAAAAGCAATAAATGAGGGGAAGATAACAATGCCCGCCCAATCGACACGCGTTGTGCCTCTCCGCCAGAAAGTTGATGTGCTTTACGTTGACATAAGTGTGTCAGTTCGAGCAACGCAATGATTTCATTAAACTGAAATTTCCGTTCAGATTGGGGAATTAATTTTTCTGCATAACAAAGATTTTGCTGCACATTCATATGTGGAAACAGCAATGCATTTTGAAAAATTAATGCAATTTTTCGTTGATGCATCGGTACATGAGTTTTTTGCTGGCTATCGAATAAAATCTGCTGATTAAACTGAATTGTCCCATGTGTCGGCTTTAATAAACCCACAATATTTTTTAATAGAGTACTTTTACCACAGCCAGATGCACCAACAATCCCTAAAAGCTGTTGTTGCATTTCCAGTTTAACATTCAACATAAAATCAGCATGTTGATATTGAAAATTACACTTCAACATATCACGCTCCTAATTTTTGTTGATACTTTTGCAAAATAAAATAATTGGCAATTAAAGCGCTAAATGCCAAAATCAAAGACAATGCCACCAGTCGCATTGCCATCTCTTCACCATTGGGTTGTTGTAGCAATGAATAAATTGCTATCGGAATAGTCCGAGTTTCATCTGGGATATTGCCGACAAAAGTGATGGTTGCGCCAAACTCCCCCAAACTTCGACTAAAACATAAAATACTGCCAATCACTATTCCGGGAATAGCCAACGGTAAATTAATACTCAAAAACACTTTCCACGGTGCTGCGCCTAATGAACCCGCAATTTGTTCGAGCTGTTGATTCATCAACTGAAAGGATAAACGTATGGGTTGTACCATCAAGGGAAATGCCACAATCATCGAGGCCAACACCGCACCTTTCCAATTAAATGCCAGTTGAAGACCGAATGCATTTAAATATTTGCCAATTAATCCCTGATTACCAAATAAGACCAGAAGCAAATAACCCAAAACGACGGGGGGCAAAACCATGGGCAATTGCAATAATGCTTCAACGATAAATTTGAGCCGAAATTCATGCCGTGCAAGTAACCACGCCAATGCAACTGCAAAAGGTAAGCAAAATAATGTGGCAAAGCCTGCAACTTTGGCAGATAAATAAAGTGCACTAAGTTCCTCTGGACTGAACATGCTCACTCCCCCATTCATTTACTTAGTCATTTACTTAGTCACGTACTGAATCATTTACTTAGGGTTTCAAACTAAAACCATATGTCTGGAAGACCGTTTTGGCTTGTGCACTGTGTTTCACAAACTTTTCAAATTGAACGGCTTCTTTATTTTTTTCACCTTGTTTAGTCAATGCCAATGGATACACAATCGGACTATGTGATTGACTTGGGAAGGTACCAATAATTTTCACTTTTTGACTAATTAAAGCATCAGTTTTATAGACAATACCAACTTCACATTCACCTCGCTCTACAAAAGCTAGAGCCGAACGCACATCATCTGTGCCCACAATACGGCCTTTTAAAGCATCTAACCAATTCAATTTCAGTAGGCTTTGTTTCGCATATTTTCCTACAGGAACAGACTCCATTTGCCCTGTACATAAATGCCCTTTAAATGATTGAGCGAAATTAAAACTCGGTTGGGCTTTAAATGGAATGTGTAAACTTTTTGGGCTAATTAAAACCAATTGATTAAACAACAAAGGTTGGGCTTTATTTTCAGTAATGATCTGTTTTTTGATTAGATAATTCATCCAATCTAAATCCGCAGAGAAAAAAATATCACTATTTGCCCCTACTTCTACTTGTTTTGCCAAAGCAGATGATGCGCCAAAAACAGCAACTATATCCGTTTTTGGATATTTTTTTTCATAAAGTGCGGCAATATCGGTGATGGCATTGGTCAAGCTTGCAGCAGCATAAACCTTAACTGTTTCTGCCTGAAGCGTACCGCATACACCAATGAGTACTGTACCAATAATTAAGTTTTTCATTGCTTACCCTCATTTTAAATATGGCGTGATTTGATCAATGACTGATTGAATAAATTTAAGCGAGTAATGGTCAAATCACGAGTGAATAAAAATACCTTGCACAATTTGACCTTCAAACATACTTTTCCCCGCAGGTATTCGCACCAAACAATTGGCTTGCATTAAATTACTCAGCATATGTGATTGTTGTTTAGACAAACTTTTGACCTTAAGGACAGACTGCTCAAAACTGGCGGACATCCTTAAAAAGCGTTCTCGTGCATCCATTTTCAAATCATGTGACAGTACTGCACTAAACCAGTTCGGCGGCTGCTTTTGACCTTGTAACGCATTTAGCAAAGTCGAAGTATAAATTTGCATCCCCATATAAACAGCGGCAGGATTACCCGGCAATCCGAGTAAATAACAAGCCGAATGATCCGCTCTCGCTAAAGTCGCAAAGAAGATAGGTTTGCCCGGTTTTTGTTTGACTTTCCAGAAAATTTGCTCAAAACCTAAAGCTAACGTGACGGGTCGAATAAAATCATAATCGCCAACCGACACCCCGCCTGTGGTTAAAATAAGGTCATAATCTTGAGAGAGCGTTTGAATTAATGCTGTAACGGCATGTTCAGTATCTGCTACATGAAAAATTTCGACCTGTTGCGATTGCTGCTGAAACCACGCTTGAATTAAGGGTGCATTGGCATCAAAAATTTTACCCGATGCAAAATCCTCAACTGAAACTGCCACCTCATCGCCCGTAATCACCACCGCTACTTTAGGATATTGAAAAACATGAACCGTTTGAACACCTGCCATGCTTAAAGATGCAATTGCCCCCACAGACAGTTGCTGCCCTTGACTTGCCAGTAATTCACCTATAGAAACTTCTTCACCAACGTCTCGAATATCAGCATGGGCTTTTAAGCTCTCTGTAATTTCAATGCTAGATGAATCAATAACGCTCACAATTTCTTGACGCGCCACGGTGGTCGTACCCACAGGAATTTTGGCACCGGTGAAAATCCGCGCTGCCTGTCCTTGTTTTAACTGTAACTCAGAGCCATGACCTGCCTGAATCTCTCCCACCAATTCAAATGAACTCTTCGGCTCAATTGTCGATGGTGCACACAGCGCATAACCGTCCACTGCACTTTGGGAAAATAACGGCAAATTAATTTGAGAATAAACATCTTCAGCTAAATAGCGATTTAAAGCTTGATCTAAAGCGAGCTGTTCCGTCGCTAAAACTTGAGCATTATCCAAAATTAACGCCAAAGCCTGATCGACGGTAATCAAGCCCTGTTCTGCTCCGCATGCTGACATGCTGCTACTCATTGATAGCCGCCTTGATGCGGGATATTTTTTTGCACATCAAATAAATGTACTAAGGCAGGAAGGATCGCAATCAAAGATTCTTGAGCACCTTGTCGGCTGCCCGGTAAAGTCAGCACCAAGCTATGATCGATATACCCCGCAACACCACGGCTTAAAGCCGCATAAGGCGTACGTTTTTGTCCAAAACTACGTGAGGCTTCCATTAGCCCTGGTATTTCCCGTTTTAATAAAGGCTGAATAGTTTCTACGGTTAAATCTTTCGGGCCTAAGCCTGTCCCACCCACGGTTAAGATCAGCGGATAATGATTTTTTTGCTGTTCAATCAGTGCCAATAATTGTTCTGGACTGTCTGGAATCACTTGATAAGCAATCTGACTAAAATTGGCTTCTTGTAAAATTTCTAAGACATTTTGTCCTGCTGTATCTGGTTTCTTCCCTGCCGCTACAGTATCGGATAACACAATAATAGATGCTGACAAACTTTCTTTTAACACACGAGTAAAGTGAGACTTACCGCCTTTTTTCTTTTGTAATTTACATTGATCCAAACATAAATCTTCGGGTTCACAATGCGGTTTTAACATGTCGTACAAAGTTAAGCCCGCAAGGCTGACCGCAGTTAATGCTTCCATTTCTACGCCAGTCGGGCCAATGGTTTCAACTGTGGCAATAATTTCCACATAATTTTCAAATAGTTCAAAGTCTACATCGGCACGGTAAATCGGTAGTGGATGACACAATGGAATCAGCTCATCGGTACGTTTCGCTGCTAAAATACCCGCAATCCGTGCAGTTTTAAGCGCATCGCCTTTTTCCGTATTGCCATTACGCAGAAGTTCAATGCAATGTGGCGGAGCATGCAAAATACCTGTTGCCACTGCAGTACGATAACTCTCTGCTTTCATCCCAACATTTTTCATTGCATGTTCCTATCATTTATTTTTACAGTAAAATTAAGTTTTGGGGCTTAAATAAAGGATGATAAATTATTAAATCATTCTCAATTTAATGATGACAATGTTGATCATGTTCATGTGTGTTGACTGCATGATGATGTGAATGTGGCTCATCTACATCATCCTTACGAATACAACAGCCTTCCACATACTGACTACTGCCATCCATATAGAATTCTTCTTTCCAAACGGGCACTTCATGTTTCACGCGCTCTACTGCTTCTTCACAAGCGGCAAAGGCTTCACGACGATGTGCCGCATAAGCAATCGCAATAATGGCTTTTTCACCAATGTCTAAAGCGCCAATGCGGTGAATCACCCGTACATAGGACACCGCATATTTGGCTTGAATTTCTTGTTCTATTTGACGAATCATTTTTTCCGACACAGGTGCATACGCTGTATATTTCAGCGCCTTCACCGCTTTGCCTTCATGATGATTACGCACCGTACCAATAAAAACACCAATACCACCACATTCAGGAAAATGCTGAATTTGATCAAAGCTTTCTAAAGTTAACGCAGTATCCTGAATTCGTGAAAATTGTTTTAACTCTTCCATCTTAGCCTCCTGCTACGGGTGAAAGTAGCACTAAGGTACTGTCCGAGCGAAGTTCGGTCTGACGTGAAATAATGTCCTCACCCATAGCACAAGCACAACGCTCGATCATCGCTAAAGCAGCTGGATATGCTTGTCCAACTTGAGCCAAGACATCCGTGATTGTGCTGTTTAGGCTGCATATGATTTCTAAATCTTGCGGTAACTGTCGCTCTACCGCACCGAAGGCTTCAATTTTGATTTTGATTTGTGACATCTTAACCTCCAATCATGTGCATACTAATTTTTCGACTGCTTTTATCTAAACTTTGATTTTTCAAGCGCTGTTCTATCGCGTGATAACCCTGTTCTTTGTGCCAGATATAGGTAAATAAAGCATCGTGTAAATTCACTTCACTTGACGCTGTTTTTAAGGTCAGTGCTTTAATTTGTGTTTTTAACTTCAACCCTTGCGGAGCAAAGAGACAATTATAAAATTCGCCTTGTGCAGTTAAACGCACTCGATCACATGTTCCACAAAACGAGTTGGTAATGGTGGAAATAATGCCTATTGGATGACCATCAATAAAATGCTGTCTTGCGGGATCTGAAGTGGTCTGAGCCGAACCATGTCCTTGCTTAGTCACTGTAAATTCAGTGGCTAAAGTTTCTAAAATTTGTTGCTCACTCACCACATGTTCAGTTGACCATTTTCGATCACCATCTAGCGGCATAAACTCAATAAAACGTAAAACAATTTGCTGCTGAACTGACCAACGCGCCAAAGGCAAAATTTGATTTTCATTCATCCCATGCATTAGTACAGTATTAATTTTTATTGGGAGTCCTACCGCTTGAGCAGCTTGAATTCCTTCAAGTACAGGTGCCAAGTCTTTTTGAGTTAAATGTTTAAATTGGCTCGCATCCAAACTGTCTAAACTAATGTTCAGGTCATCTAGACCTGCTTGCTTTAACGCCTCTGCATATTGTTTTAAATAATGCGCATTGGTGGTCATGGAAATCCGTTTTAGCCCGAACTGCTTTAAGTTTTGTAGTTGTGCAACAAAATGTACCACGCCCTGACGCATGAGCGGCTCACCACCCGTAATACGAATAAATTCAATACCACGGCGCACCATAAAGTCACAAAACTGATAAAGCTCTTCAAAGCTAAGTAAATCGTGTTTTTTCATCCATTCTGGGTGTTCAGGCATACAGTAGACACACTTAAAATTACAGCGATCAGTCACTGAAATGCGCAGTTTTCGCTTACCACGACCGAATTGATCGACAAATAATGCATTGCTTTTAAGTTGTGTCATCATATTCATGTTGAACATCCATCTTCAGGCATTAGGTAGTTACTGCACAAATATTGTGCAAAAGCTTTAAATCGCCCAATCTTATTATTATTAGATCTGCAATAAGTGTTCCAACTTTGTGCCAAAGGTAAAATATCGCGCTTTAATGTAGAAATTTAATTTGTTGATGCTGTTGCAGCTCATCGGGTGAGTTAATACTGTGAAAAAATAAGGCATGGTTGGTAAAATGTGCCACTTGAGCGTGCAATTCTGCAAAACAATGCCTTAAACTGCGCTGTTTTTGCTCAAGACAATCACTCAGGTGCGCCAAACTGCTGCGTTTAACCAAGCAAAATGGGTACAGTGCTTTGCCATTTATTTCCGCATAAGCAACTTCTGCCAAACTATTTTTAGCCAAAGCCAGATGTAATTTAAAAATGATTTTTGGGGGAATGTAGGTCACATCACAGGGTACAAACAGCACATAGTCTGCTTGTACATGTGACCATGCGCTTTTCATTCCCATCAATGGGCCTAAAAAACCATTTTCATCATCCTGATAGCAATGAATACTGGGAATAATCTTTTGATAAATCGAATAATCCCGATGGCTGTTGATCCATACTTGTGCAACATCAGATTTAAGCTGTTGATGGATTTTAATCAGTTGTATTTGGTCATCAAATTTTTGTAATAACTTATTCAGACCATTCATACGTCGAGCCTGCCCACCAGCCAAAATCACCAAGTCCGTATCGGGATAAATTGACTTTTTAATGCCATTTTTCATTCAACTGCCTCCGTTTGACAGGCTTTGATCAAGCCACGAATTTCAGGTAAACATGAACCACAATTGCCCCCAGCTTTTAAACAGGCTGTGACTTGTTTCTCATCGGTAATATTTTTGCTTTTAATGGTTTCAATAATGCGGTTTTTACCGACTTTAAAGCAGCTACAAACCAACGGCCCTTCATTATTTGCCATCGACATCGGCTGCCCTGCAAGCAATGCCTTACGGTGCATAGCACTTAATCGTTCACGTTTAAATAAGCTTGCCACCCAGTCACGATCTGGCAATAACGCCTTAGGTGCAATATATAAACTGGCAATCAAATGACCATCTTTGAGCACCACACTATGACTAATATGCGCAGTCTGGTCTTCAATATTCAGCCATTCAAAACTTTCATCTTGAAACGGTAATAGCTCTTTTAAATGTTCTGTGGTTTGGGTAAATTTTTTACGATCTGCCACTTCATATCGCGTGGCTTTGGCCGTTATAATTTTAGTCCACCATACTGTGCTTTCAATTGACGATTGCACAATTTTTTCAAAGCCTTGACGCACATAAAACACGCCTTGCCATTGGCTATAAAATGGATGGATGATCACAGGCGTATGCTTAAACTCAGGTTCACCTGAAATAGCATCCACAACAGGATTCACCACTTTACCAATACGGGCATCGGATGCCACTTGGTCATTCCAGTGAATCGGTGCAAAGACTTGTCCACGGCGAATATCATCACTGACCGTCGCGCGTAATACGCAATTGCCCCATTTCGATTTCACTTCAAGCAATTCGCCATCTTTAACGCCATATTTCAATGCATCTTGTGGATGAATTTCACAATACGGCTCTGCACGATGGGTACTTAAATTGGCAGATAAACCGGTACGGCTCATGGTGTGCCATTGATCACGAATCCGCCCCGTATTTAAAACCAAAGGAAATTCTTTACACACTGAATTAACAGGATTGATTGCGGTAATGGCAATAAATTTAGCTTTAGCATCGGCATGGCTAAATTGCCCCTGAGCATACAATCGTGCCACCGCGCCCTCAGGCTGCTGTTTAGTCCATACTGGCCATTGCACAGGCTTTAGTTCGTCATATTCAGTTGCGGTTAAATCCGTTAAACCGTTTAAATTAAAATAACGAAAATTCGGTGTTTCACTGCGCTGTTCTAAATCTGAATTTTGCTGAGCTGAAAGTCGTGCATGCTCTAAGAAAATGTCATGGCTATTTTTAAAATCAAAACCATCAAAACCTAATTTTTTCGCTACCTGACTAATGGCCCACCAGTCCGCCTTTGCCTCACTTGGCTCAGCTAAAAAGGCACGTTGTCTGGAAATGCGACGCTCAGAATTGGTGACTGTACCCTCTTTTTCGCCCCAACCTAGTGCAGGTAATAAGACATCAGCATATTGCGTGGTGTCAGTCTCTTGGCAAATATCAGAAACCACCACAAATTCACATTGCTCTAAAGCACGTTTCACTTGATCAGCATCGGGTAAACTGACCACAGGATTGGTTGCCATAATCCAAATGGCTTTAATTTTTCCGCTTTCAACCGCATGAAATAAATCAACTGCTTTAAAGCCAGCTTGCTTGGCAATATGGGGACTGTGCCAAAAGTTTTGCACCAATTGTTGATGGGTTTCATTTTCCAATTCTAAATGTGCCGCCAACATATTCGCCAGCCCACCCACTTCACGCCCGCCCATAGCATTAGGCTGTCCTGTCATCGAAAATGGTGCAGCACCCAATTTGCCTATTTTTCCCGTTAACAAATGGCAATTGGTAATGCTATTGGCTTTATTCACCCCTTGCGACGATTGATTCACCCCCATTGAAAACAGCGTCATCACTTTTGAAGTGTTGGCAAATTTTTCATAGAAAGTCAGCAATTTTTCGACCGAAATTCCTGTGCGTGTCGCCACATTTTCAATGCGAGATTCACTTTCACTCTGTGCCAGTGCTTGCGCTAAACCTTGGGTATGAGCAGCAATAAACGCTTGATCGGCATGACCATTTTGCGATAGATACTGCAATAAACCATTAAACAAGGCAACATCTTGCCCTGGTAAAATCGGTAAATGTAAGTCAGCTGCTTCGCAGGTACTGGTAAAACGCGGGTCAACCACGACCACAAACAAATCGCGTTGTTCTTTGGCCTTCATAATGCGTTGATACAATACTGGGTGACACCATGCAGTATTTGAACCTACCAACACCACCATGTCGGTATGTTCAAAATCTTCATAACTTGCAGGGACAATATCTTCCCCAAAAGCACGTTTATGTGCAGCAACTGCCGACGACATACAAAGACGTGAATTGGTGTCTATATTGGCCGTACCCAAATAGCCTTTGACAAATTTATTCACCACATAATAGTCTTCAGTCAGCAACTGACCTGACACATAAAAGGCAATGCTGTCACGACCATATTGATCTATACATTGTTGAAATTTATTGGCAATGCTCGAAATAGCCATGTCCCAAGTTGCTGCCTGACGATTTGCCTTGCGCCCCATCATCGGCTCAAGTACACGGCTTTCCAAACCAATCGTATCAGCTAAATTACTGCCTTTAATACACAACTTACCGTAATTAGAAGGATGGGTAATATCGCCTTCAACAGTCACTTTTTGACCTAATGCTGTCTCCTGTACGGTTGCAGTCACACCACAACCTACGCCACAATAAGGACAGGTGGTATTTGTCGTTTTCGTCAATAATTCTGTGGAGCTTTCAAGTTCCACAACGGGAATATTGTTCATTTATGCTCCCACATCTACTTTACTTCTACTTAAATTAGCTATGGATATTTGATACTCAAAGTGGCATGAATTGAATTCATCCTACATAGCAACTATTCCATAACGATCGCTTCGCATTTTTTAATCCTCCCCAACCCTCCTTTAAAAAGGAGGGAGTATCTAAAATTTAATAACAATTTGAATTTTAGATTGTTCCCCTCTTTCTTAAAGAGGGGTTAAGAGAGATTTATAAACAACTAATCATTAAATTACCTTTAACTGGCTGACACTCAATAATCAACCTGCTTGTTTTAATGCAAAATCTTTACCAAATAACAATTTATTGCGAATCGAAGAAATAGGTGTTTGATCTGCAATTAACTCTGCATACCATGCACCATCTTCGGTATCCCCAAACAATACTGCACCAATCACTTTATCTTTTTGAATAATAATACGCTTATAAATATGACGTTTTTCATCATTCAAAATGATATCTTCATAATCATCAGCGGGTTCAAAGTTACCTGCGGAAAACACATCACAACCACTGACTTTAAGCTGTGTTGGAACGGTTGGTGCTTTAAAGGTTAAGCTACCATGTTCAGCCAAATGTGAGGCACAAATAAATGCTTGTCCCCACAGTGGTTCAACCAAGCCAAAAGTTTGATTACGATGCTCAATACATTCACCCACCGCATAAATGCTCGGGTCAAAGGTTTGCATGGTGTCATTCACCATCACGCCACGGTTACAACGTAAACCTGCACTTTGTGCCAGTGTCATATTTGGACGAATCCCGACTGCAAACACCACAAAATCGGCATCTAATACAGTGCCATCTTTTAAGCGCAGTTGGCTCACATGACCATCTTGACCAATCAGTTCTTCTGTATTGGCTTCAGTCAATACTGGAATACCTTTGGCTTCGATACTTTGTTTCAGTAAAGCACTTGCTCGTGCATCCAGTTGACGATCCATAATACGATCCATCAAATGCAACACAGTGACGTTCATGCCGCGTTGTTTTAACCCATACGCCGCTTCAAGCCCGAGTAAGCCGCCACCAATCACCACCGCATTTTTCTTGTTTTTACAATACTCTAGCATGCTGTTCACGTCATAAATATCACGGAAACTCAATACACCTTTTAAATCTGAACCTTTAATCGGTGGAATAAATGGCTTAGAACCTGTCGCAAGAATTAATCGGTCATAATCCACCACCAAACCTTTTTCTGTATAGACTTGCTTACGTGGACGGTCAATTTTCACCGCAGCATCACCAGCAATAAAGTGAATCCCTTTATCGCTATACCATGCATGTGAATGCAGCATAATATCTTCAATGCTTTTATCACCAGATAACACAGGTGAAAGCATGATACGGTTGTAATTACCCCACGGTTCCTCACCAATCACAGTCACTTCATAGCGATCTGGCGCCATATCCAGTAAATCTTCGAGGCAGCGCATCCCTGCTAAACCATTCCCAACCAAGACCAATTTCATCTTTTCTTGCGAAGTACCATTATTGGTAATATAGGTTTTTTGTGCCGTTGGGCTAACAAAAACACGACCCTCTTCAATTTTGCTTGGAAACACCAACAATTTTTGATTTTTGTCTTCCAAGCAGCGTCCTGTGGCTAAACTGAAATGCTGCTTATAAATAGGCGATGCCACCACACGCTCACCTTGCAAATCACCCAAAATCCCGCGTGACATAACAAAGGCTTGACTGAAAGGGTCTTGATTACTTAAGGCGTAAACACGTTTTTCATGACCGACACGGAATAAGGCAATTTGCTGCTCATCAATCATTGCACCAACACCAGTATTCGGCGTGATGTCATCTAAATGACAAATTTCAATCCAGTCCAATTCATCTGTCGCATTCATTTCTTTTAAAATCGTCATATTTATTCTCCTTTAATCACAAATGCTTAAGCTTCTACTACAGGAATACGGCTTGGATCACGTTCCACTGTGGTTTTTGGGCGAATTTGCCCACGTTCAGCAGCAAACTGAATATGCGGATCATTCTGTTGTTCAGCTTTTGCATTAATAAAGGTTTTAAAACGTTTACGCACTTCAGGATCTTCAATCGCAGTACGCCATTCGTCTTGATAAGTTCCGACCACATGATCCATACGGCGTTCTAATTCAGTCGCAAGTCCCAAAGAATCTTCAACCACCACGGCTTTAAGATAGTCCAAACCACCTTCGAGATTGTCACGCCATACCGAAGTACGTTGCAAACGATCTGCTGTTTGGATATAGAACATATAGAATCGGTCGATATAGCGAATTAAAGTTTCAGTATCAAGGTCAGAAGCAAGCAGTTCAGCATGACGTGGTTTCATCCCACCATTACCGCAAACATACAGATTCCAGCCTTTTTCAGTGGCAATGACACCAACATCTTTGCTTTGCGCTTCGGCACACTCACGGGTACAACCAGAGACCGCCATTTTGAGTTTGTGTGGAGAACGTAAACCCTTATAGCGATTTTCTAGAAAAATGGCTAAACCCATTGAATCATCGACACCGTAACGGCACCATGTGCTACCAACACATGATTTAACGGTACGTAAAGATTTACCGTAAGCATGCCCAGATTCAAAACCAGCATTAATCAATTTTTCCCAAATTTCAGGTAGTTGATGGACTTGTGCGCCAAATAAATCAATACGTTGTCCACCCGTGATTTTGGTATATAAACCATAATCTTTTGCGACCTGACCAATGGTGATTAAACCTTCAGGGGTAATTTCACCTCCTGCAATACGTGGCACAATAGAGTAAGAACCATCTTTTTGAATGTTACCAAGGTAATAATCATTACTGTCTTGTAATCCAGCATGACTTGGTTTGAGTACAAAATCATTCCAACAAGAGGCTAAAATATTCGCCACAGTTGGTTTACAGATATCACAACCTAAACCATGACCATGCTGCCCAATCAAATCATCAAAGGTTTTAATTTCATTGATACGAACCAAGTGATACAGCTCTTGGCGTGAATAGGCAAAGTGTTCACATAAATGGTTGTTGACGGTTACGCCTTGACGTTGTAATTCAGACTTCAACACTTGTGTCACTAAAGGTGCACAACCACCACAAGCCGTTGCGGCTTTGGTACATTTTTTTAAAGCACCAAGCGATGTTGAACCCTCATTGATCGCTTGGCAGATATCTGCTTTAGAGACGTTATTACATGAACAAATGGTTGCGCTATCTGGCAATAAGTCGACACCGCTACCACCCGATTTTGCTGAAGATTGTTCAAAGCCCGGCATAATCAAGCTTTCTGGTTGTTCTGGAACAGCCAGTCCATTCAACATCATCTGTAATAAGTCGTTATATTCTTTGGCACAACCGACCAAAACAGCACCCAACAACTTGGTTTTGTCACTATTGACCACAATCTTTTTATAGACCATGGCAGCTTCATCTGCATAGAAATAGCTCAGTGCATTTGGCGTCATGGCATGTGCATCACCGACCGATGCAACATCAACACCCATGAGTTTAAGTTTGGTGCTCATATCCGCACCGGTAAACTCGTTACAGCTCTGATCCATGACATGCTTTGCAGCAATACGTGCCATGTCATAGCCCGGTGCCACTAGACCATAAATTTTATTTTGCCAAAGCGCACATTCACCAATCGCATAAACGTCTGTATTTGAGGTTTGGCAGTAATCATTAATCACGATTCCGCCACGTTCACCAATCGCCAGTCCACTTTGACGCGCTAATTCATCACGTGGGCGAATACCCGCAGAGAACAAGACAATATCAGTTTCAAGTTCAGAGCCATCGCCAAACTTCATTACATGCGTGGTATTGCTACCCGCTTCAATACATTGCGTAGCTTTTTGGGTATGAACTTTTACGCCTAAATTTTCAATTTTTGCGCGTAAAACCTTACCGCCTAAATCATCAATTTGAACCGCCATTAAACGAGGTGCAAATTCCACCACATGGGTTTCAAGATTTAAATCACGTAATGCTTTCGCAGCTTCAAGCCCCAGTAAACCACCACCAATCACCACACCTGTTTTTGCATTTAAGCTTGCAGCACGAATGGCATCTAAGTCTTCAATGGTGCGATAGACAAAACAGTTTTCACGCTCATTACCCGGAATTGGAGGAACAAAAGCATATGAACCTGTCGCCAATACCAATTTGTCATAAGCAATCACATCACCATGATTGGTGGTAATTGTTTTATTTAAAGTATCAACTTCAGTTGCTTTGGTATTTAAGCGTAGATCAATTCCATAAGCATCCGCAAAATCTGAACGGCAAAGGGTTAGATCTTTAGCTGATTTTCCTGAGAAGTATTCAGTTAAATGTACACGATCATACGCTAAACGAGGTTCTTCCGCTAAGATGGTAATTTCAACTTCATCCCCTGCATGTTCCAATACAGATTCAATGAATTTGTGCCCCACCATGCCATGACCAATCATTACCAATTTCATATACTTTCTCCTCAATTCCTTTTTAACTTTTTAGCTTATTGTTGAGCTTCAGCCATACTGTTACGTTCAAGCACCGCAGCTTCAAACAACTTTTGCTCTTTTTCTTTATGTTCTACCGAGAAACGGATCATCAGAACAAAACTCGCTGCAATCACCACCAAGCCGCCCAAGAACATGAGACAAGTTTGAATATCGAGCATACCTTTGAGTAAGAAACCTGCTGCCACTGCACCCACGTTACCCCCTGCCCCAATGATGCCTGCAACACCACCTAAGGCATCACGATCAATGAATGGAACCAGTGCATAAGTTGCACCACATGCCATATGGGTAAAGAGTGCAAATACGGTCATGACCAGAATTGCCAGAACTGCGGTATTCATTTGTGAGAATAAGATTAAGAACAGACCTTCCATCAGGATCATGCCAAACAATACTTTGGTACGACCATCTAGACCTTTTTTAGTCGCAACTTTATCTGAGACAATTCCACCTAAAGCACGGGCAAACAGTGCCAACAAACCAAAGATCCCTGCGGCTAAACCTGCCTCTTTTAGTCCAAAGCTAAAGTGTTCGACGTAGTACATCGCCACGATGTTATGAATGAAGATTTCGATCCCGAAACATGCAGCATAAGCACCAAATAAAATCCAAACGCGGTAGTTACGTGCAGCGTGCATAAGAATTGCCATGCCGCCTTTTTTATCGCTACCGACTTGAATGCCTTGTGCACGAAGTTCTTTAAAGTTGCCTTGTGGACAGTCTTGGGTAAATTTCCAATACATTGCACCCACAATCAGCATCATCAGACCCGGTACAATCAGTGCAATTCTCCAACCCATCGCTTGTTCAACACCGAACATCACTAAGGCAGCAAGCATTAACGGCATCAATGCTTGTGTTGCACCACCCCCTGCATTTCCCCAACCTGCTGATGCAGCATTGGCCGTTCCCACTACATTTGGTGCAAACATAATACTGGTATGATATTGAGTAATCACAAAGCTGGCACCAATGGCACCAATCAATAAGCGGAAGAATAAAAAGGATTCGTAACTGTTGGCAGATGCCACACCAAAGACTGGAATACTGCCGATAATCAGTAAAGCCGTATAAGTTTTGCGTGGACCATATTTATCACACAGCGGCCCAACAATCAGACGAACTAAAATGGTAATTGCAACAGCGGCAATATTAATGTTCGCAATTTGGTCTTTGGTTAAATGGAACTCACCAGCGATTACTGGCATCAGTGGTGCACAGGCAAACCATGCAAAGAAGCAGACAAAAAAAGCGAGCCAACTCATATGGAAGGCTCTCATTGCTGCACTACTGAAGTTAAAAATATTTATTTTTGTTGCTTTTTTAGCATTTAAATTTGAAGACATAGCCTTCTCCTTCCTGAACTGAACGTATTGGTTTATCTACTATGCGGATTGCTGCATACCAGATTCGATCAGAACGGACATCGTTGGCCGTCTTACAAATTTTTAGAGTCTTCTTTGACTCATAAAGGATTATGCAATGACTATGCCAACATATTATAAAATATCTTAATATTATGTTTTTTATCAATTTTTATATTAAATTTATTACTTTTCATTCCCAACAGTTGGTTCAATACTTTATCTTAATGACAATGGATCGAAGAACAGAGCTTGTCATTGTGCTTCCTTGTAGCGCATTTTTGCATCAAGACAGTGCGCTATTAGATTACACACTGGTTTTATGTATGATTTTTATTGAATTAACATAAGTTTCACAACTTTGGCATTTTAATTGCTATATATTTTAAATAACTTTCCTTTCAGGTTTTACCTGATGATATTTGACCAATATGCCAAAACTCAAAATCGCACTCATTGATGATGATCAAGAACGTGCCAATTATATAAAAGCATCCCTGATCGAACATCATTTCGATGTGGTCGCCTGTCTCACAATCGATCATTTAAGTATGTTCCGTTTAGAACAATTGCATGCCGATGTCATTTTATTGGATATGGACCACCCTCACCGCGACATTATAGAAAGTTGCGTTAGCCAATTTGATTTACCCACGGTGCTATTTACCAAAAACAGCCATAAAGACACCATCAAAAGTGCCATCAATGCAGGTGTCACTGCGTATATTGTGGACGGTATTGACCCAACCAAACTAGAAAGTATTTTAGAAATTTCGATTGAACAATTTAAAAAACATAAAAAATTACTGGGTGCTTTAGAAGACACCAAAAATAAACTGGCAGACCGTAAAGATGTAGAGAAAGCCAAAGTGTTACTCATGCAATTGCATACCTTAACTGAAGATCAAGCCTTTCAATTGCTACGAAAAAATGCCATGAGTCATCGCATGACGATGGGCGAAATGGCACGGCGTTTATTAGATGCTCAAGAATTGTTACAGAACCAATTAAAGGACTAGGCCATGACAGATTTAGAAAAAACTCAAATCCAAATCGGCTACATTCCTCTGCTCGATTGTGTTGCCATTCTTTGGGCAAAGCAGCGTGGTTTTTTTGATGAAGTTGGCTTAGATGTATCGCTCGTCAAAGAAGCCTCTTGGGCAAGTTTAAGAGATCGGTTGGCATTTGGCTTTTTAGATGCGGCACATTGTCTATCTGCCATGCTTCCTGCCGCAGCTTTGGGTGAAGACCAACTCGGCATTCCCTTACAAACCGCTTTAGTCTTAAGCCAAAATCGCGCATTTATTAGTTTGAGTCAAAAATTATGCTTTGATCTTAATATTACAACACAAGACAATATGCAAGAATCGGCACAAAAAATAGTCACAGCCATACTAGAACAAAAACCCATCCAATTGGCACATGTGTTTAAACAGTCGATTCATCATTATTGCTTAAGAGAATGGTTAGCGCTGGTCAATTTTGATGTTGCACAAAATATGAAATTGGTGACACTTCCCCCTCCCTATATGGTTGAAGCTTTAAGCAATCATGTGATTGACGGTTTCTGTGTGGGTGAACCTTGGAATACGCAAGGTGAGTTATTCGGTGTTAGCCAAATTGTGGCATCTAGCCAAGACATTATGCCAAAAGTTGCCGATAAAGTTTTGGCCGTCACCGTTGATTGGGCATTACAGCACCCCAATACACACCGCGCATTAACCCAAGCCATTCAAAAAGCGCAACAAGAACTGAAATATTTAGATGACTATACTGAAGTTTGGAAAATGCTGATGGACTTCAACATTGTTCAATTCCAATGTTCTAACACCGTTCATGTACAAAAATTCCATTCTATTCAAAATATTATCCGTAATTTTGTAGATGAGTCACAGCAACCCAAACTTGAAGATTTTAAATGGCTGATTCAGCAAATGGTGAAATGGGACAGACTTATTATCGATGAAACACATATCGAACAAATGAGCCAAAACTGTATTTTATCTTTTCAAGCTTAAAATTTTATCATTGCCTTAGGACAGTTAATCACAACCAAGTACTGGGGCTAAATGATTTATTTTGAGCATATTTACGCATAAAAATTACGTTTTATCTTTTGTTTCGCCATTTTCCACAAATTTTCTTCACATTTGTACGCTATCTTACGCAAAATTACATACGGAACATCGAATAATGAAACGCATACAAGCGCGTTGGAAATTAAGTACATTAAGTTGCGCATTATTCACCTTTATGTCCCCAACATGGGCTGCTAATAACATTACAGAAACAAGCACAACAGACAGTGCGCCCACTCAAACTCAACCCGTACAAACATTGGCAACATTAAAATTTGCAGCGACACCCAACACAGCGAAAGATCCTGACATCAGTGCAGTGGCGAAAACCATTGTCACACGTGAAGAAATGCTGCAATTTGGTGATCAATCCGTCAATGATGCTTTACGTCGCGCAGCGGGTTTTCAGATGCCAACACCTGGACAAGGTCCACGCGGGGGCGGTGGTGCTTCAGGTATGCGTTTTCGTGGTGGCGGCGCACCAGTATTTTTAATTAATGGTGAAGCGGTTCAAGGGGGTCCACGTGGCGGAATGTCAATTGTTGACAGCTTAACGCCCGACATGATTGAACGAATTGAAATTACCAAACAACCGAGTGTGGCTCAAGCCTCTGTCGCATCGTCAGCAGTCATTAATATTATTTTAAAACAACCGCTTAATAATACACGTTTAAGCGGTAATGCCCGTGTCGGATATGGTTTGGCAAAATCAGATCAAAAAGAAGAAGAACGTAAAAATATTAGTGTGCAACTCGATGGTCGTGATAGTCCATGGTTGTATAGCCTTTCTGCCAATCAAATGTGGAATGACAGCACCTCTATCACCCAGACCCAAACCAGTACTCAGACACGTGAACAAAAACGGATTACGCAACGTAAGTCGCAAATGTTGTCACCCCGCCTTGAGTATGAATTAGATGATCAACAAAAATTGGTTGCTGAATTATTCTATCGCAACAATGAAAGTGAGGGTGTCCGTGGCGACCAAGTTCAAAATGATCAAAATGACAGTATCCGCTTAAACACACGTTACGAACGTAAAGACCAAGGCAATTCAGATAAGCTTCGTCTATCCGTTGAACAACAGAATGAAACTGAATCGACCCAATCGTCCCTATTGAACAGCTATACCGATGAACGCATCAATGAATACGGTATTGGCTATGACGGCGTTCGAAAGTTCAATGAAACGCAACAGCTTAAATTTGGTCTAGATGCACGTGCCAATGAACTCGATAGCAATGTGAGTCAAAATTTAGATGAACAACTCTATGCGCTGTATGCTGAAGGCAGTTGGAAGTTTACTGACCGCCAAACTGTAACTTTGGGCGCTCGTCAAGAATGGGTCAACCGTTCAGGTTTAGTTGAATATAGTGATCATCACTTAAGCCCTGTCTTGGCGCACCGTTTTGACTTTAATGATACATGGTCGTTACAAACCAATATTAGCCAAGCCTTCCTGAGTCCTAAAACAGATCGTTTATTACCCACCGTTTCGGTTTCTACCGATAGTGATGCGGGTAGCCTCAACAACCCAGATCGTGGTGGTAACCCTAATTTACGCCCTGAAAAAATTACCGCATTTGAATCGACTTTAGGCTACAACACACCATCAGGTGGTATCAATATCACGGCATATCAACGTGAAATTGAAGACTACATCGAAAAAGTCATTCGTCAGGAAGGTTCACGTTTTGTAGAGCGTCCACAGAACCAAGACAATGCCACCACTTATGGCGTTGAAATTTCGGGTCGTTATGCCTTAAAACAAACAAAACGGGGAAATTCATTCATGTTGAATGGACAACTCTCTACTGTACGCGCCGAAGTTGAGGATGAAAACCATCAACAACGCTTAGTCAGTGATGTTGCGCCATATACCGCAAGTGCAGGCTTATCCTATAACTATCAGCCTTGGCAGCTTGCAACCAGTGTCAATTTGAACTATGTGCCTGAATTTACCCGTGCTTTAGATAATCAACCCTATGATCGCACCAGCAATGAACGGGTAAATATGGATATCAGTATCACCAAACGCTTTACCGATGGTTGGGCGACCACACTGAATGCACGGAATATTTTAAGTACCGATTATAAAGAACGCTTAACCTATCAAACTGATGGTAGTCTGTATGAATCACGAATCAACCAAGCGATTCCAAGTGTTTTAATCACTCTAGAAAAGAAATTTTAAATATTAAAACCGGTGTGAATGCACCGGTTTTTATCATCAATACATGTGTATTTTTTAACACTGTTTAAAAAGAATCAATGGTGAGATTTAATTAAAAAATATCAAATGAATGGGCTTCATTTTATTCAAAAAATTAATATTCGTATGTTGGATATAATATTTTTTAGCTTAAAACATGCATGATTAATGCAAAAAACTACCGACTTAATCTAAGATAAATATGTACTTATATTTCATTTACAATTTTTTAAGTAAACTCGCAATACGTAAGGTATGTTGCTTATTGCCTTTTTGTTCCATGACTTTATGTTCTACCCACCATAAATATTCAAAAATTTCAGACTCACTTGAATGATCGCGAATCATTTTAAAAATTTTGGGCAAATAATCTTCATACTCATCTCGCATTGAAGGATTGCGACCAATTCCTAAAGGATCCCATTCATTGAGTAAAACTTTATGTATTCCATACAATAATATTGCATCTTTATTATGTGCAACGTCCATACCTACCCCTTACTAATTTAATATAAAAATCAGACCTATGTAATATTGTTTATTCTACGAATTGTGGTCAATTCATTAAAAAATGTAGCTACTTATATTACATCTTCAAATTTTCTATTATCTTTAAAGCATTGATTTTTTAAATCATCAATCACGCTAAAATTTTTATCCTTTATAAATAATTCCAGTCCCTCATTTTTTTAATCACTCATTTTAATCAAAATTGAGCTGCGCTAAGAATAACATAAAAAGAAAGTAGGCTTTTAAAACAGTCATGATAAATTTATGATTTTCGATCATGGGCTCAAAGCATGATGTGATTTGTTTTTCACTCGCTTGGTATATTGATCATGCTTGAAATCAATAAAAATTATCCTAATAAATAACAACTTTCATATTCCTACAAGTCTAATAAATCTCTATTTTCTGATTGAGTTATCATTCAAAAATATATTTACAATCAGCATTTCTTTAATGGTAGGTGTTTGGTAGGTAGGATTATTTTTCTGTTCATTTGATACTCAAATTACGGTGAGGGTCACCGATAACATAATGAATGGTAGAAGGAATCGCACCATGGCTTTTAAAAATATTGCAGATCAAACGAACGGTTTTTATATTCCTTGTGTTTCTCTTTTTGGTCCAGGTTGTGCCAAAGAAATTGGTGCTAAAGCACAAAATTTAGGTGCAAAAAAAGCGCTCATTGTTACAGATGCAGGTCTGTTCAAATTTGGGGTTGCTGACACCATTGCTGCCTACCTAAAAGAAGCAGGCGTTGACTACCACATCTTCCCAGGCGCAGAACCTAACCCAACGGATATTAACGTACACAATGGTGTTCAAGCTTATAATGAACAAGGTTGTGACTTTATTGTGTCTTTAGGTGGCGGTTCATCGCATGACTGTGCCAAAGGTATTGGCTTAGTGACTGCTGGTGGTGGTCATATCCGTGACTACGAAGGCATTGATAAAAGTACCGTTGCAATGACACCGCTCATTGCCATCAATACTACGGCAGGTACAGCTTCAGAAATGACACGTTTCTGTATTATCACCAATACTGACACCCATGTAAAAATGGCAATTGTCGATTGGCGTTGTACCCCGCTTATTGCAATTGATGATCCTAAGCTAATGGTTGCAAAACCAGCAGCGCTGACAGCAGCGACAGGTATGGATGCACTGACTCATGCCGTTGAAGCTTATGTATCAACTGCTGCAACGCCAATTACCGATGCTTGTGCTGAAAAAGCCATTACCATGATTAGTGAATGGTTAAGCCCTGCTGTTGCCAATGGTGAAAACCTTGAAGCACGTGATGCAATGAGCTATGCACAATATTTAGCTGGAATGGCATTCAACAATGCATCTTTAGGTTATGTACATGCCATGGCACATCAATTGGGTGGTTTCTACAATCTGCCTCACGGTGTATGTAATGCCATTTTACTTCCGCATGTCTGTGAATTTAACCTCATTGCTTGTCCTGATCGTTATGCCAAAATTGCACAATTAATGGGTGTCAATACTGCTGGGCTGACTGTAACAGAAGCAGCTTATGCAGCCATCGATGCAATTCGTGAATTATCAGCATCAATTGGTATTCCTTCAAGTTTGTCGGAACTGGGCGTGAAAGAGCAAGATTTGAGTGTAATGTCTGAAAATGCACAAAAAGATGCCTGCATGTTAACCAACCCACGCAAAGCAACACATGCTCAAGTGGTAAGTATCTTTAAAGCAGCGTTAAAGGCAAATGCTCCAGTGGTCGATATTTTTAAAGCAGCGGTGTAAGTTTTCTCTCCCTTTTTGACTTAGCTATTGAACAACCTATATTCCCTCTTTACGAAAGAGCAAGAATATAGGTTGTTTTTTCATCTTATTTCCATTTGACAAATTCAGGCTCATCATGAAGGATAATAGAAAATCCATAATTCCAACTGAGCAGAATAATGACAAAACAAATTACCGAACCACTTTATCAACCTGATGTACTGGGTTCAGGTTACGAACAAGCCACCTTAAATTTCCCCGATGATTATGAAGGGCAAGTCACCGCAACCTTAGTTCGTAAAAAAGCCGAACACGCTACCTCAAAAGCCGTTTTATATATTCATGGCTTTATTGATTACTTTTTTCAAACTGAAATGGCGGAACAATTTAACCAACATGGTTTCGACTTCTATGCACTCGACTTACGCAAATATGGTCGTTCTCATCTACCGCATCAAAAATACTATAACGTACGCGACATTGCTGAATATAATGCTGAAATCACTGAAGCACTCGATATCATTGCTGCGGAAAGACACGATGCTGTACTGCTGTGTGGACACTCTACTGGTGGATTAACCACAACTTTATATGCGGCGCATCATCCTGATCATCCGCTCATTAAAGCACTATGGCTCAACAGCCCCTTTTACGACTTCAATATGCACCCGATCAAGAAGAAATTAGGGGTTCCCAATTTAAGTCGCGTGGGTAAAATTTGCCCCGATTTAAAATTTCCAAGTGAACTAAATAAATGGTATGGAGCAAGTTTACACAAAAGCATGCATGGTGAATGGGACTTTAATCTGGAATGGAAGCAAGCATCTTATCCGATGGTTCGACTGAGTTTTGTACGAGCAATTTTTGAAGCACAAAAAGAAATCCATCAGGGCATCAAGTTAAATGTACCTGCTTTGGTGATGCATTCACATCAAACCAAAAACCCGAAAAAATGGCATAAAGATGCTCAAACCAGTGATGTGATTTTGAATGTAAAACACATTGAAAAATATGCCAAAAAAATTAAAGGTGATGTCACCATCAGTAAAATACACAATGGCTTACATGACTTGGTTTTATCGGAAAAATCTGTACGCGAAAATGTCTATCAACAGCTATTTGCATGGCTAAAACAAAAAGGTCTGTAAATTTGGTTTATCCTTTTAAGCATTAATCATCTTTATATTTCAGTAAGGTTTGATGCACAGGATGCGTTTTTGGCATCAGTTCAATTAAACGCTCTACGGCATCAATCGCTTCTGGAAAACGAGCCACATGTTTCAGCAGGACATCGGTTTCATTGGCTTTAAAAATAGCATTACTTAAACGCGACTCTAAGCAGTCACGCCATGCACATAAAAAAGGACTTTCCGTTTTTGCTAAGAACACGCCCGTGCATAGTTTTAACGCAGAATCGATATAGCCTGCATCTAAGGATTGTTCTGTCAGTAAAAAGTCAGCTTCTACATGGGCCAGCAAACGATAAGGTCTAGAACCCAGCATGCCACCTAAAATATCGCGTAATTGTGACATTTCCGCCTTTAAAGTGCCCACACTGACTTTTCTTTCACCATACAAAGCCTGATGTAGGGTATCTAAACTTAGACCTTGAGGGCATAACGCTAAAATCGTTAAAATTTCAATTTGACGCGGTGTCAGCACCAAAATTTTGCCATTGAACAATATTTGTGGCACGGAAAAAGCACGAATAAACAATTGCTGTTTTTGATGCTCCATTAAAGCGGATTGAATAATCGATGCGCAACGCTCTGCTGCAAGTAAGCCCAAACTATTATGCTTTTGCCATAGCGTTGATAAATCAATCACACCTAACACTTGTCTCGAATAAGGATCAATAATCGGGGCAGCATAACAAACCCAATCATGAATGGACGACATAAAATGTTCATTAGAAAATACACAGCTAGATTGCTGAGTTTTTAATGACAAAGCCAAAGCATTAGTACCCACCAACTCTTCGCGCCATTGTCCGCCTTCAATAAAATGCACACTCTCTGCTGCACTTTGCATTTGTGGGCTTGAAGCCGTCCAAATAATGGTACTACCGATATCCCCAACCGCCAGTACCATTGAGGATTGTTCCGCAATATGCTTTAAATCTTGGGCACAATGTCGCAGTGCATGTTCCAAAGCAGTGGGATAAGTTTCTTTTTGTAAATGAACCAATGGCGCAGCTGAACGATCTTTGGGAATTTCGGCAGATGTTGAACGCTGCCAAGAACTGACAATACTTTCTCCCAACTGTTCGGCATGCAATGGAGACAGACTACTACTTTGTCTAAACTGATCAATCTTCTGTCTTTTTTGCGTTAAATTCTGTTTTGTCATCATTCCTTATTCTCTCAACAATTCATGATTTACATCCACTGTAATACCTATTCTTTTATGATCAATGAAAAAGATTGTAAACCTTCTTGTATCCAACCTTTCTCCAACCTTGTTCAGAGTATGCTAATCAAATAATGTGCAAAAGTACCTTATACCAAAGCTGTAGATGCAGCTTTAAACACTAAAATAAGCAAAGGAAGATACATATGCGTTACGTCGATCCTAATCAATCTGGTTCAAAAGTTCAATTTAAAGCCCAATATGAAAACTTCATTGGTGGACAATGGGTAGCACCAGTGAAAGGTGAATACTTTGACAACATCTCTCCTGTCGACGGTAAAGTATTCACTAAAATTCCACGTTCAAGTGTTGAGGATATTGAACTTGCACTTGATGCTGCACATAACGCCAAAGCACAATGGAGCAAGTCTTCTGCTACCACACGCTCTAATATGCTGTTAAAAATTGCAGACCGTTTGGAAGCCAATTTGGAGCTTTTGGCTGTTGCTGAAACTTGGGACAATGGTAAACCTGTACGTGAAACCTTAGCTGCTGATATTCCTTTAGCCATTGACCATTTCCGCTACTTTGCTGGCTGTATTCGTGCGCAAGAAGGCGGTATTTCAGAAATTGATGAAGATACCATTGCTTACCATTTTCATGAGCCTTTAGGTGTTGTCGGGCAAATTATCCCGTGGAACTTCCCTATTTTAATGGCGACTTGGAAACTTGCACCAGCATTGGCTGCGGGTAACTGTATTGTTTTAAAACCTGCTGAACAAACACCTGCCAGTATTCTTGTTTTGGTCGAACTCATTCAAGATTTACTCCCTGCTGGCGTGTTGAATATTGTGAACGGTTACGGTGTTGAAGTGGGTCGCCCTCTGGCAACCAATCCGCGTATTGCTAAAATTGCATTTACCGGTTCAACAGCCGTTGGTCAGCAAATTATGCAATATGCGACTGAAAACATTATCCCTGTAACACTTGAATTGGGTGGTAAATCTCCAAACATCTTCTTTGAAGATATTATGGATAAAGATGACGAATTCCTAGACAAAGCACTCGAAGGTTTTGCAATGTTTGCCTTAAACCAAGGTGAAGTTTGTACTTGCCCTTCACGTGCACTGGTTCAAGAAAGCATTGCCGATAAATTCCTTGAAATGGCAGTTGAACGCGTAAAACGCATTAAGACTGGACATCCACTTGATACTGATACCATGATTGGTGCTCAGGCTTCTCTAGAACAACAAGAGAAAATTTTAGGTTGTATCGCAACAGGTCGTGCTGAAGGTGCTCAAGTGCTTACAGGTGGTGGTGACCGTCAAGAAGTGGGGCAAGGTTTCTATATTGAACCGACCATCTTTAAAGGCGATAACAGCATGAAAATCTTCCAAGAAGAAATTTTTGGTCCTGTACTTTCTGTGGCAACCTTCAAAGATTATGATGAAGCGATTAAAATTGCCAATGACACCATTTATGGTTTAGGGGCAGGTGTTTGGTCACGTTCTACACATACTGCTTACCGTGCTGGTCGTGCGATTGAAGCGGGTCGTGTATGGACAAACTGCTACCACATTTACCCTGCTCATGCGGCATTTGGTGGTTATAAAAAATCAGGGATTGGTCGTGAAAATCATAAAATGATGCTCGATCATTACCAACAAACCAAGAACTTACTGGTGAGTTATTCAACGAAGGCAATGGGTTTTTTCTAAAACTATCTGCATAAAGCATCAAAAAGCGAACTTCGGTTCGCTTTTTTCATTTTATGACCCTCATCCTCACAGATATGTTTATTGTGATCCTAGACCAAATGAGCGACTGTGTCTAAGCTCGAATTGGAAACTGCAAATATTCATCAAACTATTTACATTAAAATCTTCTTTTTTCTCTTTATTCAAGTTAGATTTCTATTATTCTCAATCTTTTGAATAATCACATGACAACAACATCTCCAGACTTTCCAGACACCATTTATGCCATTCAACACCTTGCCTTTGAAGATTTAGGTGCTCTTGAAGATGTCTTTTATCAATTAGGCTATCGGGTACGTTATTTTGAAGCTGGGGTAGATGACTTAACTCAAGCATTTGGGCATACAGGCTTAACGATTATTCTAGGTGGGCCAATCGGGGTTTATGAGTCAGATGACTATCCTTTCCTACAAAAAGAAATAGACTTACTTAAAGAGCGTTTAAAGCAGAATTTGCCTACAATCGGAATCTGTTTAGGTGCTCAACTCATTGCACATGCCTTAGGCGCCAAAGTCTATGCAGGACATCAAAAGGAAATTGGTTGGAGTACACTGCATCTTTCACATACAGAGAACAATTTGCTTTCTGCTTTAATAGATACGCCTGTACTGCATTGGCACGGCGACACTTTTGATTTACCTGAAAATGCAACTTTATTGGCCAGTTCTGATCTGTACCCCAATCAGGCATTTACGCTTGGTAAGAATATACTCGCATTACAATTCCATGTAGAAGTTGCTGCGGACAGCTTAGAAAAATGGTTAATTGGTCATACCTGTGAATTGCGACATGCCAATATCGACATCACAGCGCTTCGGGCAGATAACCAACTGTATGCCTCTGCACTAGAACAAGTTTCAGGGAAAATCATTCAACAGTATCTCATGCAACTTTAAGCAAAATAAACTGTACAATTCCTGTGTTCATCTTTATAAAAGTGTCATCTCCCACGATAAAACCATACGATGACTCTTTTCCTTGGTATTGCCCTTATTCATTTCTTTGCCCTGCTCAGCCCGGGGCCAGATTTTTTCTTTGTCAGTCAAAGCGCCATTCGTCAATCCAGATCACATGCGATGTTTGCAGCCTTAGGTATCTCCTTAAGCATTTTAGTATGGGCTATTTGTGCCATCAGTGGCTTACACTTCCTGTTCCAAAAAATTGCATGGTTACAGCAAGCACTGGTGATTTTAGGTGGACTCTACCTGTTCTATCTGGGAATACAATTATTTAAATCAGCCTTCAATAAACAAGCATCGGTACAACAACTTTCAACCGCTATACCAAAATCCAAGATCACTTTATTGTTACAGGGCTTTTTCACCAATATGGCGAATCCTAAAGCATTGGTCTATTTTAGTAGTGTTTTTTCCTTGGCCATTAATGCAGACATGCCTTTAACCACACAAAGCTCATTACTCGCCTTAATCTGGCTTGAAAGCTTAATTTGGTTTGCCTTAGTCGCTTATTTATTTTCATGGCATAAAATGAATGCTGCCTACCAACGCTTAAGTAAATGGATTGACGGACTCACTGGCGGAATTTTTATTAGCTTTGGTTGTTATCTCATTTTAAATCGTGATTAAAACATTCATCCTTAAAAAAAAGCACCCTTCAAATAAGACTAAAAATGTCCAATTTAAAGGGTGCCATTCAACTTAATCAGCTTAAATTAAAGCTGATATCATTTTAAACTTTTATTGATGTACAGAAACGCCCAATTCCTGATCTTTAGCCAAAAACACCGATATTAAAATAGGCACGGCAAGAATAATAGGAAAGGTGAAGATCCATAATACAACGGTTGTTTCCCCTGAAAATAAAAAATGAATAACAAGTGCAGCTAATACTAAAACAAAGGCAAGAACACTAACGAATCTAATTACAAAATTTTGAGGCATTTTTTTTGCTCACATAGGATTCTAACAGTGCCTTTAAGTATATACCTTATGCTTAATTTTTGTTATATGGTAAGACCAAGTAGCTCACTTTTAAATAAAAAATAATTTTATGATAAATTATTGAAAAATATAAAATATACTAAATATTTAATTTAAGTTTTCTGACATTTTCTTTGCTACATCACCTGATTTTAAATACCGACCTTTTTCTTGATGATATTTTTGCATAACATGCTAAATGAACAATTTGGTTTAATTTCTTTTCTCTTGAGCATGAACAGTGCTTCAGTCTAATCATGTTAATCCAGCTGATTATTCACACTCTTTTGATATGCTACGAGGAGTTAAGTATCTTTGCTGAGAATAAATGACGGTAGTGCGTCATGATGAATAGGTTTGGGAAGCTTTATAGCTTGATGCAGATTTGGTGTAAATGTGGTGCAGATTTTTTCTGATTCTAGTGAAAATTAAAAACAACCTACTATCACTAATAAAACCACTTGCAGCAAAATTACTGCAAGTGGTTGTGTAATCCTTATTTATTTTTTAACTGACGCTTCGGTGGTGATATTTACCGTAATTTTATCACCGACATTCGGTACATATGCGCCTACACCAAATGCAGAACGATCAAATGACGTTGTTGCATTGAAACCAATAGACTCTGCTTTGGTCATTGGATGTACGCCTTGCTTATTCAATACAGCATCCAGCACAACAGGCTTAGTCACATCTTTCACTGTAAGGTTACCAGTAATTTTGTATTTGTTCTTACCTACAGCCTGAACCTTGGTGCTTTTAAAAGTGATGTTTGGATATTTTGCAGCATCAAAGAAATCTGCTTTCTGCAAATGCTCATCCAATGCTTTTACATTCGTATTTAAACTCGATAAAGGAATAGTCACATTAACAGATGAATTTGCAGGTTTTGCATTATCGACGTTAATTGTACCTTGAATGTCGCTAAAGTTTGCAGATGGTGTAGAAAAACCAAAATGATTCCAAGAAAATACAGTTGCTGTATGGGTTGGATCAATTTGATATGCAACTGGTTTTGCCAACGACAAAGTTGCAACGGATGCTACGGCCAAACCTAAAGTTATTGCTTTAAAATTCATGTGTTTTTATCTCGCTTCAGAATGATTGTTAGTGTATACGTTTCCCATCTTAATTCACTGATATAGATAAAACGATATGTTGCAAGAATAGAACAATCCCTTTATTTAGCTTAAAGATTTAAAATAAAATTTCAATAAGATATTGATAATATTAAAAAATATTTTATTATTTATATTCTAACGGACATAGCAGCCTTATTTTCAATCTTTTATTCAGCCTTTAAAAATGATGGAATACAAAAAACAAACAGTCTTAACACGATATAAAGGATTGTATAACAATATCTCTTTCAAAAAAGAAGCTGTAATTCTAATGATCCATAGTGCACAAGCTCAAAGTACAACCACACCCTATCGCGTTACACTCACAGATCCATCAGGTCATCTCTGGTATGTCGATGAACCAACAGAAAAAGGTGGACAAGATAGCGCACCAAACCCCATACAACTTTTACTTTCGGCTTTAGGCGCTTGCACAACAGTCACGTTACAAATGTATGCAGATCACAAAGATATTAAACTCGAACATGTACAGGTCGATTTGGCTTTAAATCCAAATGCAGAACAAGAAGCAGGCCAAAACAATATTGTGCGTAAAATTACCCTAAAAGGCGATTTCACTGAAGACCAACATAAACGATTATTGAAAGTCGCTGAAAATTGCCCTGTCCACAAATTATTGACTTCAAATATTCAGATTCAGACTGAATTAACAACGTAGAAAATACACTGTCTGAAATAATAAAAGCCCCAAAAGGGGCTTTTTTAAAGATGCTTAATCTTTTACAACTTCTCAACCAACACACGATCAACCTGCTTAAGACCCGTATGTTTTTCATGGTTTTGTCGACGAACTTTAATGACTTTCTCTTCATCCAAGTCTTTCAACATCAACACGACTGCCATCATAGATTCAAGTGGAATGTCTTGACCAATCCACTTCTGCTCGCCAGCGTCCATTAGGGTAATTTCGTCATTAATCTGGTTATAAAGGCTCATATTTTCCTCACTTATGCTGAATAAATGCCATCTCAAAATGAATACTCAATGAATGGCATCACTATATACTTATTGGTACAAACTACTAGAACAATATCGTTAAAAATTCATCTCAATAAAAACGCTCCAATTGGAGCGTTTTTAACAAGCTAATTTTTTTTCAATTAAGCTGTGATTTCTTTTACCGCTGCAACAACCGCATCAGTGGTGATACCAAAGTGTTGGTACAAGTCTTTTGCAGGTGCAGATTCGCCATATGTGGTCATACCAATTACACGACCATCAAGACCGACAAATTTCCACCAGTAATCGACATGCGCAGCTTCAACAGCAACACGTGCACGGATGTTGGCAGGTAGAACCGCTTCACGGTAAGCTGCATCTTGTTTAACAAATTCTTCAGCACATGGCATAGATACCACACGCACACCTTCAAGCTGTGCATAGGCTTCCATCCCCAATGAAACTTCAGAACCCGTTGCAATGATGATTGCTTTTAATTCGCCTTTTTCTTTAGCCAATACATAACCACCTTTCGCAACATCAGCAATTTGAGCATCAGTACGTGCTTGGAATGGTAAATTTTGACGAGAGAAAATAAGTGCTGTTGGGCCTTCTGAACGTACAAGTGCAGATTTCCAAGAAATTGCAGCTTCAACGGTGTCACATGGACGCCATGTATTTAAGTTTGGCGTACCACGTAAAGAGGCAATTTGTTCTACAGGTTGATGCGTTGGACCATCTTCACCTAGACCAATTGAGTCATGAGTATATACATGAATCACACGTTGCTTCATCAATGCAGACATACGTACTGCATTACGTGCATATTCCATAAACATCAGGAATGTTGCTACATAAGGAATAAAACCACCGTGTAGTGCAACACCGTTGGCAATGGCAGTCATACCGAATTCACGAACACCGTAATGCACGTAGTTACCCGCAGGATTGTCCTGAACGCCGACACAACCTTTCCAAAGGGTTAGGTTAGAACCAGCAAGGTCAGCAGAACCACCTAAAATTTCAGGAAGTAATGGACCAAAAGCTTGAAGTGCATTTTGGCTGGCTTTACGTGTTGCAATAGTTTCAGCTTTTGCATTCACTTCAGCAATATAAGCATCGGCTTGAGCCACGAAATCAGCAGGTAAATCACCACTTACACGGCGTTTAAGTTCAGCAGCTTCTGTTGGATATTTTGCAGCATAAGCAGCAAAAGTTTCATTCCAAGCAGCTTCAGATTTTGCACCTTTGTCTTTTGCATCCCATGCTGCATAAATATCAGCAGGAATAACAAATGCTTCTTCAGTCCAGCCTAAAGCTTGACGCGTTAATGCAATTTCGTCATTCCCTAAAGGCGCACCGTGGCAATCTTCTTTACCTTGTTTATTTGGTGAACCTAAACCAATAATCGTTTTACAGATGATCAGTGTTGGTTTGCCAGTTTCAGCTTTTGCTTCCAAAGTTGCAGCACGTAATGCATCAGCATCATGACCATCAACTTTAAGTACTTGCCAACCGTAAGCCAAGAAGCGTTGTTCTGTATCGTCAGAGAACCAACCTTCTACTTCGCCATCAATTGAAATGCCGTTGTCATCATAGTAAGCAACAAGTTTGCCTAGACCTAAAGTCCCTGCCAATGAACATGCTTCATGAGAAACACCTTCCATTAAACAACCATCGCCCAAGAAACAGTAAGTGAAGTGGTCTACAACCGATAAGTCATCTTTGTTGAATTGAGCGGCTAATGTTTTCTCAGCCAGCGCAAAACCGACTGCATTGGCAATACCCTGACCTAAAGGACCAGTTGTGGTTTCAATACCCGGTGCATAACCTAATTCTGGGTGACCCGGAGTTTTTGAATGCAACTGACGGAATTGTTGTAAGTCTGCAATTGAAAGGTCATAACCCGTTAAATGTAACAATGCGTATTGAAGCATTGAGCCATGGCCATTCGACAATACAAAACGGTCGCGGTTCGGCCATTGTGGGTTGGTCGGGTTGTGATTTAAAAATTCACGCCATACGACATCAGCGATATCTGCCATCCCCATTGGAGCACCTGGATGTCCTGAATTTGCTTTTTGCACAGCATCCATTGCCAATACACGAATTGCGTTTGCAATACGGCGTTCGTTAAGCGGGGTTGTCATAGGTCAGAGTCCAACTAAATCGTTTAAAAAAGATGATGAATAGGAAAATTCAAAGCTGTGCGTATTGTCTTAAAAAAACAGCAAGGGGTAAAGCCTAATAGCCAACATTTCAACATTTATTCGTGGCTGTTGCTATTTTAATATAGGAATAGCTTATTTACACATCAGTTTTGCTGATTAAACGATAAAAAATAGGCAGTATTCATCCTATTCAAAATGAATGGATGACATCTTCAATAGATTCCTCTCCCTTTAATGCAGTTCAATGAAACTTAAATATGTCGTAGAAAAATCAACCAGACCTGTCTATTTAAAATATTTTTACACCCTTTTGCTTATATTATTTACTTGATCAGCATAATAAAAACCAAACATGAATAAAATTCACTTTTATAAAAAATAAATGAAATATTCAAATTTAAAATGCTTCACTAGATCTAATTTTGTCCATGACATTTAGCTAACCCAGTTCTTTCGAATTCTATTTTTAGTTTTTTATTTTACTAAGTCCATGATATTAATATCTATTAATTAAAATTTATTTTGTTTTTTAGCCCCACTGCGTCAAGAATAGATTATTTTTAATCAGTTCAGCGATGCAGCATTTCAATTTTTTTAACTGTCCAACGTTAACTTTAGCTGCTCATTTTGCTTGCTTATCAGTTTTATAGATGCATATATCAATTAAAAAGTCGTGAAATTGAAATAATTTCAGTCATTTTTGTCGTATGGAACTGGTCCAAAAGTCTAACTCGATGTAACATATTGCGTCTTTTGAATTAACTGTGATAGGACTTATGCGCGAGTACGCTGTATTTACCTCGGAATCTGTAAGCGAAGGTCATCCAGATAAAATGGCTGACCAAATCAGTGATGCTATTTTGGATGCAATCTTAACAGAAGACCCATTTGCACGGGTTGCTTGTGAAACGCTTGTCAAAACAGGTGCTGTAGTACTTGCGGGTGAAATCACAACAACAGCGAATGTTGACTTTGAAGCGATTGTACGTCAAACCGTAAATGGCATTGGCTATCATCATTCTGACCTCGGTTTTGATGGTTCAACCTGTGCTGTCATCAACATGATTGGTAAACAGTCTCCTGAAATTGCTCAGGGTGTTGACCGTCAAAAACCTGAAGATCAAGGTGCTGGCGATCAAGGCTTAATGTTTGGTTACGCAAGCCGCGAAACTGACGTTTTAATGCCTGCTCCTATTTCTTATGCACATCGCTTAATGGAAAAACAAGCTGAACTACGCCGTAATGGTCGTTTACCTTGGTTGCGTCCAGATGCTAAAAGTCAGGTGACTTTTGCCTATGAAAATGGCATGCCTGTTCGTTTAGATGCGGTTGTATTGTCAACCCAACACGATCCCGAAATTACTCAAGCAGCTTTAAAAGAAGCCGTGATTGAAGAAATTGTGAAAAAAGTGATTCCTGCTGAAATGTTCCATGCAGGCACCAAATTCCACATCAACCCAACGGGGATGTTTGTGATTGGTGGTCCTGTAGGTGACTGTGGCTTAACGGGTCGTAAAATTATTGTCGATACTTACGGCGGTATGGCGCGTCATGGCGGCGGTGCTTTCTCTGGTAAAGATCCATCTAAAGTTGACCGTTCTGCTGCTTATGCAGGTCGTTATGTTGCAAAAAATATTGTTGCAGCAGGTCTTGCTGATAAATGTGAAATTCAAGTGTCTTATGCTATTGGTGTGGCAGAGCCAACTTCAATTTCAATCAATACTTTTAATACAGCTAAAGTTTCTGAAGAACTGATTATTCAATTGGTTCGTGAACATTTTGACTTACGTCCATACGGGATTACCCGCATGTTAGACTTGATTCAACCGATGTATAAGCAAACTGCTGCCTATGGTCACTTTGGCCGTGAAGGTTCAGACACTGCATTTACTTGGGAAAAAACAGATAAAGTGGAAGCGCTTAAAGCATCTGCTGGACTGTAATTTTGTTATAAAAAAGCCCACATCATGTGGGCTTTTTTTGTTGCAAAAATATTCATTGCTTATTTTTTTCACCTTGTTGTAAAACCGTTAATAATGAAGTTTGAACTGGTGTTTCCTGATGATCCTTTAAATAAATATGAACGACTTTAAAGACAATCACTGCTGCTAAGCAGGTTAAAATACAAAAAATCCAGAAACCATAGGGACTTCTAATATTATGCGAACCGCAATTTATACATTCCTTATCAGTTGATTCAACAACCCGATTACAACAAGCACAATGGTATTGATATAGCATAAGGATGCTCCTACATTACGCATTTTTGTTTTTATATTTCCATCATGCTTTATGATGATGTGTAATATCCATAAAATAGTATGTGAGTCTGCCTATGGATACAATAGTGTTTATCCATAGCTAAAAAAGCCTTTGAAAATATATCCCCAAATTTCCGACATAAGCTCTTTATTTATATTAAAAAATATGAATGCATAATAAGCTGACATGACATTGTTTGTAACACAATCAAGTACATCAAAATTTAAAGATTAAGCTTGTAAAACCCACATTCGCTCTACCTTTTTCGTTAAAATAACAGGCCATAATTTAGAGTTTATGATGATGCAACTGATTAAAAAAGGGGGTTTACGCGAACGTGCAAACCGTAGTCGCAGCTATAAAGGTTCAGAAAATACTGAAACAACCTTGAAACCAAATCGTTACTCTCAAGTCAAAAAAAATGAGGAAATAACCACGGTTACTCCCCCATCGACTCAAATAAATGACGACTCTACGCAACAAAACTAAAGCAGCGCCAACACGTCAGACCACAACCAAAGGGCAAAAAGCAGGAATAATCCACCTGAAATAATATCGATATAACTGCCTGAGCGCTGATATGCCTGTTTAATTTTAGGCATAGATAAAATCAGCATTAAAACCGTAAACACGATAAACGTTTGAACTGGAATAATCAGCGCCAACTGGGTTTTTAAATGATCTGATGCGGCAGAACTTAAAGCCAAAGAAAATACGCTGCTAAAATAAATCAGTGTTTTAGGATTGGCTAAATTGGTCATTAGCCCCAATAGAAAATAATTTTTCGTATCCAATACGCTCACGTCTACGTCTTCATAACCTAAGCTTTGCTTACGCTGTTTCAAACCGCCAGTTAACATTGCCCAGCCCATACGAGCCAAAAACAATCCTCCAACAAGCATTAAAATGTGTTGTATCCATGGAAACTGTTCAATCAGTACTGTAAAACCAAGCAGCGTTAAAACCACCCAAACCACAATACCCACAGAAATACCTAAAATAATTTTTAATGTATTTGCCCTTGAAGTTGACGCTGAACTTTTGGCAATCAATAAAATATCGGGGCCGGGACTAAGCTGTGCAACAAAATGAAGGGCGCAAATGGTCAAAAGCAATGACATAACAATCAGGAAGATTTTTAAAACGTATATTATATCGTTTGTTCAATTTTTTGCATGTCTCCTCGCCCTAAATTCAGCCAATAAAAAAGCCGAATCATCATAATTCGGCTTATCAAAAGAAATAGATAAATTTATTTATTGACGTCTTTCATTTCAATTTTTTGAACGTCAGGGGTGATTTCACGTGCTTCACCATCAATAATGCTCGAGTCCTGACGCTGTGAACCGCCTTGTTGTTGCATATCTTGCATTTGGCGCATTAAGTCTGCAAATGGATTTTGACCTTGAGCACCTCCGCCCATACCATTCATATCGCCCATCATGCCACCCATCATTTTATCCATCATGGCTTGCTGACGTTTTGCCATCGTTTTCATCATGACATTTTTAAAAATATTTTGAACACTCGGAATCAAAATTAATAGCGCTAAAACATCGGTAATCAAACCGGGAATGAGCAAGAAAAATCCTGCTAAAATTTTGGGTAGATTTGAAGTTAGCGCAGGATCACCTGTCATTTGCCCCATGCGCATTTGCTGCATCTGAGGCATTAAACCAGCCGAATATTTACGAATCAAATTCATACCCATAAAAAAGGCAGCAATAAACCAGAAAAATACGTACCACATACTGCCGACGAGGTCACCCACGCCAATCCAGACAAATACTTCTAGAATTAAGCCAGCCAAAACAATAAGAAATAATTTCATAAAAATTAATCTAATCTCAACAAAATAAATAGGGTGCAATATTCAAGTGCTTAATCAGGATCAAGCTTTTTTGATACGCTTATGTAACAATATGGGCATTATTCTATTTTTAAAGTCTTTGTATGTCATTAATTATTGGTATCGATCCGGGTTCTCGCTTAACTGGCTACGGTATTATCGAAAAAAATGGGCAAAAATTGACTTTTGTAGATGCTGGAACCATTCGTACCGAAACCCCAGAAATGCCTGAACGCTTGAAACGCATTTTTGCTGGGATTGAACGTATTGTTAAGTTTCATGGCCCAACCGAAGCTGCGGTCGAACAAGTGTTTATGGCTCAAAACCCCGACTCTGCCCTTAAACTGGGGCAAGCGCGTGGCGCAGCCATTGCCGCTTTAGTCAATTCTGACGTGCAAGTGGCTGAATATACAGCTCGGCAAATCAAACAATCCGTTGTCGGTTATGGTGCCGCAGATAAAGAACAAGTTCAAATGATGGTGATGCGTATTTTAAATTTAAGCATTAAACCGCAACAAGATGCTGCCGATGCTTTAGCCGCTGCAATTTGCCATGCGCATGCTGCAGGCAGTATGAGTAAAATGGCGGTGTTAAATGCACTAGGCGGCATGGCACGAGGTCGCAGCCGTTCGAGTAGTAGAAGACGTTAATTAACTATTTTGAAGATAAGGCGCAAAATCTTTGCGCATTTCCCGCAGTGAAGGTTGCTTGGGGTAAGTGAAAGTCACCCTACGGCCAAAACTCCGCATATTTTTTTTCTGATCGGGATCAATACGGATGAGAACCAACTCATCTGGCTGATGATCATCACTCACCTCACAAATCATAATGGTTTGGCTTCTTTCAATCACGCGATATTGACTAAACTCTTTCTGTACCATGTCCTTAAACGATATTTTACTTGGGCTTGCATTGGCACGTTGGGTATAAATCACCAGAAAAATACAAAATACGACAACTATCGCCACGACCCAATATTTATCCATCATTTTCACCTTGTATTTTTATTGTTATAAAAATGAGCGTTAACGCAACATGTTAAATCCGACAAAATTTTGCTCATGAGCTAAAATAATCTGAAGCACCTGAACCACTTCTGCACGCGGTGGCCCATCATAACTCCGTGAAATCAGCTCTTGAAGGACATCAAAATGCCCAACAATCACAGCTTCAACCTCACCTGAATCTAGGTTTTTAACATAACCTGTTAACGCGAGTGCTAAAGCCTGCTGCTCAAACCAACGACGATAGCCCACACCTTGAACCCGACCTCGAATAATGAGTTTAATGGCTTTATTCATAAGCATGCCGCATATTAACCACATGATAAACAGCTTCATTCATATGATGTGCCTGCAATCCACGCATCCCTTTTGCAGCCAACCAATCACCCGCTAAGGCATGTAAAGTGACAATTTCATGCAGATGAATTTGATGACCCCATTGCGCTTTTAAACTCGCAATCATCCCTGCCAATACATCACCCATACCACCGGTGCCCATCCCCGCATTGCCCGCCGTACAAATCCACAGTTGATCTTCCAAAATCAGGCTTCCTGCACCTTTCAGCACCCATTGTCCGGCATATTTTTCTTTTAATGCATGAATAGCCACAATTCGATCATTTTCGATGTCTTGAATCGAACAATTTAACAATTTTGCAGCTTCACCGGGATGCGGTGTTAAATATGAATCTGCTTTTAATTCTTCAGGGTGATTGGCTAAAAACCAAAGTGCATCCGCATCTAATACCACTTGCAAGTGTTCAGTGCTATTTATTTTCGGAAACCATTTTAAATATTGTTGCTCTGACCACGTATCACGCCCCAAGCCCATGCCAAAACTCACTACATCGACATGATCTAATAACAATTGAATCTCTGCCTTGGTCAAAGCATTGATATCACGCAGCATAATATTGGGTGAGCGCGCTAAAATAGCCGTGTGATGTTTCTCATGACAAACAATGGTTACTTTTCCCGCACCAGCGTTAAAGGCTGCTTCGGCTGCCATCATCACCGCACCGCCCATATCGGCATGTCCACCAATCACAAGTACATGACCATAACTCCCCTTATGACCAAAAGCCTCACGTTGTGGCAGTGCAATGGCGGTTTTAGAAAGTTGCGCGAGTGGTTTTAATGCCACATCTGGAGGAATTAGGGAAATGACTTCCACCTGACCAGCAAACTCTTTCCCTTGTCCTGTAAACAATCCTGCTTTAAGCCCTAAGGCAACATATGAGTAATCGGCTTTAATCGCACATGGTAAGGGCTGACCAGTATTGGCATGCAAGCCACTCGGAATATCAATGGCTATTTTCAAGCCCGTTTGAGCATTGATATGCTGAATAATTTTTTGCCAATCTGCACTTAATGCACGGTTTAAACCAATCCCAAATAATGCATCGATATAACAGTCATATTGTTTTTTAAATTCAAAACCAGCATAAATTTTTATTTCTGCATCTACCGCTTCTTGATAAGCCGTATGTAAATCGGTTGATGTACCTAATTCAGCTGCATAAATGTCTACGTCAAAACCGAATTGTTTTAAATATTTTGCGGTTAAATAGCCATCACCTGCATTATTGCCTTGCCCACAGCACAGAGTAATCTGTTGTATATGACGTTGTTTTAAAATAGGTACTAAACGCTGCGCAATCATCCAAGCCACTTGCTGCATCAAGGCATAAGAACTGTTTTGTTTGGCAAACCAGCGTTGCTCCCATGCTTGAATACTTTGGCTATCATAAACAGGGCTATGATAAACTTGTTGATGCATTGTTCTTTCCTTCTTATAAATTATGGCTTCATCTACACCGTCACAAAAAATTCCCTTAGATCAAAATGATCCTGAGACACTCAAAGCATGGATTAAAGCGCAAGCTTTGGAATTAGGCTTTAGTGATTGTGTCATTGCCAAACCAGATGCTCAAGAAGAATTGCCACGTTTTCAAGAATATCTAAAACGGGGCTATCATGGCGATATGAAGTTTTTGGAAGAAAATTTAGAAAAACGTGCTGATCCAACCTTACTGGTTCCCGGCACCAAAAGCATTATTTGTGTACGAATGAATTATTTGGTGGAAACGCCCAAACCTCGCTATGTCCCAGATGAACCGAATTTAGCCATTATCGCGCGCTATGCCCGTGGTCGGGATTATCACAAGGTCATGCGTGGTCGTTTAAAAACATTAGCCAGCAAAATTCGTGAAAAAGTGGGTGATTTTGAATCACGCCCCTTTGCAGACTCGGCACCCATCTTTGAAAAGTCTTTAGCAGAAAATGCAGGTATGGGCTGGACGGGTAAACATACCTTATTAATTCACAAAAAATCTGGTTCATTTTTTGTCTTGGGAGAGTTATTTACCTCACTGGATTTACCTTTCGACTCTCCCACAACCAAACATTGTGGTTCTTGTACTGCGTGTATTGATATTTGTCCAACACAAGCCATTGTTGAGCCTTATATGCTCGACGCACGTAAATGTATTGCTTATTTAACCATTGAATATCAGGGCATTATTCCCGAAGAATTACGCCGTGGTATTGGTAATCGTGTATTTGGTTGTGATGACTGTCAGCTGATTTGTCCGTGGAATAGTTTTGCGAAGAAAGCCACAATTGAAGATTTTAATCCACGACACGATTTAGATCAAAGTAGTTTACTGGATTTATGGCATTGGGATGAGACCACCTTTTTAGCCAATACTGAAGGGAGTCCACTACGACGCACGGGTTATCAAAGTTTTATGCGAAATATTGCGATTGGCTTAGGTAATGCCCCTTTTTCTAATGAAATACTTGCAACATTGCAACAAACACGTGAACAATATGATGAGATTGTGCAAGTCCATATTGATTGGGCAATTCAAGAACAACTGGCTAAATTTTGTTAAATTCAAAACAAAACAAATGACACTTCCTTTGTTTTAATCTTTTCTAGATATCAACAAAGTTTTCACTGTAGAAAAAAAATAGCATCCAGTTCACAACAACTTTACAAATGACACTAAAAAATATTGTGACTATATTTACAATAAATAGCCTTACTTTGTAACTAAATTATCAATCTCATAATTTACAATATTGACAAAAACCAATCGATAGATACTATAATATTTGGTTTTTTATGCCTTTAGATTTCATATAAATTAGGTATGATAAATAATAAATAATGATGATTATGGATTTTCACCAATGAATGTACGTAATGACTGGTCACGCGAAGAAATTCAGGCTTTATATAATCAGCCCTTTTTAGATTTAATTTTTGAAGCACAGCGCATTCATCGTGAACACTTTGATCCAAATACAATCCAAGTTAGCACACTGCTTTCAATCAAAACAGGTAAATGCCCTGAAGATTGCAAATATTGCTCACAGTCAGCACGTTACGATTCAAAACTCGAAGCTGAAAAACGCATAGCTGTAGATAAAGTTATTCAAGAAGCAAAAGAAGCATTAGCTTCTGGTTCTTCACGTTTTTGTATGGGCGCTGCTTGGCGTAATCCACACGAACGTGATATGCCTTATGTATTAGAAATGGTCAGCGAAGTTAAAGCATTGGGCTTAGAAACCTGTATGACTTTAGGCATGCTCAATCAATCACAAGCTGAACGCTTAAATGAAGCGGGTTTGGATTACTACAACCACAATTTAGATACATCACGTGAATATTATTCAAATATTATCACTACACGCACTTTTGATGATCGCTTAAACACTTTAGATTTTGTCCGTCAAGCTGGCATGAAAGTCTGTAGTGGCGGAATTGTCGGTCTAGGCGAAACCAAGCAAGATCGTATTGGTTTATTACATGAATTGGCAACTTTAGCCATTCATCCTGAATCTGTTCCTATCAACATGCTGGTTCCAATTGAAGGTACGCCACTTGCAGATGTTGAAAAACTGGATGTAACAGAATGGATTCGTACGATTGCTGTTGCACGCATTATTATGCCAAAAAGCTATATTCGCCTTTCTGCTGGGCGTGAGTCTTTATCTGATTCTGATCAAGCTCTGGCATTTATGGCGGGTGCGAACTCTCTTTTCTCTGGTGAAAAGCTGTTAACAACCCCGAATGCAGGTGAAGGTCGAGATAAACAATTATTTGATAAGTTAGGTTTGATTGCTGAAAAAGCCAAACCACGTATTCAAGAATTATCTGTAGATGCTATGGCTAGCTAAGTTATTCATACCTGCCGTTTGTAAAAAAGCCCCTTATGGGCTTTTTTTTATTGATTTAATTATTTTGCAAAGTTATGTGCCGTAATTAAAATACCATAGCTTGCATTCAAATAGTCACCCCTGCGAATACTATCGACTCCATTGGCATGATGTACCAGCAATTCTTGAGTAATCGCATCATAAGTGAAAGAATCAAAACTATCTTGATGATGACATAACCACGTCAATGTATCTGGCAAATACTCATCGACAATATAAGTTTGTGCTTTAAAATCTTTGTTCATTGACATATTTCTATCTGGCTAGGTGAAGATTATTGCTTTTATGCTTATAAAAGGCTTTGTTACACAAAGCGATCGTAGCTGATGTTCATTATTACTATTCTTTACTTCCTAAAAAACTAAAAAGTGAGCTTAAAGCTCACTTTCTATCACTATAAATTAAAGTTATTGATTAACTTTACTCATCCTTCATTCCCTATGTTCTCCTATTTCTTCCATGTGCTCATTTTCGTAAACATGTAAACAAAATAATCTCAGTAGCAATTGAAGCATCTTTTAAATTTCCTTCTGCTTGTTTTTTAATTTAGCTTACTAAAAATACATTTCATCCTAAAATGTATCTGTGATTAAAAAACCACACCCATTTATTAACATATTTTTTTGATCATGCAAACAACCTTGCAATAATAATTATTGCAAATTACAAAATAAAAGCACTTTTAACGCCAAAATACAGATTATTTTTCATTCAACACTCGTGAAATTCAGAACGTAATAAAATTATCTGGGCTAAATACTTGAGTAGATTCATGAAAAATTATGTAGTGCAAAATGAGAAACAAAACAGTGCAAAATAGGCCAAAAACTTGCACATAGTGCTTACATAAATTCAGACATTAAAAAACCACTTAGGATTAGTACACCTAAGTGGTTGTTTTATTTGGTGGGCCCAGACAGACTTGAACTGTCGACCAACGGATTATGAGTCCGCTGCTCTAACCAACTGAGCTATAGGCCCTTATAAGCTGAATTTGTTATATATCAACAAGTTCAAGCGAGGCAATACTAACGAAAATTGTTTCAAAAAACAAGCATTTTTGTTTCCACTTGCACAGTAACACAACAATTATTTCACACTTTTATTTTGACGCTTATTTTTTAATCAAATCAAGATAATATCTCCAAGACTAAGTCTTGGTATTATTGATATTAATCAAGAAAATTTATTGTATTTAATAGATCATAAATGCCAACTCAGCCACCCAAGTATTGAAATTAATCACGGATAGAGCAATTATTTAATTATACCTATAAAGTCTAAATAAAATAATTCAACAACGATGCAAAATAGCACTTTAAGAATAAGAGTAGAACAATGCTGATTAAAAAATTAACTTTTTATCTACTTACGAACCAAAGTTACGTTCTTTACGAGATTCCACACAAATTTCGATTAAAGACCATACAACCACCAACATAAACAACCCAAAAGCCAATAGAAAAGTTGAAAAATACATCATTCTTTTCATTCCTCATTAAACATATGCCAAAGTTGAACAATTTGTTCAAAAGCTCTTATCTTCGACAAAAGTCTAATAGGTATTTTTTGATCTGGATAGTCATTTTCAATCAAAATTAAGTCTTAATTTATATCATCTTATTTATTTTAAATATCAATTAATGCACATTTATATATAAAAACAATTAGTATCGCCATTTTCCAAACATATCTAGACAAATGTATTTATTTGTCATTTTAAGCTTATATGCTCTTGACTCTAAATCAGAACAAGCAGAAATTAGCCCACTTTCATATTGCCTAATTTCCTTCTATGTTAAAAAAATTTATTGGTGAATCTGCATTTAAAATTGCGGGATGGAACTATCATATAGAACCAGATGTACTTGAAAACAAACAAGTGATCGTTGGCTTTGAACATACATCTATGTTGGATGCAGTGCTTTCTCTGGCTCTGTTCCAAATTTTTGATATGAAAATTCATACCCTAATTAAAAAAGAATTATTTAAAGGGCCAATGAAACCATTATTAAAAGCACTGGGAGGAATTGCGGTCGATCGTAAATCCAATCAAGATATTGTTTCGCTTATGGTTGAGCATTTTCAACAAAATGAAAAATTCAACTTGGTGATTGCCCCAGAAGCCACACGTGCAAAGCCTGGTGAAGCGCGACGTCCCATTCGTACAGGATTTTGGCATATTGCTAAAGCAGCAAATGTCCCTATTGTTTTAATGTATGCCAATTCAAAAACTAAACAAGGTGGAATTTTAGGGAAAATATACCCAACAGAGATCAACCATGACTTAGCGCTGTTAAAACAACTTTATAAAGATAAGGTCGATTTGGATATTATTATTCCTGAAGCTAAAAACTAAGTTCTATTTGTTTAAAAACTCAAAAGCTAGCCCTTTCTAAGAAAAAAGGGCTTATGGTAGAATTTAACACATTCGATTAGGCATACAGCCAATCTACAAGGAGCATATTTCGCATGGCGGGTCATTCCAAGTGGGCTAACATTAAGCATCGTAAAGCAAAACAAGATGCTAGCCGTGGTAAAGTTTTTACCAAATATATTCGTGAATTAACCACAGCTGCAAAACTCGGTGGTCCCGATGCAGCAAGTAACCCGCGTCTTCGTGCTGTAGTTGAAAAAGCATTATCTGTAAATATGACACGTGATGTGATTAACCGCGCCATTCAACGTGGTGCTGGTGGTGAAGATAATGACGATTTAAAAGAAGTTACCTACGAAGGTTATGGCGTTGGTGGTGTTGCCGTTATTGTTGAAACAATGACTGATAACTTAAACCGTACTGTACCTGATGTACGTCACTGTTTTTCCAAAACCAATGGTAATTTGGGTACAGCAGGTTCGGTTGCATATCTCTTTACGAAACGTGGTGAAATTACTTTTGAAGATGTTTCTTTAGAAGATAAAATCATGGACGTGGCTTTGGAAGCTGGTGCTGAAGACATTGAAGTCAGTGAAGATGAAATCTTAGTCATCACAACACCTGAAAGCTTCGGTGATGTTCAAGATGCCTTAACTGCCGCAGGATTGAAATCTGATAATGCTGAAGTGGTGATGAGCCCATCAACCAAAGCTGAAATTACAGACATTGATCAAGCAAAAATGATTTTAAAAATGATTGATATGTTTGAAGACCTTGATGATGTTCAGAACGTGTATACCAATGTTGAATTCTCAGATGAAGTTTTAGAACAATTGGATGCTTAATCCAATCAGCTGGCTTTAAATCTGTGATAAAAAAACGCACATATTCGTGCGTTTTTTTATGTGTTTTATGAAAGCTTATGCTTTTTATAAAGGTGCCTTAATCATATACACATGCACAAACAACACCAACGCACCTGTCAATAGCAGACAAAAAAACCAGAGAATACATGCCAATACCATTCGCAATACCCATTTTTTATAAATGGAAAAATGCTTAAATAAAGGTATTGCTCCCCATAACCAAAAATATATTGAGAAATCAGCAACAAATAATCAAAACAACGATGTGATGACTGTTGTCCTAATTGAACATAAATGAAATCTGCTATGAGCCAAATCAGTATGCTGATTAAGCCCATATAAACAAAGCGGCTAAGCTGCACTGTCTAAAGCCATTAAATTTTATAGCTTGCTGAGCAAACCACTACAGTTAAAAACATTATATTCTTTAATCACAAAACTAGAATGTAGTGCTACAACATGTTCAATTTTACCAATACGTTTGAGTAAAATTTCACTGTAATTTTCCATATCACGCGCAATCACTTCCACAATAAAATCTGCAGATTGTCCTGTCACCAAAAATGCGTTAATCACTTCTGGAATATTTTCCAACTCTTCCAAGAACTTGGCAAAAGTATCTGTATCATGCCGACTTAAGGAAACCTGTAATAGGACATGCAGGCTAAAACCTAGCTTTTTATAATTTAAATCACGCTTTAATCCAGAGATGATATTATTTTCAATCAAATGCTTAATGCGACGATGCACCGAACTTACAGAAAGATTAATGCGTTCAGAAAGCTCATTTAGATTAAGATCTTCATTGGTTAAAATTTCAAGAATTTGTTTATCAAAACGATCCAGTTCCATCATAAGCTCCACGATGTTTATATGTTTGAGATAATGCAAACGATGTCTTTAGAAATATTTTCAACATAATTTTTAGGAAAAATAAACACCTACTCCCTTCTCTCGACTACAAGTGAGAAATTAAGGTATTTTATTTTACAATATTAAACGCCACGCCAGTCGACACGGGCATTACGCTCCGTTTGATAAATACGCAAGACATATTGCCCTAAAGGTAAGTTGGTCAAAAAGGCCTTATATTGCATGAACTCATCGGATAGATTTTCGCCACGTTCTTTTTCCCACGGCGTACCTGCAATTTCTAATAACGGCGCAAGCATTGAACACACTGCAATATCTGCCAAACCGAGGCGCTCGCCAACAAAATAACGCCCATGATTTTCAATGAGACGCTGATTTAAAACATCAACTAAAATATCCATGCGTTGTTTTGATTCAGCCACTTTATCCGAATTAAGTTGATAGCCTCTTGAGAGTATTGCCTTCATAATCGGTTTTGAATATTTTTCAAACTGACGTAAATAGCCTTTTTCCCCAATCATAATATCAAGCGATTCTGCACTTTCAGTTAAAGTATGCGCTAACCCCCAACGTCGAACATGCATGCCAAGCTCTGCCGCTTGCTCATTAATTTCTAGCGCTAAATCACGCTGTTGTACATCAGAACGGAGTAAAGAATGTTCTGGATAAACCTCATCTAAATACAATGCAATTTTGGTCGAATCTGCAATCCAATGGTCTTGGTCACGTAAAATAGGTAAGCGATTTTGCCCTGTTTTTAATTGCGCAAATGCACGATGCACACCCGGGATCAAATTATGTGCAACATAGTCTAACTCTTTATGATCGAGCAACCAGCGAGCTTTCTCACAAAAATGAGATAAAGGAAACTGGTATAAAGTTCGCATAAATTCTCCGCATTTATTTTTTAGTTCTGGTTATCAATATAACCATCAACATTCATCGAATACTTTAGTCACCCTACCTTAGAAATACAATGTACTTTTCTGCAAAAATAGATGCATACAACTCCATGCTATATCATTTATTTTTATACCTTTTTTTCTTTTCATTATCATCAAAGTAGATAAACCGATTAATTAAAACTCAAGCAAAAACTATTGTAAGACAAAATAATGTTGGTTTTTAAACACTTAGCATAGTTGAATTTATTCAAAATCTAGCACTTTATCTCTTAAACATCATTTTTCATAAGCTTTGCAAAAGCAATTGCTTAATTTTAAATTCAATTGGCTGTAGCGTTTTGATATCTATTTAAGGTGTCATTATGTCTCATTTAATTTCTGACAATGTTCATGTGGTTGAAAATGACCAAGGTGCGATTAATGCAGCGTATCAAGTTGCAGATTTTGCTCTAGAAGGTCGTAATGAACGTGATCAAAAACGTCTATTGCCTTTTGCTGAAATTGATTTATTCAGTGCAAAAGGTTTGGGTGGAATTCGTATTCCACAAAAATTTGGCGGTGCTTTTGTCTCCAATAAAACTTTGGCGCATGTTTTTCGTATTTTGAATAAAGCCGATTCAAGTGTTGGGCAAATTCCACAAAATCAAATTGCTCTGCTGAATATGATCAATATCATGGGTACAGAACAACAAAAGACATTTATTTTTAATGAAATTTTACAAGGCAAACGTTTAGCCAATGGTGGCCCAGAACGCCACACCAAAGATACCAAAACCCTAAATACAACGTTAACAATCGAAAATAATCGTTACTTTGTTGATGGTGAAAAGTTCTACTCCACAGGCAGCAGTTTTGCCCATTGGTTGGCGATTAAAGCCATTCATCCCGAAGGTCATGTGGTTCTAACCATTATTAATCGTCAGGCAACAGGCGTTGAAATCATTGATAACTGGAATGGTTTTGGTCAACGTACAACATCAAGCGGCACAGTCAAACTGAATCAGGTCGAAATTGATCCATTCTTAATTTTTGATGAACGTCTACTTGGCAATACAGCAAATTATCGTGGTGCCTATTCGCAACTATTGCAAGTTTCCATTGATGTCGGCATTGCTGAAGCAGCTTTTGCCGACACCTTAACGGCTGTACAAAAAGCACGCCCTATTGTGGATGCCCATGTCGAAAAAGCCAGTTTTGAGCATTACACCTTACAAGAAGTGGGTAAGTCCAACGTATTACTGGATGCTGCTATTTTATTACTCGATGAAGCCGCTGAATATTTAGATGAACTAGATGCACTCGATGAAGTCACGGATGAACAAGCGGCTCAAGCATCCATTTTAGTTGCAGAAGCAAAAATTTATGCCAATGATGCAGCCCTTCATATTTCAGAAAAACTTTTAGAGCTGGGTGGCAGCCGTTCAAGTTTAAGTCAGCATAATTTAGATCAGCATTGGCGCAATGCCCGCGTGCATACCTTGCACGATCCTGTGCGTTGGAAATTACATGCCTTAGGGGACTATTACCTGAATCACACCTTCCCTGCACGTCACGCTTGGATTTAAGGATAAAAACATGACTTCATATCAAAAACTCTCCCCATCAAAAGTTCAACCATTGGCTAAGGCGCATATTATTCAATCTGATGCTGAAGCTTTGGACATTGCACACGCTTTAGCAGAACAGTTTAAAGGCAATGCTGTACAACGCGATGCACAGCGTATTTTACCTTTTCAAGAAATTGAAGCATACAGCCAGTCTGGCTTATGGGCGATTACTGTGCCGAAGCAATATGGTGGTGCAGAAGTTTCTAGCCTTACGGTTGCCAAAATTATTGCCTTAATGAGTGGTGTCGATGGTTCAATTGGTCAGATTCCACAAAATCATTTTTATGCTTTGGAAGTGCTCAGAAATACCGGCACAGAACAACAGAAACAAAAACTCTATGCCGAAGTTTTAAAAGGGGCTCGTTTTGGTAATGCCTTAGCAGAATTTAAAACCAAAAATGCAACGCAAAAGCAAACCGCAATCACTCCAACCGAACATGGCTTTGTGGTCAATGGGGAAAAGTTTTATTGCACAGGCAGTTTGTTTGCACATCGTATTCCCACCTTAGTCAAAGATCATGAAAATCGTGAATTTTTAGCCTTTATTGCACGTGAAAGTGAAGGTCTAGAATTGATTGATGACTGGTCTGGTTTCGGACAACGCACCACAGGCAGCGGCACGGTCAAATTCAACAATGTTCAGGTTGCAGCAGAAGAGATTATTCCTTTTGATAGCGCCTTTAGCCAAGCCACTTTGGTCGGCCCATTTGCACAAATTATGCATGCAGCCATTGAAACGGGTATTGCTCGTGCGGCTTTTGAAGAAACCCTACATCGTGTCCGTCAAGCACGACCTTGGATTGATTCGGGTGTTGACCAAGCCACGGCTGATCCACTCACCCTATTTGAACTAGGTCGCATTGTTGCAGATGTCCGTGCCAGTGAAGTGTTATTAAAACAAGCGGCACGTTCGATTGATGCTGCAAAACCACAGCCTACTGCTGCAAATATTGCCAAAGCCTCATTAGATGTGGCAAAGGTACGTGCCCACAGTACCGAAACAGCATTAAAAGCATCATCTAAATTAATTGAACTGGCAGGCAGTCGTGGCAGCCAACGTGAAGATGGGCTGGATCGTTTCTGGCGCAATGCGCGTGTACACACGTTGCATGATGCATCTCGTTGGAAATACTATTTCATCGCAAACCATCTATTAAACGGCGTATTGCCACCACGTCGAGGAACATTGTAATGACAAATTCCTCAACCTCAAATACGCCCAAAAAAATCTTGCTCAATGCGTTTGATATGAACAGCGTCGGTCATATTAATCATGGTTTATGGACGCATCCACGTGATGAATCTCATCGTTTTAATGAACTGAGCTACTGGACTGATTTGGCGCAAACCTTAGAAAAAGGTTTGTTTGATGGCTTATTTATTGCTGACATTACCGGTGTTTATGATGTCTACCAAAATGGCATTGATCTCACTTTAAAAGAATCCATTCAACTGCCCAGTCATGATCCAACCACGTTGGTTTCAGCGATGGCAGCAGTCACACAAAACTTAGGTTTTGGCATAACCGTTAACTTAAGTTATGAATCGCCTTATCAGTTTGCCCGCCGCTTTGCCAGTCTGGATCATTTAACTCAAGGGCGAATTGGCTGGAATATTGTCACTGGATATTTGGACAGTGCGGAACGACTGATTGGACAAAAAGGTTTAAAAGACCATGACCTGCGCTATGCACAAGCCGAAGAGTTTCTGGAACTTTGCTATAAATTTTGGGAAGGTTCTTGGGAAAATGATGCCGTTTTAAAAGACAAAAAACAGCGTATTTTTACTGATCCATCCAAAGTGCATCAGGTACAGCACCAAGGGCAGTTTTACCAAAGCCAAGGGGTGTTTCAAGTTTCACCGTCGAGTCAGCGGACACCGGTGTTATTTCAAGCTGGTGCATCACCACGTGGTTTAACCTTTGCCACACAACATGCAGAAGGTCTATTTATTGGCGGTGATCGACCAGAGAAAATTAAACAACAGGTCGATCAAATCCGCAATCAGGCCACTGCACAAGGTCGCAATGCTGAAGCCGTTAAAATTTTTGTTGGTATTACCGTGGTGACTGCCGAAACGGATGAACTGGCTCAGCAAAAACTGGATGAATATATTCGCTATGCTAGTCCTGAAGCGGGTCTGGCGCACTTTTCTAGCTCAGTGGGTATGGATCTGTCTCAATTTGCAGATGATGAAACCATTCCCTATCAGCAGACCAACAGTATCGCGTCAGTCAATAACAAGTTTAAAGAACAAAGTATCAGTAAAAATGATTTAAAAGCGCAGCATGTATTGGGTGGACGCTATCCACTGATTGTCGGTAGTGGCGCGACTGTGGCTGAAAAACTGATTCAGTTGATGGATGACACAGGCATTGATGGTTTTAATTTGACCCGTACCGTTGCCCCTGAGTCACATCATGATTTTATCCAGTGGGTAATTCCAGAACTACAACAACGTGGGCGATATAAAACTGCATATGAAAATGGCAGTTTAAGGCACAAACTTTTTCAGCAAGGTGACCGATTGTCTGCTTCACATCCTGTTCAACAATTTCGATGTCAAAGCACCGCCTCAACTTCGAACTCCAACTTAAATCAAAAACAAAGCGCATAAATTTTGAGGTGCAACATGGCACAAACAGCAAAAATCAAATTCATCCTTATTGGGGTGATTGTTGCCGCAGTCATTATTGGACTGGTGGTGTGGAATCAACAAAAAAAATCGGGTTCAGATGAACTTGTAATTGGCATTAGTCCATCATTTGCCAAACCATTACAAGTCGCAGTAAATGAAGCCAAACAACAAGGTTTGAATGTCAAACTGGTCGAGTTCTCTGACTGGAACACGCCCAACATCACCTTAAATCATGGTGATATTGATGCCAATTTTTTTCAGCATCAACCCTTTTTAAGCAATGCTTTAAAAGAAACTGGCTTTAAACTTAAAAGCTTTGCTGCCGGTGCTGCCACGCATGTTGGCTTATATTCTAAAAAATATAAAAGCTTTGATCAGCTGCCACAAAATGCCACCGTTGCCATTCCTAACGATCCTGTTAATCAAGGTCGGGCATTATTACTTTTGCAACAAGCCAAACTCATCACTTTAAAAAATCCTGAAAATCATTTATCAAATGTATCGGACATTGCAACCAATCCTAAAAATCTACAATTTGTCGAGGTAGAAGGTCCACAAACAGCACGTGCGATTGATGATGTCGATCTGGCTTTTGGCTATCCACATTACTTACGTCTGGCTAAAACTGCCGATCCTGAAAGTGCCTTATTGTTCGATGAAAACACCAATAAGCGCTACGCCATTCTGTTTGTGGTGCGTGAAGACTATCAGGACAAAGATGACAAATTGAAAAAATTCGTCAGCATTTATCAAAATTCAGCTCAAGTGCAGCAAGCTTTGAATGAAGATTTTGGTGCCAAACTCTGGTTTCCAGGCTGGAAATAAGGAATGATTATGTCTATTTCCACCTCCAAAAATCTTAAAATTTGGCTGATTGCACTCAGTGTTATTCTTGTCATTGCAGGTCTTTCAATTTATCGCCATAGCAACAATCAAAGCCAGCAAGACGTTCTAAAAATTGGTATTAGCCCACCCTATGCCGAACTGTTAAGAAGTGTCGCTGACGAAGTCAAAGCACAAGGCATTCATGTCGAATTGATTGAATTTTCAGACTGGCAAGCACCCAATGTTGCGGTTCAAAATGGTGATATTGATACCAACTTTTTCCAGCAAAGTGTGTTCTTGGCCAATGCCGTGCGTGAAACAGGGTATAACTTGCATGCCTTTGCCAAAGGTTCAGGCAGTCATGTTGGCTTATATTCGAAAAAATATCAGTCGCTTGATCAAATCCCCAATCAAGCCAAAGTGGTCGTGCCGAATGATCCTGTGAACTTATCTCGTGGCTTAACGCTATTGGCGCGTGCAGGCTTGCTCTCGGTAAAAGATGTCAACAACGAATTAACCACACTGCAAGACATCACTAGTAACCCGAAACAACTCAAGTTAATTGAAGTTGAAGGCCCACAAACAGCGCATGCCTATAACGAAGCAGACTTGATTATGGGCTTTCCACATTACTTAAAAATGGCAAAAGTCGCTAACCCAAATTCAGCACTCTTTATTGACCCAGTGGATAAAAAATACGCCATTTTATTTGTAACGCGTAAAGACTACCAAGATGAAAACCAAAAGCTGGCCGTATTTGTAAAAGCTTTCCAAAACTCGGCCAAAGTTCGTGAAATTTTGAATAAAGATTTTGGACAAAGCATGTGGTTTGAAGGCTGGAAATAAGGAGAATAACAATGGTAAGTTTTGGTTCACAAATCGACTTTTCAGTACCACATATTAAAATTCGGCAGTTGAATAAGTTTTACCATGTGCAAAATACGCAAGTGCATGCCTTGAAAGATATCCATCTGGATATTCCTCAAGGCAAAATACTGGGCATTATTGGTAAAAGTGGTGCAGGTAAATCATCTTTGCTGCGCACCTTAAATGGATTGGAACAGGCCAATGAAGGCAGTATCCATATTCATCAACAAGAAATTTCCGCATTAAACCATCATGACTTGATTCAGCTGCGCCAGAAAATGGGCATGATTTTTCAGCATTTTAATTTAATGTCAGCGAAAACCGTTTGGGAAAATGTCGCGCTACCGTTAAAAATTTCTAACTTTAACAAGGCGGACATTGAACAACGAGTCAATGAAGTCCTTGAATTGGTTGGACTCAGTGATAAAGCCGAGCATTACCCTTCACAGCTTTCAGGTGGACAAAAGCAACGGGTCGGTATTGCCCGTGCGTTGGTCAGTCATCCCGAAATTTTACTCTGCGATGAAGCCACTTCGGCACTCGACCCTGAAAGTACCTCGGTGGTACTTTCCCTGCTCAAGGAAATTAATCAAAAACTGGGAATCACCATTGTACTGATTACCCATGAAATGCAGGTGATTCGTGAAATTTGTGATCAAGTGGTGGTGATTGATCAGGGTGAAATTGTGGAATCAGGACAAGTTTGGTCGGTATTTTCCAATCCTAAACAAGCCATTACCCAAGAGTTGCTCAATCTTGAACAATTGGATCTACCATTTACGCTTTATCCAGAATTAGATGACTTGGTCACACACAGTATTTTAAAACTAAAATATGCCAGTGAGGCCAAACATTCTCCTGACCTTTCCCATCTTTTAAATCAATTTGGCCATGCAGTGCATTTGTATCAAAGCCATATCGATAGCATTCAAAATCATTTGGTCGGCACTTTAATTGTGGGCGTGGCGGATTTAAATATTGATCTGCAACAACTACAACAACAATTCAGAAATCAAATTGCACAGGTAGAGGTATTGGGCTATGCACGACCAACTTATTGATCTTTTGCTTACTGGCACCATCGACACCTTATTAATGGTTGGCGTTTCCGCATTTTTTGCCTTGCTGATTGGTCTACCGATGGCCGTAATTTTAGTCAATACCTCGGAACATGGCATCTATCCATCGAAAAGTATTAACCAATCTTTGGGTTGGCTAGTCAACATGACTCGCTCTGTGCCCTTCCTGATTTTAATGGTGGCACTGATTCCATTGACTCGACTGATTGTCGGCACCAGTTATGGCGTATGGGCAGCGGTTGTTCCGCTCACCATTGCAGCGACCCCTTTCTTTGCCCGTATTGCCGAAGTCAGTTTACGTGAAGTCGATCAAGGGTTGATTGAAGCCGCTCAAGCCATGGGGTGTAACCGTAAACAAATTGTTTGGCATGTCCTTCTGCCTGAAGCCCTACCCGGAATTGTGGCAGGCTTTACCGTGACCTTGGTCACCATGATTAACTCCTCAGCTATTGCAGGTGCCATTGGTGCTGGCGGTTTGGGTGATATCGCCTACCGTTATGGTTATCAGCGTTTTGATATGCAAATCATGCTTGCCGTGATTGTGGTGCTTATTATTTTAGTGATGTTGGTACAATTGGCTGGAGACATGCTTGCCAATCAGCTAGACAAACGAAAAGTTTAAAGCCCGTTGCCTTGCAGTTGTTTTCAATAAACATGAAAGCCATGACCTGACTTTGTCATGGCTTTCATGTAAAATCAGCCACAATTTTTAAATCATACGTTGTGAGTCATTTCATGGGTTTTAATTGCGGTATTGTCGGCTTGCCGAACGTGGGTAAATCTACACTTTTCAATGCATTGACTAAAGCTGCCATTGCTGCAGAAAACTTTCCGTTCTGTACCATCGAACCGAATACAGGGATTGTGCCTGTACCAGATCCACGTTTAGACAAATTGACTGCGATTGTAAAACCACAACGTGTTATTCCAACATCAATGGAATTTGTGGATATTGCAGGTTTGGTTGCGGGCGCATCTAAAGGTGAAGGCTTGGGTAACCAATTCCTTGCCAATATCCGTGAAACAGATGCCATTGCTCACGTTGTTCGTTGTTTTGAAGATGAAAACGTAATTCACGTTAATGGTAAAATTGACCCGCTAGATGACATTGCAACCATCAATACTGAACTTGCACTTGCTGACCTTGAAGCGGTTGCCAAAGCCATTACACGTTTGTCTAAATCTGCAAAAAGTGGTGACAAAGAAGCAATTGCAGTCAAAGCCATCTTAGAAAAAATTCAGCCTTTACTTGACGAAGGTAAACCAGCACGTGCAGCTAACCTTGATGATGACGAACGTAAATTGGTTCGTGGTTTTGGTTTAATGACTTTAAAACCAACCATGTACATTGCTAACGTCGCTGAAGATGGTTTTGAAAACAACCCACATCTAGATGCAGTTAAAAAATTAGCAGCTGAAGAAAATGCCATTGTGGTTCCCCTGTGCAACCAGATTGAAGCTGAAATTTCTTTACTTGAAGATGAAGACCGCGCTGAGTTTTTAGAGGCGATGGGCATGGAAGAACCAGGCTTGAATGTAGTAATTCGTGCAGGTTATTCATTGCTTGGCTTACAAACCTACTTCACTGCTGGCGTACAAGAAGTTCGTGCTTGGACAGTTAAAATCGGTGCAACGGCACCTCAAGCGGCAGGTGTGATTCACACTGACTTTGAAAAAGGCTTTATTCGTGCTGAATGTATCGCTTATGATGATTTCATTCAATACAACGGCGAAGCTGGCGCGAAAGAAGCTGGCAAATGGCGTTTAGAAGGTAAAACTTACGTGGTTCAAGACGGTGACGTTTTACACTTCCGTTTTAACGTATAAGTAGTATCCAATATAGAAAAGCCCTGATTTAAATCAGGGCTTTTTTGTTAGCTTAAACTAAGCTTAAAAATAGCATTAAATGACAAATGAATACGCTAACTACTTGAATCTCACACAATATTATTACTTTTATTGTTCTGTATTATCGATAAATTAATCACAGGCACTAATGCCTGTATAGAATAATCGAAAATGAAAAAGATCAGCACATTTATTGCAGCAGGCTTGTTCACAATGCTTAGCGCAACTGCATTTGCGTGCCCACAAGGGACAACATTAGCAGGTGGTTCAGGCCCAAATCATAAAGGTGGTAAATGTGTCCCAGCCACGGCAATGGCTAAACAAAATAAGATGAAACACGATCAAACGGCAAAACAAGACAAAATGATGAAAAAAGATCAAATGGGGAAACATGATCAGATGATGAAACATGATCCAATGAAAACCAATAATATGGCTGATAAATCTCATAAAGCAGCTCCAGTTGCAAGCGCAGATGCACACAAAGCTAAAACTGAGACCCATAAAGCAGTGAAGACCCAGTAAATAATCAGATATACAAAAAGCCAGTGGATTTCACTGGCTTTTTTATATTTAAAATAATCATCTTAAGAACTGGTATGTATAGACTTCGCATCCATTTCAGCACGTAATACATGGGCCTGATCCAACATACGTTGCTCTAGCTCCTTACGAAAACCGAGCATAAACACCATTTCCGCCAAGACAAATAATGGGCCAACTGCAAGCCCGACAATGTCATCCATAAAGGCTGGTTTTTTCTTTTCATAAAAATGACCAATAAACTGAAATACCCACCCCACCACAAAAATTCCAATACTTAAGCTTAACCAAGCAGAAAATTCTAAATGAGCAATTTTTAAAGCCAAAGGATATGCAGCAAGCAAAACAATCAACATAATGAATGCAAAAATACGATCCAAACTAAAATAATAAACACTCGTCACCACAATAAGTCCCAAAGCCAGCGTCAGCTCCATACCTGACAGCACAAACCCTGCTCTTGCGGTTAAACAAAGAATTGAAAAAACAATCAAAGGAATACCGACAAAATGAGTCAAAATATTTTTATGGTCTAAGTGATATGCTGCATATTGGCTCAGCAACTGTTCTAATTTGGTCATGTGATTCTTCCTTGTTACACTATGCTTCTACTATATAAAAATATGAAAGACCAAGTTGTCGGCTAAATGACAACTTACAGCAAAAAGGAATTTATGTGTTTGACGCAAAGGATATCCATCATTTAGAAAATAATATGTGGTTCTCCCAACTACCACCTATATTCAAAGCATTTATTTTGAGCCATGCGGTTCAACAAAAATTTGACAAAGAACAAGCCATTTTCCATTCGGGTGATGCTTTTAATGGTCTTTATGCCGTTTTAAATGGCTCTGTTCGCTTAGGCTATATTGACATTGAAGGTAAAGAATCGGTGGCTGCAATTGTGGAACCAATTATGTGGTTTGGTGAAATATCCTTAGTCGATGCCCAACCTCGCTCGCACGATGCCATCGCCATTCAAAAAAGTTTAATTTTGCATATTCCAAGTGGTGCAATTCAAAAACTACTCCAAGAACAGCCCATTTTTTGGTATCACATTGCGCAATTAACCAGTCAGAAATTACGTTTTGCTTTTTTAGAACTGATTTCAATTCAAACGCAAACCTTAAAGCAGCGTTTAGCCCAACGCCTGATGTTTATTTTAAATGGTTATGGCAACCATCTGATGATTGAAAAAAACACCATTCATTTATCTCAGGAACAATTGGCGCAAATGCTGACCTGCTCTAGACAAACGGTAAATCAGGAATTACAGACCTTAGAAAAGCAAAATATTTTGCGTCTCTCTTTTCGGAAAATTGAAATTTTAGACCTTGCAGAATTACATCGTATTGCACATGTTATTGCTGAATTTAATACACATTAAAGGTAATGCAAATCAGTTAATCAATTGACTGGATTCTTTATTTTAAATTCATAATGTTATTCGATACACGGAAACGTCTTCCGCAACTGTTCGAGGCAAGACTACTTTGAAAAGTACAGTTTCTGCGACGAATTGATCAATAAAAGATATTTGACGAGTTTTGCGGAGACAATGCCTTTGGTTACTTTGGGCTTATCCAAAGTAACATATGAGCTCCAAGTATTTGATTTAAAAATATAAGACTCCGTCGTGAATAATTCAAAAGCTAAGGAATTTATTACAAAACTCCTTAGCTAACTGGCATTACACATTAAAGTGCCTTTTAAGCAAACATAAAAAAGCCACCTTAATTGTTAAGATGGCCAGATGCGAGTTAAACTTGCTTTAACATAGCGGCTTAAAATTCATAATTCACACGCAGTAAAGCACTTCGCGGTGTACCCGGCATTGAACTTGAACGCCAGTACTCTTTATCGGTTAAATTGGTTAAGGCTAAAGTGACATTCCAAGGGTTTGCACTATAACCAATGGCCGCGTCTGCTCGGTTAAAACCTTTGAGTTTTTGAGTGTTTTCTACATCGTTCCATGAATCGCCAACCTTGGTCACGCCAATTTCAGCATACCATTGCTCTGTAGGTAAATAACGGACAAAAAGATTTCCTGTTTGCTTGGCTGTTTCTTTTAAACGATTGCCCACTAGCTCAGGTTTTTCTTTATTTTGTTTAACCGTCGCATCCAAGAAACTATAACCACCACGGACGTAGACATTGTCCAGTACGCGACCAATAAAGCTCAATTCTGCACCACGCGACTGATGCTCACCACCAACAGCCCAGACATCGGGTTCTTTATCCTTATTTGGAATATAACGAATATTATGTTTACGAATATCATAGACCGAAAACTGCGTGGTTAAGCGTTCATCCATCCAATCACTTTTAAGCCCAATTTCATATTGGTCACTATATTGTGGTTCAGCGTCGAAGGTATTTAAATTTTGTGAAGCGCTGATCACGCTAATCCCCATTTGACCACCAAAGGGTGCAAAACTTTTACTATAAGATGCATAGATACTTTGTGATTCAACAGGCTGCCAAACCACACCCACATTTGGACTGACTGATTGATCACTGACAGTACGCTTATAATCCTGATCAGTTTCAGACTTCAACTTATTGCTGGTTGAGTTTTTATAATAATCATAACGCAGTCCCAGCATCAACTTCACTTCTGGAACAATGGTGATTAAATCCTGTGCAAACACCCCATAACTTGTGCCTTGATTATAATTATGCTGCGTAATGAGCGGATTGTCCGCCCGATTACCAAAACGATCCCCTGTTAGCGGATTCACAAATCCATAAATTAAAGAGCCATCGCTATTTTTATTGGATAGTTTTGGTTCACGTTGCTCATAAGACACATCTACGCCAAGCAACATCTGATGTTGAAATGCACCAGTATTAAATTTGCCTTTCACATCAAATGTAGTGGATGTGGTTTTATTGCTGGTCTGCTGCCAATAATAGTTTTGATCAATATATCCTTTATAACAGCCCTTATTTGTTGCGGTGGCTGGCTGATTTTCCGCACACATTTTACCTACATAAAAATGGTCAAAATCTTGATCGGCTTGTCTATAACTCGCTGCCCAATGCACCGTCCAATCTGGCGCAAAGGTATAACTTAAATCGGAACGTAAGGTCTGGGAAACATCATTGACATAATCACCGTCTTGAGCGAAGCCCATGTCACGCGACGTTCCTGATGGTAATTCAAAAAAATTGGGTCCGCGATCTGGAATACGGTGCAAACGGTCATACGTATATTGCCCTGTCCAAACTAAACCCTTTTGATTATTAAAACTCACACTCGGTGACAGCATTAGCTCATCACTGCTAATGCCTTGACGGAAACTATCCGTTTTATAAACATCGGTGGTTAAACGCGCCGCCCATTGATCAGAAATAACCTGATTGACATCTAACGTGGTTCCCAGATGATTAAATGATCCCGTATAAATTCCAACACTGCTTTTCGAGTCAAAATTGGCATATTTACTCACCATATTAATTACGCCACCACCTGCACTTCGCCCATACAGTACAGAAGCCGGCCCTTTTAATATTTCAATCCGTTCAATATTGGCGGTACTGCGTCGTACTTGCCCACTTTCACGCACACCATCACGGTAAATATCACTCATGTCTGCCTGAAAACCACGCAGCTTAATTCCATCACCACGCATATCATAGGACGTATCAACACCCGGCGTCCCTTGAAGCATGACGCTTAAATCATTCGATCCATAGATTTTATATTTTTGTACATCAATCGTATCAATGGTCTGTGGAATATCTTTTTTATCCAAGCCATTACGCGTCACACTGGCTTGTTTGTAGTCGACATAGGTTTTTACTGGATCTTGTGCACTCATGGCTTCAATAGCAATGGTCGGAAGAACTGCGGTTGTTCTACTTCCTTCTGCTGAATCAAGATGTTCACTGGCAAAGGTAGAATGAGCACACGCTATCATTAAGCTAAGTAGACTCAACTTTAGAATTCGATCTGAATGTGTGTGTTTAAAAGCTAAATGTGAATGACCAAAAAAAGACGGCATAAATGGGAGACATGGTAAAAATTTACCGAATACTAATATAAATGATAATTATTTTCATTACTAATCATATACAGAATCTCCATTTTTTACCCAAGCTATTCATTTCATTTAAAATTACCCCCTATTGTTTGTTGTTTTTTTCAGCAACACATCCTCTAATTACACTTTGCTCTTAATTGAGGTTGTATATTTAGCATCGACAAAAAAAAAGCCCTCTCATCAACATTATCGCTTGCAGCGAAACAATCAACGATTGAACTTTTTTGCTGAAATACTCATACAACATGAATCAGCTTTCTACACGTTTAAAGTGCTACTAAATTAGGAACAAAAAGGAAAACTGTTGCTATGTTAAGATAACAACTGACACACATTCACCTCATCAAAACCATTGCGACAAGGTGCTATATCTCGTTCAATATTTAAAGATGCAGCAGGAATCAATTGTGCTTTTTCTGTCGTAGCTGTCGTTTGAACACTACTACATGCACTCAGGAAGACCATTAAACTTATTGAAAAAAACACTTTATTAAACATATTATACACCCCCACTTATTTAATAATTACAAAACCAACCAGTGATTTAATATTTATTATTATACACAAATTATCACTTGGTGATAATTCAATATATTTATTAAGTGATCGCTTTATCATCTTACTCATTGCTTAAAACTATAAATATAAATATTCCCTTCAAAATTTAGATCAAAAAAACGAGGCCATTGCCTCGTTTTATCTTCATCAAACCCCTTTCTTTTTAGGATCTGTATTTCCAAGTTCAGGATGTTCGATTGCACCTCTACATTGTGCTTTATCACGCTCATAATCGGCTTGTTTTTGTGCCACCGAATTTGTTTGATCAATACTTTCACGTGCCCAAATTTCTAAACTGGTTAATGCTTTACGGCATAACGCATATTTACCTTCAGTCACTGAATCCGTCATTTTGACATTAATACGCCAATCGGTGCTCAACTTACGCGCAGGTTTACGGACTTGATCTTCTAACAAGTCCAATTTTTGCGCATAAACCAAACCATCCACTTGATTGATGAAGTTCCAAGCATGTTGCGCATAAGTGGTCGCATCATTGGTGAGTTTAGGTGCAGACTTAATTTCAACTTTTTGCTCAGGTTGTTCTGAAGAATGACCACAAGCTTGTAATGCAAAAGTACTGCACAGTACAGAAACCATCACTATTGCACGTGATTTGAACGCAAACATATCAGCTGCCTATACAAACATTTCGGCACTATGCTAGTGAATTCGGGTAGAATACTCAATCATCATTTGCCCCATTGTTTAACTCTTTAGGTGTGTCGTGTCTGAGCACAAAATCCCTCCAGTACAAGCTGCTGGCTTTTGGCAAGGCGCTAAAGACAGTCAAGCCATTATTTTTACCTATCTTCCCGTTTCTTTTGCTTTTGGTGTCTCTGCAACCCAATTTGGCTTTAGCTCTTGGGAAGCGCTGTTTTTATCCTGTTCGATGTATGCCGGAGCCAGCCAGTTTTTAGTGGTGGCTTTACTCGGTAGTGGTACATCTATTTGGATGACTGCACTGACGGTGATTGCATTAGATATTCGCCATGTGCTTTATGGCCCAGCCTTACAAAATTTAATCCAAGATAAATTAAACTTGAAAAAAACAGCCATTTGGTCATGGGGACTGACTGATGAAGTTTTTGCCTCTGGCATGATTAAACTGTCACAACGTCGTCAAGAATGGTCTGAATCTTGGATGTTGGGTTTAAGTTTATTTAGTTGGATATCTTGGGCTTTAGGCTCTTTTTTAGGGGGTTTATTTGCCGACCAAGTCAGTTCTTTACCGCAGTTTTTACAAGCGGCTTTAGACTTCTTATTACCTGCACTGTTCTTAAGTTTCCTGCTTGCCGCATTTGAAAAGAAACATACTTTTATTGTTGCTGTGTGTTTAATTGTTTCGGCCATCACCTGTTATTTTATTAATTTATCCGCTGCCATTTTTATTGGGATTTTATCGGGAATTTTGGCAGGCTTATTTAAGCACTATGTTTTAAAACAACACGATGATGAGTTTGGAGCATCACATGAATCTTGAAATTATTTTGGTCGGCATTATTGTCGGAATTGCGAATTTCATTTCTCGTTTTGGCCCATTTTATGTCATTCAAAAACATCAACAAAACTCACAAAAACGCGGTTCTGTTTGGATTAAAATTGCATTAGGCAGTATTGGCATTGCCGCAATTAGTTCAATGCTGGTGGTTGCAACACTCCCCCCGCTGATGGAAACACCCAATAAAAGCATTGCTATGCTGGTCGGTTTTATCACTTTAGCAGGACTATATTTTAAATTTAAGCAAATTGTCGCGGCAACACTTACAGCAGCTGTGGTCTATGGTTTGGTTTATACCTATGTGCCCGTTTCATTTTAACTCCTTTAAAAAATCTCCCTCTTTTATAAAGAGGGATTTAGGGAGAGTTCAATAAACTTTATAAATAAAATTGTTAGACAATATCATTATTTTATGTGAATCAAGCCTTAACAGTCAGAACAGTTCTGCTATGCTAAAAGACCACTTTAGCAAGGACGATTCATATGAGCGTGACCATTGGTACTCCCCTTCAATCTTCTGCTTTTAAAGTTTTATTGTTAGGTTCTGGAGAGTTAGGTAAAGAAGTGGTGATTTCTTTACAACGTCTAGGTGTAGAAGTTCATGCTGCTGACCGTTATGATCATGCTCCTGCCATGCAAGTTGCACATTATTCCTATACTTTAAATATGGCAGATGCTGAAGAACTCAAACAACTGATTCAACAAGTAAAACCACATTTAATTATTCCTGAAATTGAAGCCATTGCGACGCAAGTTTTAGTCGACATCGAACAACAAAATATTGCCACCGTTATTCCTTCTGCTAAAGCAGTTAATTTGACCATGAACCGCGAAGGCATTCGCCGTCTTGCAGCAGAAGAATTAGGTTTACCGACATCTGCTTATCGCTTCGCTGATACGTTGGAATCTTTCCGCGCAGCTTGTGATGATATTGGCTATCCAAACTTTGTAAAACCTGTGATGTCTTCTTCAGGTAAAGGTCAATCACGTGTTAAAAATTTTGACGAAGTTGATGCCGCTTGGGAATATGCGCAAACCGGTGGTCGCGTAAATCAGGGCACGGTGATTGTTGAATCACAAATTGATTTTGATTTTGAAATTACCTTACTGACTGTACGTGCTAAAAATGCTGAAACGGGTGAAATTGAAACCCAGTACTGCGACCCAATTGGACACCGTCAAGACTCAGGTGACTATGTTGAAAGTTGGCAGCCTCAAGCCATGACTCCAGCGGCATTAGAAGAATCAAAACGTATTGCTAATAAAGTCACAATCGCCTTAGGCGGCTGCGGTATTTTTGGGGTTGAACTGTTTGTCAAAGGCGATAAAGTATGGTTTAGTGAAGTATCACCACGCCCACATGACACAGGACTTGTGACCCTTGCTTCACAATTTCAAAGTGAATTTGAACTGCATGCACGTGCCATTTTAGGCTTACCAGTGAATACAACACGCCATAGTGTGGCAGCAAGTGCTGTGATTTACGCAGGTGTAGATGATCGCAATCTTTCATTTTCTGGCTTAAATCTTGCTTTAGCAAATCCAAACACCGATATTCGCCTTTTTGGTAAACCCGAAGGTTTTAAACGTCGTCGCATGGGCGTTGCAACCGCACGTGCTGAAACAACGGATCAAGCACGTGAACTCGCACTACATACTGCGACTCAAGTCAGTGTTCAACAAAACTAAACTTGCCACCTTATTTACGGACCACTGTTCATGATCAATACCTCTCCGCTATTGAATTACGTTAAAAGTAACCATGACATTCAGGCGATTAATCAATGGCGCACAGATGTTGAAAAACAGCTTCAAGATGGTTTTGAAAATGGACAGTCAATTCGTGAAGTCATTTTAAGCCGCTCCAATTTGATTGATGAAGCACTACAGTTCCTATGGAAACATGCAGAACTCGATCAAACGGATTTGGGTTTATTTGCAGTGGGTGGTTATGGTCGTCGGGAAATGTTGCCGTATTCCGATGTCGACATCATGATTTTATCGGAAGATGACCTCAGCCCAGATCAAGAAAAATTGATTTCTACGTTTATTTCATCACTTTGGGACGTGGGTAATTTCAAACCCGGCATTAGTGTGCGTACCATTTCACAATGTGTAGAACAAGCCACCAATGATTTAACTGTTGCCACGGCACTGATTGAATCACGTTTAATTATTGGTAATGAAAATTTAGCCAGATGGCCACGTCGTATCGTGTCACAAACATGGACTGATAAAACCTTTTTTGATGCCAAAATGGATGAGCAAGCCAGACGTTATGCGCAACACAACAATACCGAAAGTAATTTAGAACCCGATATTAAAAATGCACCGGGTGGTATCCGTGACATTAACCAAATTGGCTGGATTGCAAAGCGTCATTTTCGGGTCAATCGTATTTATGATCTGGTACATTTAGGTTTTATTTCTGAATTTGAATTGGGTGTTTTAGAAGAAGCGGAAAGCTTTCTTTGGGAAATTCGTCATCATTTACACCGCCTAACCAAACGTGATGAAAACCGTTTATTATTCGACTATCAACGTGATATCGCGGCTTTGTTTGGCTATACCCGTGAAGAAGATAAATCACCTAATTACCCAATTGAACAATTTATGAAGCGCTATTATCGTAGCGCACAGCAAGTTTCAACCCTCAATGAAATGCTACTTGCCTACTTTAATGAATCGGTGATTACCCCGCGTTTACCCAACTACGAACGTAAAATTGAAGAAATTAACGAACACTTCAAACTGGTGGATGGCAAACTTGCCGTACAACATCATAAAATCTTTTCGGAACGCCCAAGTGCTATTTTAGAATTGTTTTATATCTTAGCCAATCGCCCAGAGATTGAAGGCATTCGCGCACGTACTTTACGTCTGCTCATACTTGCTGCAAAACGAATTGATCAAAGCTATAGAGATAATCCTGAACATCAAGCCTTATTTATGGCAATCATTCGTTCACCACATCGTCTATATGACACTTTGGTTGCGATGAAACGCTATAGCGTTTTAGGTAACTATATTCCTGCATTCGGGCAAATTATGGGACTGATGCAATATGACTTGTTCCATATTTATACCGTAGATGCACACACCCTATTATTGCTGCGTAACCTCAACCGCTTTAAAGCACCTGAATTTGCCAAAGACTTTCCTGTGGTAAGTTCAGTATTCCAACGTCTGGCACGTCGTGACATTGTCTATTTAGCCGCTTTATTTCATGACATTGCCAAAGGTCGTGGTGGCGACCACAGTGAATTGGGTGCAGAAGATGCCATTAACTTCTGTCGCACCCACGGCTTTACTGAACGTGAATGCAACCTTGTTGCATGGCTCATTCAAAATCATTTACTCATGTCGATGACCGCACAGAAAAAAGATATTTCCGATCCAGATGTGGTACAAGACTTTGCTGAAAAACTCGGTGACATGGAGCATCTAGATTATTTATATACTCTGACTGTTGCCGATATTAATGCCACCAATCCAAAACTGTGGAATACATGGCGCGCATCGCTTATGCGTCAACTTTATACTCATGCCCGTGATGTGATTCGTACCGGTCTTGGTCGCCCTGTCGATTATCAAATGCTGATTGAAGACACTAAATTTGCAGCCAGTGAACTCTTGGTCAATGATTTCTCCCTATACGATGTAGAAACCGTTTGGCAGGAACTGGGTGATGAATACTTTATTAAGGAATCAGCAGATGAAATTGCATGGCATACCCGTGCAATCTTGCAGCATGGCAACAACTCTGAACCTTTAGTGTTAATGCGTGCACATCGTAAATCTGCACAAGATGCCGTACAGATCTTTATTTACACACAAGATCAACCAAATTTATTTGCCACCACAGTGGCTGTATTTGACCGTATGAATCTTGATGTTCAAGATGCCCGAATTATTACCGCAAGTACTGCATTTAGTTTAGATACCTATGTGGTTCTAGACCGTTTTGGTACTTTGCTGACCGATCCTGAACGTGAAAAAACTGTCATTGATGCCTTAGTCAAAGCACTGAGCCAATCAGATAAATATCCCGGCTTAATGCAGCGTCGTATTCCACGCCAATTACGCCATTTCGATATTGAAAATACCGTCGATATCACCCTCAATGCCGCGCTACAACAAAATATGGTTGAAATTTCAACACTTGACCATCCGGGCTTACTGGCCAAAGTAGGTGGTTTATTTATGATGCAAGGTTTAGATATTCACTCTGCTAGAATTGCAACACTGGGTGAGCGTGCAGAAGATATTTTCTTTGTCACCAAAAAAGATGGCATTCCAATGTCCGATTCAGAAGCCAAAACGTTTGCTGCTCAATTAAAATCAGCACTCGATGAAGTTTCGAATCAAGTCTCTGGTCAACATTAACTTAAATTAAGCGGTATCGATTTTATGAACTCAAGTTTGTCATTATTGCATCCCTATCCTTTTGAAAAATTAAATAAACTTTTTCAGGATATTCAACCTGCAGATTTACCACTCATTCCATTGTCGATTGGTGAACCAAAACATCCTGCACCAGAGTTTGTAAAACAAGCAATTATTGACAACTTTAAGCATTTATCGACTTACCCAAACAGTAAAGGTTTACCAGAACTGCGCCAAAGTATCGCTGCTTGGCTGACACGACGTTTTAAGCTGAATAGCATTAGCGCTGAAAGTAATATTCTTCCTGTATCAGGAACACGTGAGGCAATCTTTTCTTTTGTTCAAGCTTTAGTGAACCGTGAAGATGCGCCTTATGTGGTCATGCCGAATCCTTTCTATCAAATTTATGAAGGTGCAACCTTACTTTCGGGTGCCAAACCATACTTCATTAATTGCACAGAAGAAAACAACTATCTAGGCGACTTTGATGCTGTACCTGCTGAAGTCTGGGAAAAAACGGCATTGTTATTTGTCTGTACTCCGGGTAATCCAACAGGTGCTGTGCTATCTAAAGAGCAGTTTAAAAAGTTAATTGCTCTTTCAGATCAATATAATTTTGTCATTGCATCAGATGAATGTTATTCAGAACTTTGGTTTGATGAAGCGCCCGTTGGCTTACTTGAAGTGTGTGCTGAAATTGGACGTGATGACTATAAAAACTGTGTCGTGTTCCATTCACTGTCTAAACGTTCAAACTTACCCGGTATGCGCTCAGGTTTTGTTGCGGGTGATGCAGCATTACTCAAGCCATATTTGCAATATCGTACGTATCACGGTGCGGCAATGCCTGTTCAACATCAACTTGCATCCATTGCCGCTTGGGATGATGAAGCACATGTTGAAGAAAATCGTAAACAATACCGTGCAAAATTTGAACTTTTTCAAAAAGAGCTGGGTCATCTATTGCCACTTAAAAAACCCGATGCAGGTTTTTACTATTGGCTTAAAGTAGACAATGACGAAGCTTTTGCCAAAATGCTGATGGAAAAAGCACACATTAAAGTGCTTCCGGGGCGTTATTTATCTCGTGATACTGAACAAGGTAATCCGGGTGAAAACCATGTTCGTTTAGCATTGGTCGCAGACATTGCTCAGTGTGAAGAAGTGGTTAAACGCCTCAAAGCGATACTTTAAATTTTAATGCCCAAAGCCACCGTCAGGTGAAACTGATCAGTTAAGGATTTTAGAAACAAAGTCCTTAACTTTCATTCCTCATGACGGAGTCTTATATTTTTAAATCATATACTTGGAGCTCGTTTTGTTCTTTTGTCTCGCCAAAAGAACCAAAAGCATTTGTCATCCGCAAAACTCGTCAAATACCTTTTATTGGTTAATTAATCGCAGAAACATTAATTTTTTAAAATAGTTTTGCCTCGGACAGTTGCGAATGACGTTTCCGTGAAGCATATAACATCTAGAATTTAAAAAAATAAAATACTAATCAATTTCTTAACTGACGAACATCACACCTTCAGGTGGTTTTTACTTCACTTTAATTTGAATTTTTCTGTCCCAATTCAAGCTAAAATAAAAATCATTTAATCAAATTCATTCATCATTAATAACATCAGGGAAAAAAAGATAAAACAGCCCCCTGAAATATAATATAACCATCTAGACTTTAGGCTAAGCCATTCAATCCAAACTTTATAACTTAACAATTTAACCAGTAAAATATTCCAAACCAAGACTACAGTAACCATCCATAACACCATTAAAACATGCTGAAAAACCCGAAAATCGACATAAACCAACAGGACTAAGCTACTATAAAATAAAATATTTTTAGGGTTCAGCACACTTGAGCGTAAGCCTTGACTCAAATAACTGACTGTACTGGATAAAGTCGGAACAGCATCCACTTTTCCATGCGTCGTAATTACTTCAGTTTTTGCATAATACAAGCATAATGCTGCCAAATATATTAAATACACTGCACCGATATAACGCACATAGAGCAAAATATTTTCATCAATTTTTCCAAGAAAAAATAAACAAGCATAAATCACCATTAAAACACATACATTCCCCAATGCAATTCCTACACAGACAAAGCGAGCCGCAGACCGACCATGCCGTAAGAGTGTCGTTAAAATAAGAAAAAAATCAGGTCCGGGAGAAAGCAAAGCAATAAAGTGCGTGAATGCAATAATAACAAACAGTTCCATAAATCATTCCAGTATCTAGCTGAAATGAGCATAGAGAACCAGCACAATTCTCTCTTGTATAAAATTGCGCGATAATAAATTTAATTTAGGTTTTAAACAGACAAAAGCTCAATAATAAAAAACCAAGTGCTTCATATAAATCCTTGTTGATACTGCCTAGGCGTAACCCCTGTATGTATTTTAAATACACGATGAAAATGGCTTTGATCACTAAAACCTAGTTCATAGCTAATATCAGCAACATTTTTTCCATATTTAAGCAATTCTCTTGCCTGATTCACTTTTAAATTGAGCTGAAAGGCATGTGGGGTCAAACCCAGATTTGCCTTGAATAAACGAATGACTGCATAACGACTAATTCCCAGCATACTTGCCAGTTTTTCCAGTGGGACAATCGTATCGACATCTTTTAAATAGATAATCAAATCCTTTAAATGATCATAAAAATAATGAGATGTATCAGTTTTTTCCCATTCAAAACAGGGCAAAATAATTTGAGTGAGCACCTCGATCAAACGCTGTTCTTTTTCCCTAAAATCAACTTCAGAATTAAATAAATCTCGATTTAGCTGGGTGAATGCACAATACAATTCTGGTTTTTTAATCACGCTGGGTTTTAATTGTGGAATTGGTGCATGAATTTGTTCTCTTACTGTCTCTGACAATAATGCTGCGAGCCAATCAGCATTCAAATGCATCATCTGATAACTCCATGCTTGATCAGGCATAGGATTACAAGAGTGTTCAACCTGAGCAGGAATAACCACTAAAGTACCAGACTCAATCATTTCAACAGCACTTAAATAACTGCTAAAGCGACTTAGCCCCGTATCGACTGCACCAATGGAAAAAGTAGTGTGACTGTGGGCCTTATAACAAATCCGACTTTGGCATGCCTGACGTGTTTCTACATAAGGCATGCGCGAATCATGCCAGAACTGAACATTCAGTTCTGACTGATTTAACACATTTTTTTCATTTTCCAACATGAAACATCACTGCGATAATGCCGCTGCTATTTCACTTTCTAAATCTTCAGGCTTAGTGGTCGGTGCAAAGCGGTTTAAAACTTTGCCATCTCTACCAATCAAGAACTTGGTAAAATTCCACTTAATCCCATTACCCAAAATACCTTTACTGTTATTGGTTAAATAACGGAATAAAATATGTGCTTCTGGCCCCTTTACATCCACTTTGGCAAACATCGGAAAGTTCACACCATAATTTTTTTGGCAATATGCCCCGATTTGTTCATTCGATCCGGGATCTTGCCCACCAAATTGATTACAAGGGAAGCCCAAAACTTCCAAACCTTGATCTTTGTATTTTTCATACAGTTTTTCAAGACCTGAAAATTGCGGTGTAAAACCACATTTACTTGCAGTATTTACAATTAATAAAACTTTGCCTTCATAATCAGCAAATGATTTATTTTTTCCATCTAACAACTCAGCTTCAAACTGATAAATGCTGGTCATGGATAGGTTTCCTCATCATTTTTTTCTTGTGTTTTTAATTCTAATGAAGCTGAATTTACGCAATAGCGCAATCCTGTTGGCTGTGGGCCATCTTCAAAAACATGTCCTAAATGTGCATCGCAATGATGACAAACAACTTCGGTTCTGACCATACCATGCGTCGCATCTTGATTCTCATCAACCGCACCACTGCTAATCGGTTTATAAAAGCTTGGCCAACCGCTACCACTATCATATTTGGTATTAGACGAGAATAATTCAGCCCCACAACAACGACACAAATAAGTCCCTGTTTGCTTGGTATTCCAGTATTTCCCTGTAAATGCTGGCTCAGTCCCCTTTTGTCGCGTAATGCGAAATTCGTCTGGTGATAACTCTCTTTGCCATTCTCGGTCTGTTTTATTGAGTTTTCCCATGATTACGTCCCTTTGTATCTTGCTATTTAAAATAGGATAATCCTATATTTACGTGATTCATCTTAAAATTTCTAGTCTTTAGTTAACAATTTACAAAAGACCTATAATTTACTTAAAAGCAAAAGGTAAGCAAAAATACAAAACATGGTGAGCATTTTATTTTTTAAATGCTTTTTTGTGAGCAAATTTAATGTTAGTCTTATTGAAATTCTTGCTCAAGATTAAAAAATGTCGCAAAAAAAGAGCGTTATTTTTAAACATCTACTGCCTGTGATTAAACAATATCAACAGGTGGGATTTACGCATGAAAAAATTGTTGCTTTACTCAGAGATGAACATGATCTCGATCTGGTAACAACTGAAACATTTAAAAGTTATTTATATCGTTATGCAAAAGTGACCTCCACTCTTTCCGAGAACATCAAAATGCCGAACACTATCCAAACCCCACGCGAAATAAAAAAATCGTCTAAGCTCGAGCATGTATGCTACGACATTCGTGGACCTGTGTTACGAGCAGCCAATGAAATGGAAGAAGCTGGTCATAAAATTATTAAATTAAATATCGGTAACCCCGCCCCATTCGGCTTTGAAGCTCCACAAGAAATTATTAATGATGTTGCTTTAAATCTTCCAAATGCTGTTGGTTATACCGACTCAAAAGGGATTTTCCCTGCGCGTAAAGCTATTTGTCAGTATTACCAGCAAAAAGGTATTTTAAATATGCACGTCAACGATGTGTATATTGGTAATGGTGTGTCTGAGCTTATTGTGATGGCCATGCAAGGCTTACTAAATAATGGCGATGAAATGCTGGTTCCTATGCCTGACTATCCATTATGGACGGCTGCGGTAAATTTATCGGGTGGTACTGCCATCCACTATAAATGTGATGAAGAAAACTATTGGTATCCAGACATTGCCGATATGGAAAGCAAAATCACGCCCAATACCCGTGGTATTGTGATTATCAATCCAAACAACCCTACAGGTGCAGTTTATCCACGTCATGTGTTAGAACAAATTGTTGCACTGGCAAAAAAATATGACTTAATTTTGTTTGCAGATGAAATCTACGACAAAGTTGTCTATGACGGCATTGAACATGTTGCTGTTGCCGCACTTGCGGGTGATCATCTTTGTGTTTCATTTAATGGTTTATCTAAAGCATATCGCATTGCTGGTTTCCGTTCAGGCTGGATGGCCATTACAGGTGATAAATCACGTGCAATGGACTACATTGAAGGCTTAGATATGCTCGCTTCAATGCGCCTATGTGCGAACCATCAAGCCCAATATGCCATTCAAACAGCTTTGGGCGGTTATCAATCAATTAATGATTTGATTCGTCCCGGTGGTCGTTTATATGAACAGCGTAATATTGCTTGGGAAATGTTGAATGACATTCCTGGGGTAACCTGTGTTAAACCTGAAGGTGCAATGTACTGCTTCCCTCGTCTTGATCCTGAAATTTACCCTATTCAAGATGATGAAAAGTTCATGCTCGATTTCTTACGTGCTGAAAAAGTATTATTGGTACAAGGTACTGGTTTTAACTGGCCTACACCAGATCATTTCCGTGTCGTATTCCTACCCGCTGAAAATGAATTACGTGAAGCATTAAATCGTTTAAGTCGCTTCTTAGCCAAAATGCGTTAATTTTAGCGCTAAAAAACCGCGTTCTTTAACGCGGTTTTTTATTTTAAGCATTTATTTTTTATAAAATTCATCATTTTTATTCAACTTTCACTATTTAGCTTCACCGCTATACTCATCAAATAAATCAGCATAAAAACAGCCAATCTGCGAACTCATGCATTTGTTGATTATCGTTATATTAAATCATGACAATTCATGCTATTTATTGTTATTAATCAATAATAAGTATCGGTGAGAACACAGGATGTCCTCAAACAAGGTTAAGCTCAGCATTTTTTTATGCCTCAGCATGTGTTTAGGAATAGGCATTTTACGCTTCTCTTATACTGCATTATTACCCACGACGCGTGAAGCATTTGCTTGGACGACTGGGTTTTCCAGTATTTTAGGCAGTGCTAATTTACTGGGTTATTTGCTCGGTGCTTTTTTGGCCATGCGTTTACCTCAAAATAAAATCATGGCGTTGTACATTCAAATAGCGGCCATTGTTGGCATGCTGAGCTTGCTCTGTTGTGCATTTTCAGACTTGCCAAAAGCTTGGTATCTTTTTTGGCGCATCATCTCAGGAGTAAGTGGTGGTTTATTGATGATATTATCACCTAGCGTAGTGGCACAATGCTGTGACATCCAAGATCGCTTTAAAATCAATTTTATCGGTTTTAGCGGAATTGGGCTTGGGATTTTACTGGCAACACTCTTCCTGCCTTATTTAGATCAAATTTCGACACAAACAGCATGGCTTATGCTATGTGGTTTTGCACTAATCATTTGTATTTGTCTGAGTATTTTACTGCAACAGTTTAAACATCATTTATCTGCACAAACTACACCGACATCCACAGAAGTATCGTTAAATACGCTGTTCTATAGTTTACTGATTGCCTATTCAAGTAGTGCCTTTGCTTATATTCCACACTCACTGTTTTGGATTGATTACCTGAGTCATGAATTAAAACTCAATCTCTTTTGGATGAACTTCAATTGGATTCTGTATGGTATCGGCAGTGCATTAGGTGCTTTCTCCGCTTATTTATTAGCAAGAAAATTTGGTAATTTTACTGCACTAAAAATTCTTTATAGTCTATATATCATGGCTATTTTTATTGCCACTGCAAGTACAAGCCCTATTCTGACTTTTACGTCTTCATTTTTTACAGGAATGCTCAACCCTGCGGTGGTTTTTCTAACCTCTTACACCATTTTACAACTGTATGGTGTGGCTTATAAAAAGCTCTGGAGTATTGCAACACTGTGTTTTGCATCTACACAGCTTGTCGGTGGCTTAAGTTTTAGCACACTACAACATTTTGGCGTGACTTATCATCAACAGTTTATCTTGGCTTCATTTGTCTTGCTGCTTGGTACTTTGCAATTGGTTTGGCATACACGCTCAACTAAATACAAAACAACTGAGCAAGTGTAACCATTTTTAATCTTTAAGAAGATGGTGCTAAATATGGATAAGGGTTGACTGCTCCTTGTCCATTTAAATAAATTCCATAGTGCAAGTGTGGTGGGGTCGTTTTAGCATTGCCTGTATTGCCCACATAACCAATCACCTCACCGACTTCAACCCAATCACCCTGTTGAATTTGGTCAGCATAATCATTCAAATGTGCATAATAATGACGGCTTAAATTTGGGCCAACAATCCAAACCACTTTCCCACCTAAATCATCGGTGCCTACACGAAGCACAATCCCTTGTGTTGCACTTAAGACAGCGGTTCCTCGCTTGGCAAAAATATCAATACCTTCATGTTTTCTACCGCCACTACGTGCTGTACCCCAAGTATCTTGTATTTGCCGAGTTTTAATATTTTCAACAGGCATTGCAAGCGGTGAAGACAACTCCATTTGTTGTAATTGTATAAATAAAATTGGGTAACGAATGCCTGCGGCTTCACCTGATGGTGGTGGCTTACAGCCTGTCAATAAAACAGTTATCCCTAGAAAAAAGATGGATAAACAAAATATTTTTAATTTTTTAAACATCATTTATTTGCAGCTATTATTTTAAATGAACACTGTTTAATCTTATTTATCAAATACAATTCTTAATAGGTATTTTCTGTAATGCTACTCTTTATTCAATACTCTCAAATTGAATATAAGCTTTAAAACTTTCGCTACTTTTAATTTAAGCAGTCGTTAACTCGCATTTAAAAAAATACAGAGCACATTTATAAAATTATAAGCAAAGAAATTAAACTTCTTTCACTAGTTGTTTTTTAATCAAAATAACGTGTTCATCAAACTAAAAATAAAAATAAATTTTAGCAGGTGTTGAATCCATGGGATCATTAAATTGGACAGTACGAGCTAATTCTGATTAACCCGAATCTTGTTTAAGCCAATGCTTCGCTAATTTTGATCGTTGGCTTATTTGGGTGACAAAACTGATAGGCACATAATGAGGCATCAATATCTGCCAAATAGCCTTCAATACTTCTCGCTTTAGTCGTCACCAAATAATATTTCCCTTTGCAGTAAACCAAATAAAGTTTGATTTATTTTAGCGCTCTTTTGTTATACGGTATGCCTCTTGGGCAATTGCTAAACTTTTCTTTTTTCCTTCTGCTGTTTCCGCAATTTCGTTGGAAGTTCCATTTGTTGTCCGTTGCTGATAAGCGGAATTTGATTGATTTTGTATGCGTTGCTCACGCTGAAAATTAGCATCTACTGTTGTGCCAGCACATGGCTTAGACTGATATATCGTTGCACCTTTATTATTACATTTATAAACAGTACCGGCCTGTGTTAAGAATGGCATTCCTAACAATATAAAGATCGCCCAATTGTAGTTCATTATTATCCCCTTTAATTATGATGACTAAAATATCATCATTTTTCTAAATCACTAGCTTCACGCTTATAAAAAACCCGCAATAAATACGGGCTGTCATCAGTTGAATTAAACTATATATGCTTATTCCATGTTATTAATGATTGCTTGACCAAACTCTGAACAACGTAACAAAGTCGCATCAGGCATTAAACGCTCGAAGTCATACGTTACCGTTTTCGCAGTAATCGCACCAGCAATACCTTTGATGATTAAATCAGCAGCTTCAGTCCACCCCATGTCACGAAGCATCATTTCAGCAGAAAGAATAATAGACCCAGGGTTTACTTTGTCTTGACCCGCATATTTAGGCGCAGTACCGTGAGTTGCTTCATAAACTTGGATCGCACCACCGATATTTGCACCAGGCGCGATACCGATACCACCTACTTCAGCTGCAAGTGCATCCGAAATATAGTCACCGTTCAAATTAAGTGTCGCAATAACAGAGTAATCAGCTGGACGCATCAAAATTTGCTGCAAAAATGCATCGGCAATAACATCTTTAATGATGATCTTTTTGCCTGTTTTAGGATTCTTAATTGTGACCCATGGCCCACCATCAAGAAGTTCACCACCGAAACGCTCAAGTGCGACTTCATAGCCCCATTCTTTAAACGCACCTTCGGTGTACTTCATAATGTTGCCTTTGTGAACTAAAGTCACGCTTGGCTTATCATTATCAATCGCAAATTGAATTGCTTTACGTACAAGACGTTGAGTCCCTTCTTTAGATACGGGCTTGATACCAATACCACAGTTCTCTTCGAAACGGATTTTAGTCACACCCATTTCTTCTTTCAAAAATTTGATTACTTTTTTAGCTTCAGGAGAGTCAGCTTTCCATTCAATACCTGCATAAATGTCTTCAGAGTTTTCACGGAAGATCACCATGTCAGTCAGTTCAGGATGATGAACTGGTGAAGGAACACCTTCAAACCAACGAACTGGACGCACACAAACATAAAGATCCAATTCTTGACGTAAAGCTACGTTAAGTGAACGAATACCTCCACCCACTGGAGTCGTTAATGGGCCTTTAATAGAAACAACAAATTCACGCAGTGCATCAAAAGTTTCTTCTGGCATATAAGTACCATAGATTTTGTCTGCTTTTTCGCCGCAATACACCTCCATCCATTCGATCGAGCGTTTGCCAGCATAAGCTTTTTGCACCGCAGCATCTACCACCGCTTTCATCGCTGGTGTAATATCCACACCTATACCATCACCTTCAATAAAAGGAATGATTGGATTATTCGGAACATTGAGTGACAAATCTGCGTTTACGGTAATTTTGCTACCATCCACAGGAACTGCAATCTTTTGATAACCCATTGTACAACTTCTCCGTTTGTCGCTGGCGAATCTAAAAAATAATTGCCAATAAGCAATACTTTCAACTGTTCTTAACGCATAATATCCTAATCTAGATTCAGTATTTTTGAGATTTATATGAGAAATAACAATATTTCTCGATTAAATAATACTCAACGTTTCCAAATTTAATCATTAGCAAAGTAGTTATTTTCTATGAAAATCGTCATTCTTAATAAACCTTATGACGTTCTCTCCCAGTTCCGTGCCGATGAGAAACATCAAACCATGGCTGATTTTACTCAAGATCCTGACTTGCGTATTGCAGGTCGTCTTGATTTAGATTCAGAAGGCTTAATGTTCTTAACGGATCATGGTGGTTTGAACCAGTTCATTACCAATCCAGCCAGCAAAAAGTTTAAAACTTATGTGGTTCAGGTTGACGGCGACATTACGGAGGAAGCTTTAGAGCAACTTCGTAAAGGCGTTGAACTTAAAGACGGTATCACCCTGCCAGCTACAGCTCAAAAAATTGATGAGCCAGATTGGTTATGGGAACGTACTCCGCCAGTTCGTTTTCGTACATCTGTTCCAACATCTTGGGTAGAAATTTCAATTTGTGAAGGTCGTAACCGTCAAGTACGTCGTATGACCTCTGCGGTAGGCTTCCCAACTTTACGCTTAATTCGTACCCAAATTGGTACAATTAGTATTGTAAAACTTGGCTTACAACCGGGTGAGCAAGTTGAAATTGAACCTTTACTTTATCCTGACTTTAAAGATGTTCCTGCGGACAAACCGTATGAAGGTCGTTCTTTTGCGAAAAAGACCACAACCAAGAAACAACATTTCTCGGTTGCTAAAGATAAAGCACGTGAAGAACGTGGTGAAACACCTTTTAAAGGCAAGAAAAAAGCTGGTGGTGGTACTACACGTATTTGGCAAATGGATGATGCAGATAAACCACGTCGTAAAACCAATGGTACGACACGTCCAAATACGAAAGCACCTCGTGGTAGAGGACGTAATGGTCGTTAAGATTTAGTTAAAATCAATTATTTTTTGATGAAAATTAAAATCTTAAAAATTAAGAACAATAAAAAGCCGGTGCATATACACCGGCTTTTTTACATCACCGACTAAATCGTCGGCTTTGTATGATCATACTTAAACAGTTACAAGCGCTGCGTTTAAAGTCGCACTTGGACGCATTACAGCATTCACTTTCTCTTGATCAACGGCATAGTAACCACCGATGTCAACTGACTTACCTTGAACGGAAGCAAGCTCAGCAATGATTTTGTCTTCATTTTCAGCCAATACTTTCGCAAGTGGAGCAAACTTCGCTTTCAACTCAGCATTTTCATCCTGCGCAGCAAGCTCTTCAGCCCAATACTTAGCTAAATAGAAGTGGCTACCACGGTTATCAAGCTCACCCGTACGGCGCGATGGTGACTTGTCGTTGTCAAGTAACTTACCTGTTGCTTGATCAAGCGTTTTCGCCAGCAATTTCGCACGAGCATTGTCTTCTTTAATGCCCATTTCTTCTAAAGAAACCGCAAGCGCCATGAACTCACCAAGTGAATCCCAACGTAAGTGATTTTCTTCCACTAACTGCTGAACATGTTTCGGAGCTGAACCACCCGCACCCGTTTCATACATGCCACCACCCGCCATTAACGGAACGATAGACAACATTTTCGCAGACGTACCCAATTCCATAATTGGGAACAAGTCAGTCAGGTAGTCACGTAGGATGTTACCCGTTACTGAAATCGTATCAAGACCACGTGCTACACGCTCAAGTGTGTAACGCATCGCACGAACTTGTGACATGATTTGAATGTCGAGACCTGATGTATCGTAATCTTTCAAGTACTCTTCTACTTTCTTGATCAATTCATTTTCATGTGGACGGTACGGGTCAAGCCAGAAGATCGCAGGCATACCAGAGTTACGTGCGCGATTTACCGCAAGTTTCACCCAGTCACGGATCGGGGCATCTTTCACCTGACACATACGCCAAATGTCGCCTTCCTCAACGTTTTGAGTCATCAACACTTCACCAGTTTCAAGATCAGTGATATTCGCGATACCCGCTTCAGCGATTTCGAAAGTTTTGTCGTGCGAGCCGTATTCTTCAGCTTTTTGCGCCATCAAACCAACGTTAGGTACAGTACCCATGGTTTTCGGATCGAAGTTGCCGTTCCATTTACAGAAATTAATCATTTCTTGGTAGATACGCGCGAAAGTCGATTCAGGCATCACTGCTTTACAGTCGTATTGCTTGCCATCAGCGCCCCACATTTTACCGCCACCACGAATCATTGCAGGCATAGAAGCATCTACAATCACGTCGTTTGGTGAATGGAAGTTGGTAATGCCTTTCGCAGAATCGACCATTGCTAACGCAGGACGATGCTCCTGACATGCATGAAGATCTTCAATGATTTCTTCACGAAGAGAAGTAGGCAAAGTTGCGATTTTTTCATAAAGACCCGACATACCGTTATTAACGTTGATACCCAACTCGTCAAATAACTTACCGTGCTTCTCAAATGCTTCTTTGTAATAGATTTTCACACAATGACCGAATACGATCGGATGTGAAACTTTCATCATGGTCGCTTTCACGTGTAACGAGAACAAGATGCCCGCTTCGCGGCAATCTTCAAGTTGCTTCTCGTAGAAATCGCAAAGTGCTTTTTTGCTCATGAACATCGAATCGATGATTTCACCGTCTTTCAATGCAACTTTTGGCTTAAGAACAACCGTTTCACCACTCTTTGTGATGAGTTCCATCTTCACATTGCGCGCACGGTCAAGTGTCATTGACTTTTCACCGTGGTAGAAGTCACCTTCTTCCATGTGTGACACATGAGTCTGTGACCACTGCTTCCATTCGCTCATTGAATGCGGGTGTTTCTTAACGTAGTTCTTGACTGCAGCAGGAGCGCGGCGGTCAGAGTTACCTTCACGTAGTACAGGATTCACAGCCGAACCTAGACACTTGCTATAACGTGCTTTGATCGCTTTTTCTTCTTCAGTGGCTGGGTTTTCTGGATAATCAGGAATAGCATAGCCTTTAGACTGAAGCTCCTTAATACACGCCATCAATTGACCAACAGAGGCACTGATATTTGGAAGTTTGATGATGTTCGTATCTGGATCTTGCGTAAGACGACCTAGCTCTGCGAGAGTGTCAGGCACTTTTTGTTCGTCGGTTAGGAAGTCTGTGAATTCTGCGAGTACACGTACGGCCACGGAGATATCGCTTTTAACGATTTCGATGCCAGCCGGTTTAGTAAAGGTCTCAATGATCGGCAGCAGTGAGTAGGTCGCCAATAGTGGCGCCTCATCGGTCAATGTGTAAATGATTGTTGACTTTCCACCAGCCATATATAGCCCCTTGCTTTGGATTGAGTTTGTTAGGACTAAGCTTTTGACTCAGCCCTGCGAACCGGTTTGCTTAAATAAAATATTTAAAGTATTGGTGCTGATTGCACCTCAGTCAAAACAATATCTTTTCATATTGCTGTTTGGCTGATAAATTTATACGCATCAGTGTTGTTCACCAATGCTGATATTCTACTTGAAATTTCGTCTTTTTTCGAATATGAGCAGTCCTAGACTGTCTCTTTGACTGTATCGACGCACTTCATTACCCAAGTGCTAGTTTAGGGTCTTTATGACATAAAATATATATTTATCAATATTTTAATAGATTTACACCCCATAAATATGATTAAAATTTCACCAGACCAATTTACTGATTTACAAACCAATTACTTGGAACATGTTGGGTATCATGGAAATAAATCACCTATTAGGAAATAGGATGCAAATTTCCGTCCTGATCAGCCAAAAAAGTTATCATGGTGAGGGATGCTTTCCTCACTATGAGGTTGCACTTAATTGAAAGGCTTTGGAACAATAAGCATTAGTGTGACATCACCTGCGAATCTAAAAATCTTCAATTTCAACACATTTAAAGCAATGCCTTACCCTTGCCCCATAGCTTGTTATCAACATACTTTGACTACTCTTAATCAGATACATAAAAACCATCTTTTTGTAAGGCTGCTAAGTTTCTTTTTAAAGCTAATCTATATTTATAAATTTTTATATCTACTTCTCATAAAAAACCGATGCCTAAGCATCGGTTTTACATGACTTCAAATCGTTAGAAAATTAAGCTTTCAGCCACTTTTCCGCTTTCACTTGATCTTCAACTTTCAATTCAACTGTGGTTAAGTTAATTGCACCACCCGAAAGTTCAAACTGCATCAACTCATCACGGCGGAATACATACACAGTGAAAGTACCTTCCTGCTTTGCATATTGCTCAAGAAGTTTTTCAGTGGCTTTTAAACCATCAATGGCAATAATCACATCATTGGCAGAAAGACCCGCTTGAGCTGCAACACCATCACGTCGTGTACTTTGAACCAGTACACCTTCAGGTTTATCAGCAACTTTTAACCCATATGGCAAAGTTTTGTCATTTTTCAAGGTATAACTTAGACCAAACTCAGGGAACAACTGATCAAGCGGCAATTCATCTGTCGTGTTAATCAGGTGATTAATTTGCTCTGCCCAATATTGACCTGTCAGCGCTTTACACAAATCAAAAATAGTTCGCTCACTGACTTGAATGCCATTTTGTGCATTTTCATACAGCTTACGCATTAAGGCATCTAAACTTGAACCACGTAAACGCAAGCCCAGATCTAGACACAATGCAACTAAACAACCTTTGTTGTAATAGCTGGTTCCTGCATTATTTGAATTTTCATCCTGACGATAAAATTTCACCCACGCATCAAAACTAGACTCAGAAACGGTCTGAACAGCTCGACCTGGATTTTGTAAATAACGATCAATTTGCGCTTTTAATAACTCAATATAAGACGCTTGATTCACCACACCACTGCGCAGCAAAATCAAATCATCATAGTACGAAGTAAAACCTTCAAAAATCCACAATAAAGAGGTATAGCCTTCTTTGTTTAAATCATAATTGACAAAGTTTTCAGGACGAATAAATTTCACCAACCATGAATGAAAATATTCGTGGCTGCATAAACCTAAGAAACGTTGATAATCTTTAGATGGCTCAATCGGCTCATCTGCTTTAGGTAAGTCATCACGTGGCGTAATGAGACTGGTACTGTTCGGATGTTCTAAACCACCATAACTATTACCTGTCGCCATGGTCATAAAGGTGTAATTTTCAAATGGTGCAGAACCAAACATTGCAATCTCTGTGCTACAGATTTTTTCAATATCTTGTTTCATCCGTTGTTCGTTCATGGCATGTTTGCCTGAAACCACAAACTCATGTGCAATTCCATTCGCTTCAAAACTAAAACGCGTTTGATCTGCCAGTTCAAATGGACTATCAATCAACTGTGCATAGTTTTTAGCTTTTAAGGTATGACGACCTTTAACCAAGCTTTGATGCGCTAAGCCCGTAGCCAATTGGAAGTGTTTCAGTTCATTTGGAAGGAAGACTTCAACCTCGACTTGATTCTCTTCCTGACCTTCAAGCCCCAAACATGCACATGCTGGATTCACATATAAACGGTTCTGGTCAACATAAGCACCACGTACTGACAGGTCATATGCATAAACATCATATTCCACGGTAATCAGTTCAAAATCGGTATTAAATAAACGCCATTTATTTTTTTCAAATTTGCTTATTTGCAGCATACGCCCATCTTCATCATAGGCTTTAACAGACTCAATATGCTTTGAAAACTCACGAATCAGATAGCTTCCAGGAATCCAAGTCGGCAACGAAAGCACCTGTGTTGGAATGGCAACAAAACGTAAAGTGACATGAATTAAATGCTGACGATAATCGTCAAATTCGATTTGATAATGCAACATAATAGGCGATTCAAAATGTGAAAAAGGTAACTTATCAATGAGCTTAGCATTTTTTTACAAAGCAATGCTGAACTGTCGCAATTGTCTACAATTCTGACTAGCCATTCAGCAAAAAAAGGCATAGCATTCGCAAGATTTTTTGCATTTTAAAGTCAACGGATTGGCAAATAAAGGAACATCATTGAAAGCTGTTATCTACCTCATCGCATCACTTGGTTTATTGTGCTCCACAATAGTCAATGCCACATTACTCAATCTGGTTCCAGAAAGCGTTGAAGCTCAGGCTTGGACCATTATTGATACTCAGTCAGGGCAAGTCATTGCTGAACAAAATAGTCATGTTCAACGTGCCCCAGCCTCGCTGACTAAAATGATGGTGGCTTACATCACGTTAAAAGAACTTCAGGCTGGTCATTTACGTAAAGATGAGGTCTTAACTGCAACACCTGTGGTTAAAATGGTGATGTGGGATGAATCACAGATGTACCTAAAAGAAGGTGAGCAAATTTCAGTCGATCAACTTCTTGCAGGCTTAGTGGTGATGTCTGCCAATGATGCTGCTGTGACTTTAGCAGAACGTATTGCTGGGAATGTTCCAAAATTTATTGAACGGATGAATAAAGAAGCTCAAGCTCTGGGAATGAAAGACACTCACTTCCAAAATCCAGCAGGCATTAGCATGCCTGAACATTATTCAACCGCAGCAGATTTAGCGCTGTTAGGACAAGCCCTAGTTACACAAACACCCGATTATTTAAATTACTCAAAACAACAAAGCTTTTCCTACAATAATCGCTTTCACCATGCCACAAATAGATTGTTAAAATTAGACCCAACCGTAGATGGCTTAAAAACAGGATTCACTAAAGCTGCGGGTTATAATCTCGCATTAACTGCAAACCGCCCAACAATGAATCCAGACACGCCTGAACGTCGCTTAGTGGTTATTGTCCTAGGGGCAGCGAGTGCAGCCAAACGTGCCGAAGTTGCCTACAACCTCATGAATATGGGCTATACCTATACCCGTAATGAAGTTGCAATTAAAGACAAACAACTGATTGCAGAATTACCGGTCATCAAATCTACGTTAAAAATGTTTAAATTAGAAACGACTAAACCGCAAATTATTACCACGTCTTTATATGACCAACCTTTTGCGATTGATTTAAAAACCTATGACACAACCAATCAACGTATTATGTTGAATACAGGCAATGGTACGATTCAAACCATTGACCCCTTACAAGAAACAAAAACCCACTTAAATGTTGAAATCAACGAAAAATTACTCACTGCACCTTTGGCCAAAGTGATGCAATTAGCCACCGTACAGGTGTATCAAAACAACCAATTGATTCGAACCATTGCCATTGAAGATGATGTACACATTGAAGAAGCCAATTTTTTTCAAAAAATTGCCCTTTGGTTTAAACAACTTTTCAGTTTTTTTTCTAGCGATGAAATAGAAGTTAAAACATATCCTTTAGGATAATTAAGATCAATGTCTTAATTTTATACAATCTGTATAACTATTTTAAATGTAATAAAAAGAAGATGGCTTATTAGATGTCATCTTCTTTTTTTGTGCTCAAAATAACACATCGGTTAAAAATAAATGATCTTCACTCAATAGCTAAAATATTGTCACAAGAAAAATCACTCAGAATGATAAAATTGCATTGAAATTTAAAAAACCGTCCCTATTATTAAAAAAACGCCATAAAAACGCGGAAAATGCAATTTTTTGCTAAATATAGTCTACAAAATTTGCTTTTCACTTTATGATGTACCCTTAAAAAATTGAATGGATCAATGACATGACTGCTATTATTGCAAATGACCTCGTGGTTTCTTTCCACTACACGTTGACTAACGCAGAGGGCGAAACTCTCGACCAATCACAAGGTGAGCCACTTGCATATTTACACGGTGCAGGTAACATCATCCCAGGTTTAGAAAATGCTTTATTAGGCAAAACTGTTGGTGAAAAATTCACTGTAAACGTTCCTGCTGCTGAAGGTTATGGCGAATACAACCCAGACCTAGTACAAGAAGTTCCTGCGCAAATGTTCCAAGGCGTAGATAACATCCAAGCAGGTATGCAGTTCCAAGCTCAAACGGATGACGGTGTTCAAATCGTTACAGTTAAAGCAATCGAAGGCGACAACATTCTTGTTGATGCAAACTTCCCACTTGCTGGTCAAGATTTAACTTTTGAAGTTGAAATCATTGAAATTCGTGAAGCATCTGCTGAAGAATTAGAACACGGTCACGTACACGGCGCTGGTGGTCATCACCACTAAGATCGGTACAGATCAAAAAAAGGCAAAGTTTTTACTTTGCCTTTTTTATTATTTAAAACACTCTTTCTCATGCTTACTGCATCATTTTTATATGATCAATATTTATAAAAATACTATGTCTTCTAAACAACATTTCATAAATTTAAGCTTATAAATAATCGCCTTCGCGTTCTGGCTGATACAACACTTTTTCAATCTTAACTTTCATTAAATGACCATCAGGTTGTGGCCATTCAATTTCTTGTCCTTCGGCCAAGCCAAGAATAGCTGCACCGACTGGAGCAAGAACATTCACTTGACCTTTATCACCGCGAAAATCATGTGGATAGACCAAAGTAATTTCCGTAGATTCACTCGCTGGTGCAATGGTAATACGCACACGAGCATTCATGGTCACTACATTTTCTGGGACATCTTGTGGAGCAACAACATCCGCACGTGCAAGTTCATCTTCAAGATGCTGCATGGTCGGACTGAGTTTAGATTGATGTTCAAGCATGGTTTCTAAACGCTGAAGATCTTGTTGTGAAATAATAATTGTTGGTTTAGCCATTTACCTGATTCCTTTGAAAGAAAGATGTCATTACAGCAACAGCAAAATGATTTATATCTTTTATGAAGTATTATTCTGTTATAGCAGAAATATGTGATTTGAAAAATATGACTTTTAAACATCTATAAAAAAAGCCCCCTTGAGGGGGCTTTCTCAAGTCGTTACTTATTTTGCATAAACTGGAAATTTAGCACAAACAATTTCAACTTTCGCTCTAGTCGCGTTAATTACAGCTTCGTCGCCTTTCGCATCTAAGATGTCAGCGATCCAGCCTGCCAAGTCACGAACTTCAGCTTCACCAAAACCACGAGTGGTTACAGCTGGCGTACCAATACGGATACCTGAAGTCACGAACGGAGAACGTGGGTCATTTGGTACAGCATTTTTGTTCACAGTGATGTGAGCAGCACCTAACCATGCATCTGCTTCTTTACCAGTCACATCTTGTTTAATGAGTGACAATAAGAATAAATGGTTTTCAGTACCACCAGATACAATATCGTAACCACGTGCGATTAATACTTCAGCCATTGCTTTAGCATTTACCACAACTTGTTTTTGATATTCTTTGTATTCAGGTGTCATTGCTTCTTTAAAGCAAATTGCTTTCGCTGCAACCGCGTGAACCAATGGGCCACCTTGGTTACCAGGGAATACCGCTGATTGTAATTTTTTCTCGATTTCTTCGTTTGCTTTCGCAAGGATTAAACCAGAACGTGGACCACGAAGTGTTTTATGCGTAGTCGTTGTAGTTACGTCAGCAATTTGTACTGGGCTTGGGTAAACACCCGCAGCAACTAAGCCAGCAACGTGAGCCATATCTACAAATAGGTAAGCGCCAACTTTGTCCGCGATGTCACGGAAACGTTGCCAGTCAACAATTTGGCTATAAGCAGAGAAACCAGCAACGATCATACGTGGCTTGTGTTCTACTGCTAAACGCTCAACTTCTTCATAATCAATTTCACCAGTTTCGGTGTTTAAACCGTACTGAATCGCATTATATGTTTTACCAGAGAAGCTAACTTTTGCACCGTGAGTCAAGTGACCACCGTGAGCCAAGCTCATACCTAAAACGGTATCGCCTGGGTTAAGCAACGCCAAGTAAACAGCTGAGTTAGCTTGTGAACCAGCATGTGGCTGAACGTTTGCATAATCTGCACCGAAAAGCTCTTTAGCACGGTCAATTGCCAATTGTTCGATGATGTCTACATATTCACAACCGCCATAGTAGCGTTTGCCTGGGTAGCCTTCTGCATATTTGTTGGTAAGTTTTGAACCTTGAGCTTCCATCACTGCTGGAGAGCAATAGTTTTCAGAAGCAATCAGTTCGATGTGCGCTTCTTGGCGAGCATCTTCCTGTGTGATTGCTTGCGCGATTTCTGGGTCAAATTCAGCAATTGAGATATTGGCAAACATTAGCGAGGTCCTATAAATTAGGGCTTTTAAGCCGTGCTAAGATTGGCGCGTATTGTAGCATGAAGTTTATAAATTTCGAGAATGAACTTTACTCAGTTTTAAATAAAAAAGCTCATGTAAATACAAACATGAGCTTTTTAGGTCAAATCAAGTTATGGAGTTGGTATTGTTGCTGGCATCATCTTTTGAACATCAATAACAAACTGATCTAAATTTTCCAGATAAACACTACTGTGAGTCCATTTTGCATCTGGTTTATATTGAATTATTGTACCTTTAGCTTCAGCACTTGCTCTCAGTAAATCAGTTGCTGCTTTTGGTACAGTCGCATCTTGTCCACCTTGATAAATAATAACAGGCTGATTTAGCTTCACTGTACCGGGTTGTGAGTCTTTTATTAAGAAATTATTAATCACAGGTATAGACATAAAGTTATCCTGCTTTCGTCCATAGCCACTCAAGGAACCCGAATGCTCAGGTAGTGCAATATAATCTGTCATTCCTTTCAACAAGGCTTCCCTAACAGAATCTAAACACTCTGTTTCTGCAATAGGTGCAATTTTTGCAGTATCTGCTTTAAAAACGTCAGCATAACTGACCGAAACCTGATGCCCTTGCATTCCAGCAACAATTAAAGAAGTAAATGCATCTAAAGGTGGCAGAGCTTGGATCTGCACACCTACAGGTTGATCTTTTACAGCATTTTCTCCTCCTTGCAATATTGCAGCAAGGTTTGATGCAGGTGCAATTGCAATTGTACCCTTGTAATCGAGCTGCGCTCTAGAAGCATATTGTGCTGCACCCAATGCAGCATGACCACCTTGCGAATGACCTATTGTCATCCATTGTGGAGCAACTTTCTTACCTTGACGACGTAGGTAATCATGTGTGGCGACTACAGCATCAGTAATGGAAAAAGCTTCACTTTTTAAATTAAGAAATGGATGATTACCCTCTGCTCCTAACCCCTCATAATCTGGAGCAACCACCACATAACCTGCTAATAATAATTTTGTCAGCAGAAGTTGAGATTCCTTTAAGCCCTGCTGACTAGGTGCACACTTATCTGCAACACCCGTTGTACCATGCGCCCAAACCACAATCGGCCAGCCATTTGCAGGTGCAGCAGTTTTAGGGGTAAAAACTAAAGACGTTGCTTGAACTTCTTTGCCATTTACACCCAACATTTTATACGTCATCAGCTGACTGTCTGCAGCGACTAGAGACATACCATCCTGCGTATAAGCAGTCACACTTACGACTGGATTTTGAATATTATTGGCAGATTCATTATTAGGAGAGGTAAAGACTGAATCACCATCTCCACTACCACATGCAGTTAACAGCATGACCGAACTACTCATGAACACTGTAAGCAATGTTTTTTTCATGTTTGCACTTCCTTATACGTTTTTTGTTGTGATGATTTAAATAAAATAATTACTTTTATTTTTCAATTTCAGACTAAATACATTATTTTAAAACAAGGTAAAACACAATAGTACTAAGGTGTTGATTTTTTAAATTATTATTTCTTAATATTACAAATACCCAATAATATCAATTCAATAAAATATTTTTTAATAGAAAAGCTAAGCACCTCAAAATGTTCGAATATTGTATCTTTTAAGATCAACACAATATTATTTGAGCCGTATTGTTGCATTAATTTTGCATAGACAATAATTCTACTTTTAAAAGGTCAATAAAGAAGAATATTCCTCAAAGCACAAACCATTATTTTGGCTAGGATTAATCCCCCATACAGCATATTTGAAAAAATTGCAGACATTAGGAATATCTTGCTTAAACATACAATATTTTATGATTTCAGATCGTGACTAGAAGACTATAGATAGCATCTAAGGCATGAAATAAATGAGTCATGAAATTGGCTTTTATATCTATAAAAAGTCTTATTTTCAGTAATAAATTAAAACAAGCGCATTTAAACAGCATCTTTAGGCAGAAATAATCAGGAATAATCCAAAGTTGATGTTTTCAGTTTGTACCAAGGCATTTGAAAGTGTTAAATTTATTTAAAATTTCGCTACGATTATGGACTAGGTCATGCAAGCAATTATTCTCGATACAGAAACCCATACTTTAAATGGACAGCCCATTGAGATTGCTTATGCACCGATTCAAATCCATGATGGCAAACTTACGCTAGATAAAAGCCAAATTTTCGACCAGCTCTATCGTGTCGATGAACCGATTTCTTATGCAGCAATGGCTGTACACCATATTTTAGAATCCGAGTTGGTCGATCAACCCCACTATACCAGCTTCAGCCTTCCACAGGACACAACGTATATTATTGGTCACAATATTGATTACGATATTCGTGCACTTGAAAAATGTGGTGTAGATACCTCCAAAATTAAAGCCATTTGCACACTTGCCCTTGCACGTTTAGTTTGGCCAGATGCCGAGGCACATAATATTTCTGCACTCATTTATATGATTACCAAAGGCAGTGCAAAAGCCCGCGACATGATTAAAAAAGCGCACCGTGCCGATATGGATATTATTTTAACAGCAAATATTTTAATGCATGAAATACATCATTTAAAAATTCAAACCATTGAAGAACTCTATACAGCATCCGAAGATGCACGTATTCCACGCACCATTAATTTTGGTAAACACCGTGGCACAGCCATTACCGATTTACCCGCAGACTATATGCAGTGGTTACTTCGTCAGGAAGATCTAGACCCTTACTTACGTAAAGCAATAGAAAATGCCAAGATCGTGACTTTATAATCTTTTGATTTGTAATATTTTTTACATAATATTGTCATGATCAACTCATACAATCTGCCTTAATTTATTGCGGGGAGTAAATTAAGGTATGTCTCAATATTACAAAACTGATTTGGGCATTGAAAGTTTAAAACAGCGTTCAATGAATCTAAATGCTCGCCAACGCAGACTGTTACTGCTTATTGGTACAGATGATTTTGACCTCCTCGATGAACAATTCAAGCATCGGATTGCACCGTCAGAAGTTCTATCACAATTAATAGATATGGGATTAATTGCTCCTTCAATTCAACACCCTATTGAAATACCAGAACCCACAACACTGCTCGATACTAAAATTAAAACCAGCCTTCCACTGCAAACAACGAATTCTATTCAAGAGAAGTTAGCTGAACCCATCACCACAACGACTATCACACCAGTTAGCTCAGACATTGCTCATACCCACTCTAGGGCAACAGAACTACAACATGACCTAGATGTAACTTTAGAAGAATTAAACTTTGAGCAAGTAAAACATTTGATGGCTCAACTGCTACAACAAAACTGCGGTTTAATGGGCAAACAATTGATGAATCGCATTCTAAACAGTCATGATTTACGCAGTTTAAAATTGTGTCAAATGCAATGGATCACAGAGTTGCAAGAAAGTCGCATTCGACCTCACCAATTAAATCATTGCTTAAAACAAATCAATTTTTCGCTACAAAAGCTAAATGCTTCGTAAAAAATTAAGAGTATTTTTGTGTTTTACCAGTCATTTAAGCTCTAATTTTTTTACGTTATATTTTTATTTTATTTTTAAAAAACAATGCTATTTAATTTATTATTTAGATATTCAATTACCCTTAAGCCATATCATTTATCATACTAAGACTTTTGTTCAATGGTGCATATTTTCCAAAAATTACATACATTTAGTATTTAAGGGGAAATGAATATGAGTGCTCTATATTATTTAGACTTTCATCCAGCCGACAACCCAATGTACTTAAAAAAATTAGGTAATTGGGTGATTACTTTTTTAAGTTCTCAGGATGAAGTGGCGAATATCCAACTGGCAATTACCAGTGTGTTGCCTCGTCAATTAAGTGATAATTTACAACCTAGCCGAATTATTATTCATCAAACAGAACGCGATAATCGTTGGTTAATTCAACAAATTGAATGTTATAACAGCCTAGATGGCAAAGATAAATTATTAAGCTGTCATGATAAAGTCGGCAAACAAGTCATTCAAAATTTGATTCAAGAATTTAATAAATATGATGTAGAGGTAAACTTATTGTGATTTTTAATTTTAAGCTCACATCGATGGGGTTTTTTATTACGGATACTTTTTTAGTACGCATATATGGTGAATAAAATAAAATGCACCCTTCAAATTAGACTAAAAGTGCCCAACTTTCGAGGTACAGTTTATTTAAGTGAAGTTTTAGATCTGATGCTTTCATTCGAACAAACCACATATTTAACAAAAATTATTTATTCAATAACACGATAAATACTGTCCGAATGTCGACTTTCAAAGAGTAATTCAATACTCGGTTGAATCGTTTCACCATTCACCACTATATGTTCAATCCTTTGAAAAAGTGACAGATTATTCGCTTCAGCATGTTCAGGAAGATCCCGAAGTAATGCTAGTGCTTCATGAATGTTACTAAATTGATCTTTCACTTTTAATTCAATCACTTCAGTCATATGTTTTTCTCGTCTTATTTTACTCAATGGACCTTTTTATAACACAAGTTCTTGCGTGAACATGGTCTAGAGTTGTTAGATTTCTTGGCAATGTAATGTTTTATAAACAGAGAAATCATATTTACTTCGGCTATTTTCAAATAAAAAATGAAGCAATAATTCAATATAGTCTCAGCGATCTACTACACTCACAGACCATTTTAATTAAGAAAATATTTCTAACGCAATTAAGAAAGCCCGCATTTCTGCGGGCTTTTATGTTGGAAGGCTAGTGCTGATTTCTTGTTCAACCCTAAGGTTGCAAACTCAACGAGCTGTCATTGATCCGTCCAACTACTTCGTAGCATCTTCACGACCTACTGTAGGTTTAATATAGAACTGAAAAGTATATTAGGCAAGTGTGCTCAACATTTATACACATCAATCAAATAAAATTCTAATTGAATTAAAGCAAATTTATGAAATACGAGATGTATAAACTAAAAAGGATATAAAAATGAAAATTGAATGAATACATTTCTTCTATTTTAGAATTTAGATTTTTAAAAATTGGTACGGCCAGCGGGACTCGAACCCAAGACAATATTATTACTTTGATCATATAATTTAATAACTTAGGTAATTAGCCTATTAAAAATATGCTTAATATGGGAATGGAATGCATAAAATCACGCTTTCATGCATATAAGATGATATGGAGTAATAAAGTAAGGTATAAAAAAAGTGCCTATAGAATTAGGCACTTAGATAATTAATTGAATGTAATAAATAGAGTAATAATAAAGTAATTTAAATTACAGGTTAATGTAATTATTGATCTTGGTTAGATAGTCTGGAATATCTTCTGCAATAAGTTTTCCATAATGTTTATAGATCATAGATGTATCGCTATGGCCAAGCTGGTCTGCGATCCACTCTGGTGGCACCTGTCCGGATGATAATAGCTGGCTAGCAAAGGTATGTCTGCCCTGGTTAATTCCACGATATCTAACATTCGCTTTTTTTAAATGCCTTTTCCAGATGTAGCGAAGTTCATAATAATTAAATGGTCGATCGTATTCATTATTAATCCATACGAAATGCAACCGTTCCTGCTTATGGGTTCGATTATCACGTTGCAATACATTCACGACTTGGCTGTAGCGGTTACCAGTGACCGCATATTGTCTACGTAGTGCCTGAATCGCTGGCTGTAATAGTTTAATTTCGCGCTTTCTACGTCTATTCTTAGTGACTTTATATAACCCTTTAACATGGTTTCGATTGACTTGAATTGTGCCTTTTTCCAGGTCTATGTCTTCCCATGCAATGGATATCTGCTCTGAAATTGAAAGACCAGTCCAAAATATACATGGCAGTAAATTTTGAATATCTGAACCAGATATTGTCCCCAGAATGATAGAAATTTCTGTTTTGGTAAATGGATCTGGTTCAAGATTATCAAGCTGCTTAATGACAATGGTTTCAAATGGGTTATACGAAATTTTATTTTCCTGTCGCCATAAATCATGAATAGATGCAAGGCGTGTAACCACTTCGCGGATGGTCTTTGGAGCCAATATTTCTTTCAGAATATTTATCCATTTTTTTACAGCCACTGTATCAATATCTTTTGGGTGAATTTTACCCCAGCGTGGTATGACATGATTTTTGATGTGACTGGTATAGCCATCGTATGTACTAGGTGCAACTTCCCAGCGGATCAGTTCTTTGTATTGAGCTATGTAGTAGGACATTTGATTCTTTTTCAAATGTTTTGACTGTGGGAAGTGTTTAGCTAAATTAAATTGGTCGAGTTCAATTTCAAGTTTAATCAGACCTGCCAGTTTTTTGGCTTTATCAGTGTTTTCTGGGGTAAATGGCCAATTCAATGTTTCTTTTATTGGTGGTTCTGTGGAGATGGGTTTCATCCAAATCCGCATGCTTTTACCACGGATTTCTAGTCCTGCAGACATAAGTAGACCTACATTTAAGTATTTAAATTATTGAGGATATTTTAGAGGAACGCACCACCAGACGGAGGTGCGTTAGAGGTGCGCTATTAGATAAACGGAAGTTCTTCAGGGGGGCTGATTAAAGGCATCCAATGAGTTATTACATGCTCAAAATGAGAGTTAATCCACAAACCTTCTCCACAATATGTAGCGATTTTAATGTTTGGATCACCATGTGGTTTTTCATGAGCAAAAGGCCTGTAAGTTAAAACCTTTTGGCCCTGCTCCGGCATACGTTCATTTACATCGATCCATTGCATTACTGCTTCAGCTTTAGATGCTTTCCAAAAACGCCACAGTTGGTACGCTTGGGTTTTCATCCACCAAACTTTGCCATCTTCCACAATGATGTAATCAAAAAGATTGGTATTCGTGTATGAATCAGCCAATACCTCAACAATGTACATCTTCAGGCATTCTTTTTTGAATTCTTCAATTTCAGCAACTAATGCTTCGTTTTTTTGAATATGCATCACGCCACCTCAATCCAGATTCAAATTTTCAACAAAGTCCAATGCAAATGCATAACAGTCTTCTTTGTTTTTGTTTTCAAATTGAGGTTCGTGGTTTATATAAATTCGGTAATTACCATCATTCATAACAACCAGCTCAATAAAATACTCTGAGAAATTCCAATAATTTAGAACCATCACGCCACCTGCATATTTTTATATTGAGCGATTGTTTCATTTAACTTTTTGATGCCATCGAGTCCATCTTTGCGAATGATTTTTTTGACAAAGTTAAATTCTTTTAAACATTCATAGTCTGTAAAACCAGTGCAGCATGTCAGCATTGCATTACTTCGTACCCGTTCAAAACCAACTGGGACATCAGCAAGTAAAATTGCATTCAGTTCTTCATTAATACCTTTCCAGCGCGTTTTTAGCCCATGGCCACGATTGACAGCTAAAGTACTTCCAAACTTGAACTCATTAAATGACATTTTTGGCATTTGAAATTGAACTGGTACAGTCATTACTTCGTCGATTTCGGCATTGTAATAGTGGCTATCTATTCCCAACTGCCATTCCTGATCTAAAGGAATTAAAATATTTTTAAGGCAGATAATTAAATCACCGTGATAAACAGAATACGCAACATGCTCTGGTGTCATTTCTGCATCTTCTAAACCCGCTTCTTCTCGATAGTCATCTACTACTGTATTCACCTCATCGACACAGAATGACATGCTAAGTTTGTAGGGGCCTGCTGCTGCAATTTGCTGTTGTGCTTTAAGCTCGGCTGCGCGTTTTGCTTTTAAAGCTAAGAGTTTATTTTTGTTCATTGGTTTTCTCCAAGCATGAAAATTAGGGAAGAAACGAAACATGTAACGATCAGGTTTATGAACAAAGCATTTTTAAAATTAAAGCTCATGGGGTTTGCTCCTGCTCATAACTATTTAGAGCATCGGCACATGCTTCTTCAGGTGTTGAACCTTGTCCTCGTAATAAAACTTTCCGATTAGTATCTTGTTCACGTGCATTGCTACATACCCAAATCATCCATTCCGTGTAACGCGTATAAGCTAGTTCAAAGTAGCAATAGTGATTTGTTTGAAGCATCTCTGCATGAATAGCCATGACTTTTGATAAATTCGTTTGCTCAGACATGATTAAGCTCCTAAAACTGCAGTACTTGGGATGTTGGCAATGACAAAAGTCTGGCGGATTGCCCAGCGTTTACGGTGTTCAATGTCATAGGTTGAAAGTGGTATCGAATGTTTAAAGTTTGATTGGCGTTTAAACTGGACATGCGGATGCGTCTTTTTCATTTTGAAAAAGTTCGGGTGGATCTGATCCGGTGTAAGTACTGCAGTTGAAACAGTAGTTTCAGCCTGAGCATTTTGTGGGTTAGAATCGTGTTGCATTGTTTAGTCCTCCGACTGGGTGATGTAGCACAGCTTTGAGTTACAGCTCTTAGCTGTGCGCTAGTAAAAAATTAATCTCTGTTTGCCATTGGCCTTTCAAAAATCCAGCAGCGTTTGGTTGAACTGGTGATTTTGCTTTGAATAGCTTTATTGGCTTCAATAAAGCGGTAGTGCAAGCTGTGTCGTAATGCATTTTGAAGTTCATTCACGTCTGGTAATGAATAGCGATAATCCGCTGCGACTTTATATAAATGGGCAAAATTGATGGCGAATACATCTGATTTTGCCGAGTGATTGACCACACTTTCACAATGCTGAGGATTGGTAATAGCATCTTCCATTTCCTCAACAGTGTTCCAAAAGTTTTGAACAATCACTGAATCAGATTTAAGAACCTTGTCTCGGTTTTGCGCCATTGCTAGTAATTCAGCATGAACTTGTTGCTGGATCTGCTCTGGTACTTCAATCACGTGTTGGCACATTGCATCGAATAGCGCCATCAATTGGGCATGGTTATGCACCACACGTGAACTTTGAATGTTGTGCTGTTCTTGGTGTAAAAATACATCGTGCTTTTGAAGGTTAAAGCTATAAGCTTCCAGTACTGCTTTTTCTTTGTTTAAACACTTCAAAATGAATTGGCTAACATTCTCAGGTTCGTATTTTGAAAGTCTGCGTGATGCATAAAGACTATTTTTAGTCAGTTGATCTTTATAAAATTTGACATGAACGATACGCCCCATAACAGCTTCAGATGCTAAAACTTCAGCATTTTGGCTAATGATGAGTGTGCCCATAAATGGTGGTTCATAAGTCTCATTCCCCCCATTTTTTACGCCTTGAGCACCTAGCGATCCACCGTCATACAATGTTTTTAGTGTGTCCCAGTTAAATTGCTTTGCAGCAGATTCCCCTTCACGATCTGATTCGATCAAAACGACTGGTAAGTTTGAAACTTGTCTAAAAGTACGAGTTAAACCAGCTTTAGAAGTTTTACCTGGATTTGGATCTACACCTTCATAATTGATACGGCCAAAAAGTTTCCATAAAAATTGTAAAAGTGTAGTTTTACCTGTTCCTGGTTCACCTACCAATTCTACAAATGGAAAGGACTTATGCATTTGACGGATCTGCTGAGCATACAAACTACCGAAGAAGGTCGTGAGTGCCAATAAGCCTTTTACACCATAAGCCCCTATTAGGTTTGTAATCCAAGCATTTTGGTAATCGGTTTGATTGGCATTGATGTCTAAAGTAAATGGTGCACGGCTTTTTAAATTGATATTTTTTGGCAGTTCGAAATAGTCTTCATTGTTCATTTTGAACTGTTTGCCATTTTGGTAAGCCAATTCACCCAAAACATAGGTTTTCAGTTCGTTGTGATAGCCAACATAATTAATGAGCTGGACACGTTTAATGTCTTCAATCCATCTTTCTAATAAACGGTCGAGCTGTGTTCCACTCCCGGTGTAAACCACACCCGGTGCAACCGCCAGTAAACGTTTTTTAAATTCTGACGCTGCAGCAAGTTGTGAACCGGTAAATGTATTTTTTACAGAATTCTGATTCCTTGGAAAATCAATGTTGAAGTAATACCAAGCTTCATCTGTTTCATCGCTGTACTGGTAATACAAAGCTGTCGGTTTACAGTTCACAATTTTGGTGACGTTTGCTGCAGCTTGTAATGCTGCTTCACGACGATCTGCCAGTGCCTTTTCTTTTTCATCCTCTAACCAGTCTTTATTGTCCTTATCTTTGTCCTCAAAATTGATGTCCTTCATGTACTCATCGTACTTGTCGTTATCCAATTTGAACCAATAGACCTGATTGTTAAAATCGAAAGGAAAAGTTTTATTACCATTGCGCTTGTAGATAAGTATTGCTTTATCCACAGGTTTTTCGGCAATAAGTAAAGCTCCGTAGTACTTGTAGGTCTCAAGGTCAGTAAATTTTAGGCGGTCTTGTTTATAGAGGTCATTCCAGTCATTCTTTTTACGTCCAGCTGGCGGTAATGCAGCTTCGCATTCGAATCCATCTGCAATCGCTTTTTCAATGTTATGAAAAACTCCGTCATGGCCAGCTTTGTCGTTATCGAATGCCCAAACCAATTTTGGTAATGGCTTATTCCCTGCAGCAATGCATTTTTCTTTAATGCTATTTAAAAAAATAGATGGGTAATAACCAGAACCTGCAGATAAACAGCTAAAACTTGTAATGCCCGATAACCATAATGCAATGGTGTCAAATATGCCTTCAGTAATCCAAATTTCTTTAGATTCGATATAATTTGTGTTTGGCGTTAACCATGAATGGCCCTGTGACTTCCAACCTTTTTTAAAGGTATTTTTTGGCAATACGCCCTGCTCATCTAAAATACGTTGCCACCAACCATGATTACCATCTTCATCGGTGATCGGAAAACGTAACGTGGTTGAACCTATATTTAGTTCAAAATCTTTATAATATTCTTGCGAATATAGGCCTTTCAGCCGATCGACTGGTAAGCCACGGCCTTCGACAAGATAAGCATCTACGGTTTTTGTTGGGTTTTCTGCTGTCGGGGTGAAACGCTTTTCCCATTTTTCGAATAAGTCTGGGTAAATGTCACGGATATAAGTTGTTTCGCCACATTTATTATTCCGTGGACAGTGAATCACCCACGGTGATTCAAGACTGGCCCAAGCTTCTTTTTTTGAACAGCTTGGGCATTTACCCAAGCGTAATTTATCGCCACGTTCTTTAAATTCAAACTCTTGTATTAAGCGTTCGACAACCAAAGCTTGAGTTTCGGGAAACATCATTTAATTAAACTGCCTTAGAAATAGTGTCGTTTTGACTTCGATTTAAGTTCTTGGCCGACGAGTTTTAGAAGTCGCTCTTTCAAACGTGCACTAAGTAGATACTCAATAGTTTCTTCGTCTGTTTCGAAACCTATTAAATGTTTTACTTCTTGGATGACCTTGAGTTCTTGGTCACTGAAAAGCACGGGTTGAGTTGGCATATTCAGCTCCTTCAAAGGTGGTCTAAAACGCCTTTCTGAAAGCCTTCATTTTGATATTGTTCAACAGGTTCTTCATTGACCAGTTCAAAAGCTTGCTTCATTGCCATTTGACGAAGAAGTATGCCGACTGGAATACCTGTCATTTTTGACAGTACCGTGAACAAATCTAATTCATCGTTTGTAAGATTGACGTTTTTTCTATTGGTACGTTTCGGATTGATCAAAGACATTGTCAGCTCCTGTTTATTTGCTGTTACTTGTTTTTCCTTGGAAATATGTTTGCGCGATCAGGCTTGAACGGCTCATATCAGTTTTTTCTGCCTGTTGGTCAAGTGAATCGACCTCAGCTTTCGGCAGATAAACAGTGCAGCGAATACGGCCACCAGGCATCTTTCTTGAACGCGATTTATTGGGGGGTGAATTTAATGTTTTCATACAGTATTCTACGGTTATAGTGATGTGCTAAGACCCACTATAGCACATATATTTAGTCTTTCAATCATTATTGGTGAAATATATGTCCGAAAACTATGACGAGCTGTCTGCCGTCATCTCTGATCGTTTTAAGTCAGAACTTGATAAGAAAAATCTTCGTGCAAAATCGTTAAGTCGTGAGATTGGTGCACATGAAAATACGCTGGGCAATTACGTGCGTAATAAAGTGCCAGACCAATGGGTTTATTTGGCTAAATTGCATGAACAAGGTATCGATATTCGTTATGTATTGCTTGGTATAGACCCCGATTTTAGTGGTTTAACCAGTGAAGAAAGTTTGTTGTTGAAAGCTTATAGGCAGCTCAGTCCTGAAGCACAAGAATCCCTTCTTGGGCTAAGTAAAGTCATGGCAAAAGAGTCTGAAAAATAATGACTTTCGAACGTAAAAAAGCCCACATTTTATAGTGGGCTTTTGTTTTATTCTAAGAGCATTAGCCTTTTGGTCGACTATTTTGTATATATGTTTTAGCCTGTTTCATGGCTACTTTGAAATCCTGACGTAATGAGTCGATTTCGGATCTCGTCAAGTGAGCTTGGCGTCCGTAAGTGTCCGAGTTCGCCTTGCGTGAGGTATTCAATTGGGAAACCGAATTCATATTGCCACCATTCTGAAAGGTCTGGATGTTTGCTTAATACTGATTTTAACATTTTTTCGGAAGGAACTATATCAAATTCTGGCACAGTTAGTCCGGTTAAAGTAACAGCCCTTAACACTTTGCCACCTCTTGACTCAATATACCCTTTTAAAGCTGCTAGTGTACCTCCCATTGCCACAGTATCATCAACAATAATATAGTTACGTCCTTCTTGAACATAACCATCAAATCTTGGCTGTCTTACAATCCGTTCATAAGCACCAGCATTGGTATGATTTGCTTTTACTGTCTGAACAATATCCTCGCTCACCTCCAATTCAAGCATTGCACCAATCATTTGAGAAAATACCGCAGGAATACGGTTATTTCCTAAAGCTTCGATTGCAAGTACTGGCACAATAATAGGTGAATTTTGAACAAATATTTCCTCTAATTTAATAATTTCATCATAGGTATTAAGTTCAATTGCAAGTAACTCAAAAGCTGATAATACATCGCCTGATTTTGCATTGTAGTAATGTTCTTCCGAAGCTTTTTTAAGGGTGTTTAAAGGATATAAAACTTGGATTTTGGGGAAGTTTTCCCATGATGTTCGAATATAATGATGTGACATGCTTTATGCTCAGTGAAAATGCTACCCTCATAAATGAAGGTAGCATATTTTTTAATGTTCCAAGTACTTCTGAACAAGAACAAGTTTTTGTTCTAAATCCATGAGTTTATAAATGAGATCGTTATTGTTATAGATCACATCCTTTTCACCTACTGATGCTTCTAATGAATTCCGCCATATACGAATTGACCCCATCGCTATATCTAAATTTAACTCTGCATCATTATGTGAATTTTCCATATATTCCCCCTGGGCAATTTGATTTAATTGAAATTGCCAAACACGGATTTCCGCGTTGTTCCAGATAGGGCTGGAAATGGTATGTTCTCCATTGAACTTAGGATAGATCAGGTCTGAAAGCGACTCTTTTAGTATCTCTATATCCAATTTTTTGTTCGATTGCTCACTTTTTGCGAACTCATTGAGTAAGTCATTAATTTGGTCTGGACTAATGGATAAATGCCCTTTTGCGGTGTCGTGGTTAAATGAAAACTGCGCTTGAACACAGCGGTCGACAATTTCAAATAACTGTGTACACAGCAATTGGCTTTTTTCAGTTTTGGCTTGTACGCGTTCTGCAATAGGCACATAGGGAATAATATTGTCGTTCATAGTCTTACTTCCCTAAAAAAATAGAAAAAGTAAAAATGACACCAAATATAAAGGTAAATGTTTGAAAAGCATTACTGCGGATTTTTACGATTTTTTGCTTTTTTTGACGCTGGAGATATGCGTCTAGGTCGTAGATTGGGGTGTGCTCTATGATTTGAGCGGAATTTGAATGTGCATGTGCGCGGGCTTGAATCTGTCTTTTCATGACTGAAACTCTCGTTAGTAAGCTTTGAAACCTACCGCCATCACTTTCCTAGGGTAATGGTGGCAGACCGAACAAGGCTAGGAAAACCGTACTAACGAGTTACGGCCAGCGCGAAGCTGCCCTGCCCGATCTACCATAACAAGTATAGCCGATCAGACATTTTTGGCAAAAAAAAGGTCGCTTAAGCGACGTTTATTTATGCGCTCGTTAGTTTTACAAGTTTCCTAGGCTTGTACGTAGATTTTGCTACGTTTTTTTATATTGCCGATAGTGGGCTGTTATGTCAAGATCTTTTCCAATTCCATACTTAGATCCACCTAATGAATAAGTGTTTTTCTTTAACGGTACTAGATGAATCCATAAAGCTTATAAATTATGATTTCCTTACTAACTATTTTAGAAAGGAATTTGAGAAAAAAGAACATATTAATAAAAATTTAATGAAAATTAATAGAAATCTTAAAGATTATGATTATATATTTTCATATAATGATTATAGATTATTGCAAAAGGATCATTATTTATATGACCTTAACAATAATCCCAAAAATTGTATTTTTTGCTTAAGATTAGAACCTGAGGTGACATTTAGTACACGCCCACATGTTATACCTGAATTTTTAGGTAATCGATATCTATTACATTATGAAGAATGTGATAGTTGTAATAGTTACTTCTCTAGTACATTAGAGGACTCTTTAGATAAATATACAAAAATTTATAGAACATTAGACCGGATAAAAAATAAAAAAAGAAAACTTGTCCAATACAATTCAATAAATCAAAAAAGCTATATGAAATTCATAAAAAATAAAGAAAATTCATTTATTTTTCAACAAGAAAAAAACATAAGACAAACTATAAACAAAGAAAAAAATGAAATTACACATTTTTTTGAAATTGAAAAACATAAACCTATGAATGTTTATAAAGCTTTTATGAAAATATTATATGGCCTTCTACCTCGGGATCAACATAAAAACTTTACCATTCTACGTCAATGGATTATGGATGCAGAAAAAAGTGTACCGCTTCTTTCTCCTCTATATATTTTAAAAACATTTATCCCAGGATTCGACAAGAAAGATTTACATATAAATATATTACATAATAAAAAAGATGATTGTGATAGTAAGAAGTTTTCATATATAGCCTTAATTTCTTTTGGAAACATTGCTTTTGAAATGCCAATATTTAATGATAACTCTTTAATTAAATCAATTTCAGATAATGAAAAAATAGAGTTTCCACGCCATCCACTTTTTTATAATGGAGAGTTTTTAAACGATAGTTCTCAGTTAATAAATTTAAGTGGCAATGAATTTATAGTTAGCGAAGAACCTATAATATTTGGGTATAGTCATATTATAGAGTTACCTGAATTAATTGGTGAAAGGTTAGATAATATTGAACAAAGATCTAATGAAATAATTGATAATTATCATAATAATAGCCAAAACTAGAGTTAAAGGTAGTTTTCTAAAGCACACTCTCAAATTTAAATAAAATTTCATTAAATTAATATTTTCTTAAACCAATCAATTTAGGTAAATACCTTATGTCAATTAAAACTTGTTATATGTGCGATGCACCAAGTACATCTGTTGAACATGCACCACCAAGATGTCTTTTCCCTGAGAGAAAAGATCTTAGTCCGGAAGAACAAGCATTAGACTTAAAAAGGCAGTTAATTACTGTTCCAGCATGTCATGAACATAATGGTCAAAAATCTACTGATGATGAATATTTATTGTGTCTTTTGGCTATCTCATTACTTTCAGGTCAGCATGGGCAGCAACAAGGTTTAACAAAGGTCATGCGTATTTTGGAGCGTAAACCCGCTTTAAAGGCGATGGTTCTCGAAAAAGTTACACCTGTAATTGTAAAAGATAATGAAACTGGGCAAATGGCTGAAACTGTTGCATTAGAAATCAATCATAATCGAATTAATTCTTCACTAGAATCATGTGCTAGAGCATTATTTTTTAAGGAATTTAGCCAAAGATTTATTGGAACAGTTCAGATTACTAATCAATTTCTATTCGACCTTGATCCTCAGTTTAATGAGAAGGTAGATCGACTTTGCCAAATGACTAACGAACTATTTAAGGATATTGAACCTAAAGGTGAGAACCCTACTATTTTCACTTATAAATTTCGTTTTGAAAAAGAAGTACCTAATAAATTTTTATTAGAAATGGTTTTTTATGAAGGTGCACGTGCCGTAGCTATATTTGATGGTTCAAACATTGGGGCTTAAAAGTGCAAGTTCAAAAAATGCTATCAGGCTAAAACCATAAAACCTTAGCAATAAACTTGTAAAATAGTGAGCTATTATGCAATATAATGGCTCACTATTTACTTATAAACCATTCTTTATGAAAAGAATTTACCCATTCATTTTAACTATTTTCACTTTAAGCGCCTGTTCTAATGACACTCAACAAGCTAGTGATGCAGCAAAAGCTGAGTTCGATAAAAAGCAAACTAAACTTGAAAAAAATATAGCAGATCAAGCTGAACAAGACCGCCCACAATTTGAAATACCTGCCATAGACTACACCTCTCCAGTGGCAAAGGTCGATCTGAACAATGATGAAGAAATTGTCGCTTCTGTTGGTTTACCTGTCGTTGAAAAGGAAAAAGGCTCAAACCAGAATGGTGAGCCGATGAAAACTTATTACTTCAGTGATGATTTACGCAATGGTTTGGAACTTAGTTTAAGCCGTGAATTTGTAGATGTTGCATGGAAGTATGATTCAAATGATTTGGCAAAATCAAACGCAGTATTTGAAGCTGGCCAAAATATCACTCGTGCTTTACTTGGTGGTAAAGATGGTGCGGATCTTTATGAAAAAATTGCTAAAGGTAGTAAGTTCGAATCTATAAGTTTAGATGATGGCACCGTGATTCAAAATGCTCGATGTGGGACTAGTGTTTGTCGTTATGAAGTGGTGAGATAAGTAATGGCTGAAGCTAGTGAGAAAACCAAAAAATTAGATTCAGAATTAATTGTTATAGGTCTCGGAATATTCTTAGTTATTTCCATTTGGTTATTTTTTCCGAACTATTTAGTTTGGAGAGATTCCGTAAAACCTGAACAAACAAAACAGATTGTGATTCCCTACCAACTTGATGCGATGCTTAAAACGGAACAAGCAACACATGAACGTCTAAATGAAGATAAAGAAAAAACAGAGCTTCAAGTAATTGGTGATCAATTCGGTGCTTTTGGTGACAGTTATGGATCTCTAAACACTTTATTTAGTGGTTTAGCATTTACATTTTTAGTTGCATCTTTATATTTACAACGAAAGGAATTACAGGCTCAACGATTAGAAATTTCTGACCAAAGAGTAGAAATTAAAAGAGGAAATGATATTGCTGAGGGTCAAAGAAAGATTGCTGAAAATCAAGAGCAACTAATTCGAGACCAAATTTCAGAAGGACAAAAGCAAAATTTTTATAGTCTCTTTTTCAGATTCTTAGATGAAAAAAATAAAAAAATGCAAAACTTGGTCATTAAGTCCAGAAACCCAGCTATTCCTGATCGTGTCGGTGATTATTTTTTTAAAGTATTTGCGGGTGAATTTTTAAAGGATTTATTGCCCACAAACATCCCCCATCATCCCCAAGAAGATGGCTCGTTAACATCAAACTTGGGATATTTAGTAAACAAAATTGAAGGAACATATGAAAGATTATCTACATATAATCATGTAAATTTTGAGGAAACTCTTTATTTTGAATACTTCATTTTTTTACTTAATTTCATCAACCAGAATGAGTTCATACATGATTCTGATCTAGTCATGGATACCTTTATCTCTCATTTAACTTTTAATGAGACAATTTGTATGGCTTGCTATGCTGCTCTCAGAAATACGGAACTCAAGAATTACATTGAGAGATATGGTTTATTAAGGAATTTAAACTTAAGTTTATTAACTCAAGCGCAATTAGATGGTTTGAAAACATTATATTTAGAGTCAGCTTTTACAGCTCCTAAAAAATCAACCTTAGATTTTTTATTTAATGATTCTGATAAAGATAGAGATCACTCTTCGTGATCTTTTTCTGTTTCTCTGTACCCTGCCAACCACATCTGCGGTGCCTCTGCCCAGCTTTTTAAATTTCGAGGTTCTTGAATTCCATAAAATGCATTCATGAACCTTTCATGCCACCATTCTTCCATCATCAGAGTTTTATATTTAGGAAACCCTGGTGGATTCATATCAAAAGTGACATTTTTATAGAAAAGCTCAAATAATTGTTCAGGATGCATTCCTTGAATCCTCTGCAGCTAAATCCCAACAGCATAGATATTGTTTTTCAAATTCCTGCTTGGTTTGCAAAGACAGGCTAAAAAATGAATAAGCGATTGCATCCGCAAGATCTTCTGTTTTCCATTCATCCCAAATAATTTTTAATTTGGGTTTAGGTCTAGGCTTAAATGATTTTTTATAAAGAGCAAAGGACTGATAGCATGCCTTTCTTATTTTTCTATTTTTAATTTTAGGAATGCATGCAGGATCGAATGGAAAATCGGCATTGATATCCCAGGACAACTCTGGAGTGACCTTAGCACAATAATTAAAACAGCGAAGGTTTCTGCCTGCTACAAACCCATTCCAAAACAGCTTATTTTTAAAAAGCGTATTTAATAATGGTGCAATGTAAGCCATGTTTTTCATTGTTTCGTGACCTCACATTTCTATACGCTGTAAACCAAAACGTTTAAGGTCTTCAATATTGAGTAATTCAATTTTTTCATTGAGACAGATTAGAATCGGTTTATCTGTTTTTTCCTGAAAATCAGCCAAAGTTTCTTTTATATTCTGGTATTCATCTTCGTCTTTTAAATAAACGATTAAACCTGCAGATCTGGCTTCTATGGATTGTACTAGTACTTCGGTCATTGTATTAATCCCAACTTGAACTGGACGTAGATCCACTGTCATAACTTGACGAAGTTTCATAACTGCTTGATGAACTGCTGTCATGTAATGAATTGCAGTGCGATGGGCTTAAGTCAAAAGACCGAAAACCTGAAGAAGGAAGTTCAGTACGACAAGATTCGGAAAAATCTGAATATTGCTGCTTTAGCGTCTCTTGCTGATGCATAGCAAATAAGGCTATATCATTATCGTTGTTGTTTTGAATGGAACGTCTTACTGGTAAAGCCGCTGCCTGTACTTTTAATTGTTCAGCCTTACAATTGCATTTAACTTTTGATGAGAAAAACCAGCGTCGATTGCATATAGAGCATTTAATCATTTTCATTGTTCTCCATATTTTCGTCATTTGCTGCTTTACGCCCAGTTATTTCTTTAAGCGTCATGAGGTTTACTTCAGGATTGGGCGCAGCACTTGGTGATATTTCATGTGTTATCTCAATATTTCCGCTGCAGGTGAAACCACAATAAATATTGGGACATTGCAGAAATATTGTTTTTAAAAGTGGATGCTTTTGATTGCTGGAGCGAATACGAAGATTGGTCGCAGTACAATGAGGACAGAGTAATTGAGGTCTTGCATTATTTTTTTGTGTTAAAGCAGGTGTTGTCATTTTTTACCTTCTTATACAAATATTTAGTCTATTTTATACAAAAGAATAAATATTTGTTAGAAATGTTAATTTTTTATATGATCAGGTTGTTTTTTTATTTAGTAAAAAAATCATGCAAAATTTAAAGTGTAGCTGCTGCTTCAAGCTACTGGCAAAAATAGGACTGTTTAATCACATAGAGATTAAATGTCCCCGCTGTAAAACGATAAATGACTTCCAGAGCACCTTGAGTGCCTTACCTGAACGCCCAGAGCGTCCTTTAACAACAGGTAAGATTGATGAACAACTCTTCTGTAACACCGCAATACAATCCTAAAGGTCATAGCTTTTCTGGCTGGCTAGGTGGCAAATCACGACTTTCACGCACTATTGTTGAAATGATGCCTGAACATAAAACGTATGTTGAAGTGTTTGGGGGGGCTGGCTGGGTCTTATTTAAAAAAACGCCTTCTCGCGCTGAAGTCATAAACGATGTGAATGATAATCTGGTTAATCTATACCGCATTTTAAAATTTCATTTTGATGCCTTCTTGGCTGAATTTGAGCACCATTTATTTTCACGAAGCATTTTTAATGAAATGCGAAAAAATGAACGTAACCTGACTGACATTCAACGTGCAGCCAATTTTTATTATTTATTAAGAGCTGCTTTTAGCTGCCAGCTGGACGGCAGCTTTTCTTATAGTCGTGAACGTAAAACCAGTTTAAAGCTAGGTGATGAACTGCGGGAACACTTAAGTTCTATTCATGACCGGCTGCAAAACGTAGTCATTGAAAATGCCAGTTATGACTATGTGATTAAGCGAATGGATGCACCTGAGACATTATTTTATCTGGATCCGCCCTATTGGGATTGTGAAAATGATTATGGGCATGGGATCTGGTCTAAACAGGATTTTTATAATTTAAAAGAGCAGCTGGACAAAATTAAAGGAAAGTTCATTTTAAGCCTGAACGATACACCTGAAGTTCGTGAACTATTTAAAGATTATAAGTTTGAACAGAAAAGAATACGCTGGTCTGTAAATAACAAAGCAGCGCATGAAGATCACAATGGCAATGAACTCATTATTACCAATTTCTAATTGTCGGCTTTGACCTGTTGTAGCATATCCTTCTTCGCATTAAGCCGCGGTAATTCGCTTTTTAAGCGTTTTTCTGCGGCTTTTTTACTTTGATAGACGTTATCAATCACTTTCGGATTGGATTGATCACCCAAGGTTACCCAATAGCGCGGTGCAGGTTTTTTACCGACCGTATATTGTGCTTTAAGACCGGTATAGGGTTTAATTTCAAGTTCATTATGCGCTGAAAACTTCCCAGTCTCCGGATCCAGCAAGGCAAATTCACGATTCAAACGGGCTTGAGCAGCTTCCTTGCTGATATATAAATAAGTGAAGTGTTTGGGATTGGATTGATCCCCTTTTGTCAGCGATACAGCTTTATCGCCTGATTGGTAATAAACCACTACCCCTGTCCATTTCTTGTCTTTTTCTACTTCAAACTGGTCTTCAAACAGTTCTGCCACGTCATCGGCATCCGGACAGAATACTTCCAATTCAAGCCCTGTAGTGAAGCCATTGTCTGCATCCAAAGTGTGAGTAACTCGTGTACCTAGCCAGTAAATATCATCAATCTGCTCTTTCAAACCATCAAACAGATAAGTCATTTCCGGAATAAGTTCAGGCTTGCCCAATGCGAGCGTATAGCTGAATGTGAGTGCCGAGCGTTTTAAGTCAGCCAGTTTAGCTTTTGCTGCCAAGGTTGCGGACTGTTTGTCCTGGTGAATATGGCGAAGTTCTTTAATGTTCTGGTTGCTTGCATCGCCATAAACGACTTCGAGTTTCTTTGCCTGTTCAGCATCGTAATACCAGGCTCGGACTGCGGTAATCTCTTCCCCACCATCGGTATTGCTGTAGCGGTGCTGATCTCCTTTATCACGAGTGATCATGAACGTTGGCAAAGTTTGCCCAGAAACGGTTTGTGCTGCACCTTTAGGCATAAATAATAAAGTGCCATTTTTAATCGATGCGATGGCATCGTGTTCATCTGCCAGCCGAGTCAATAGATTGGCATTTGATTCATTTTGAACAAGATGAATGACTTTGTGCTGAGCAAGCGATTCATGAATCATGACATCGAGCTCATGTTCAAATGCAATTGCGTACATGATTTCTGAAAGTGTGACGTTATTAAAACTACGATCCTTTTTCTGCTTCAGTCCCGCTTTTAGGTCGACACTGGTTGCACGAATAGTCAGTACATCCGGTGCACCGGAATGTTCGACTTCCTTCACGGTATATTGGCCTTTATAGACCAACCCTTCATTGCTCCAGCCGATCCATGCCTCTATTACAACCCCCTTGGCCGGAATATTAAGGATGCCGTCATGGTCTGAAAACTGTAATTCAAGTGAATCTGATTCTAGACCACGGTTGTCTGTAATCACTAAACTCATTAGTCGTTCAACGGCTTCTTTACGAAGGTCATTTCCTGAAGTTTTCAGCTTAAAGATTGCTTGAGGATAGCTGTCATCTAGTTTATTGCTGATTACTGAAAGAATACTCATTAAAACAAACTCCCCGCTACTGCACCCACTACCCCGGAAATGAGTGCGCCTGCGGATTTGGTTTTACTGAGTTTCAAACTGAATTCGACTTTGCGTGGTTTACCATTTTTAAAAAAATAGGTCTGGGTTTCATCAAGTGAATCAATTTTCCACATACCATAGATTTTCCCGCTTCCAGAAATAAGCGGAAAGGACATTCCGGTATTGCCCATTAAACGTAATGCGGTCAGAGACAGTTGAGAGCCAAATTCAGGAACAATTGAACCATCGAGAGTAATGTTGTCCTCTCCGGGGCCGGTATATTGATATGCCGGTGCTTGACCGACGCGAGAATTACTTGCGTGTCGCCAACTTGTTGTACGTTGCAGGCTTTGATAAGTTGCTGTTGGTATTGAAAATACAAACATGCCAAAGATCATCATCATTGTGTATTTTCCTTATTCTGAGTCTTGGTAGCTGTCGCGTACGCGCTGCATTTTTTGACGTTGACGCTGATCCAGCATTTGCCCCACCATTTGCGCGATCTGCTGTACGGATTGCCCAGGCTGTGCATGAATGTGCATAGTAATGGTGTCACCCTGAACCGTAATGTCACCACGGCTGCTGCCGACTGGTTGTGCATGTGAGGTTTTTATTTTGACCAGTGCCGGAGCAACATTAATCTTTTGCATTACTCCGGACATGTTTGGACTAAAAATACCGAGCACGTCTGCAAACTTGGTTTTTAGTTCTGGAAAACCCTGTTGTAGACCTAAGCGCAAGCCACCCATGATGTGACCACCCAGCCCTGCCATGACACGCGATGGACTTCTAATTTTTTGTTTTTCTTTGAAATAAGAAGGTATATAGCTTGTCACTTCTGACCAGATTGATTTGAGTTTGTTAAAACCTGATTTAATACCATTAACCAAACCATCAATGATCATGCCGCCAAAGCCAGTAAACTTTGCAGGGAGTTCAATGCCAAACCAGCTTAGAACCTTAGCAAATACTGCATAAAACAGCCCGATAGGCGACCAGTTCAGAATAAGTGCACTCATGCCTTGAATACCGCCTGAAAAAGCCGTTTTGGCTTCGGTAATGCGTGCTCCGAACCACGCCCCGATAGGTGCAAAAATGGCTGTGATTTTGGTCCATAAATCACTAAAGAATACAGAAATGGGTCCCCAGTTTTTGTAAATGAGATAGGCAGAAACCGCAATGGCTGTGATGGCCAATAGAATTGGGTTGGTCAGCATAAGTCGACCTAACCACATAAATACATTGCCCAAGCCCATGAATGCCATTTTAACGACATTAAAAATGGCGGGTAATACTGAAAATGCCCGAGCGAATATGGCCGTGGATCCAGTAAACGTTGCCATCATGAGCCGAAGACTTAACATGCCCAGAATAAGCGGTGAAAATACTGCGAGTGCCCCACCAATCACAATAAGACTGGCTGCAATACCTAATAAACCCACGCCCAGCATTTTTGCCAAGGTTGGATTGCGTTCCATCCAGCCATTAAAGCCTTGGAGTGCAACTGTTGCTGTTTGAATGGCACTGGTATAAATCGGTAGAATTGTGGTACCGAACTTGAGATAAGCATCATGTAGATTGGCCTTTGCTTCAATTTCTTTACCCGTTGTAGTGCCCATTGCCTTGGAATTTAACTGGTCAATGTCGTCTGCACCTGAATTGAGCTTGGCATTTTTATGAATCTGCTCACGCTGCATATACATTTGAGCAAACAGGTTGGATGCAGTCCGGTTAGTAAAAACACTGCCCATTGCATCGATAATATCGCCTTCTTTGGTAATGCCTTTGGATTTTAATTGCGGTACCAGAACCTGTTCCATCCATGCAAATTGATCCTTCTTAAAGAGTTCGGCCCCTTTAATGGCTCCAACATCTAAAAATGAAATTTGACCTGCTTTGTCATGTTTGACTTTACTCGGGTCTTCAATCAATCCTAAACGTTCCATATTATTTGCAGCACGTTTAGTCGTACGGCCTTGGTAAACGTTTTGGTAAGCGGACATCATGGCTGTACCGACTCGGAAGCCACCCATTTCCTGCACCAATGGTTCCAATTTGTAGTAGAACGCCTTGTTGTCGATGCCTTTGGCTGCAATACCACCAGTCTTGATCACATTTAGCCATTCTTCAGCTTGTACACGTCCACCAGTAGCTGTAATAACCTGCTGAATGATATTGGCTTGTTCGTGGAAGGCTTTTTCACTTTTTAAGCCGTTACGCATTTCAATGACTTTAAGCATATCCATGAATTTTTTTTCATTTTCTGCTCCGTCATCGCCATACATGGCTTTGTTGGAAAATTTCATTTTAGCCAATGTGGGTGCAACCATTTTTGCATGATGTACGTCTGCAAATGCAGTTACGCCATCACGTACCAATTGCAAATTATCAAGCGTAGATGTACCAAAGGTTTTCATGGCTTTAGCATATTGAATGGCTTCTTTTGTGGATTCTTTACCTAAACCTAAAGATGCAATCCTATTTTCTTCAACCTCAACATGCTTGGTTTCATCGATAGGCTTACGCATTGAATACATTGCACCAATGCCTGTTGCCGCTGCACCCGCACCGTACATAGCCGCAGAACGTAAATTTCCAGATGTACGCTGATAGTTCTGTTGTATCTGATTCATGCGACGTAGTCGGTTCTGCTGTTCTTGCAACGCCTGATTGGCTTGATTGAGCTGATTACGCAAACGCTGCTGATGATCTGCCAGTCGGTTCGTCGAGAGTCCTGAATTGTTCATTTCGGTACGCATGCGTTGCAGTTCTATACGATTTTTTTCATATTCCTGTTTAAGCTTGCGTGCTTTTGCGACAGATTTATCAAATTCTTTTGTTAAAGCATCTGATGGGTTGGCAGACATTTGCTGGCGCAAAGACTTGATATGTGATTGAAGATCCTGAAGTGCTTTCGCATTATCTTGTACAGCTTTTTTCTGTTTTGTGTAGCCATCTATTTTCTTTTGCTGATCATTGAGGGCTTTAATTTCATCTTTTGTTTTCTTTAAAGCTTTGCTGGCAGCATTACTGCTACCAACAATAAGCTTTAAAGCTGGGCTGAGGTTATTTCTTCCCCCAAAAATAACTTCTAATCTTAATTGTTTCATTCGGCATCGGATCCATTTCGTTCAATGGCTTTTTGATGCCATTGCATCAGTTCTGTAAGTGACATGTCTTCATAGGCTTGCGGTGACCAGTGGAACACCACCGCAATATTGGCCATTGCATCTTCTACTGTGGGAGTGATAGCTCCGCACGTACTGATTTCGGTTGCAAAAAATAAATCACCGCTCCACCGAGCTGCACAATGTCTGCCGGTTCCACGACACCGCTGTTAAGCATGGATTGTGAAATAGTCGGTGTGGTGCACAGTGGTAAAATGGTACAAATGGAATTGATATCACCATTGAGAATGTCTGCAATACGAATTTTACGCAGTGCAGGAACAGAAGGTTTACGTACTTCAATTTGCGTATAGGTTGTTTGACCAATTTTGATGTGCTCATCTAAATCAACAATTTGTACGTCAGGATTTGCAGACAGTAATTTCTGATTTTCGATTTGGTCAGGTGTAAGTTCTGCTGCTACATTTTGCTCTGGTTTTTGAATATTCATGTGAATAATTCCTAAAAATGGTTGTTAAAAACGAAAATAATAAAAAACCTTCTGCAGTTCGAAAACTACAGAAGGGTAGGAAAACTAGAGACCAATGTTGGCAAGGTGTTTTGCATTCAGATCCACACCATCAACAATGAAAATATTGTTCACAATATCGATTTCAATGATGACAACATTATCGATACTGAGTTTGTAATATGACCAAATGGTTTTGACGGAGGTTTCTGTGTCATCCCCTGCTTTCTGGTTGCCGAAATCAATTTCTTCATGACGTCCACGGACCACCATTTCGACTGCTGTTGTTTCACCGGTGTCATCACGCTGATATGAACCGGCAAAACGCAGCATGTGTGCGCCGACTGTGGCTGCACCAAACTGTTTAATCACCAGTGCATCAAGTCCACCCAATTTCCAGTTGAATTCTGTGGCGTCATCGCCAAGACCAAGATCAATCTTGACGTTGCCCTGCATGCCACCGCCACGCCAGTCTTCCAGCTTGCGGGACAGTTTTGGAATGGTGACCTCTCCTGTCTGACCAAGGTAAGAATTACCTTCGTTAAACAGGTTCATCATTTTTAATTTTTTTGGTAAAGCCATCGCTCATAATCCTTTTTTATGCAGTCATACGTGAAGCAAAATCAGCCAGGTACTTATCTGTAATGCGCTGACGAAGGGTTAAGTCTTCGAGTGGCGGTACAGGTGTGTAGTCGTGATCTAGGATCAATTGACCATTTTTAAGTTGTTCTTTGCTGTTCGAATTCGGATCAAACCAACACGATGCATCGATAATGTAACCAGCTGTTTTTAAATCACGGAATTTGGCATTGATGCCTTCCACTATGTCGCGCGCCAAGCTTGGATGAAGTGGTTTGTCCACAGCCCACATATGCCCTTCAGCCATAGTGTCGGCAATGATTTGTGCAGTACGGGTGTAGTTTTCAAACTGGAACAACGGGTCTGCCGAACAGGTCCGTGAACCCCAGAAACGAAAGCCGTCACGTTGGATAAGCGTAGTGATTTCATTTGAGTTCAGATAACCAGCATCGGTATCCATGCTTTGCAGCTGCCAATAGACATCTTTTGAAATACCGGTCACGCCATTGACTGGTACGTTAGACAAGGTTTTATGCCAGCCCGTATCATTGTCGATTTTTGCACGTAGACCAAGTGCTCGAGCGGTTGCTTCAAACGTGGTGGTACTTGATGAAACTGTGTTCCAACCTAAGAAATCTGGCCAAATGATCATGGTTTCCCGCGAACCGATTGAGTCGCGATATGCAGCTGCTTCTTCTTTGGTTGCACAGCCATGTGCTGACACATAAACAAATGCACGAAGTTTTTCTGCAATACCACCAAATGCAGATGTGACTGCTGCAGTATCGAGACCTGGTGCACCTAAAATGCGTGGTTTAACTTTGAGGTTCTGTTCGGCAGTCAGCAAAGCTTTCATGCCTGTATATTTGCCGTTGACCTGTCCACCAATAACGGCAGTGGTTTGCTCTGCTTCATCGGTTTTTTGTTCTACACGTACAACAACAATGACTGCGTTGGTCTGGTCTGCAATGGCTTGTAGTGAACGTGCCAGCGTACCTTTAGTCCCTGCTTTTTCAATTGAACCTTGTACGTTGGTTAAAAGTACTGCGGTGTCTAATGGGAATACCAGCGGATCTGCATCTTCAGCAGTTGCTACTAAGCCAATAACAGCCGTGGAAACGGTTCGAATGGGACGTGTGCCTTCATTGAGTTCGTAAACCCGGACACCGTGATGATATGAATCTGTAGCCATAAAATTAGCCTGTGATCTGTTGTTTTATATTCAGATCACAGGCTTACAAAATGGCTTTTCAATTGCGATTGGATGAGCTTGTATATGGGTTATATACAAATGAGAAGATTATTTTTCTATTAGTTTAAGTACATCGGGGTTTTGTGCCAAAAATTCAGCCAATTTTTCTTCTGCTGAAGCAACTTGCTGAACCTGTGGCTTCTGGATAAGTTCCCATTTGAATCCATTCCAACGTGGCCATTTGTCCTCTGGCCACTTTTCAGGCGGTGCTAATTCAACACAACCTGCAGGGATATGAAAAATACCAGGTTCTAATGGAGATTCATCAGCAAATGTTTCTCCGATAAAAAGACCTGAGTAATTTATTTGATAGACCTTTTTTTGATTCATCATTTATTCCTTAATATCGGATGCAGGCAAGCCAAGCAATGTTACGTGGTCGTGTTTCTTTACCACCACTAACAGTTATTTCATTATGTTCAAAGTTAGATGCTGAACCTGCAATACGAGCTTGCGATCCTGATTTTTTTCTAAATATACCTTCGTTGATAAAGCCGCTAGGTTGAATAGTCTGAAATGAACCTGTTAATTTGACATCATCATATTGTTTACTACCAACAACACGATCAGTATCAATTCCTCGTCCATCATCGGCATAACGTGGAAATTCACTACGTGCATCAGGTATGTTAAATGTGTAAATGCCATCACCTGCCCCATATTCAGTACCAATTACAGCAAATAAATCGGCATAAACAGAGCGTGATACAGCTGCACCATTACATTTTAATAATCGATATCCTGTAGGAATTGAAGATGATGCAAGTGTAATAACAGTACCTGGTGGACAGTCATTATGTTTTGCTTCATCAGCGCTCATTACACCTAAGTTTTGACGTGCTTCTGGCTTATTCAAAATATCAGAAAGATTGTTTTTTTGAGCCAATGGGTAAGGCGCTGCGCCTAATGGTTCATTTTGAACAATCAAAATTTTTGAATCAGGATAAGTTTTACCTAAGGTTAAGCTTGTATCTGATGTTGCAAGCCAGCCATCTTCACCACTTTTATTCGTGATGCGTTCGCCATTAATGTAAACAGCTGCACCATGGGTCGTGGTGGTGCTAAGCTCCACAACGAACTGATCAACCACCAATGACTGTTCTTCTTCAATTGTATTCACAAATACTTCAGCATCAGAAGCATCACCCCAAGTTGTATCCCCATCACCATTGCTAAGCTTTTTTAAAACTTGTCCAGTGGTTCCGCCAGGAAGCAAATAGGCTGGTGTAATTGTATTCACAATCCACTGATGCGTAGCAGTAACAATATTTGGATCAATATTGATTTGAACTGTTTCGGCATTGCCAACAAAAAAAGGAATTCTGAATACATAATCTTCAAATGTTCCATTGTCCGCATCTGGCTTAAAAGTATCTGGTAAATTACCGACAATAAACAGATTTCCGTTGTTGTCAAAAATTCCAATTTCACGGCAAACCCAGCCACCAACATTGATGGGCAAAATAAATTCTGCAGTAAATTTATTTTGTCTTTCAGGGTCTTGATAAACTCGATTTAACGTTGCTCTATAGCGTTCACGTACAAGCTGTTTCTGGTCTGATTTGGGAAATACTGGAATACCACCGCCATCGCCAATGGCTGCATGGGTGAGCTGTATTTTTGTGCCCATTGCTTCGGCTTGGGCTAATAGTGATAGCGCATATTCTGTATGTATGGATTTATACATTGTGTGAACCTTTATATTTTATTTTCTTCAAATTGATCTATTAAATCGGATAGCTTTACAAACTGTTTTGATTCATCTGTGCTGAAAATGCTTTGAGCCACATTTTCTAAATATGCTTCGGCAAGTAAAGAGGTGCCTTGGTTTGATGATGAAGTGTTTGAGATGATCTTTTGGGCTAAGGCTAAGAAAGATATAATTTTTTCGTCAGATTCGGTAGAAGATGACACAAGAACAATTGTTGTGTGAGACATAGCGCCCCCATTAGAGACTAAATAAGCTTGGCAACGACGACTTGATTCATTATATTTAACAGCTACGTCGGGGTTTCCAAACCAAGAGTGTTTCCATAATTTACACGCGTTCTCAAAAGTATCCGCTTCTACCATCTGCGAATTTTCAAACCTATACATATTTCGGGTGTTTTTTTCTGTATAAACGATCTGACTGTTCGCTGAATCAAAAACCCAATCAGTCACACCAGTTAATTCATCCGCTGCATCAATTACAGCTTGCCATTGCTGCATATTTTCATCATGTAATGAGCGTACAATCGATTGTGTTAAATCTAAATCAGCATAACTTTCTAATGTCGTCACATTATCAAACTTATAAGCTTTGTAATGTGAGGTACCTTGATTTACCGCTATAGGGAGCTTAAGAATCCAATCAGACCAAACATTGAAAATATCTGAACCAGCAGTTTTTGAATATTCAAAATCATGACCGCAACAGATTGGTAAATTAACCATTTCTACATAAGCTTCGCTAATAACAAATGTGTTTGCAAACTTCCAGTGCGATCGTAGATTCTTATTTGCATTGACGACATCGATCAATTTTTCATATTGAAGCTCGGTGATGCCAATTTGGGAGACTTCTACAAATACTTCAAAAGTATAAGGCTTTAACATTGGAACAGTTTTGAACCATTCGCGGATTCTAACATTTAAGCCAAGTGCATCTACAGCCTGTTCTAGTGCTCCAATTGTGCCTTTGTGCGCATGTATGCTGTATGAAGATGCAATAGCATTGCGCTTCTGATCTTCATTCCAGTTTTTATCCCATACATCGACTGATTTTTCCCAAGCCAACCAAGGTAGTACCTGACTTGGAGCGGTCATTGGATCATTAAATTTTCGAGTCAAATTTTCAATATTAGAAACACGTGAAAAAGCACTTTCAAAGTTTATTTCAAACTGTGTTGAATTGGGCGGGAGCAGTTTAGCCATTTGTATCGCCCTTAACTGTTACCTTGAGAGATGTACAGAATGCAACCTGTCCTATACTATTTTGAACATCTACAGTAGGGGTAATTAAGTGTACGCGTGTCACACCGGGTTGCTGCAAAGCAGCATAAATACCTGAGATTGCTACCCCATCTCCAAATGAATGAACTGTTTTTACATATTCTTCAAGTTTCTGAATTGCACTTTTCAGAATGATTCCTGAATCTGGACCTTCTTCAATAATCAGCTCTGCTTCTACAGAATAATTTTGTACGCTGGCTGAATACACTTTGACAAAATCTGTAGCCGGCCTAATTTGTTTTTTATTCAGTGTGGCATTTACAGTATTTATCAATTCTTCAGATGCAGAACCATCCCCATCTGCAGACAGTACATAGATATTGCATATGCCGTTACCATTTCCATTTTCGTCCAAGGGTGCGAATGGATAAATATCTTTTACCCTGGCATCAGCATTTAGCCCGTGATAAATATATGAGCCTTCACTGCCGGCAGTTGTATAGCCTTCTGGGGCCAACTGGACGCGTCGTCGTAAAGATTCATTTGATTCTTTGACTTCAGGTGTATTTTCTGTTGCTGGGAAAATAATCCGACGTTGAAGATTACGCTCGGCAGCTTTGTGGTCTAAATCTGCGCCTTCAGCATAAGCAAGAAGAACGGACAATGCTTGTTGATTTGCATCATTACGAACCAGCATTTCACGATATGCAAAAGCTTCTGCCAGCTTCATGGCTGGATCTGATTCAAGCAGATCTGGGAAATCTGGCTGAACCTTACGCATTCGTTGATAAAAGTCTTCCAAACCTTCTTTTAAGATGGTCTCAAAATCAATTTGTTTAACTACGTCGGGTGGCGAAAGTAATGACAGATCAATAGCAGTATAAGTATTGCTACTCATGTTAAAGCTCCGATAGAAATAGGAATGCTCATATTTAGGTTTTGACCTGATTGAATAAGAACAGCCTCAATATCTAGCACCTGTTTTCCTTGTTCCTGGCTACTGATAAAAATTTTGCTAATTTCAATACGTGGTTCCCAACGTAAAATTGCCAGGTATATGGTGCTATAGCACTTTAAATACAGTGTTTCACTGGTTGGCTGATCGATGAGGTTGGCCAGTTGTGTTCCATAGTCCCGACGCATCAATCTTGAACCGATTGGGGTAGGAATTAGGTCAGCAAGTGACTGTTCTATGTGTTCAATCTCGGTTAGAAGTTTTCCAGTTTCACGCGATATCATGGAATTGGCCCTCCTGAAGTTTCAGCACCAGATTTGACTCCAGATGTTTTATGATTTTTAAGGCTGATTTCACCGGCTTTAACATCTGCTTCGGTACTAAAGTTTCCAGTTGAATGACTGCTTCCCTGAACAAGCTGACTGCCACCCACGGTATTATTTCCTGTCATTGCAATACTGCCATTGACCTGAACATTGCCATTGATGGTGGTGTCTCCGTTTACAGTTACCCCACCATCTGCAGTAATAATGGCTTTACCACCCGGTGGTAAAATGGCTGACAAATGATGGGTAGAAATGTCATAGCTAAAAATGCAGCCATCTTCAAAAATACGGATAGTTTGATTCAGGTCATCTGATGGAGATGGATTGCCTGTATTGTTAAATCCAGCAATAGCCACGCCCATTTCAAGTACACCTGATGGACTCAGCACCATTACTTCTTCACCTTCAGTGGGTGGATTCCATGTCTTGGTTTTTCCTGCCCTTAATGTCAGAAAACGAAGTTTTGCAGTCGTAATCTCGCCTATAGTGACGGTGACTGTCGTAAATGGTTTAGCCGGATGTATGGTCTTGATCGTTCCGAAACGAATAATATTTTCAAGACGTCGATGTAGTTCTGCGCTCATGCTGTAATCGTGTTGCAGATGATTTTTGAATGCATTTGATTGGGCTTGTATATGAGCTATATACAAATGGAATTATTTTGTAGCCAAGTGATTTAAGACATCTGTTTCAATCATTCGGATTTCTTCGTCGGTAAAACCTAGCAATTCACGACTGGCGTATTTTACCGTTGGACCATCGCGGTCCACTTTGTCTTTTAAACCGAACTGATGAACCCGGGCAATAAATGCAATACGACCTGCAAAGCCGACTGCAACCCCCTGTGGCGTTCGTTCCATACGCATATATTTGGCATTTTTGATGACATTGAACATCTTGTTTTTGATTTTGTGTTTTTTATCACGTAGCCGGTTTTTTCGTGGGACATATGCTCCGCCATCGGGATTTTGCTGACTTGTAATTCGTTTTTTTTGGGATGCCCGAAGTTTTCGGGCAATATTCATTTCAAGCTTGCGTCGTTCGGCATCACTTAACTGCAAAAGCATGGTTCCTAAATAATCGGTCAGTGCTTCTAGATCGGCCATGAATCATCCAAAATATTATTGGTTAGGTTCTGCAGACATCCATTCTGCAACTACTTCGCCTGTCTGCTGGTCAATGAGTTGCATTTGCCGTGCATCTAATGCCGTTTCATACTGAAGTTCATCAGGGAAACTCGTTTTTAGTGTGCCGTCATTCTGGCGTTTTACAATGACTCGTTCAGTTAAAGGAAAAGTAAGTGATAGATCCACCGTGTTGTTATTCAAAATAACGGTTTCAAACTTAAATGCATCTTTGCTTTTGTCCAAATTCATCAGCAGTTCAGATTGATTAACGCGCACCCAGTCCAGCAATGGAATCATAACGGCATCTAATTCCCCTGAATATTCAGTCAGAATAAAATTAAGGTCATAGACGTATTCAAAGGAAAGTCCTCTTGAACCGGTACAACGGACATTGCCTTTGTCAGTAAAAATCAGCATGCGGTCAGGATCCCGCTGCAGTTCCTTTACTGCAGCAAGAATATGGGTTCGAAGACTATCGGGCTTTTTCATGCTGCTTTTTTCTCACCATAAATTGGTTCCAAGTGATCCCATTCTTTCTGGAACTTCGCCTGGTAACCGAGTTTTTTATAGTTTGATCCATTATATAAAGTGAATACGGCCTCCCAATTTTCTGCACGCAATGCATCAATTAAAGCAACTTTTTTGCCGTTAAAAGTGCCAGTTTTCCATTCGATGAAACGGATAAAAGCTTCCAGCTGTAAAGATTCACTTGTCTGCATCTGTTCTACGAAATCAAATACCGATGGATAACCCAGCTCTTTCCAGTTTTCGCCCATGATCTGGAACTGTCCCCAACTGCAAGACATGAGTGCTGCTTCAGCACAAATATTCTTTGCCAAGCTTAAACGGACATATTCAGCTTCATTTCCTTTGTAACCGCCCGTGGCCGTGTTCACCAGATTTGGATATTGCTTCATCTGGGCGTTTGCAAATACTTTGCCTTTTAATTGCACCAGGTAGAAATTCATGCGATGACGTTCAAACAGGATTTTAGCCTTACCATTTTTAAGGAAACCAACACCACGACCTTCCGTCGCACCAAATACCCGGATTGCAAGTTCAGATACTTTTAGGCGTTTAGCTGCAGCAATATAGTCACTGTCTTTTAAAAATTTGGAAACACTTTGGCCAGCCAGTGATGCTCGTGTTTTGTCGCCCACTTTACCGTCGGCTAAAATGCCTACGCTTTTTTGAAACTGAAGTACTGCATATTCAGTACTTACACCAAAGTCACCATCGGGTTTTAATGCTTTGCCATCTTTGCCTTTGAAACCCAGGTTAATCAGTTGCTTTTGTATGATGATGACCGCATCACCACGTGAACCAAATTTAATAATCATGCTGGACTCCAGAGAAGTTTGGCCACATTGCCTTTTGTTTTATAAATAAGTACTGCAAGTAGAACAGCAAAGAATGCATCCCAAACGGTGACAGGATCCTTAAAGAACAGGATGTGGACTGCTTGACCAAGACATGAAGCAATAAGCATAGCTGCAAGCCATGCATAGCCACGATGAAAATCGGCACCATTGCGGTTATAGCAAATGATGCGAAATGCACAGAACAGGTATGCGACGAGGGCAATAGCCTGAAATAAATGTTCGATCATGATGTTCCCCCATTTTTAATCGCTTTCCAGATTTCGGATAACTTTGCTTTTTTGATCCAGTCCACGGCTTTTACCAAGATGAATAATGAAAATATTGATGCTAACAATGCTGCAGTTGCGTCACTGGTGATCATGGTTCGGCTGGTAATTTCAGGTGCAAGTAGATAGCCAATGCCGGTAGATAAAAGCATGCTGCGTAAACGCTGCCAGGCTGTTAAATCTTTTTCAGTCGTCGCAATGAAAGCTGCTCCAAGCACCGCCCCGAGTAATGCATTTCCGTTAATAAACGGAAGAAATGACATTGCACTTAGGGTTCCGACTGTTGCTGTAGTTGCGGTTGCTGGTTCTGCCATTTTTTATTAATCCCATAGCTGGATGGTTTGTTTAATTTGTTGTGCTGTTTCAATATCCGGCAGAAAAACTTCAGTTCCCATTGGAAGAAAAACTCCGAGTTCGGCAAGTTTTGGATTAGCTTCAAGTACTTTTTCAACTATTCCAGAGCTTCTGCCGTATTCTCTCCAGCAGATCGCATCCACTGTGTCGTATTGCAAGGCAATAATGGTTTTGGCCATTGTTTCTTATTCCTTACAATCTAAATTTTCAGTAATTAAAATTCGACAGGAATAAGTAGTGGGGTTTATTCCATTTGAATTAGAAGTGATTCTGGATTCGACTTGTAAATTGTTTTTCTCTAAATCTAGACCCAATTCTTTAGCCACTTCTGACAAAGCTAATCGCTCTAATTCCTTTTGATCAAAGGTATAACTATGCGAACGCTGATGTTTTTCGATTGAAGAAATATTCATTTTCATATCAGTTCCACCACGGAATGGTTTTCACCCAACAATTGCAGAATTGCCCATTGTTTGTTGCGTCTGTAATCATCGACTGTGTATTCCGCTTCTTCTGCTTTTTTGGCACCTGAATTGGAACTGTCATAATTTCGATAATTTTCATTGATCTTGGCTGCAACACCATTTGCCACAGCAGACAGATATAAATAATCGGTCTCTGGCTTATCATTAATTTCTGTGGTTGATAAATCTGAAAGTGCTGTCGCTTTGCCTTTCAAAACTTTTAGCAAGCGGTTGACATCAATGACTTCTTCAATGATGGCCTGTTGTAAGCGTAGGTTTGTGACGGCTCCGTCGATACGGACGATTTCTCGGATGTGATCCAAAGCAATAGACGGATAAAATAGGTCACTTTTGATGTTGATTTGACTTGGTGTGTTATTGCCATTTGCAATGAATCCCATAATGTCCCCTGCCTTTGTTTTTATTGAATATTTGGTGCATGGGTGGGAACAATGGTTTTAATGTGTATTACATTGTAATGACATCACCATTGTTCGCCCATGCGGTGCGTGGGCACTTGGTTAGGTCGTTTTGAACTGCAGGTCGCCCTGGTCATTTACGACTTGTGAACCATTTAAATTAAGCAATGGTTCAGCTTGTTTTGGTGTTTGTGGGGGGAACTTTTTCAACAATATTTCGACTGTTTTTAAGTCCTGTTTGCCACCACATTTGTCATCCAGTTCAATTGCTCGTTCAAGATAGGCTTGGGCATCTTGTGCGAAACCAATGTCTGACTGACTTGGTTCATCTTTACTTTGGATCTTTTTGATTGTTGCTTTGCCCAATGCAACTAAAAGTTTTGCTTTGACTTGGTCAGGCATGTCTAACACTTTTTCATCGAATTCAGTGTGTAGAACGAGCTGTTCAAGCTGCTGCAGTACTTCAATTTCAACTTCAGCATTGGTTTTAAGCTGCTTCAAAAATACGTTAGCAATTTCTTCAGTCACTAAGGTTGCCGTTTTACGTTCAAAGCGATCTGGCATGATCATGTTATGCGTAAGTGCAAATTCAGCCATTTCTAATGCTTTGGCATAGTTTTCAACATCGATGCACCAAACGAGTAGCGTCATGAATACGTCATCTTGAACTGATTTATTGGCTTCAATAATTCCGTCCACATACGGTAAATAAGTGGGTACTAATGCTTTTTTAAGCTGAATTTTCGCTTCAGTAGATTGGATCTGCTTTAAGCGATGGCGGTCATTGTTAAGCTGGGCAAGTTGCAATTCATAAAATGATTGATCTTGCATAGTGCCGAATTCAGCAGCCGTTTCAGCTGCTGCTTTAGCACTGTATTTTTGAAAATGTTGACGTGCTAATGACATAGGCTTATACCAATTCGATTTTTTCTGCTAATGCAGCAAGACCCAAATCTTCAATGTAGTAATCTTCATTCGAAGATTCATAATTTTCGATTTGGTCACGTTTTGGATTGTCGATGACGGTACGACGACGAGCACCTTCTTGTACGTAAATTGATAAGTTATCAAAAGTCGTTACAAGGATGGCGTCTTCTGGGAAGAACGGCACCGCATAGACAGGTAAGTTACCCATGCGTTTCTGGCTGATAATAATGTCAGCTGCCAATTTTTCAGAGTTGTCCTGATCTTTGTTGACCAATGGGAAGTACTTGTCTGCAACCGTTTTTCGATTACACAGCACAACTAGATCCGGATTGTCTTGGTGAACTTCATCAATCATTTCATTGGTCAACTCCATCACCAATGCATCAACGTTTTTATAGTCCCCAGCTGCACCGATTGTGATTTTTCCAACTGTTGCACCAGAAGACAAAACACGTGCAGGATTTTCTTCACGCATTTTTTGCAGCCAGCCTTTGTTGACATCCTGCAATTTAGGGTTGGCCACAATGTCTGTTGTTGTTGCAATTGATGTGCCGTTAAAGCCGATCATGATGCGGTCAAGACCTTGACGTTTTTGGATTTGACCAGAAAAACGTGCATAGAAATCTTTGAACTTCGCCCACTGATCTAATTTTGCATATTTGATGGCTGTATCAAAGTCTGTTTTACGGCAGAAATAAAAACGTTCATCCATAGATGTCGGATCTGTTGCCTGACGATCAGTAGTACTTGTATTAGTACGTGATGCAGTCGGACGAGAAATACCAAGACCCACTGCAGAACCTGATTGTTCCGGAACGTGGAAAACATTGATTTTTTGTAAGAATGCAGAAGATAGTTGAATTTTATCTTCAAGCTTTTGTTGAACGGATGGTGCAACATTGAACTTTTGGGAAACTTTTTCAACGTTGTTTAATTTAGCCAGTTGCTTCATTACGGCATTATATTTTAAACGTGTTTCGTTACGCATGATGTGTACTCTTTTTAATTCTGGAATGGATTAGCGAACTGAATTAGCAGTCAACCACTTCATTGAAATTTGAATTACCAGATTTAGGACGAGGATCTGAATCAGGTTCACCATCCAGTTTGGTTTTCAATTCATTAAAATCGGTTTTCAGCTGCTCATGTGCTGTATTCAAATCGGTGAAATCAGTCTCAAGTTTTGAAACTACCTGACCTTGATTTGCTGTTTCTTGCGCAATTTCAACAATGGCTTGTTCTTGATCAGAAAAAGATTCCACAGACTTTTTTTCTTGTGTTTTAAACATATTTTTGACTTTATCGAGTAAGCCTGCGGAATAGGATTGCGGTTCTTTGATTTCTTCAAATTCAAGAGCCACTTCTTGAGCAGCAGTAAACAGATTTTCTGGACGCTGTTTTTTGTCAGAAAATGGATTCACTTTTGCACCAGCAGCAAATTGCAACATTTCAGTACCCAGTGATGCTGGGCTATCAGTTACAGCCAAACCGATTAAATATGCTGAACCTTTATTTGCAAAGTTTTCATCAACTTCAATGGATGTATAAACTTTTTGTTTTTTCTGATTCAGTGCAATCAGACTTTGTGTCGGTTCGATCTGAGCAAACAGTGCATCTTTTTCTTCACCATCAATGGTAACTTTTTCAGTTTTTAATGCCAGAACATCGCCATAAGCACCAAAAACACCATCTGGATAAATACTGCGGAAATGCTCGATATTGATGCGCGCACCGTATTTTTTCGGATCATAACTCTGCGCCATCTGGATAATCCAATCGGCTTGAATTTCACGACCATCAGTGGTGTCACCAGCTACAGCTATACGAAACCATTTTGATTTGTATTTTTTATCTTCTTTGCTCATTTGCAAACCTATTCGTTAATTATGAACGGATATAAATCACGATTTTGAATAAGTGCAGAATGGGCAATCTAGCGCATTCCCTGCAATTGAATAGGCTTGTATATGAGCTATATACAAATAGGGTCGACTGATAATTAAGTCTTGTACTGCCAATGTTTGCACATTAAATCAAGCAACCTCTGGCAATGAATGACTTATCCCCTATAGCAAATTTGCACCTCATTATGGACAACAAACTTAAAGCCAAATTTCTGTACTGGCTTGGGTGGAAGATTGTCGATATTGCAGAAGTTCTGAATGAAAATGAAAGAACAGTCCAAGCTTGGAAAACACGAGAAGATTGGGAAAAAGAAAAGCCCGAAAATCGGGTAGAAAATGCTTTAACTGTCCGTTTGATGGTGCTCATTCTTAAAAATAAAAAGACATCGGGCGATATTAAAGAAATTGATATGTTGATGCGGGCTTATAAAGAATTTGCCCGGATTGAAAAATATCGTAACGATGGTACTGAAGCTGACCTAAACCCAGAGATCCGTAAACGTAATTCTGCGCCACGTAAAAAAACCCCCAACCATTTCACTGAAGAACAGATTGAAGAACTGGTTCTGGCATTTGAAGAAAACCTATTTGATTATCAATGGACTTGGTATCGTGCAAGCGATCAGCGTTCACGAGTAATTTTAAAAAGCCGTCAGATTGGTGCGACATATTACTTTGCACGTGAAGCATTGATTGATGCCCTAAAGACAGGACGAAATCAGGTTTTCTTATCTGCATCCAAAGCTCAGGCACATATTTTCAAACACTATATAAAAGCCTTTGCAGCGGATGTATGTGGGGTTGAACTAACTGGCGACCCGATTGTTCTTTCCAATGGTGCAGAACTTTTATTCTTAGGTACTAATTACCGTACTGCCCAAGGTCACCACGGTAACTTTTATTTCGATGAATTCTTTTGGACCCATGGCTTCAATGAACTTGAAAAAGTTGCATCGGCAATGGCTCTGCAGAAAAAATGGCGTAAAACCTATTTTTCTACACCATCAACAATTACACATGAAGCTCATCCTTTCTGGACTGGCAGCCGTTTTAATAAAGGTCGTCCAAAGAACAAGCAAGTCACTATCGATGTCAGTCATGATTCTTTAAAAAATGGTCGTGTTTGTGAGGACAAGATTTGGCGACAGATTGTCACCATTTTAGATGCAGAGGCTGGTGGCTGCGATCTGTTTAATATTGATGATTTACGTTTTGAATATTCTGCAGATGATTTTGAAAATCTGTTGATGTGTGAATTTGTTGACGATGGCCAATCCATGTTCCCACTTAATATGCTTATGCATTGTATGGTGGATAGCTTAGAGCTTTGGTCTGACTTCAAAGTTTGGCATGCTCGTCCTTTTGCGAATAAACCTGTTTGGGTTGGTTATGATCCGGCTTTAAGTGGTGATAATGCCGGTCTGGTAGTAGTTGCACCTCCAGCTGTAGCCGGAGGCAAGTTCCGAGTACTTGAACGCCATCAATTCAAAGGTGATGACTTTGCCCAACAAGCTGAACATATCAGAAGCATCACGAAAAGGTACAACGTAACTTATATCGGTATTGATACAACGGGTATGGGGGTTGGTGTTGCAGAATTGGTACGTCAATTCTTCCCTGCAGTACATTCCTTCAAATATTCACCAGAAGTTAAATCACAGCTCGTATATAAAACTTTAGATGTGGTCCGCAATGGACGACTTGAATATGACGCTGGCGATAAAGACCTGACTCAATCATTGATGAGTATTAAGAAAACTATTACTTCAAGTCAAAAACAAATCACTTTCACTGCTGGACGTTCAGAAGAAATTGGCCATGCGGATCTGGCATGGGCACTTATGCATGCAATTTATAACGAACCTTTGGCCGGCATAACAGAAACAAATACATCTGTATTGGAGATTTATTCATGAACCCTTTTTCAACAGCTAAAAGTTTGATGAACTCGGCTTTAAGCTATTTACCTCAAACACAGCAAGTACTTTCACAAAAAACTGAAGCCTTTTCATTTGGTGATGCAGTACCTGTGCTTGATGGAAATGATTTAGCAAATTATATGGAATGTTGGTTCAATGGTCGTTGGTATGAACCGCAAGTGAGTATGGAAGGATTATCTAAAAGCTGGGGATCCACACCATATTTGAGTAGCGGAATTATTTTTAAACGAAACTTTCTGGCCAACTTATTTATTCCACATCCTCGTTTAAGTCGTAAAGCATTTGAACAAGTTTCTTTAGACTTCATTTGGTGTGGAAATACTTATGTTGAGGACATTAAATCTAGACTAAAAAATACAATCGAGTATAAGCCGGCATTGGCAAAGTACACCCGTGCTGGGGAACATGCAGGTCAGTACTTTTATTTAAACCATGGTAACCGTGGGTATGAAGAATATGAATTTGCTCAAGACCGTATTTGTCATATTAGAGAAACGGATATTAATCAGGAAATTTATGGCACACCAGAATATATGTCTGCACTTCAATCTGCATGGCTGAATGAATCTGCCACTCTATTCCGTCGTAAATATTACAACAATGGATCTCATGCCGGTTTTATCTTATATGTGAACGATCCAGCCAGTGATCCAAAAGATATTGATGCTTTACGAACTGCATTGAAAGAAAGTAAAGGACCAGGGAATTTTAGGAACTTATTCTATTACAGCCCAAATGGGAAAAAAGATGGTATCCAAATCATTCCAACTTCTGAAATTGCAGCAAAGGATGATTTTACAAATATCAAATCTATTACTCGGGATGACATACTTGCTGCATTGCGGGTTCCACCTCAGCTCATGGGTATTGTTCCAAGTAATGCTGGTGGTTTTGGTGATATTAAATCTGCCACTGAAGTTTTTTATCACAATGAAATTGTTCCCCTTCAATCACGTCTACTTCAGTTTAATGAATGGGCCGAAGATGAAGTTATTAAGTTCAAAGAGTATAGATTAATACAATCAAAATAAAATTAACTTGGTCGCGTTTCAAACGCGACCAAGCCAAACTCTTGAAAATTTGAAAATAAAGCCTGCAATTGCAGGCTTTTTTATCGGATTAAGTACAAATGAGAATAATTACCACCTACTCCACCCATGCCCTAGCCACGCGCAGTTGCCCCACCCCACCTGCCCGCTCTAAATGTGGCTGATTTACTGCAGGGACAAGCAAAAGAAAAATTCGAGGAAATGTGTGCCGTTATTAGGATGTTTCAAGGCTTAGGCTAATTTTCTAATACTACATTTCACTGCAAAACTGCACATTTGCATCATTTGCCTAAAAATCAGTCTTAAACAACTCAGAATAATTATTTCACCGTATTTATTTACAGCACATTATTCGATGCGTTCCCAACTTTGAATCACATAAAAATGTATTTTCTAGGTAATGGCTTTCATTTTAAGTAATAAAGTAATAAGTTTTTGCAAGTGACTGAATTTAAATAATTAAATACATTACTTTCAAAGGTAATTTTTTGTAATTTTTGAAGTAATATTTTATAAGTTATTGATTTAATTAGATGCGTAAATAAATAAAAATCACTTTTTTACACAGTAATTTATTACTTAAATATTACCCTTAAATTACTTTTTAAAAACTACATAAGTTATTGTATTAAATATGATTATAGAAAAATATTACTTTATTACCTCAAAAAAACGCTAGTCCCCAAATATTTTTTATTTCCACAAATAAGGGGTTTTTAATGTTTTTCACTCAATTCTTTTTATTTACGTGGGAACAACTTGGGAATTTTTCTTATCAAAAACCCATTTAAAAACACTTGTATATAAATTTAAGTTATTGATAATTAACAATAAATTGGTACGGCCAGCGGGACTCGAACCCACGCCACAGGCTTCGGAGACCTGTACTCTATCCAGTTGAGCTATGGCCGCTTCTTTCGGATTGCGCACATCATAACAAAAAAAACCATAAGGTAAAGCAACTATCTCTAAGTCATCATTTTTTGTGCTCATACTTTAAACAATGTTCCATAATTGCAACACAGAATTCCTCCTTATTGACTTGGTTTATTACCCAAGATCACTCACAATACTCATACTATTCACCATGTGAGAATTTCATGACTGATGCATTGACCTTGAGAGACGTATCTAAAACTTATCGAAATGGTTTTCAAGCGCTAAAAGGGATTAACTTGAGCGTACCTGAAGGTGAGTTTTACGCCCTCCTTGGACCCAATGGCGCAGGTAAATCAACCACCATCAGCATCATTAGTTCACTCACAAAAAAAACTTCAGGTACTGTTGAAATTTTTGGGCACAATCTAGACACTCACCCTTCAGAAGCAAAACAATGCTTAGGTGTTGTGCCGCAAGAGTTTAACTTTGGGCAATTTGAAAAAACATTTGATATTCTAGTCACTCAAGCGGGTTATTACGGTATTCCCAAAAAAATTGCAGAACAACGTGCTGAACAATATTTAGAAAAATTGGGGCTTTGGGACAAACGCGCGGTTCAAGCTCGTATGCTATCTGGTGGTATGAAACGCCGTTTAATGATTGCTCGCGCCATGATGCATCAGCCGAAACTGCTCATTTTAGATGAACCGACTGCGGGTGTAGATATTGAATTGCGTCGTTCAATGTGGGATTTCCTCACTGAAATGAATGAACAAGGCACTTCCATTATCCTCACAACCCATTATTTAGAAGAAGCTGAAATGCTCTGTCGCCGCATTGCCATTATTGACCGCGGCGTGATTAAAGAAGATACCACCATGAAGTCTTTCTTAAATCAGCTTAGTGAAGAATCCTTTATTTTCGATTTGGTCGAACCGATTCAGCCTATTCATATCGACATTATTGGTGTACGTTTCAATTTAATCGATCCCGTTACCTTAGAAGTGACGATGGACAAAGCCCACACCCTAAATGAACTGTTTCAGCTTTTACAATCACAAGGCATTCAAGTCGCGAGTATGCGTAATAAATCGAATCGTCTAGAAGAACTGTTTGTGAAAATGGTGGAAAAAAATCTTGAAGGGGCTGCGCAATGAACTTTAATCAATTATGCGTTGCACTCTATACGCTTGTGCATAAAGAAGTACGTCGCTTTATGCGCATTTGGCCACAAACATTATTGCCCCCTGCCATCACCATGAGTTTATATTTCGTGATTTTTGGAAATTTGGTCGGTTCGCGTATTGGTCAAATGGGCGGCTTCAGCTATATGCAATTTATTGTGCCAGGCTTAATCATGATGGCGGTCATTACCAATAGTTATGCCAACGTCTCTTCGAGTTTCTTTAGTGCTAAATTTCAAAAAAGCATTGAAGAATTGATTATGAGTCCAGTGCCTTTACATATGATTCTTTGGGGCTATGTGATTGGTGGCGTGTGCCGTGGTGTTTTGGTCGGCATTATTGTCACCAGCATGAGCATGTTCTTTACTGACTTATATATCACTAACTGGTTTGTGACTATATATACAGTATTAATTACCTCCCTCTTATTTTCGCTTGGGGGACTTATTAATGCAGTGTATGCCAAATCTTTTGATGATATTTCAATTATTCCAACATTTGTACTTACACCACTGACATATTTAGGTGGGGTATTCTATGCGATTAGCGCTTTAAGCCCTTTTTGGCAAAATCTCTCTTTAATTAACCCAATCGTATATATGGTAAATGCCTTCCGCTTCGGCATTTTAGGGCATAGTGATGTCAATGTTTCCGTTTCATTAAGCATCATTACCTTATGCTGCGTTGCGCTTTACGGCATAGCTTACTATTTACTTTCTCGTGGTTCAGGAATGCGTGAATAATGACTGTAGAACTCTCCTTATTAGGTAAAGACACCAATTATCCAACAGAATATCAACCCGATATTCTGTTTCCTATTGCACGTGCACCAGCACGTGAACACTATGCCCATGTTGAAGGCATTCAACAAGGGCAGGATTGGTGGCATGTTTTTGAAATATCTTGGTTAAATGCTGTAGGCATTCCACAAGTTGCCATTGGTCGTATTGCTCTACCCGCATCATCACCCAATTTAATCGAATCAAAATCTTTAAAGCTCTACTTTAATAGCATGAACTTCACTTCATTCGAATCAAAAGAAGCTTTTATTGCTACTGTAGAAAAGGATTTATCCGCAGCCGCAGGTGCACCTGTCACCCTCAGCCTATTCCAAGCCGACGATTTAGATATTGCCAAACCTGAGGGCATTTGTGTTGATGACTTCAGCCCTGAGCGCTTAGAAACGCATCCAGATGCAACTTTATTAAAGTTAGACACAGAAAATACTGGAACTGTCGATATTCAACTGTATTCACATTTACTACGCAGTAATTGTCCCGTCACAGGACAACCCGATTGGGGCACAGTTTTTATTCGCTATCAGGGTAAAAAACCTTGTTATCGCAGTATTTTAGCTTATATTATTTCTTACCGTCAGCATAATGGGTTCCATGAACAATGTGTGGAACAAATGTTCGCCGACATCTGGCAAAATTTTGCCCCAGAAAAACTGATGGTCTATGCAACCTATACACGTCGGGGTGGATTAGATATTAATCCTTGTCGTGTGTCGGATCTCACATGGATGCCCCGCCCCATTCGTTTGGCGCGACAATAAAATGAAAAATATTGAGGTTTTTTGACATGCCATTTTTTGGTTTTATTCCTTCTGCAGAATTATTAACAAGCATTCAGACAGGTCAGGAAAAGAAAAATTCGAGCGAGCCGCTTTACCCTTTACGTGACAAAACAGCACTACTGATTAATGATGAAATCATTGATGGGATTTTGACTGAACTTGTCCGTCGTTTTCCACCTAGCGATAAACGCGATACAGCAGAGAAACTTGCGGGTTATATCAAATCGACTGTTGCTGTTTTATTAAAACAGCTCATGGGTAAATCCTCAAATGACGTTGTTAAGCAATCCATTGAGTTTTCTGAAAAAAGTTTATTTAAAGATGCAGAAGGCAACTTCCGCGTTGGTGAACTTCTAGATGCAACTTTGGTGACAAATCTCAAAAATAGTTATGCTGAAATTAAAGCGGGCAATGAAGTCAATAAAGCAGCGCTAGCTGAACTTTATAAACAATTTGCAGACGCCACAGTCCATCATTTTATGAATGACTTTAATAAGACGCTAGATCTAGGCATGATCAAACGTAAAGCTGCGGATTTCGGTTCTGCTGCTGTCATTAAAGCGGTGCATATTGCTGCGGATAAAATCATCCCCAATCTCAATAAAGATGAGCTGCTGGCACTCGCGGAATATCATGATACTTTATTTCATGTTTAAGCTTTTTTAAAATGCTCAAAAACCTAGCTTTTGCTAGGTTTTTTTATTGCAAAATATTGATATATATTGTCTAAATGCAAGTTTATGTTAGCATCGCCTTTGCATTTATCCACCCCAAAAAGTCATGTCAACCAACCTGCATTCTAGATTTCTTAGTCAAACTCCACACAATGCTGCAAGCACAGCAAGATTGCCCTCTAAATGACAACCTTTACATTGTATTGATCCTGATTATTTTATGTTTCGTCATTATTCTTAAAACGATGCCAATTAGACTGAATTGTTTTTATCAGTCTGGTCACTTACTGGTGGGCGGTCTAGGTTTGTCGTTTTTTGTATATGTATTTGTTAACGCTGGCATGGTCAGTGTTATCTTAGCTATTACAGCACTTCTTTTTGTAAGTTATAGCGGTACTGCAATAATTGCTTTAATGGCTGCTTTTAGCGTTGTGATGTCTACCCATACACACAAATGATATTTTTTGGAACTTTGAGCAATATGTTAAACATCCACTTTTATAACAAAATGAAACGTCTCCCTTTACTTATTGGTGCGCTTTCCATCACCAGCTTCTGCCAAGCCAATGATTTTTACAACCATCCTGGTTATAGCAGTTTTAAACAGAAAACCATGCAAACCTATGGTTTAAGTGCAGAACAAATCGATTGGGCCATGAATGGTTCAAAAAACCTGCCGAATATTATTAACATTATGAATCGCCCCGGGGAAAGTAAACCGTGGTACGAATATAAAACCAATTTTATGGCTGAAAGTACCATTCAACGTGGCGTGCGTTTTAAAAACCAATATGCCGACACCTTAAACCGTGCCGAACAACAGTTTGGTGTCCCTCAATCGGTGATCTTAGGCATTTTAGGTGTGGAAACAGGTTTTGGTGCCAATAAAGGCAATTTCGTCACGCGTGATGCATTAGCAACCCTAGGGTTTGGTTACGAACGACGCGCACAATATTTCCAAGATGAACTTGCCGCACTCATTGCATGGTCATACAAAGATGGCGTTCCAACCCATTCAGTGGTTGGTTCTTATGCTGGTGCAATTGGCTACCCTCAATTTATGCCAAGCAACATTCCTAAACTCGGTGTGGACTACGATGGAAATGGACATATTGACCTGAGAAATTCTGCGGTCGATGCCATAGGTTCAATTGCGAACTATTTAGCTCAACATGGATGGCAACGCAATCAACCTATCGGTTTTGCGGCTCGCTATACAGGAAACAATCCTGAATCCATTATTGCCAAAAATTTGGAACAACCAACACCCTACGGAGCCCTAAAGAATCAAGGGATTACACCAACAAATCCGATTGTTAAAATAGATGACTTAGATCTGGTCAATGTGATTCAACTTCAAGAAAGTTATGCACCAATCTATTATATTACTTACCCTAATTTCCAAGTGATTACGACTTATAATAAGAGCCGTATGTATGCGACTGCCGTATGGCAATTGGGCACTGAAATCGCTAGTCGTTGAGACTAGCTTTTACCACAAATATAAAAAGTCAAGATTTTATTTTACAAAATAGTGTACAAAACACACTTTTTAAATAATATGTTACAATATTGATTATTTTTTAATCAAAAATTGATATATTTTCACCCTTTTTGTAATTATTTCAATTAAAGAGTAGACAGCTTTAGCCTAGCATGAATATTATCCATCTCGTCAAATGTAGTTGCAAAAGAGAATTAACAGACTTGATTGCCGATATTTCAATCGTTTAGATGAAGTTAAGCACATGGTCTTTAGGAGTTTAATAATGCAGTCTTCGCTTAAGTATATTTTAGCTTTAACCACCACTTTTGCCCTGAGCCAGTCTCAAGCAGAAATGGTTCAGTCATCATTCAATACCGATAATGACAACACTCGCCTAGCTACGCGTGTGTTAAACAAAGATGCTCAAAAGTTTAATTCACACTTTTCAAATTTAAATAGCCTTTCAATCACTGAGCGTTCTGGCGATAAAATCCGTCGTGAAACGATTGCAGCAAAAATTGAAATCCCTGAAGACGAGCCTTCAGTGATTGAAAAGTTAAACACTGTTGCATCCAATACTGTTCGTAAGTTCAGTCAGACTGGTGCAGCATCATGGTACGGTCGCCAGTTTCATGGTCGTAAAACAGCAAGTGGTGAAACATTTGATATGAATGGATTAACTGCCGCTCACCGTAGCTTGCCATTGAACTGCTATATTCGCGTCACGAATAAAACCAATGGTAAAAGTGTGGTCGTAAAAGTAAATGATCGTGGTCCATTCCATGGTAACCGAGTTCTAGACTTGTCTTACGGTGCTGCTAAACAATTGGGTATTACCAACGCTGGTACAGCCAAGGTTAATATTGAACGTGTAGATGGCCCAAGTTCATAAACACATGCAAAACTTCTAATACGTTTGACTTAAAAAGCCACTTAATGTGGCTTTTTTAATACCTTAAAAAACTTTGTTTTAAGCATCATCTTAGTGTTTAATAAATACAGCATATAAATTATAAAGAATGATAAGCATTGAGGATGAACATCATGCTAAAAACCCAAAAAACTTATACATCGAACTTGATAGCCAAATGCATCGTTTCATCACTACCCTTCACTTTACTTGTTGCCTGTTCTAATTTACCCACATCACAACATGATTCACTTCAAACAAAAGCCTCAAATACACTATTAATTTATGGCGGCCCCATTTTGACTATGGAGGGAATGCAACCTAACTATGTCGAAGCATTATTGATTCAAGCAGGTCATATCGAATTTAGTGGGAAACTTGAACAAGCGCGAAAAATTGCCCCGCGCGCACAGCAGCTTAATTTAGAACAACGCACAGTCATTCCCGGTATCATTGATGCACATAGTCATGTCAACAGTGTCGGCTTACAACAAACGGTTGCGAATCTTTATTCTCCCCCAGATGGAACAGTGACAGATATTAATTCTCTAATTGCTGCCATGAAAAGCTGGCAGCAGAAAAACCCCGAATTTATTCAGGCAACATCAGGCTGGATTATGGGCAACGGTTATGATGATGCTCAACTCAAAGAAAAACGCCATCCAACAGCAACAGAACTCGATCAAATCTCTAAAGATCAGCCAGTCTTAATTCTTCATCAATCTGGACATCTAGCATCGGTAAATCATAAAGCTTTAGAAATACTCAACATCAATGCAAAAACACCCAATCCATCTGGTGGCGTGATTCGTCGGATGAACAACTCCATGGAGCCAAACGGTGTACTTGAAGAAAGTGTTGTTTTTAGTGCCATGATGCAGGCTTTTAAAAGTGTTCCACCCGATATTATGCAGAAAATGGCGCTCACGGCTATTCAAACTTATATCCAAAATGGCTACACCACCGTTCAAGAAGGTCGTGCGGATGCTGGAACCAGTGAATTATGGCGAAATTTAGCCAAACAAGGAAAATTACCCATTGATCTAGTGTCCTATCCAGACATCATTAATGAAAAAGCATACATGCTTAAGCAGGGTACGAGTCGAAACTATGATCATCATTTTCGCATAGGTGGCGTTAAAATGAGTTTGGATGGCTCACCTCAAGGCAAAACAGCTTGGCTGACTCAACCGTATTTAATTCCACCAGAAGGCAAAGCAAAGACCTATTCAGGCTACCCCGCCTTTCCTGAAAACAAAACGGTACAAGATGCAATTAATTTAGCCTTTGAACAGAAATGGCAAATACTGGCCCATGCCAATGGTGATGCTGCAATTGACCAATATTTAAATGATATTGATACCGCAACCAAGCACTATCCAAAATTAGACCGACGTAATGTCATTATTCATGCACAAACTATGCGTGAAGATCAGTTAGACAAAGCTAAATCTCTCGAACTCATTCCATCCTTCTTTTCATTGCATACCTATTATTGGGGCGACTGGCATCGGGAAGAAACCTTGGGCGTAGAACGAGCAAATCGTATTTCGCCAACTGGCTCCGCTTTACGCAAAGGCATTTTATTTACCGAACATCATGATGCGCCTGTAATTCCACCCCGTAGCATGATGACTCTAGATACCACTGTAAATCGCGTCACACGCAGTGGCAAAATACTGGGGGCTGAACAACGCGTCAGCCCTTATATTGCATTAAAGTCGCTCACAGACTGGGCTGCTTATCAATATTTTGAAGAAAATAGCAAAGGAACCCTAAGCAAAGGAAAACTGGCTGATTTTGTTATACTAAGTGACAACCCACTGACCATCCCAAGCAACAAAATTAAAGATATAAAAATATTAGCCACCTACAAAGAAGGTCAGCAAATTTATCAAAACCCAAACCTAAAAAACATAGAACTCAAAACATCACCATGAACTTATGGTATCGCGAGTTCTTTAATGGGTCATTCAGCCGATTTAAAGTGAATGACTCAAATCGACTACGGGATACTTTGCCCCATAACTGCTTCTGGTTTATATTTTCAGCATATAAAAATAAACACATGAATCAACATCCAACAGGAGTGATGATGAAAACAATGAACCAATGGTTTGATGAATATAGCGAAAGCCATCAAAATAAAACCAATAAAGCAATTCACTGGGCTTGTGTACCTGCAATCCTTTTTGCCATTATCGGTATACTTGCTCATTTCAGTGCCTTATTGACCGCTTTGCTTCTCGTGCTCAGCTTCGTTTTTTATGCTCGACTTGATTTGGTTCTCGCTGTAGCGATGGCTGCACTTTTAGTGGTCATGGCATGGTTGATTTACACATTACCTGTAGGTGTTGGGTTTTATCTGGGTGTTTTTGTTTTAGCTTGGATTGGTCAATTTTATGGTCACAAAGTCGAAGGCAAAAAGCCTTCATTCTTTAAAGACCTCCAATTCCTCCTCATTGGCCCAGTATGGTGCATGGACGCCTATCTAGGTAAATTGATACCTAAATGGAAAACTCGCCAAAAACTCGCTTTTTAGCGCATTTTAGCGTGGGATCAATATTTCTGACATATTTTATCTATTTCTTAAGAACTAAAGATAAAAATAAGCAGATAAAAGCACAGCAAACTGACAATCAAATTCGGAAGAAGCCTTTTAAATAGTAAGGCCAAAACAATACATATGCCTGCTGCAATAAAATATGGATCTAAAGGAATTGATCTTAAAACCTCCCCTTGATAAAAAATGATAGGGGCACAAATTGCTGTCAATAAACAAGGAGCAGAATATTGCAGCATCTCTTCAACCCAATGAGGCAATTTGAGGCAAACTCGAGGCTCTAAGAACAAATAACGGTTTAAAAAAACAATCGCAGCTAAAGTCAATAACAATGCCCAAGTCATTTTTTCGCACCTTGCCATTTCTGTAAAAGCAGTGCTGTGATCATCCCCAATAAACCAGAAAGAATCATACCCATTTCAATTTGAAAATATTTGAATATCAAGGTCGCAATTAATGTGCTTATCACCCCCATCAAAGTCACTAAATTTTTAATCATTGGAACAATAATTAATATAAATATGGCGACAATAGAAAAATCTAAATGTAAACGCTCTAAGTTTGGAATGGCATTGGCTAAAAAAATTCCCAATAAACTAAAAAGACACCAAGCAAAATAGAAACAAATCCCTGCACCAAATAAATAAGCAAAACTGCGCTGAGCCTGATGAGTAACTCCTATTGCAAATAATTCATCCGTCAGTAAAAAACCAACTATCAATCTTTTATACACAGGTAAACAACGAATATCTTTACGAAAATTCAATGCATAGATCAAATGCTGGCTTGTTAAAAAAACTACAGTAATGACTATAGTAAATAGTGATGCACCAGACATGACCAACCCCAGACTAACCAATTGAGCCGCGCCTGCAAAAAAAATTGCAGACATCGCAAAAGACTGGGCAAAGCTTAATCCAGCATTAACGGCCATTGATCCCGCCAAAATCCCCCACGGCAAGACAGCAATAGAAAGCGGTAAAATATCAACAGCCCCTTTGAGAAAGGCCTGTTTATTGAGCGCGTTCTTTTGCGTTTTCTTTTCTAAATTAGATAAGGCGTTTATAGGTAAATTCATCATAAGCTCAGCGATATTGCTATTAATCGCACTATGAATGAATCATCGTCCTATGAATTGAACAAAATTGCGCAACTTTCATTTCAGATGAATAATATATTGTGATGGAGTGACTCCCATCGCTTTCTTAAAATGTCGAGTCAAATGACTTTGATCAGAAAAACCACAATTTTGTGCTGTCATGGCAATAGAATGGCCATATTTTAATAGCTGCCGTGCCTTATGTAATCGTATTTGTACCAACCAACTGTGCGGTGGCAATCCTGTACACTTTTTAAATTCACGGAGAAAGTGCCAAGGACTCAATCCTACATAATGAGCCAACTCCGTTAAAGAAAAATTCCTCTCAGGAAAACTTGCCAATAGCTCTTTTACAAGTTCAATTTTTTTACATGCTTCAGGCAAGTTTAAAGGCGTAACTTTTGCCCGACCATATTTACCAATTAAACGCGCTAAAGTAGACAAATACATACTTTCCTTTAACAGCGTATTTTCTTTTTGCTCTAATAAATCAAATAGTAAGCTAAGTTGTTGCGCCAGTCCGATATCGTGAATTACTGCGTTTGTAAACCACGGTACACTATTTTTAATGGTAAAAAAATCTTGGCTTATCTCCAATAGCATTTCAGGAGTCGGATAAATCGCACGATACCCCCATCCCGACTCTACAGCAGATGAGCCAGTGTGAATTTCATCTGCATTCACCAAAATAATGTCACCTTTGGGAGCCGTATGTAGCTGCCCTGTTCTGAAAAAACTTTGGGCACCCTCTTCAATCACACCAATACAATAGCCTTCATGAACATGTTTAGAAAATTGTTTTTGATGATAGCGTGCCTTGAGCAACTCCAAACCACCCAATTCTTGTAAATGAAGATAATCTGCCCACTCTTGCATATTTGATAAAGTCAAAATATAAACGCACTTCACCATAACATGATCAAAAAAAAGGGATAGAACAAAATTGCTATCCTCTATTTTTTAATTATGCTTTAATCATTTCCTCTTCAAACACTCATAATCCACGAACTAAAATTTAAACAATTCATAAAACGATAATCATCCAAAAATTTATTTTACTATTGCTTCTTCCTTTTGTTCTTTGACTTAAAAATAATATCACTCAATATTTTTAAGCTGATTGTGATTTGAACGATGAACCCCTTAAGCTTTCCATGGCTACACACCCTCTAATCGTCAAAATTTTATAATTTTTATTCACAATTTTATTTTCCTCTTCACAAGACAATGATTTATATTACCGCTGTATTTCTTTAGATTTATTCTTGCATGTTAGCTTGCCAACAGTTTCGTGATCATCTGATTGCCGTTTTCCCAGAACTCCAACCTACCGATTTTCCACCGATCAACCACTCTCAAGATATAGATACTTGGATTACAGATTGGTTATCTGAATACCCAGTTAGCCGAGAATACCTCTTAGAATGTGATTATGAAGACTGGTCAAATAGTTTAGATCTTAAACTTCATTTTTTAAAAGCCAATGAAAACAACCCTATTCCTATCGATAGCGTTCTTGATGACGTTTATGATTTCTTTGAACCAGCATTGGATTTTGACGAACTTAGCAACCTTGAAATGGATCATTTTGAAATAGATAATCTTGCAGTAGAAGATCTTGAAGTAAATGACCTTGAAGTAGAAAACTTTGAACAAGATGATGCTAATGAAGATGACTCTATCCTTGTAGAAGCTGAAAATATTCTGCTCGATAATATTCTAAATTGCATTCTAAGAAATGGTATTGATGTCATTTTTATTGATTTACCTGTTAAATTTCAGCTAATTTTAAGCCGCAATCCAGATCGCTCAGCCCTACAAGCACTGGCTGCTTATTTAACAGAACACAGCGATCCGAGCCACCCAGTCCGCTACTATTGCGCACGTAGCTATAGCCATCACCTTTTCCCATATCTGATTGGAAAACTTTAAAATACTCACATAAAAAAAGCCCCTAAAGGGGCTTTTTTCACACAATACTTTTACTTATACAGTAAAATTATTGAGCAGCAGCTTGAGCAGCAGCAACTTCTTCAGCGAAGCTCATTTCTGCTTTTTTCTCAATACCTTCACCTACTTCAAAGCGAACGAATTGAGCTACAACTGTAGCAGTTGCTTTTAATACATCAGCAACTTTTTTGTCGTTGTCAATAACGTACATTTGACGATCAAGAACAACTTCATTTAAGTATTTTTCAACTGAACCAGTCACCATTTTTTCAACGATGTTTGCTGGTTTACCTGATTCAATTGCTTTCGCTTCAGCAATTTCTTTCTCTTTAGCGATAAGATCAGCAGATACGCCTTCAGCATTTACAGCAACTGGATTGAATGCAGCAACGTGCATTGCAATACCTTTACCTGTAGCAGCATCACCAGTGTAAGATACAACTACACCAATTTTTAAACCGTGTTTGTAAACTGCAAGGTTTTCACCTTCAACAATTTTCGCACGACGAACTTGGATGTTTTCACCGATTTTTTGAACAAGTGCAATACGCGCTTCTTCTACAGTCGTACCATCTTCAAGTTTTAATTCAGCAATTTTAGCAGCATCAGTTTCGTTTGCAGCAAGTGCAGCAGCAGCAACTTTAGCAGAGAAACCAGCAAAGTTTTCGTCTTTAGCAACGAAGTCAGTTTGACAGTTTACTTCTAAAAGAAGTGCTTTGTTGCCTTCTTGAGCGATAGTGATCGCGCCATCAGCAGCAATGTTACCAGCTTTTTTAGCTGCTTTTGCTTGACCTGATTTACGAAGGTTATCAATCGCTAATTCAACATCACCATTCGATTCTGTTAATGCTTTTTTGCATTCCATCATCGCAAGACCAGTACGGTCACGTAATTCTTTTACCATGCTCGCTGTAACTGCAGTCATGTTGTTCTCCTAAATACGGTAGAAAATTCAATCTGTTCAACAAAAACGGCCCAAAGTGTTCTCTGGGCCGTTCTGCTTTCTTGACGCTTAATTTGCCACCATTACATGTCGCAAAAATGACAACCTTGCGTCAAAACGCATTAAGCCTCTGGAGCTTCTTTAGCAACTTCTTCAACTTTAGCTTGAGCGTTTGCTTGTGATTGAGCGTACTCTTTACCAGCAAGAATCGCATCAGCCATAGCAGAAGCGTAAAGTGTAACCGCACGGATTGCATCGTCATTACCCGGAATAACGTAGTCTACGTTGTCTGGGTTAGAGTTTGTATCAACGATACCGATTACAGGAATACCAAGGTTTTTAGCTTCTTTAATCGCGATTGATTCGTGGTCAACGTCAATTACGAATAATGCGTCAGGTAAACCACCCATGTTTTTAACGCCGCCTAAAGCACGTTCAAGTTTTTCCATCTCACGAGTACGCTCTAAAGCTTCACGTTTAGTAAGCTTAAGGAAAGTACCGTCTTGAGATTGAGTTTGAAGGTCTTTCAAACGGTTGATCGATTGACGAAGAGTTTTCCAGTTCGTCAACATACCACCTAACCAACGGTGATCAACATATGGTTGACCAGCACGTTGCGCTTGTTCACGGATGATGTTAGAAGCAGCACGTTTAGTACCAACGAACAATACTTTGTTCTTTTTGCTAGCAAGATTGTTAACAAAGTTCAAAGCATCATTTAACGCAGGAACAGTGTGTTCAAGGTTGATGATGTGAATTTTGTTACGCGCACCAAAGATGTATTCACGCATCTTTGGATTCCAGAAACGAGTTTGGTGACCAAAGTGCGCGCCTGCTTGAAGAAGGTCACGCATGCTTACGTTGTAATCTGCCATTTTCTTTATACCTTAAAGTTTGGGTTAGGCCTCCATATATCCGCATTCTCCACCCCAAAGGGCACCCAGAGAAATGTGTCGATATATGTGCGGATTTTGTTGCCCCATCCAACAAAGCCCGTGAAATATATTCACGAAAAAGCATTTGATAAAATGGGCGGCTATTTATACCATAGTCACATATAAATTTCCAAAAGTTTTTAGAGATCATGAACAGTACTTACCAAGCGCCACGTCGACTTATTAAAACCCCAGATGAAATTGAAAAAATGCGTGTGGCAGGACGACTGGCGGCTGAAGTTTTGGATATGATCAAACCGCATATCAAACCAGGTGTCACCACACTTGAGCTTGATACGATTTGTCACGACTATATTGTCAATGTTCAAGATGCCATTCCTGCATGTTTAGGTTATGGCGCAGCTCCTGGACGCCCTGCGTTCCAACATGTCATTTGCACATCGGTCAACCATGTGGTTTGCCACGGCATTCCTTCTGACAGTAAAAAACTGAAAAAAGGTGACATCCTCAATATTGATGTCACTGTGATTAAAGATGGTTATCATGGCGATACCAATATGATGTATATCGTCGGTGGCGAAACATCCATCTTGGCTGACCGTTTATGTAAAGTGGCTCAAGAAGCGATGTATCGCGGTATCGAAACCGTTAAACCAGGTTCAACCATTGGTGACATTGGTCATGCAATTCAACAATATGTTGAGTCGGAACGCTTTGGTGTGGTTCGTGAATACTGTGGTCATGGTATTGGTACAGTATTCCATGATGAACCACAGGTACTGCACTATGGTCAAGGCAATAGCGGCATGATCCTTGAAGAAGGTATGACTTTTACCATTGAACCTATGGTCAATGGTGGAGACTGGAAAACCAAACTTCTAGGTGATAAATGGACAGTCGTCACCAAAGACCATACTTTGTCTGCTCAATATGAACATACGCTTTTGGTCACAAAAACTGGGGTTGAAGTACTCACTGCTCGCCCTGAAGAAGATTTATCGCGCTTTATGAAATAAAAATTCAAGCATCTATTTTAAAATAGGCTACTTCAATGTGGCCTTTTTATTTTTTTACTTTTAATACGCAGTTTTTAGCTTACACCCATACAATTTCTCATTGATTTTTAAAACTTTTTAACCATACTGGCAGGTATCCCAATTCATTTTCAGTTCAGAGCCTTCTATGTCCGATTTTAGTAATGTCACAGTAACCCACAATGATGATGACTCTGTTTCATTGTTAATTGATCAAAAGCCTATTTCTGAACGTTATGGCATGAATTTTAGCGCAACGATTGTCGATGAACTAAAAGCACTCACTACAGGTCAAAGTCTCAAACTATTCGAGCAATTTGTCTTTTCACATACCGATTTAAACTTTGAACACAGCTATCGTTACGTGACCTGCGTAATTAACCAAGAATCTGGTTACATCACCTCATCTAATTTCGTTTATAAAATTACTGCTGTAGATCAACAACCGATAGAACATGTCATTACTAAGCAAGGACAAGCGATGACCGCAGAAGATGTTCGTGAATTCATTAATGCTCATCTACAAAAATCTCTAAGCGATTACACAGACTTAAAATACGCTTATTAAAGTTTAATTAAATTATTTCATCATGTTGGGCACAATCATTAGCACTATTTTTTCATTCAAATGCAGTGCCCACAACATCCTACAAATCTTTGCTTAAAACCTCAATTTTAGACCCGACTTATTGCCACAAACCATATTCCGATTTCACTACCAATAAAGCCATCAGCTTTTATAGCGCTATATAAACCATCAATTAAACAAAACAATGTACTTTTTCTATTGTTGGCGCATTCTGTCTCCCCTTTCTTGTGTTTTTTAGGCTAAAATAATCTGCTTTTTTATTTTCTAATCCCCATAAGAAGGAATACTGCCGTGGACGTACGTCTCTCTGATCGTGTAAATGCCATCAAACCGTCCCCTACACTTGCTGTTACCAACAAAGCTGCTGAACTTAAAGCTGCTGGTAAAAACGTAATTGGTTTGGGCGCAGGTGAACCAGATTTTGACACCCCACAACACATCAAAGATGCAGCAATTACAGCAATTAACAACGGTTTTACCAAATATACCGCTGTTGATGGTACGCCAGGTCTTAAAAAAGCGATTATCGCAAAATTTAAACGCGACAATAATCTTGATTATGCAGCAAACCAAATCTTGGTTTCTTGCGGTGGCAAACAATCCTTCTTTAACTTGGCACTTGCTTTGTTAAACAAAGGTGATGAAGTCATTATTCCTGCACCTTATTGGGTAAGCTACCCAGATATGGTGATCATCGCTGAAGGCGTTCCAGTTGTTGTAAAATGTGGTGAAGAACAACGTTTCAAAATCACACCTGCTCAATTAGAAGCTGCAATCACTGACAAAACGCGTTTAGTCGTGCTTAACAGCCCATCTAACCCAACAGGCATGATTTACACTAAAGCTGAATTAGAAGCTTTGGCTGAAGTCCTTCGTAAATACCCAGAAGTTTATATCGCTTCTGATGATATGTACGAGCCAATCCGTTGGGATGATGAGTTCTACAACATCGCAACTGTTGCGCCTGACCTTTATGACCGTACAATCGTATTAAACGGTGTGTCTAAAGCCTATGCAATGACTGGCTGGCGTATTGGCTATGCAGCGGGTCCTGCTAAATTGATTGGCGCAATGAAAAAAATCCAATCTCAATCAACTTCAAACCCAACGTCTATTTCGCAAGTTGCTGCTGAAGCTGCATTGAATGGCCCTCAAGATGTTCTTGAGCCAATGATTGAAGCATTCAAACGTCGTCATGACTTAGTGATGGCTGGTTTAAATGACATCAACGGTATTTCTTGCCTACCTGCTGATGGTGCGTTCTATGCTTACGCAAACATCAAACCACTTATTCGTGCGAAAGGCTTAAAATCTTGCACAGAGTTTTCTGAATGGTTATTGGAAGAAACGGGTGTTGCCGTGGTTCCTGGTGATGCATTCGGCTTAGGTGGTTTCATGCGCATTTCTTACGCAACTGCTGATGAAGTACTTGTAGATGCACTTGCTCGTATTAAGAAAGCTGCTGATTCAATCGAAGGCGTAGATGCTGCAATTGCTTCAATTGCTGCTGAAAAATAATCTGCTTTTTATAAAGCTAGATTAAAAAAACCCGCAATTTTCGCGGGTTTTTTTAATTAAAAATAAATACTTAATATAAGAAAGTGACTTACTTATTTTCTTCAACGCTATTTTTTCCTGCATAAATCACCAAGAAAATCCCCAATAAAACAATCACGGTTGATAAAACAAGACGTAGCCCAATGGTTTCACCAATAAAAAGTGAACCACCTAGAATTGCTAAACATGGCACACTCAACTGTACAGTGCTCGCATCTATACGGTCTATACGCTTAACAATGGAATACCACAGCACATAGGCTCCACCAGAGGTGACTCCACCTGAAAGCATGGCAAGAACAACGCCTTGAGTACTCATATTTGCACCTTGATGTAACATAAAATAGCTCAAGATCACAAAAGGAACAGCCAGCAAGAAATTCCCCAAACTGCTTGCTAAAGGACTCAGCATCTTCTTACCTAAAATACTATAAACAGCCCAAGCTAAACCGGAAATCATCATAATGATGGCATAACTCAAACTCGGTGCACTGGCCCCCGGTAAAAGTAAAATGACAATCCCCATTAATGCAAGGATTAAACCAAAACCACGTTTTAAATTTAGTTTTTCACCATGAAAAACAGCATAAAAAACCATTATCAATTGTACCATTCCAAAGAGTAAAAGCGCCCCAACACCCGCATCAATCTGGATATAAGCATATGAAAATGCCACAATATAAATTGCCAAAGCCAACGCACTGTATAAATTCCATTGTATTGCCTGTCGCGTTTGACTCAGCAACCACAGCATTAACAAGACCACAGCACCACTACAGACACGAATTACACTAAAACTTAACGGATCTATTTGCTGTCCAGCCAAAGCCAAACGACACAACACTGAATTCGCAGAAAAAGCGATCATTGCCAAAATTATTTTAAATAGCATTGTTGAGCATCCATATTCAACGACGTACCAATTCAACCTTTAAATCCAAAGTGACCCCATACTTAAACTTAATCACTTTTTTAAACTATCAAATTACTCTTACTTTCAAATTATTCTTGATTTCCTCCACCAAATAACGCGACAACATCTGCCTCTGTCAGTTTTTTAGTCTCATTTTTAAAACTATAAAATTCAGGTTTATTATCAATATAAATTTCCATATTAAAGTTAAGGTCTTCAGGCTGCTCATTTAATGCAAAGACATTAACATTACAATAACTTTGATCTTTAGTACGCCAAAATAAAGTTGTCGCACATTGATTACAAAATCCACGCTCACCCCATTCTGAAGATTGATATATAGACAAATAATCTTGCTTGATAAATTGCAAACTTCCTTGCTTAATATCAACAGTCATAATGACACCACTGGTTTGCCTACGACAAATAGAACAGTGACAGGCATGTACATCATGATTTTTTAGCTGCACATTAAAAGTCGTTTGACCACATACACATTGACCATTCATTTAAGTTTTCCATCATTTTTCTAATATTTATTACAAGCTTAATTATTCACAAACCAAAAGGTTCATTTCATTCATTGTACTATAGCGCTGTATTTTTACAGAATTCTACATACATATTTATGCTATACAAAAAATTTTAAACAAAAATAAAATAGTAAAATCAAGCAAATAATTTTACACTTTAATTAGACAATACATTAAATACTCTGATATTTATGCGCTATAAAATTATTGATGTCTATCCTCAACAGAATGTAAAAAGATATATTGCGAAATGTTTAAAACAGCAATCACCTCAATTTATTGTTATAGAAAGTGCCCGCACTTTATGTAAAGAACTCGATATTATTGATGTTAATCATCAATCTGCACAAGCAACATGGGCAACAGGTGAAAAAATTGCTCTGAATATTGTAGAAAGTTCAGATAGCTTAGATAAAATTTATGAATTAGACACCTAATTCATTTATTGCAATTTTCAATATTTATCATTAATTTATTAAACAATTTCCTATGTATAACTTAATAATTATTAAGGATAAAACATGAATCATCTTAAAGAAATGACAGGACTACAACTTTTACAAGCCATGTGCGCTGGAAAAATCCCAGCTGCAAGCATTAGTGAAACCATTCCTATGCAGCCATATGAAGTTTCTGAAGGAACAATCCGCTTCAAGGCTAAAGCAGATAGCCATCATTTAAACCCACTGGGTGGTGTTCATGGCGGTTTTGCAGCAACAGTACTCGATTCTGTCACAGGCTGCGCTGTACACAGCATGTTAGAGGCAGGTGTGGGGTACGGCACCATCGACCTAAACATTAAAATGTGCCGTCCTATCCCGCAAGATCAAGAACTTCTTGCAATTGGCACAGTCATTAACATCAGTAAAAACTTAGGTATTTCGGAAGGTAAAATCATAGATGAAAATGGCAAGTTATATGCACATGCCACTGCAACCTGCATGATTATTCGTTAATTTCTATACCTTAAACTGTTTAAGCCCAGTATTTTGGCAAACCAATCAAAGGTTTGCCATTACGACATACTTTTCTGTTTATATGGCTGTTTTAAAATTTTTAATCAGGCTGCCCTGAAAAATACTCGGACGATGTGTACCTTTAAAAATACACAAATACTTAAATACACTATCTAAAGATACGGAAAGCTTTTTTTGCTCAGACACAGACCAAACTTTCGAATTGTTTCGTCCTGATAAAGCACTGCCATTTAACTGATAAAGATATAAATCATGATCACGCTGTAACGGTTTTTTACGGCCATTAGAATAACTTTCTAGTAGCAGTTGACATGGCGAGTTAATCAACCATTTATCACTAAACCAAAGCTGTAATAAATCACCAAGATAAAGCTGTTCAGTGCCCACTGGCCACACTTGAATATAAGCGTCTTCTACCGCAGTTCGATACTTTACAGAATCTTGAATAATTGAAAGGTAGTTGTCTTGATAAAAAGATAAATTTGAAAAAATTTCGGCAATTGTCAGCGTATGCATTCGCTTTCTCCTGTTTAGCCATTTTAGTGCTGGCAAGTTGGTTTTAAATCCACACTGTTTGAATGTTCATTCAAACGCTCTGTTATGGATTTAATCTAGCAACTCATTTTTGGCTGTGCAAGTTTTTTTAACTATTTTGATTTATTTGTCTAAATAAAAAGCATACAGTGCAAAAATGAAGGAAAGGTGACAACTTTAGCTTGACCCTCTGAAAAATCCCCTTATAATCGCACTCAGATTCTCCAATAGCTCAGTCGGTAGAGCGACGGACTGTTAATCCGCAGGTCCCTGGTTCGAGCCCAGGTTGGAGAGCCAAATATTAAAAAGCCCAATCATTTTGAATTGGGCTTTTTTTATGCCTATATTTTAAATATACTGCGCCAAATCATTCTCTTAAAAATAAAAAATGCTGATTAAAACAGATTTAAAATCCAATCAAGCCGCATTGCTACGCGCTAAACTCGCCACTTTCGTACTTCTATTTTTAAGTATTCCCTTTGTCATTTACTTAGTGAGCTGCTCACCAAAAACTCAGCTTGAAAAACTAACCAATGCCGCACCACAGCTCTACGATAGTCAAACCAATCAAGCCATTCCCAGCACTCAACAATTGCTCATTCCCACTGATCAAATTCAGGATAATAAATTTCAGCCGAATAACAACCTTCCCGCACTTGAGCAGATATCAACAGAAAAACATTGGATAAGTCCAGCAGTCCCTTTCAACAACACTACGGGTCGCTTTTACCTGCACGTTGATTTTGCAGGGCAACAACACAACTGCAAAGATCTTGAAATTACAGTACTGCCAATCTGTGAGCTACAAGGCAAGTCAGCACCTTGCCGTAAAACCAATCTAAATAATCAGGGATATTTCTTTAATGTCTCAACCAATCAACAAACAGAATATCAAAGCCTAAAAGCCAATCAATCTTGGTTATTTTACGGACATGATTTTGAAGAAAGCTACAGTATTCCCCACAATACACCATCGTTAAAATTTATAGTGAAAGCCAATATTCCTGAGGGCCTAAGCATCAACTGGTTAAGATTAAGCATTAGTGAAAATCCTATCACCTTTACAACAGACCAGCATCATGTTAGGCAGCAAATATATACACTGGTTTAAATATGCCTTGATATTTCTTCCTGTGTTAGGCTTTTTGCTGTTTCATTTCAATCAAGGTTTTGAGAGCGGTAGAGCATTAACCATTGGCTTGCTCAGCAGCTTACTTTTTACAATACATACCGCTGTTTGGGACATCAATTACATGGTGTTCGGATGCCTACTCTTATCCTTGGCGAGCGTTTTATACTGCTTTGGCAATTCGCTCTATCGCCTGCTGTATTTAACAGGCTTTCTAGTTATTGCAGGGTATGCACAACAAAAATTTGGTGGCTTTAATCACGCATTTTTCACTCAAACCACACTGATTTTGATTATTGGTTTAGGTTTGTATTTTGCAGAATCCAAAGACCAATAAGCATCGCAACCAGAATAAAAATGAACGTGGATTACAGCACTTCAAATCACCTTAATAACAGCCATGAATTCGGCCAAATCTAAATAATCACTCTTAAGATAAATTCCCACATTTACCATTGTCTTATTATCAATACTTAAAAATGATCGTGCAAATAGATAGAAAATAAATCTCTATTGCACCTCATCTAAGAATCTAAAAAATAAAAAAGCGCATCGAAATGCGCTTTTTCTAGTCAAATTATCTAAATAAAAATCAGATTTTTTTTAACGCTTCGGTAAAGGAATATACTGTGAACTATTATTCTGCGCTTTACGCTCAGCCACAATCACATCAAGCATTAATGGTTTTTCATCTCGAATAACAGCAATTTTGATACTGCTATTTGGAGCCTGTAAAGCCACATAGTTAATCAGGTGAGAAGCTGAAGTAATCGGCTCACCATTAACCTGAATAATCTTATCGCCTTTTTTAATTCCTGCATTTGCCGCTGGCCCTTTAGGCAGTACATCTGCCACCACAACACCTGCTTGCTTAGGTTCAAGAAAATTTTCTTGTTGTACAGGCATCAGGCTGATCCCTAACCAACCCCGAACCACACGACCATCTTTTAAAATTGAATTCAATACTTGCTGACAAACCTTAGCAGGAATTGCGAAGCCGATACCCAATGAACCACCTGATTGAGAAAATATGGCCGTATTTACCCCAATCAAATTACCTGCAACATCAGTCAATGCACCACCAGAGTTACCCGGATTAATTGCAGCATCTGTTTGAATAAAGTCTTCATAGGTATTAATCCCCAAATCTGAACGATTGGTTGCAGAGATAATCCCTTGCGTTACTGTTTGCCCAACACCAAATGGGTTACCAATCGCAAGGACAACGTCTCCAACCTCATTACCACTCAACTTAAAAGGCAAAACAGGCAGCTTATCTAATTCAATTTTAATTACGGCAAGATCAGAATCTGGATCAGTACCAATAATTTTTGCAAGTGCACGACGACCATCATTTAACGCCACCACAATCTGATCTGCTTGCGCAATCACATGATTATTAGTCAAAATATAGCCATCAGAACGAACAATAACACCTGAACCTAAACTGTTTTCATTTTGTTCTTGACCCAGTTGATCTGGAATTTGATCACCAAAAAATTCACGAAAAGCAGGATCATTTAATAAAGGATGTTCGGCTTTGTTTACTTTTTGTGTGGTAAAAATATTCACTACTGCCGGAGCTGCAACTTTGACAGCAGCACTATAAGAATCAACCCCACCCGTTTTGGTCGTATTGACCAAAGACTCCACTTTCTCTGCTGGCATTTTTACACCATCAGCGGCAATAGGCGCTTTAGGTTTCTGATATTGTTGCCATGAAAGAAAACCGAGAGTCACTAGAATGAGTAAAACCCAAGGTAACCATGAAAATGTGCGACGCACTTTAATTTCCTCTAATAAATATTTTAATTCGTTGATGACTAAGTAATTTATGAATCATTGTAAGATGAAATACATCAAGAAACATAAAATAGTACAAGAGTTTTGTCATGCTTTAGTTACAATTTAAAATATGTGTTGTTGATGTTAAATATTTAGACTTTTGAGAAATTTATGGCAAAACTTAATGAAATTATTCAGTGGTGCAATCAAACCCTGAAATCACATGAATTTAAAGACTATGCACCAAATGGTTTACAAATTGAAGGGAAACTAGAGGTAAATAAAATTTTGTGTGCGGTCACTGCATCACAAGATGCCATTGATGCAGCGATTGAACAAGGTGCTGACCTACTCCTAGTGCATCATGGTTATTTTTGGAAAGGTGAACCCTACCCTATCACAGGAATGCGTGGTAAACGTATTAAGAGCCTCATTCAGCATGATATCTCCCTTGTAGGCTACCATTTACCGCTCGATTCGCACCCAAGCCTTGGCAATAATGCAGCCCTCGCGGAAATTTTAGGTTTACGCGATATCGAACCGCTAGATTCCAATGAACGCTACCCGATTGGTAATATTGGTTACTTAAACCAACCTATGTCTGCGGCAGCATTTAAACAGTATTGTACTGATCGTTTAGGTTTTAACACCATCCACTTACCTGCCGAAAAAATCAGCATCCAAAAAGTGGCATATTGTACTGGCGCTGCACAAGACTTTATCAGCAAAGCGGCTGAACGTGACTGTGATGCCTATATTTCTGGGGAAGTCAGCGAGCGTACTTATTATGAAGCACGCGAATTAAACGTGAATTACTACGCCTGCGGTCATCATGCAACTGAGCGTTATGGTGTTCAGCGCCTCGCTAAAGCTATTTCAGAACAGTTCAATATTGAGTATAGTTATTTCGAATTAAACAATCCGATTTAATTTTAAAATCGCTTGTGTTTGGCATTTTTCTTTATACATATAAATTCAGGCTTTATTCTGTATTGTTATTTATAAGCAATGCGCAATTTTCCCTAAGAATCTATTACAATAAAGCCACTTAATGTCAAAACCCAGCAAAATGCAAGGAATTGAAAACATGACAACGATTACTTTACCGGCACTTCCATACGGTTATGAAGATCTTGCTCCACACATCAGCAAAGAAACTTTAGAATACCATCACGACAAACATCACAACACTTACGTTGTGAACTTGAATAACCTGATCAAAGGTACTGACCTTGAAGGTAAAACTTTAGAAGAAATCATTACAGCGACTGCTGGTGATGCAACTAAAGCGGGTGTATTCAATAACTCGGCTCAAGTTTGGAACCATACATTCTACTGGAACTGTATGGCTAAAAATGGTGGTGGTAAAGCAACTGGCGCTTTGGCTGCTAAAATTGATGAAGCTTTCGGTTCTTTTGAAAAATTTGCTGAAGAATTTGCTGCGGCTGCAACAACTCAATTCGGTTCAGGTTGGGCTTGGTTAGTTGCTGATAAAGTAAATGGCAACCTTTCTATCCTTAAAACATCAAATGCAGACACTCCACTTGCTCACGGTCAAGTTGCAGTACTCACAATTGACGTTTGGGAACATGCTTACTACATCGATTTCCGTAATGCACGTCCTGTTTATATCAAAACTTTCCTTGATAGCCTAGTAAACTGGGATTATGCAAATGCTAAATATGCGGGTCAAGCTGCTGGCGTAGAAAAATAATTTATTATTTTTGCATAAAAAACCACCCATTATGGGTGGTTTTTTTATTTTTAAGACATTTCTGCATAATTATAAGGCAAATGATTCACTTCTTTATCTTTACATGTTGACGAGCCAGACTTTCATCCCTAAAATGCGCATCAGATTCTCCAATAGCTCAGTCGGTAGAGCGACGGACTGTTAATCCGCAGGTCCCTGGTTCGAGCCCAGGTTGGAGAGCCATCTATTCTTCCATAGCTCAGTTGGTAGAGCGACGGACTGTTAATCCGCAGGTCCCTGGTTCGAGCCCAGGTGGAAGAGCCAGATTCTAAAAAGCCCACTCATAATGAAGTGGGCTTTTTTATATCCGTATTTATGAGCTATTCAATAAATAATATCCACGCGCTCAACTTATCAAAACATAAGCATCAAAAGCACCAAATTTGACCAGAATGATGATAAAAAAAGCAGTTAAATCAACATTTAGCTTTTTTTATCAAAACTAACTTGACCAAAGCACTTTAGGTCAATAGAATCCGTTTCAGATTCTCCAATAGCTCAGTCGGTAGAGCGACGGACTGTTAATCCGCAGGTCCCTGGTTCGAGCCCAGGTTGGAGAGCCAAAATTCTAAAAACCCACTCTTTTGAGTGGGTTTTTTCTTATCTCATTGAAAGACAAATATTGTGGTTAATTTAAGCCAAATTACATTTTTAATTATTGGGTGTATCGCAAGCCTTGCCATACTCATCATCATCAATCTTGAAAAAATTAAATTTAAACGTGACACTCAAATTAGCAGTACTAAAAAAGAATATTACGCTAAGCCTGTCATTAGTAATTTTGAAATTAAAATGTTTGAACGCTTAAAAAAAGCTTGCCCAGAGCATCATGTTTTAGCACAGGTCGCCTTTAGTGCATTAATGACCAGTAACTACATGGCAACACGAAATAAATTTAATCGGAAAGTAACTGATTTTGTCATCTTAAACCACCATCTTGATGTGGTGTGTATTATCGAATTAGATGATCCAAGTCATGTGGGCAAAGAAAATGAAGATGCAAAACGTGATGCAATGCTACAAGAAGCTGGCTACACCGTAATCAGATACACCAGTATCCCCACTGTTCGCCAACTTCAAAAAGATATTCATTGAAAAAGGAGCCGAAGCTCCTTTTTTAATTCATATTTATTTTGCTGGCATATATTGCTGAATAAATGCCACCAACTCTGGGTTCTTTTTAACAATCGCTTGAGTATGTGTTGCATCAACAACAGGTAAAAATTTCACGTTTGTCCCTTGCGCTAACATCGCTTTATACATTGCTTCAGTCACAGGATATGGAACACTCATATCCGCAGTGCCCTGAATAATCAAAATTGGTTTATCAATTTTCACTGTCGCAGGCTGACTATCCTTTAAAAATTTTTGTATTGAAGTACTTGCATAGAACTTATCCTTATTCAAACCAGGATAATCTAATAAACCCTTAGTTGGATTCTCCGTCAGGAATGCCACAATGTCTTTGGTAAAGCGGTAGCGTAAACTATCTTCAGGATGGTTAGTTGGATCAGAACTACTTAAACACAAACCATTGTCACCTGTTGTTCCTTCTGCCAGTGCCGCAATATTTTGTGAACGTACATCGTTAAAAATTTCGCGATAATCAAAACGAGGGTCAGAAGCTTTAATCCCGACAGCAGCAAATGCAGCATAGCTTAATAGCGTTGCATAGGCTCCAATTGAACCCTGTTCGCGTTCAGCCAGTGTCGCACCAGCTTTCAGCTCTTGATTTTCAACAGCTAACAAAGCAGGCGGTGCAATATCAAATATAATTTTATCCAAACTTGATGCTGGTGCCCCTGCTACTGCACCTTTATAGTTTAAGTCTGTATTCGCATATTGTGCTGTTCCTAATGATGCTTGCCCACCTTGTGATTGACCAGCAGACATCCATTGTTTATTCAAAGTATTACCATAATGATCTTGTGCTGCCTTAACTGCGGATATTGCAGATTTAGCTTCACTTTCAAGATGTAAATACGGATGAATACCAGATGCACCCATCCCCTCATAATCAGGCGCAATAATGACATAACCAGCAGCTAAAAGACTTTTGGCTAAAGGATCTTTAAAATTAGTACCTAAAATATTATTTGTTGGCGCACAACCATCTGCAACACCTAGTGTTCCATGCTCCCATACTACAACTCGATAACCATCTTTCGGTTGTGCAATAATAGGAAATAAGACCATCGCAGTTGCTTTTGCGGTCTTACCTTGTACATTCACCATGTTATAAGTCATAACTTTGATAGATGCCGCTTCTTGCAAACTTTTATCAAATACGTAATTTTTTTCAGAAATAAACGTCTGAGTTGGTGTTACTCCAACGTAATCATCACCACCATCATTACACGCTGTTAAAAAGAAAATTGCAGAACAACTGATGGCCAATAATGATCGTTTAAGTACATACTTCATTTCAACATCCTATTTTTGTTAGTTTTATGCTCTCTCCTTGAGAGCCATGTAATAAAAACACAATTCAACACATAAGACTATATTGAAGCTAAGTTATTAAATTAAAATATTTTTATTTAATAATTTTTATTCTGTGAATAGTTACAAATATTAAGAAAATTGATTGATGAATTGCTCATTTTAATTCGCAAGATGCTCTAACGCTAAGACAATTTCAAAAATATAAAAGAAATAAAAAAAAGCATCTGACTAGGATGCTTTTTACCAAAGATTAAAATTTATAGAAATGAAACGAATATACCTAAAAAAATAATTACACCAATCCAACGGTTATGACGGAATGCCCAAAAACAACGTTGTGGATCTCGGTCATTGGTTTTTATCCATTGGTAGATAAAATCAGCAATAGCCACAAATAAGGCAATTAACCCATAAGGAAATAATAAATTTTCTAAATACAATGCACAACCAATCAATAACACACTCACCGCTTGTAACATTGAAATAATTTCAATGTCATATCGACCAAATAAAATCGCTGTAGATTTCACACCAATTTTTAAATCATATTCACGGTCAGTAATAGCATATTGAGTGTCATAAGCCACAGTCCACGCCAAATTACCAAAATAGAGTAACCAACAGGTTAAATCTAGGGGCTTGCCCATGGCCGTAAATGACATCGGAATTCCCCAAGAAAAGGCCATACCCAATACCACCTGTGGCAAATGCGTATAACGCTTCATAAATGGGTAAATAAATGCAAGTAATAAGCCACCCAGAGCACAATAAAATGTTGCGATAGGTAGAAAAAATAAGGTACAAGCACTTGCTGCAATTAATGCTATAAATACCCAGACAGCCTCTTTAGCTGAAATAACCCCTGTCGCCAATGGACGATTTTTAGTTCTTTCTACTTGCCCATCTACTTTACGATCAGCAAAATCATTAATAGCACAACCAGCAGCGCGCATGAAGATAGTACCCAATACCATCGCAATCAATATGGTGAGATTTGGAATCCCTTCTGCCGCAATCCATAATGCCCACATGGTTGGCCAAAAAACCAATTCCGTTCCAATCGGCTTATCAAAACGACATAAATAATAATATGCTGCTAAACGCTCACGCCATGTAGTTTGTTGCGCAATGTCCATGACTATCCTTAACTTACGTTACTGTTTAATATTTTGCTGAATAAATTGCTCAAATGCAGACAAAAAAGTTTCTTGAACAATAAATTTACAACCATGCCAAGTATAGCAACTTTGCCGCGTCCAACCATCTTCAAGCAGAATGACACGACGTTGACACTGCGGATTAGTGCGTTGAAATAGGAACCATCCTATGGGCTTTTTACCAATATGCTGAAATATCCGTGCTTTTGCTTGCAGACTTAAAATAGGAAAGATACTTTTTGCTTTGACCCAAGGCTGCGCTTCAGAGCCATACAGATAGCTTTCACGTACCCATGACGTATGCCAATGTGGCATTTGCATCCATTGTGCATCGCTAAAATTAAGACGTTTAAAATGTTCTTTAATAGGTTTAACCCTAAACTCACCATCCGCTAAATCTGTAAGCTGTTGTGTTAACGAACCTGATGCATATAACCATGTTTTTAATTCAGGAGAAAGTTGCGCCTTCTGTACGTTACATGCCTGCTTATTTCGCATATACCCACTACTCTTTGAAGATGATTTTTTTGAATCTCATTTACTGTAACTGAATTGATTCATGCTTTTGTCACGGCTTCGCCTAAATACACCCTGTTGCATTTACCTAGAGCGACAAAATACCAAAGCATCAGCACTTATCCGTTTTTGCAATCACTTCAAATTTACCACTGGCCGTTTTGTGTAAAATCAAACCATCAGAACTTAGAAAAAAATGTTCAGGATAAGCATAATCTAAAGCCAATGCTGGATTTTTCAAACCAATGAATTCAGCCTGCTTATACCCTTCAGTTGTACGCCCAAGCTCCAAGTAAATGACCGTGGAAAAATTCATTTTAAAACCTTTACCATGATCTTTAACATCAACCCAAGGATAAAAGCTGGTTTCTTTTTTACGTTGTGCCATAAGTTTTCATAAAATTTTCTAATTCAAAAGCAATGATACAAAAAAACCCGCTACATGAGCGGGTTTCTTTTTGCTTAAATTCGCGTACGAATTACAAGCTGTAGTACATATCAAATTCAACTGGGTGAGTTGTCGTGTTCAAACGACGAACTTCTTCAGTTTTAACTTCGATATACGCATTAAGCATATCTTTAGTGAACACACCACCTTTTAATAGGTAATCATGGTCAGCTTCAAGCGCTTCAAGTGCCATATCTAAGCTGTGTGCAACTGTAGGGATTTTCGCTTCTTCTTCAGGAGGAAGATCATACAAGTTTTTATCAGCAGCTTCACCCGGATGGATTTTATTTTGAATGCCATCTAGACCAGCCATCAACAATGCCGCAAAACCTAAGTACGGGTTCATCATTGGATCTGGGAAACGCGCCTCAATACGTTTGCCTTTAGGGCTAGAAACGTAAGGAATACGAATAGACGCTGAACGGTTACGAGCCGAATATGCAAGCATAATTGGCGCTTCGTAATGTGGCACTAAACGCTTGTACGAGTTAGTAGATGGATTGGTAATTGCATTTAGCGAGCGAGCATGCTTAATCACACCACCAATGAAGTACAACGCCATTTCTGAAAGGCCTGCATATTCATCACCAGCAAACAAGTTCTTGCCATCTTTAGAGATCGACATATGAACATGCATACCAGAACCATTATCGCCAACCATTGGTTTAGGCATAAACGTAGCAGTTTTAGCATATTGATGTGCAACGTTCCAAACAGCATATTTAAACTGTTGTACTTCGTCAGCTTTACGAACCATCGTGTTGAAGCTCACACCAATTTCTAATTGGCAAGATGCAACTTCATGGTGATGTACTTCTACACGACCAGGGCCCATGATGTCTTCGATTTTTGCACACATTTCTGCACGCATATCATGTGAAGAATCTACTGGTGGAACTGGGAAGTAACCGCCTTTAACACGTGGACGGTGACCAGAGTTACCGCCTTCGTAGTCTTTGTTTGTTGACCAAGCAGCTTCTTCTGCGATTAATGTATGGCGAGCGCCAGACATATCGATTTCCCATTTAACTTCGTCAAATACGAAGAATTCTGGTTCAGGACCGAAGAATGCAGTATCACCAATACCTGTTGATTTTAAGTATTCTTCTGCACGGCGAGCGATTGAGCGTGGATCACGTTCATAACCTTGACCAGTAGATGGCTCGATTACATCACAAGTTACAACAACTGTCGCTTCAGCAAAGAACGGGTCAAGGAAACATGTTTCAGCATCTGGACGTAAAATCATGTCCGAAGCTTCAATGCCTTTCCAACCTGTAATTGAAGAACCGTCAAACATTTTACCGTCTTCAAATGTATCTTCGTCAATCGTATCTGCTGGGTAAGTTACGTGCTGCTCTTTACCCTTAGTATCAGTAAAGCGAAAATCGACCCATTTTGCGCCACTTTCTTGGATGAGTTGAAGGACCTTGTTCGCCATGCTCATTTTGCTCCGATGATTTTTTGTTGCACCTGCTAAGTGCGTGTTAGTAGTTGGTATCTATTAAGCAATTCTCATACCAACTTTTAAAAACAAAGATAAAATATTGAATTCTTTATCAGAATAGAAGATTTAACCACTTTGATTTGAAGCTATTATACTGTGTGAAAATGTAAATGCACCATATTCAAACACTCTTCATTACTTTTGATTAAAAAGTTTCTCTCATTGTATCAAAATGGTGCAAATTTATTTTTAAACCGTGTAAAAGATCCTTTTTTCGAACTATTTAACTTTAAAGTAGCCTCTTTATTTCAAAATCAATTTTTAAAATTTATTTTTATGCCATGTTAATGATTTAATTGCTGAATATTTCAGCCATTCAATATAAATTAATAAAAATAAATTTACTTTGATCAAATTATTAGCGGGTTATTGTGGTGCTATTTTATGCTTTTACATTAAATATGCAAATATTTCACTCGACCAAATAATTCAAACTCTATGCGCTATTTTGGTGACAAGAGTTCTAACCCTCATTCCATCTGATAAATGTACACTGATAAAGCCAATCTTCAACCATTTAAATTCCAATATAAAACCTTACTTATAGTTAGTCTATTACTTAAAGTTAAAAATATTTTATTCTAAACTGCCTTTTAAACCTGAATAAAACCCTTATATTATTTAAGCTTATTTTAGGTTTTAGCAATCTAAATAATTAAAACTGATGCAGCATAACATGCAAATAAATCAGCTTATTCCTCTGCTGAGATCCCTCTAAAATCATTATCATGGAAATAGTTCAGCCGAAAATGCTTATTTTTTGCTATGATTATTCACACTCCATTTTTTACTTATTTTAAAGCCCCTCATTTATATTAGGTCAGCTCTAAAAAAATAAGCACAATGTGAGTATTCTTGGACTATTCGAGCACATACACGTGCGTAAATTTCAACAGGTTAGCTCATGCTTTTAATGATCGACAACTATGACTCTTTTACCTACAACATCGTGCAATATTTTGGCGAGTTAAATCAGGAAGTAAAAGTCGTCCGTAATGATGCCGTGACCTTGGAAGATATTGAGCGATGGCAACCAAAGTACCTCGTGATTGGTCCTGGTCCTTGTTCCCCTTCTGAAGCGGGTATTTCTATTCCTGCTATTCAGCATTTTGCAGGGAAAATTCCATTACTGGGTGTGTGTTTAGGTCATCAAGCGATTGGTCAAGCTTTTGGCGGTGACATTGTTCGCGCAAAAACCGTTATGCACGGTCGTTTGTCTGACATGTATCACAGTAACAAAGGTATTTTTAGCAATCTGCCTTCTCCATTTTCTGCAACGCGCTATCACTCCTTGGTGATTGATCAAGCGACTTTGCCAGAATGTTTAGAAGTCACCTGCTGGACCAATGAAGCCAATGGCGCAATGGAAGAAATCATGGGTGTAAAGCATAAGACATTGCCTGTAGAAGGCGTGCAGTTTCATCCTGAATCAATTTTGAGCCAACATGGTCATCAAATCTTCCAAAACTTCTTAGAAATTTATGCATAGTGAACACAATGAATATTCAACAAGCTTTAAATAATATTACCAAGCAAATTCACCTGACTCAGCCACAAATGGAAGATGTGATGCGAGCAATCATGTCAGGTGAAGCAACGGATGCACAAATTGGCGCACTAATGATGGGCTTACGTCTTAAAGGCGAAAGTATTGATGAAATTACCGCTGCTGCCCGTATTATGCGTGAATTTGCCATTAAAATTGATGTCAGCGATATTCCATATTTAGTTGATATTGTGGGTACAGGTGGCGATGGTCAAAACCTATTTAATGTCTCAACAGCATCTAGTTTTGTAATTGCAGCGGCTGGTGCAACCATTGCCAAGCATGGTAATCGCGGTGTATCGACTAAATCAGGTTCATCTGACCTATTAGAAAAGGCGGGTATTAATCTTGATTTAAATATGCAGCAAACTGAACGCTGTATCCGTGAAATGGGGGTTGGTTTCTTATTTGCACCGAACCATCATAAAGCCATGAAATATGCCGTTGGCCCTCGTCGTGAATTAGGTATTCGCAGTATTTTCAATTTACTTGGCCCGCTTACGAATCCGGCTGGAGTAAAACGCTTTGTGATTGGTGTGTTCTCGAATGAACTTTGTCGCCCGATTGCTGAAGTCATGAAACAACTCGGTGCTGAACATGTCATGGTGGTTCATTCTAAAGATGGACTAGATGAAATCAGTCTTGCATCGCCAACCTATGTTGCCGAACTTAAAAATGGTGAAATCACGGAATGGATGATTACACCAGAAGAAGTTGATATTGAATCCCAAACATTAACCGGTTTAATTGTCGATGGTTCTGCTGAAAGCCTAGCTTTAATTAAAGATGCTTTAGGTAAAAAGAAATCAGCCCTTGGTGAGAAAGCAGCAAATATGCTGGCGCTCAATGCTGGCGCAGGGATTTACGTTTCTGGTCTAACCAATGACTATAAACAGGGTGTTGCTTTAGCCCATGATATTATTTATGGCGGACAAGCTTTAGAAAAAATGAGCGTTTTGTCTGAATTCACCAAAACACTCAAAGAATATGAAGCTTAAACAGATACAGGAATAACAATCATGGTAGATATCGCAAATACAATTTTAGGTAAAATTGTTGACCGTAAATACGAAGAGTTTGCTGCACGTTTAAAACAACGTAGCTTAAAAGATGTCGAAGAGCTGGCAAAGGCTGCGACACCTGTACGTGGTTTTGCCAATGCTTTAAATGCTAAACGCCCAGGGGTGATTGCAGAAATTAAAAAAGCATCACCGTCTAAAGGCATTATTCGTGAAAACTTTAATCCTGCTGAAATTGCTCAGCAATATGAACAAGCAGGTGCAGCCTGTTTATCTGTTCTGACGGATGTGGATTTTTTCCAAGGTGCCGATGAAAACGTTGCGATTGCCCGTCAACATTGTGCCCTTCCTGCACTGCGTAAAGACTTCTTAATTGATCCTTATGGTGTGATTGAAGCACGTGCATTGCATGCGGACTGTGTGCTTTTAATTGTGGCCAGCCTTTCAGATCAACAACTTGAAGAAATGTCGAAAACGGCTTTTGAACACAATTTAGATGTACTGGTTGAAGTGCATGATGAAGCTGAACTTGAACGTGCCATGAGACTTTCAGAGCGCTGTTTATTGGGTGTGAATAACCGTAATTTAAAAACGTTTGAAGTCGATCTAAATATATCGCTACGTTTGAAAAAATTACTAGAGCCTTCACGCCTTTTAGTGACTGAAAGCGGTATTGCAACACCAGAAGATGTTCGCATAATGCAGGAAAATGATATTCATGCTTTCCTTGTTGGTGAAAGCTTCATGAAACAACCCCGTCCAGATCATGCATTTACTGCATTATTTGGTCAGCCACAAACCGTATAAAAGTTATAGATGTTATGAGTAAACATGATTCTTCGCTTTCTAAAGATCAGTTTAATCTACTGAAAGCCTTTAAAAAACAAATTAGCCATCCTCATTCAAGTGCGATTGCAAAGCAAGCTGAAGTGAAAGCTCCAGCTGTACAAGAAGAATTGGATGATTTCGATTTGTTCCAAAAGTCGATGCAAGGTGTCCAGAAAATGGATAGCAGTAATATTGCACCGATTGAAAAGAACAAAAAGAAAAAGCTCGATAGCCAAACTTTGGCAAAGCGTGCGGCTGCCACTGGCCCGATGGAAATGGACAATGCAGAGCTTTCGGATACGCAAGCCATGCTCAATCCCGTTGCCAGTCAAGCCACCCTAAACTATCGCATTGCGACTTTGCAGCATAAGGTTTTTGAAGATTTAAAAGCAGGTAATTTACGTTGGTTTGAAGCGGTTGACCTGCATGGTTGTACCGTTGAAGATGCACGTTTTGCCGTATTACAGATCATTCAAATGGCAAAAGATGAAAATCAAAATGTCATTAAAATTGTGCATGGCAAAGGGCCTGAAGCCATTTTGAAAACCTATGTGAACAGCTGGCTGCGTCAACATCGTGATGTTTTAGCTTTTGTCAGTGCGCCAGAGAAACAAGGTGGTACAGGTGCTGTTTTAGTTTTACTCAAACGCAGCGAAAAAAACCCTAAATTTAAACAGTAATCGGATTTTTTCCCGAAAACAGGGCATTGTAACGGTTTTCTGCTACAATGCCGTCCTTGTTCAATATCAGTGTAAGTGAACACGTCTTATGTCTATGCAGCAATCCTACGCCAATATTTTAACTGCCGTTGGTGAAGATCTTAATCGTCCAGGTCTGAAAGACACACCTATGCGTGCTGCTAAAGCTTTTTCGTATTTAACGTCTGGTTATAGCAAAACTCTAGAAGAAGTGACCAATAATGCGGTCTTCCCTTCCGATAACCATGAAATGGTGTTAGTGAAAAACATTGAGTTTTATTCACTTTGTGAACACCATTTACTGCCATTTTATGGCCGTGTGCATATTGCTTATTTACCAGAAGGTAATGTTTTAGGCTTGTCTAAATTTGCCCGTATTACCGAAATGTTTGCCCGTCGTTTGCAAATTCAGGAACAGTTAACGCAGCAAATTGCTGAAGCTGTGGCTGAAGTAACCAAAGCGCGTGGAGTCGCAGTCGTGATTGATTCTGCACATATGTGTATGATGATGCGCGGTGTCGGTAAACAAGAATCTACAACACGTACTGTTTCTTTTGTTGGTGACTTTAAAACCAACAAAGAAGAGCGTCGTGAATTCTTAAGTGCAGTGCCTGAAAATTATTGATCGCAATACATAACCAAGCTTCGCCTAAGCTTGGTTATTCTAACGCCATATTCTTGATTAAATATACTCACTTTGCCCCCCTTTCAACTTTCATCATCATTTACTGTATATATAGATTTTCTATTATAATAAAACTCAAATTTAAGCATCTGTACCAGCACATCTATGTCATCTATTCCAGTATCCCAAGCAATTTTACTGTCTAGCTCAGAGTTAACACAATACGAAGTCACTATAGATTACCCTCGCCCTGATCGTTTAGTCACAGGAAATCCCGAGCGTTTAACCTATAGTCAGTATGAACACCCTCATATGAGTTGTGGGATTTGGCACTGTCAAGTAGGTGCATGGAATATTCAATTTGCTGAAAATAAACAGGAGTTTTTTCAAGTAATTGAAGGCATTGTACGTATCCATGATGCAAAAACGAGTTCATTCATTGAAGTCGTTGCGGGAAATGCAGGCATTATTCCACCTGCATTTGTAGGAACATTTGAAGTGATTGAAGCCGTGAAAAAATATTATGTGATTGTTGAAGTTTGATCAGTAAAACTTGTTTTGGTTGGATAGATTGGGCTGATCAAGCCTAGAAAAATCGCACATAACCCAAACTGGCTTTATTCCAATCCTTGCCGTCTTGTTGCTGATATTGCCAACCGATGCGCAAGGCATTTTGATTGTTGAGTATATATTGAAATTGTGTATTCAACTTTAATTGCCATTGGTGTGAGTCTTGCCAATACGGTAATTCAACTTGCAACAAACTATTGATTTTATCCGTCCAAATATTTTGGCAACCTAGAGTTGGCCCCATACCTATACGCCAGCCTTGCTCTAAAGCTTTACCTGCCTGAATGTGATTTTGCAGTTGGGCATAACACAAATGTTCACGCTCTTTGTCCGCATAGCTATAGCCCATTTGAACTTTTAAATTACTCACGCCATGTTGTTCATGTTCGCTAAACTCACCTGCTTGGTTCAGTGCTTCTTGCTGCCAGCCCAAATTAAAACCCCAAGTCAGTGGCATTTTAAACGGGGTGATCGGGTTATAAGAATTCACTGACAGAAAGTCAAAATGATTCAACTTCAATTCATCATTACGATATTGAATAGAACCATCCCAAAACAATAACTGCGTACCCACGCGGAAGCCTGCTTGCGGATCAAGCAGATCGTGATAGGCTTGACGGTGCCCAATCTCGATGAATTTCTCACCTTGAATCTCACCAACATTGACTGAAAAATTACGCGCATCATGTGCCTGTGTCGGATCATCTTTAGGTCGTTTAGGTTGTTGGCGTTGTTTTTCTAAATCAATTTGACTACGTAAACTCAATAACTGGCGCAATCGCGGCTGGGCAAAACTAGGCTCCACTTTGCGCCCTGTAAATTGCAAATATAAGTCGTCATAAGCCATTTCTAGAATTTTAGCTTGTTCTAAAGCTGGATATTTTTCCAAAACCACGGGCATATCTTTCGTTTCAGAAAAAGCAACTTCATGTGCTGCTTGAGCAAGAATATGACCATGCTGTTTCGCTTGCGCCAATAACTGTGTTTCTAAAGCAGGACGATAAACAATCTCTTTGACCAAAGCTTGCTGTTCAATGGCTTTAATGGTTTCAATGGGTATTGCCGCCACATTAAAATGTTCAGATAAATTAAGCTCTGGACGAACCAAATCAATTAAGCCCAATAAACGATAAGCACAATTATCACTGACGAAATAATAGGGAAAACTGACATGTTTCATTTCCCAAATATGTTCAACTAAAAACCGCGTTTCTTGCGGGCTTAAATTTAATTCATACTCCCATAAATCACGGCTTTCCAAATCACCATATTCTTTCACTTTACGATAATACGGCATTAAGGAATATTCACCAGGATACTGCCCCGTTAAACCTTTCCATGCAAAAGACCAGCCTTCGCTATCTGTCACCGTTGCTGCATAATTCACAGCATAAGAGACTAAATTGAGTTGTTTTTGATCTTTAGGATCTAAACGCAATAAAGTGTGTCCAAACATGGAACTAGGATTACCCATAAAATCGGTTGCATAGATGAGCGTGGCTTTATAAGGTTTAATTTGCCCCATCCAATCATCTAATTCTGGACACACAACTGTAGGTAAGTCTTGTTGTTGAATATGAAGCTGTTGCATTAACCAATGACTACGTGCAGGAAAGCGACAACGTACCGATTGATTGGCTTCAGCGGGTTGAAATAGGGCTTGAATATTGGCCTGTAACTCTTGCTTGAGCTGTGTTTGACCTTCAGGTGCCAGAAAATACCCTGAATAACCCACGTCGCTTTGACCTTTTTCATTGACATACATCAGCCTTTGCCAAGTGATGTTCTGCTGTAATTTTTGCTGTTCTGCTTGATCTAAATAAGGTTGAACGATTTGAGAGGTCGTTGCTGAATAAGCAACCGTTGAAGAAACTAAAGTAAACAATAACGCGATGGATTTCATTCAAATCTTTTATTTATGATTTATTTAAAGTTAAGAAGAAAAACCCCATCTAAGTGACAGGGTTTAAATATTCAACAATTATACGTAGGCTTTAAGCACGTCGTCTTTTGCCATTACCGCTTGTAAAGCAGCCAAAACTTGTAAAGAGTCCTGATTATTGGCTGAATAAATTTCAGAGAAATTTTGTTTAGATACAGCAAAGAAACGTGATTTGTCTTGTGATTGAATGTTAAGAAGTTCAGCCAATACATTTAAGCTTTCGCCCTGACCTACGGCCATGTCACGCGCTAAAGATTCAGCATTTTCATTGGTAAACGTCACCGCTTGTGCAGTTACTGTACCTGTACCACTACAGCCGAGTGTACCAAAAGTGATACCGAATAATTGGTTTGCAAATAAACCATTTGTCGTTGCAGCCAGAATTTTAGGTACTTTACCAGATTGACCTGCCCAAACTTGTGAACCAATACCACAACCCACATCTTTATCTGCAAATGCAGCGCTGGAACCGAGTGCGACAACTGCAACTAAAGCTAATTTTTTCAACATGGTTATTTCTCCAGAAATTATTATCCGAGTATTTTTAATTATTTCTAATTGCGTAATTTTTATTACACCTTTGTAAGATAGCCATATCTTTCTCATAACGCAAAACAATTTATACTAAAGTTAATGATTGCTTATTAAGCACTTAAAATTCATCATTTTTTAACTTCCATACCCCTTCTGCACTACGCTGACCTAATATCTTTAACACTAAAACCAGACTTAAAAGCAACAATAAATACCATGAACCTAACTTACCCCAACCCACCATATGCCATGCATCGACCTGACTCGGATACAACCAAATTTTATAAAAAGTACTGATATTTTCAGCAATCCAAATAATAAAAGCCAAAATTGCCAGCACAGGTAACATTGGAAGTTTGATCTGATGCTGTTGTAATTGAAAGTGAATTTTGGTTTTCCAAAAAATGATGACACTCCATGCGAATAACAGGAAGCGAATATCAGCAACAAAAAACTTACTCATAAAATTAATATAAGAAAGCACCGCCAAGCAGATCATATTGAAAAAACTCGGAAGCTTTTCAAATGACACCTGATATAACCGTAATGAACGCGCAAAAAAACTGCCGACTGCCGAATACATAAATCCTGCAAATAATGGAACAGTCAAAATTTTAAAGATGGCTGGTTGTGGATACTGCCATGAAGCAATCTGTGGGTGGGTCAAAAAAATTTCCATGACCATGGCCATAATATGAAACAAAGCAATCACTTTCGCTTCTGCCCATGATTCTAACTTCAAATACAATAAGCAAACTTGAATCATTAAGGCATAGAACAATAAGTAGTCATAGCGAAAAAAACCATAAAAATCTTGGCTGCCCATAGATGCAGTAAATGCAAATGCAACAAGAAGTAAAATCCCAAATAAGGCAGCCGAAGCTGCCTTAAATGAGAACTCAAAACATGATTTAAACAGACTGATCAAGGGTGAATCCTAAAAAATGAGTTGACTCATATGTCATTAAAGATATTTGGCACTATATTCATGCACTGTATCAATAAATACTTTAGGATTTGCAGGATCGACCCACTGGGTAATACCATGACCTAAGTTGGCAATATAACCCGTTTTTTCACCACCAGCATAAGCATCATCCAGCATGGCTTTAGTCGCTTTTTCAATCGATGCTGGGGTGCCATATAAAGTGGCTGGGTCTAAGTTACCTTGTAAAGCTACACGACCATTTACCGTTTGACGCGCCACATGCAGCGGTGTCGTCCAATCTAAACCTAAGGCATCTGCACCAATTGCAACCATTGGCTCTAGCCACTGACCGCCACCTTTGGTGAATAAAATCACGGGAACTTTGCGACCCTCTTTTTCACGTTGTAAACCTGCAACAATTTTTTGCATATAGTTGAGTGAAAATTCAATATATTCACGGTGTGCCAAAGCCCCCCCCCAACTGTCAAAAATTTGTACCGCTTGTGCGCCAGCATCAATTTGCGCATTTAAATAATCAATCACAGCAATCGCCAATCGATCAAGCAAAGCATGTAACACTTCTGGCTGGCTATACATCATATGTTTGGTATAACGGAAATCCTTACTTGAACCACCTTCAACCATATACGTTGCAAGTGTCCACGGACTGCCTGAAAAACCAATCAGTGGCACTTGTCCACCCAATGCAGAACGAATTGTTGTTACCGCATTCATGACATAATCGAGATCCGATTTGGCATTAAAGTTCGGTAAATTCGCTACATCTTGTTCTGTACGAATGGTTTTGTGAAATTTCGGTCCTTCACCTGCCTCAAAATATAAGCCCAAACCCAATGCATCAGGCACGGTTAAAATATCTGAAAATAAAATAGCAGCGTCCAAGTCATAACGGCGCAAAGGCTGTAACGTCACTTCACAGGCAAAGTCATTATTTTTACATAAGGAAAGAAAATCGCCTGCTTTGGCACGTGTTTCACGATATTCAGGCAAATAACGCCCTGCTTGACGCATCATCCAAACTGGTGTGGTATCTACTGGTTCACGTAATAAAGCACGTAGAAAACGATCATTTTTTAGAGCCGTCATTTCTTTCCCATCTCATTTTTAATCTTCGAACCATCATAACAAAAAGGTCGAAAATTTAATAACTTCTAACGCATCTAAAAATCAATCATGCTTAAGGTAAAATAATTTTTAAACAAAAGAACTACTGCATCTCCTCATTTTTTCTGCAATACTTGTGTCGTTTTATCAAATTGTTAATGAATAATTCTTAAGGTTGAATTACATGTTCGTTCGCACATTACTCGCTATGAGTTTAAGTTGCATTATTGCGGGTACAGCATTTGCCGCACCTATCGCGGAACAACCATTAAATCCTAAAAAGATTGCTGATACTGCGGTTCAAGACCCGATTGATCCACTTGCGACTAATGCCGCATCAAGCGCTCAAAGCACGGCTGAAACCCAGATTACACAACAAGAACAACAAGACTTAAATAAGGCTTCAAAAACCTTACAAGATCTTGAAAAATCTGAAGATGATACAGCTGCCATCGGTACAGCACCGAGTGCAAGTACAGCAACGCCTTCTAATACCACAGTGGCTAAAGCATCTTGGACACTTGATGGTTTAAACAATGCCAGCTGGTATGAAAATATTGGTAAAGGTCAATTCCCTGTTTATGCACGTGCGCATGTCATGCTCAACAATGCACATGCTTCACCTGGTGCTATTGATGGCTCAAGTGGTAAAAACACCCTAAAAGCAATTGCGTCGTTCCAACAAATCAATGGCATTAAACCAACAGGAACATTAACGCAAGAAACTTGGAATGCATTAATTGCTAAACAAGGATCTAAACCTGCATTTATTGAATACACCATTACCGATGCTGACTTAAAAGGTCCTTATGCAGCCTCGATTCCTCATGATTATGCCTTACAAGCCAAAATGAAAGGCTTGTACTACACGCGTGTAACCGAGATGCTCGGTGAAAAGTTCCATATGGATGAAGACTTTTTGAAAAAGTTAAATCCAAAAGCGACTTTCAAAAAAGCGGGTGAAAAAATTATTGTTGCCAACATCCGTAACGAAGTTCCTGAAGATATTCATCTGATTGTTGCGCATAAAGGTGCTAAACAGCTGTATTTGTTTAACAGCCGTAATCAAATGATTGGCTCGTTCCCTGCGACCATTGGTAGTTCTGACACGCCATCACCAACAGGTACTTATAAAGTTACTGGTGTAGCACCAAACCCATGGTATAGCTATTCACCAAGCAACTTTATTCAAGGCAACAACAAAAAACCACTATCCTTACCACCGGGCCCTAATGCTCCTGTAGGTAATATCTGGATTGGTTTAAGCAAAAAATCATTCGGTATTCATGGTACACCGAACCCATCGGCAATCTCTAAAACGGCTTCACATGGTTGTATCCGTTTAACCAACTGGGATGCCAACGATTTGGGTAAAAAAGTAAAATCTGGGGTAACAGTTAAGTTCTTAGAATAAATTTAGCTTTATTTTCAGCTTTCAGTATAAAAAACCTACTTTAGAGTAGGTTTTTTTATGCGCTGATCTTTAATCAATTCATTTACAAGCATCGTTCCAAAAACAAAACAATATGTTGCTTTTTCAGTATTTCATCCCACCTATCCAAAGATTAAAATTACGCCATTGAAGCAATAATAATTCGGAGATTGAGCATGACAACTTATTTACATCGTAGTGAAGATCGTGGGCATGTCAAAGCAGGCTGGTTAGAATCGAAACATAGCTTTTCTTTTGGCAGTTGGTATAACCCTGAGTTGATGGGAATCGGATCTTTACGCGTCATTAATGATGACATTATTGCAGCGCATAATGGCTTTGGCACACATCCACATGACAATATGGAAATATTAACCTGTGTACTCAAAGGTACGATTTCTCATAAAGATAGTATGGGCAATAAGAGCCAAATTCATGCGGGTGAATGGCAACTCATGAGTGCGGGCACAGGCATTCAACACAGTGAAATGAACCAAGGCAATGAAGCAGTCCATCTATTGCAAATTTGGATTATTCCCAATGTGCAAAATGCAGAACCAACTTATCAACAGATTGAACGTGATCCGAAACTAACACCGAATGAATGGCAGTTAATCGTTGGCCCGAATGCCAATGCTCCAATGCACATTCGTCAAAATGTAGAAGTAAAAACTGCATTTTTACAACAAGGTCATACGCTCGATGTAGAAGCAAGCCAAAAATTTAACTATGTCCATGTGATTGAGGGCGAAATCGATATTGCAGGACAAACCGTTAAAGCGGGTGATGCCTTATTTTTTGATGATCTGGCGACGATTAAAGCCCATACAGATAGTCAATTCATTTGGTTTGATTTAAACAATTAAAGCATTTTCATCTTAGTTCCCTTGTTATTTAAGCTATGTTGCTCAAGTAAGCGGGAACTTTGATGACTTGTCGAATTCAAATCATTCACACGAGACTTAAAAACTAAAAAGCATTAAAGCCGCGGCTTTATAGTTTCTAAAAATAAAACAAAAATTAGACTTTTTCATGCATTTAAATGTGTAGCTCAACTGAATAAATAGATAACATGAAATGAAACCTTTAAATATTACACCTCGGCTACATTTATTGTCTCGCTGATTACACGAGGCTGTACCTTCCTGCTTTCTAATTTTATTTAAGCTTTTATGAGTACTCTTATGAATTCTGATCAACTCAATCAACTTATTGCGCGACATCCTATTGTTAAGGATCTGATCGCACTCAAAGAAACAGCTTGGTTTAATCCTAATTTCACCACACTTGCAGAAGGCTTACCTTATGTGGGACTCAAGCAAACAGATATTGATGATGCTCGTGACCGCTTAGCACGTTTTGCGCCCTATCTCATGGCAGTTTTCCCAGAAACAGTAGCAACTGGCGGTATTATCGAATCTGAACTTGCTGCCATTCCAAATATGCAACAGCAACTTGAACAGCACTTTGGACAAACCATTCGCGGTAAACTGTGGCTGAAAAAAGACAGTCACCTCCCAATATCGGGTTCGATTAAAGCCCGTGGCGGTATCTATGAAGTGCTCTGCCATGCTGAAAAACTTGCGTTGCAAGCAGGCTTATTAAGCCTTGAAGATGATTATGCAAAACTCAATAGCCCCGAATTTAAACAATTCTTTAATCAATATAGTATTGCCGTTGGTTCTACAGGAAATTTAGGACTTTCAATTGGCATTATGAGCGCACAATTGGGCTTCGATGTCACAGTGCATATGTCAGCCGATGCACGTCAATGGAAAAAAGATAAATTACGCTCCCACGGCGTAACAGTCGTTGAATACGCTGAAGATTATGGCGTGGCTGTGGAACAAGGTCGTAAAGCAGCACTGCAAAATCCAAATTGTTTTTTCATTGATGATGAAAATTCACGAACTTTATTTTTAGGCTATTCAGTCGCTGGAGAGCGCTTAAAAACCCAATTAGAGCAACAAAATATCATCGTGGATCAAGCACATCCCTTATTTGTTTATTTGCCTTGTGGTGTGGGTGGTGGCCCCGGTGGCGTTGCATTTGGTTTGAAAATGGCATTTGGCGATCACGTACATTGTATCTTTGCAGAGCCAACGCATTCGCCATGTATGCTCCTTGGGGTGGCGACTGGCTTGCATGATGAAATTTCAGTACAAGAAATTGGTATAGACAACATTACAGCAGCAGATGGTTTAGCTGTTGGGCGTGCTTCAGGCTTTGTCGGTCGAGCAATGCAAAGACTGTTAGACGGTTTTTATACCTTAGATGATCAAACCATGTATTTATTACTGGGTATGCTCAATCAGTCTGAACATCTCAAGTTAGAGCCTTCTGCGCTCGCTGGAATGTTAGGCCCTGTCATCGTCAATCAGCATCCAGAGTACGCAGTGCTACATCAGTTTACTGAGCAACAATTACAGCATTCAAATCATATTGTTTGGGGCACGGGTGGCGGCATGGTGCCTACCGAGGAAATGGAGCAGTACTTAGCTAAATCGAACATTGAGCAGTTTTAAAAATAAATCACCATAATTAAGGCAAATGAAGTTTGATCTCATCTGCCTTAATGGTTTTAAATTACTGCGGTTCTTGTCGTTGGGTTGAATTCATCTCATGTCTAACTTGGCTAATACGGTCATAAATCACCTTGCGCATCCTATTTATTGCCCCGAGCGGTTTATGTTCAGGTAAAGTATGCCATGGTGTAAACGAAAGATTTTCACAAAATTTATTCTGATCAGGGCTGTCAAAAACCTGTTGAGGAATACGAATCGTTGCCACCTGATAAAAAGGGGCTTGTGTTTCTTTCCATTCGGTCATGGCATCTTCAACAAGCAATGTATTTGATGTTCTCGGTTGCACCAGAAACTCCATACAGGCATCGCCCTTTTGTAGGCTATTTCGTAGAGCATCACGCAGAAAGTCATGACTCGGATTGTTTGGCAAAGCGTCTTTTACTGTCGAGCAAGAACGAACAGAATACTTTACCGCCTGACGGTCAGAACCCATGCCTAACTGATAGGGAACCATAGACCAATATCGAGTTTGCAACGGATTTGCAATGGTTGTTCTGAGATTTAAAGCAATCCGTGTTCCCTTAAAACCAAGTGCAAAAGGAATATGTAGCTTTCTAAAAAAATGATCGCTATTGATATCCTGCATAAACGATAGATAACGGCTAGGATCGTTCACGAAAAATACAGGATGGTTGATCATAATAAAGTCTTGGGTCGTCACTTCATCCTCTAAGTGTTTCCCTCCCGATACCCCTAAAACTTTGATTGCCATCCCACGTGCATCTTTCTTTGTGTCTGCCTGCGTGGCATCTGGGGAACCATTTGAAAAACGAATCCATGCTTGATATTTTTTATCGGGAATAAAAATACCTTGAGCCAGATTCTTTGGCAGCATTTTCAACACATGAAACTCCGCTCGTACACAACCATGTGCTTTTGGATGTGCATCACGACGCGCACTGCCTAAGGCATATTGTTTACGAATCGACTTTTCAATCACCTCAGCAATCTCTTCGGCTACCATCTGTTCATTGGGATATAATTTTTCACTTAAACCAGAATCAATACTCGGGTAAACAATGCTCTTCGGTTTGGTCAGCGTTGTAGCAGAAGTATTTTTCGGTGGCTGCGCACTGCAACCACCAATTGCAAAGACTAGCGGTGTCAGCGTAAACAGCAAACTCAAATGTAGCGGCCGCATAAAATTTGGCATTGACCTTCTCCTTGCTGTAAAGATCACATTAGGCTCATCTTCAGTTTTTTGGTCGTTATTCTATTCAATAAATTTCTTTCATAAATCAAAAAGTGATCATTCATCGGTAGTAAAATGAATATTGAAAGTTCCTTATCTTGCGCCATATATGGCTCAGAGAACAGGTTAGGATGAGTGGATTCTTTAATAACATCCTCACCCTGAGCAGTATGCTGCGCAAACCTCCTTAAAAAGAGAGGAAATTTTCATTATGAATTAAATATTGTTCAAAAAATGACTTATTCAAGATGCCTAATGTATCAAACTGCAAAACCACCAGTTGATTATTAAACATCCTAAAAGATTATTATATCTCTTTTCATATTTGCCGTATCCCCCACTTTTATTTGATCAGGGGCTTATAATTAAAATAAGGGTATTCCTTCGTAAAGAAAAAAGGAGAAACCAACAAGACCCTTGTTGATTCCTCCTTTTAGGATGCTTAACTGTTCAGCGATGCCTTGCTTGATGAACCCAAACAACATAAATCAGGCATAAAACGTAAGTAAACTTTGATTATCCGCCTTAACCTTGCATCGGACTTTTATCAATTAATCTCTCGTATTTCGCTCATTTAACCAGCGATATAACACAGGTAAGATCAACAACGTCAGAAACGTAGAAGAAATAATGCCGCCAATCACCACCGTTGCTAAAGGTCTCTGCACTTCTGCACCTGTTCCCGTAGCCAGTGCCATCGGAATAAAACCTAAAGAAGCGACACAAGCCGTCATTAATACTGGACGTAAACGTAAAACTGCGCCTGACCATGTTGCTGTATGGACATCAAACTTTTCTCTGAGCTCTTTAATAAAAGTCAGCATGACCAAACCATTTAAAACAGCCACACCTGACAGCGCAATAAAACCAATGCCTGCTGACATGGAAATTGGAATATCTCTTAACCATAACGCCATTAATCCACCAGACAGTGCAAATGGCACACCACTGAAAACCAGCAAACTATCCTTAACGTTGTTAAACACAGCCATAAGTAAAACAAAAATGATGATGAATGCCATCGGGATGACGATTTGCATTCTGGCTTTTGCTGAAGCTAGGTTTTCAAACTGACCACCATAACCCAACCAATAGCCCGCAGGTAACACCTGTTGTTTTAGCTCTTGTTGCATTTCTTGCACAAAAGAACCTAAATCACGATCACGCACATTGGCGGTGACCACAACACGGCGCTTACCATTTTCTCGACTGACTTGGCTAATCCCCAAAATATTCTCAACTTTGGCCACATCTTGTAATTGAATCAATCCACCATTTGGCAGTTGAATCGGTAACATTGCCAATTGCTGTGGCGTGCGCATGCTTTCATCTAATCGAATCACAAAATCGAAACGTCGATCCCCTTGTAAGATGCTCCCCACATTTTGACCACCAATACTCGTCGCCACTAAATCTTGTATGGACTTCACCGATAAACCATATTGTGCTGCCAAAGCATGATCAATATCGACATTTAAGACAGGTAAACCATCGGTTTGCTCGACTTTAACTTCACTCGCACCCTCAATCTTTTTCAGTTTTTCCGCAATCTTTTCCGCTTCTTGATTCAGCGTCTGCATATCATCACCAAAAATTTTGATGCCGACATCACTGCGAATGCCCGAAATCAGCTCATTAAAACGGAGTTCAATCGGTTGCGAAAATTCACTGTTATTGCCGGGAATTTTCTCCACAAATGCCAGCATTCGTGCTCGCAAATCATCAATCGTTTCATCTTGATTCGACCATTGATCATGCGGTTTTAACAACACAACACTATCGGAAATATTCGGAGGCATGACATCTGTTGCCACTTCTGCCGTACCTGTACGAGAAAAAATCGCCTTAATTTCAGGAAATTCTTTTAAAAGCTGTTTTTCTAGCCCTTCTTGTATTCTTAAGGATTCTTCAATCCCTGTACTTGGTGCGCGCAGTAATTGCAGTGCAAAATCACCTTCGCTCAAAGTCGGAGAAAACTCAGTCCCCACACGTGTCGATAATGCAGCCGTAAGAAGTAAAATACTGATTGCTGCTGTCACCACCACATATTTAAAAGCATAGGCTTGATCTAAAAGTTTTGCATAGCCATTTTTTAACGAACTCATCCAACGACTTTCTGTTTCTTTTACATCGCCTGTTAGGAACAAAGCGATGGCTGCTGGTACAAAAGTAATGGATAAAATAATCGCGCCCACAAGTGCAAGAACCACGGTCATTGCCATGGGATGGAACATTTTCGCTTCAACGCCTTCCAGTGCAAAAATTGGGAAATACACCACCATAATGATGATTTGCCCAAATATAAGCGGACGTCTTGCTTGTTTTGCAGCTAAAAAGACTTCCGTAAAACGTTCAGAGCGCGTTAATTTTCTGCCTTTATGCTGCTGAGCTTCCGCTAAGCGACGGATACAGTTTTCCACAATCACCACTGCACCATCAACGATAATGCCAAAATCCAAAGCACCTAAACTCATCAGATTGGCACTAATTTTCTGCTCTGCCATGCCTGTCAAAGTAAACAACATTGACAGTGGAATCACACATGCGGTAATCAGTGCTGCTCTAAAATTGCCCAGAAAAATAAACAGGATCACAATAACAAGGATGGCACCTTCGACAAGATTTTTGGCAACCGTCTTAATTGCCTTATCCACCAAATGACTACGATCATAAACAGTTTCAATCAGCACACCTTTGGGTAATGACTGTTGAATTACCTGAACTTTTTGATCCACAGCTTGAGCAACGGCCTTACTATTTTCACCCATCATCATCATGGCCGTACCCAATACGGTTTCTTCACCGTTATAGGTCGCACCACCTGTACGTAAATCATGACCAATGGAGACTGAAGCCACATCACTGACCCGAATAGGTAAGCCATTTTTGGTGCTAATGCTGACATTTTCGATATCTTGAACAGAAGACAATAAACCTGGCACACGTACGGTCAGTTGTTGCCCATTATCTTCAATAAAACCAGCACCGCGATTTGCATTGTTATCTTGAAGTGCTTGCTCCAACTCTGCCACTGAAATTTGGATCTGTTGTAAGCGTGTTAAATCTGGAGCAACAATATAGGTTTTTTCATAGCCCCCTATACTATTGACTTCTGCAACCCCTTCAACCCGTTGTAACTGAGGACGAACAATCCAGTCTTGAATTTCCCTTAAATCCATTGCTGTATAAAGTGTTCCATCTGGCTTTTTGGCATTGGGCTGTGCTTTGATTACCCACTGATAGATTTCCCCCAAACCTGTCGAGATAGGCGACATTTGTGGCTCAACAGCTTCAGGTAACGCACTTTTGGCTTCTTGCAAGCGTTGATTAATCAGTTGTCTTGCCCAGTAAATATCCGTCCCATCTTTAAAAATAATGGTAACTTGCGAAAGTCCGTAACGAGAAATCGAGCGTGTCTGCTCTAGATTTGACATACCAGACATTGCATTTTCAATCGGATAGGTAATCCGTTGCTCAACCTCAAGTGCGGTAAAACCATTGGCTTGACTATTAATTTGCACTTGAACATTGGTGATGTCAGGTACAGCATCTATTGTCAGTTTTTGATAACTATATATTCCGATACCAATCCATGCGACGACAAACAACAGCACCCAAATGGCATTACGAATAGAAAATTGAATGATTCGATCAAACAGTCCTTGACTCGGAAAAAGCTCATCTTGAGAATTAATGGGCATGTTCAGCCTCTCCCTTCTCCATTTCCGATTTCAACAGAAAACTGCCCTGACTGACATACTGCTGTTTCGCAGTTAAACCCGATTTAATCTCGACCCACTGACCATCACTTGAATAGTTGCCAAGTTGTACAGGGCTTGCCGTCAGATGAATTTGCTCTTTTTCAGTCTTGGCAACAAACACAATCTGTTGACCATCAATCTGTTGAATCGCGGCTTTAGCAACACGCAATACAGGTTGTCGCGTTGCTTCACCTGTTAATAAAACATTGACCATTAAATTGGGACGTAGTTCTTGGGCTGGCGTTAAGACTTTCGCACGAACTTGTAAACGTCCTGTTTGACTATCCGCTTCAGTGGTTAAGGCCTGCACTCGCGCTTTAAATAAATTATTGGTTTGCAAAGATTTAAATTCAATTTGCTGATTCGGTTGAACATGAATATTTGCAGCACTCGGCAAAATAAACTCCACCCATAATTGATCTAGCTGATCAATGATGAACAATTGCTTATCCGCAGAAATATTTTCACCCACAACAATATCTTTTTTCGTAATCACCCCATTAAAAGGTGCCTGAATTACATAACGCCCTTGACTGCCACTGCTTGCACCCAGTGCGGATAAACGACTCCGAGCCGCTTGAACTTGAATCTCCGCTTGTCGATAAGTGTTATATGCACGTTGATAATCCTGTCTGGCAGAAATCCCTTGATCAAAGAGCTGTTTTTCTCTGTGATAATCTTGCGAAGCTAAAGTGAAAGCTTCCTGAGCAATACTCAAGTTGGCTTGTTGGTCCACAAGGTCAGGAATAAAAAGCGTGGCTAAAGCCTGTCCTTTTTTAACGTCCTGTCCTAAGGTTACCGCGACACTTTCAACTCGTCCTGCAAAACTCGCCTCCACATGGGCTTGTTGGTCAGTATTCACCACCAGTTTGGCAGGATATTGTTGTTTTTGTTCAACATCGCCCAATTCAACTTGGGCTAATTTCACACCAAACTCAATCAATTGTTTTGAAGTAAAGTTTAACGATTCAGCATCAGCCTCCTCAGCTTCATCATGTCCATGCTGTTCATCTGCATGTGCATCTTCATCGGCAGCTTTACTTGCTTTCTCTTTACCACCGAATAATAAAAAGGCACTCAAAACGATACTCATCGTGATAATGGCAATGATCCAAACCCATTGTTTTTTTGCTTGATCTATAGACACGCTTATTCTCCTACCACTGGGCTTAGGTCATTTGTGGATTGCCATAAATTTTGATTAATTTTCATCAGGGCATCGGGCGACATAAGCGCATTTGCATCTACCCCCAAGGCTAAACTTTCAGCTTGCAAAGATTTTTGCCATGCCTGTTTTAACGTTTGTATTTTATTTAAGCGTTGTTCCTGAAGCTGAATGCTGGCTTGATGTACATCAGTAATGGAGTATTTACCCACTTTAAAACCCAATAAAGTTTTTTGATGTACCGACTCCGATAGCGGAATTTGTTGCTCATTGATCAAGTCGTATTGCCATTTCAAACCCTTTAACTCAACCAATAAAGTGTCCAGTTGAGTCCGATTCTGCTGTTGGTAATACTGCTGTTGCTGATCCAATAAATCTTGTTTTGCTTGGGCGATTTGCATGCCATATTGCTGACGATCAAAGATATTTAAAGGTATTTCAACCCCTAAGCGTATTTGACTTTCAGTATTGTTTAAATTGGCTTGCTTACTATTGCTGATCCCCAAAAGTACATTCGGATTGGGTCTGGCTTGTGCTCTTAAATATGCTAAATGGGCTTGCTGTTTGGCTTTTTGCAGTTGAATACTTTGTGCCAATAAATTTTCATTGACTGCCTGTTGCACAAAGGCAGTTGTATCTGTTGGCCATAATTGCGCACGGCTTATACTCAGATCATGATCAAGTTCAGCTGCCCCCCATAAATTTGCCAATTGTCTTTTCACCGTGGTTAAAGACAACGCCATTTCTTGTGTCCGTCGCTGATTTTCAATGTGAGCAAGCAAAGTACGATCCAAATCTAATCTGGAAACACTTCCAGCACGATAGCGTAATCGTGTGGCATCCACATTTGCTTGACTGTCTGCTAATTGAGTTTTGCTAATTTTAAGCTCTTCTTGTAAAACAAGAACTTGAGACCATAAATATTTCACAGCCAAGCGGGTTTCTGCTTTATATAATTTTTGATTTAAATCGACTTGAGATAATTCAACTTTTGCTAAATTTTTTCGGCTACGACGTTGACCAAAAATATCTAAAGGTTGACTAATCTCGACATCTAACTCTTGATCCTGATCAGATTTAAAGCCCGTTTTTTGCACAGATAAACTTGGATTCGCCCACAGTTGGCTGTGTTTCAGTTTAGCTGTCGCAATGTCCTGTTGAGTCTGCAAGGCATGAATTTGGTTTTGATGACCTTCCACACGCATTAATATTTGATTGAAATCTGAATCTTGCTGATTTTTAGATGCTATTGAATGATCAGCAAAAATGCTCGCTGAAATAGATATCCCGAGGATGAATGCAACAAACTGATATTGTTTTACCTGAACAATCGTTTTCTCATTCAAACCCATACCATGAGTTGAAACTTTTTTTGACATGAAGATGTCCCACAAACATTAATAGAATGATGGTGGGTTGTTTTAGGCTACCCCACCGCGAGCGGGGATAATTCGGGAGGTGGAGCTAAACGAGGGAGATAGGGCGATTGGTAAAAATTTACCCAAGGTCGAGCGTGTAGAATATCGACTTGAAAATTGGGTTCATCGTTATAATAAGACTGTGTGTCTAGCTCAAGTGCAATATGATTCGATAAGTGGCTACACCTGTCGTTAAAACATATTTTTTGACAGTAATCATAAATTTTTTGATCATCGACCAGACTTTTTTTATTGTCATTACTTTGTGCATTGGGCTGAGCAAAAGAGGGATCATTGAAAAATGAAGGCACATTTGGCATTTCATGCAGACACGCCGCTTCCGCCACACTCCAAATACTTTGGAATGTGAACAATAGCAGGAAGATCTGTAGCAGAAATGTCTTTTTCTTCATAGCATCATCTTAAACTTTAAGCCCGCATTATAGCGACCATTTGGATTGAAAGCACTTAGATTTAGAAGATACAAATTAATCTCGCCAATAAAGTAGCACCGATACATTCAATGCCACCTTGCATAAAGTGAATCATCTAGAAAAAAATCAAGCTTAAAATTCTTTGCAATAAAGCTTTCACCCCACAATTTGATTCCCCCATTTTAGATGCAACTCAACTTTTTTTGGGTGATAACTTGACCATTTTCTTTCCAAAGGGTTCTGGCTAAATATTTAACAGTTTTGAACAAGTCATTACAATCTTAAGCATATACTTTTAAATCTATCCATGATCTCGCCTTATTTCAGACATAAGCTAATGACTCATAAGCCTTTCATATAGGAATTACTCCCTTATTAATATACTTTTTGATAAAAAATTAGTACGCTATGGTTAATGAATAGATTGAATAAAAAAGATAATGTATGAAATTACCATTTTGCGCTCTCTTGACCTGTATTTTGGTGGGTGCATCGGCACTGATTTATGCAGCAAACCAACAATCAACTCAGTTTAACGTGAGTATTAGCATTAAAGAAACTTGCAATATTACGGCAGCCAATAGCGCAGATCTCAATTTTGGCAGCATTAACCGCGCATCAAAAGGCTCAAATCAAAGTAATCATTTAGCAGTAACGTGTACCCAAGGAACGCCTTATCGTATTGCACTACAAAGCCAAAGAGCGATGGCAAATGCGACTTCAAATAACACTAAAATTCCTTATACCCTGTATCAGGATGCCAATCGGACAACACTCTGGGGCGCAGATACTCAAAATGCTTATAGCAATACAGGCACTGGAAATACCCAAAAAATTCCAGTTTGGGGACAAGTCAACCAAGCAGACACCAATGTTCCTACGGGTCAATATACAGACAAAGTAACCGCTGTCATTACTTACTAGCTGTCATTACTTACTAATAGGTTAGCGTCACTGTAATGGTGTCCTGATATTCTCCCGCAGGTACAGCCGCTGAACTTGGCCCAGCCTTTCCATAAATAGGAATCGTCTGTGTGCCATTGTTGCCCGTACCCTGTGATGCACCGCTATTGTTCCACAGATGACTGTACTGCGCATCGCGATATAATTCATAGGCAATATAGTCTGAACCTTTGCGCATACGACGTGTCGTGCCGTCATAGTTCATTCCCTGATCTAAATTCACTTTCCAAGACGTATTCAAGGGGCAAGACAAAGTTACCGTTGTCGAACTAGTCACTGCCTGAGATAAATCATTCATGTGACCAAAATTCAGATCGGATGCAGAAATCAAATTACAACTGTTTTCATAGTTTGTCGTGACACTCAAACTGTTGCTGCTTGGATTTTTAGACTGAGATGCCAATACATCTTCTGTAGTTGGCTGTTTGTCCTGACTAAAGGCATATAATAGACTGACTTGCGTATCATTATTATTTTTATAATCTGCAGCTCTAACATTTTGCCCCGCATAAATATAACCATAAATGGGGAGATCGAAAACTTTCTGGTTTTCATTCACCGTAAAAGTTTTATAGGTACATGTTAATGTCGATAAATTGGCTTGCGTATCCATCCGCTGGGTCAAAGCGGGATCATAAAACAAGTCATAACTAATATAGGAGTGTGTTGCCCCATAAGAAACCATTTGGCGACGGTTATTGGACAAACCTAAACCACCCGCGGTCGCATAAGGACACAAAGCCACATTGACCGTTTTAGTATGACCATATTGATTACACGTCACTTGCCAATTGGTATAGCTGGTTTTTCCTTTACCCGATACCGAACCGAAATTCAAAGCGGGGCCAGACAACCAACACGAACCAGATGCTTGAGCAGATGAACTAACACTCATCAGGGCAAAAGGCAGCATTAGGGCAAAAATCCAATATGCCAGTAACAGCCCTGAACGCTGCGTATGGTGAATATTCATTATTATTGGCACGTTAAATTCCCCAAGTCTAGAAAACCATATTGCGCTGAAAAATCAGGCAAGTCTATACGGCAAACCTGCCCCATTTGCTCGACAAAAACTGTTGATGCAGCTGGATTTTCTAAATAAATCATGCCATCTCGCCCAACAATCGTATGTTCAACATTGTCTAAATTAGGCGCAGTTTTCTGTACCCACACTCGGCTTCCCATTTTTAAAGGCTGATTCTGTTTATCGACTGCAACCCATTGTACCGAACGCATTTTATACACTGGAAAATTCACATACACGCCACTAGAGCTATAAGGAACTGCATCTATTTGTGTCGATTCAATTTTATATTCCAGTGGTAAATCTAACGTATCTATAGACACCACATTATGCTGATATGGATTTAATGAATCGATTAATAACAGTCCCTTTCGATTGGTTTTACCCACGAGACGATTTTCCAGCCGTACAGGAATATCGGCCACACCTTCGGTAGACACCACAGCAAATGAATTCAGCGATTGACGCATGGCAAAAAGATTGCGGTTCATCATCACCAAACTGCCACGTGCTGACCCAATGACAGTGCTATAATCTTCATCGTTAATCTTGGCATTTTGAAAACCTAGATCCCATTGTCCAACTGAAGTTTCCCGCTGCAACTGTCCCTGTAAACTATAATTACTTGAATCACTATATTCGATGTTGCTTTGCCAGCCCCAATCTGCTTGATTTTGCAAAGCCGTTTTACGCACACTTGCCGACACCTTATTACGTTCCGTATTTTTTTGCGCATTCATGGTGGCATTGGTCTGACGGTCTAACGGAATATTCAGTGACATAAAAAAAGTATTACTTTTTTCATTTAAATCACGCGTCATATTCAAGGTTAAATAACTCTTGGAAGGAAAATAATAAGACCAATTAAAGATCAGATATTCATTATCAATCCCTTGATATTGCTGCGCTGCATAACTGCTGCCAAATTGACCAAAAGGCGTATTCACCCCGAAGAAAATATGATCAGAGCGGTCAATATAGGTATAGCCCAAACCACTCGCCAAATCACCAAAATTACCGTCACTTTGCTGATGATGCATAGAAAAGTTGATCAAGCGGTTATTCCACTCATAACCTGCTGAAAAAGCCTGCCCTGCCTGTTGATTTAATTCGCTATAACTATAAGAGCCATTTAACACCCCCAAAGTATTTGGCAAGCGGTGTACAATACCAAATCCTGCTAAAGCCACATCATTTGAATATTCAGTATGACTTTCCAATGTCGTATTATTGCTTAAACCGTGCCGAAAAGTGGCATTCATTAAAAGATCATGCCCATAGCTAAATGACTTGACCGCATAATTCAGTTTATTCACCCCCAGACTCACATCCCAGTCGGATAAACCTTGCTGCAATAACTGTGAAGTGCCAAATAAGGAAAAGTTGACAATCCGTTGCTGTCCATTCAAATCGGTAATTAATAACTGCGCTGTTCCCGCACCTGTAATTGACGGTGCAGTCTGAATATTGAACTGCCCTGGAAGCACTTCACTGCTGCTTTGCTGAATACCATTAATTAATAAATCTACCGTTGACGGCAATAGCACTGAATCTTTAAATGAGGCTAATGGTGAAGTCACTTGGTACGGCTGTAAATTATAGTTTTTTGCCAGTTTAATGCCTGAAATGCGGGTCGAGCGACTCCAATCTAAAGCGCGCGACTGACTATCGCCTAATGTTAATGTCAGCGCCCGATTAGTAAAATCCTTTTGCCAATAAGTATCTAAAATCTGGCTATTCAGTTCTTCCGATGTCTTTGACTCGGTATAAGCATGGTTAGCAGAAATACTTAAAACACTGCCCGCTCCAAAACCAAAAAAACGTAGCTCATTCCAGCCGCTTAAAGACCAAACATCTTCAGTGGCTTGGGCATAAAAATCGTAATTGAAAAGCACACCCGGTTTAATCTGCTGAGCATTGACTTTGGCGGCTTCAATCGGAATAAATCCTGCTACAGTATTGTTCTGCAAAAAAGAGACAGCTACATCCAAATGGATACTTTGCGCAGCGGCATTGTAATTGTAGCTTAAACCAGAAATTTGAGACAAACTGATAAAACCTGCATGCTGGGGAGCATCAGGTACACTGACTTTTAATTGCAGTTCTTGCAGGGTCGTCCGTGAAATCAGTAAATCGTGTGGTGTTTGAATAAAGTGCCCAAAAGTTGAGCTAGATGCCTGATTCAACACAATACTTAAATACAGCTCCTGCTGCTTAATACCATCATCTTCTAAACTGACGGTTTCGCTGGCAATGACCAAAGTACTGGATAAACAATACGTACACAGCAATGCTTGAAATAATGGGCCACAGTCAGCGAACTTTTTTCTCATTACAGTTTATTGGATGGGAAGCATCTGTGCTAAACCATCACTATTGATTCTGGCTTCAAACTTACCATTTGGGAGTATTTTTTTAGACTCAGGAATATCCCAGCGCATAGTCTGACCAGCAAGTGCATAGCCCACCAGACCATTGATTAACGGTATTCTTTCGCCATTTGGATTGATATAGGTTAACTCACTCATCCGAATATGGCTTTTCGCATTGTTCTGCACAATCAGCTGTTGATTCTGATATTGAAAACTCACCTGATTTAACAGCGTTAAACCATTGCGCATAGCAATACTGTCAGTAGGCTGGATAAAAACTGGAATAGAATACTGTAATAATAACTGCAAGCCGGTCTGTGCATCGGCTTGTCCTGAACTTGGCAGTTCATCAATCAATAAGCGGTAAGTCTGTTCTACCGCGGTATTTTGTGAGGCAATACGAATAATTCGGATCAGCTGCTGCTCACCCGCTTTAATTTCTGTAATCGATGGGCTGGCAACCAAGTCTCGTGTAGGATTCACTTGATCCTGACCTGAAACTTGCGACCAAATCAGCACGCGAGTTTGCGCCCGAATAGGTCGTTCACTGGTATTGGTCAGCCATATTTCTTTGGCTTTTTCCTGCGGAGAGAATGAAACAGAAATTGGAGCAACTTGCAGACTGGCTGCCAAACTGCTCAGCGAATAAAGTGAAACGATAGAAGTACAAATGAATTGTCTCAATTTGTTCATATACTGCGTCACTCTATTCGTACAGCTCTAACCCATTAGTAAGTTACAGTTGCAACTACTGTATCTACATAATTACCAGCTTCAACGTTGGTATCACCCGCTAACTTAGCATAGACAGGAATTGCTTGGTCTTTACCATTACCTGTTTTTGATAATAAGTTGATAGCATCCCACTCTGTTGTACGGGTAGAGTCTTGATACAATTTATATGGAACTTTACTGGTTGAAGCAGTATTGGTATTACTCATTTCACCATTACCTGCCAAAGCAATTTTATAGGGTGTATTTAAAGTACAAGTAACATTTAACTGGCCTTTCGCATTGCTTGCAGATTTAGTAGAACGATCAACAGAAGCAAATTCCACGTCTTGAGCCGCAGTAAACTTACATGATTCATTTACTGTAAGTTTAACCTCAAATTGAGTAGAATCAGTGCCTGCTGCATACGCTACTGTAAAAAGAGAAGAAAAACCTAGAACTGCCGAAACAATGACTTTTTTCATGAAATGCCCCATATAATGTGAAGGATGACACATTAAATTAAAATATGGGGTGGATTATAGGCTTTTTTTTGATCTTGTAAAGCACTTAAGTAAAAATTTAATTATAAAATTCATCCTATTATTTTAGATATTCATCCCCCTTATTTAACCTTGTCCCCACATGATGTGTGCTGAGTTTATGCAAGAATCTCGTGCCTAGACTTTTAAGCAAAAATTCTACTTTTAGATTCTTTTATTTTTAGGGGGAGTTACCGTAAGTTGTAAGGGAAATTACAGACAAAAAAAGATCCTTGATCATCAAGAGTCTTTTTAGATATTTGGCGGAAGCGGTGACAGTCATATTTACAACTTAAATAATTGATATATTTTTTATAAATTTAATTTCTTACTACTATTTTTTAATGCTTTATATTTTATTATTTTTTTAATTATTTCTTATAGATGATTATACGTTACTCGTTAGTAACGTTTAGTTTTAATTATAAATCATCACAATTTTCTATTACACCATAGCAATGGAATATTTTATCAATCATAGTTCTGCTGACTTATTGAATCGACTCAAGTTGAGACCCAAGTTCAAAACCATATCGTTTCAGCACCTTTTCAGAGTGACATACTTTCCAATATGTCTTTGACTGATTTAATTAAATGTATGCACGAACAGAAGCCTAAATAAAATTGCTTAGGCTATATTAATCTAAAACAAAATTGTGTCATTACTATTCATGGTTTCTGCTCTACATTTCGTGACTAGTCTGCTAATAAAACTGATTACCCACATGAAGTTTGTGAACATGTACTTACACATAAGTTACCAGATGAGTTTTGAAGCAGCTTATTTAGAAAAAATGTAAAAGATTAATGACTGATTACGCTATGTTATGTGATGAATAAGTTACTTATTTGAATAAACAGCATATTATTAAACTTCTGCCTTAACGAGCAGAAGACTTTTATAATATGCTGTTTAGGATATTCCAAGTAAAAGTCTTCAGTATTTGCAACACAATTCACTTTTTATGTTGCATATTTTATGCTTACCTTTTTTAATTCATCAAACTTTTTGAGTTCATAAGGAAGTCCAACATAGTTTTCAGCTAAAGTCGTTTGCCCTGCTTCTGAGCCCAGAATATAAGCAAGCTCAGCTTGTTTGATTTTAATATCAAACTCACTTTCAGTTTCAAAACGGTGCAATAAATGGGTCATCCACCAAGAGAAACGTTCAGCTTTCCATACCCGTTTTAGGCATTTTTCAGAATATTCATCAATGCCTTGCTTAGAACCATTTAAGTAATATTCTATTAATGCACTAGATAAATATGCAATATCAGAGGCTGCCAAATTCAGGCCTTTAGCACCAGTTGGAGGAACAATATGTGCGGCATCACCTGCTAAGAATAAGTTTCCAAAACGCATCGGCTCGGTTACAAAACTGCGTAAAGGTGCAATACTTTTTTCAATTGAAGGCCCTGTAACTAAATGCTCACAGCTTTCTTTATCTAGACGGTTTCTTAGTTCATCCCAGAAACGTTCATCTGACCAATCCTCTACTTTATCAGTTAAAGGCACTTGTAAATAATAACGGCTCCGTGTACTTGATCGCATGCTGCAAAGCGCAAAGCCACGTTCAGACTGCACATAAATCAACTCATCAGATACTGGTGGCACATCCGCCAAAATACCTAACCAGCCAAATGGATATACTTTTTCAAATGTTTTAATTTTATCTGTTGGCACACTGGCACGACATACACCATGATATCCATCACACCCTGCAATAAAGTCACAATTGACGCGATATTCTTGCCCATCTTTGTTAAAAGTCACATAAGGTAGATCATAAAATTCATGTACTTTGACATTATTCACTTCATAAAATGAAGTTAGCTTGGCTTCATCACGTGCATGCATTAAATCTTTAGTGACTTCAGTTTGACCATAAACTGTCACCTGTTTTCCATGCGTTAAAGCGGATAAATCAATACGATGTTTTTCACCATTGGTTAAAATCTCTATTCCATGATGAGGTAAACCTAATTCATTTAACTGTTGGTCTACACCTGCTTGTTTAAGTAAATCAACCGAAACTTGTTCAAGAATACCAGCACGAATACGTGCAGAAACATAATCTGCACTGCGTTGTTCAATAATAATATGTTCAATGCCCGCTTTATAAAGAAGCTGTCCCAGCAATAATCCTGCCGGTCCTGAACCAATAATTGCAACTTTAGTGTTTAAAATTTCCATCATTTATCTTCCCTGTCCTATCTACTTAAACTAAATTTTTTATAAAATTTCAGCTATAGTAAAACGTGAATATTCACCGTATTGCGGTGATATTGACCGTATAACGGACAAAACATCATAAATTGATGCTTTATCAGCAAGGATGCTTCATGCGCTATGATTTAATTAAAAATAAGACTTCAGGTGAAACAATCACAAATGATGATTATATTTCTGGGCTTGCCAAAGGCTTAGCTTTGTTAGAAGCCTTTGGGATTGATCGGCAAAAGCTCAATGCAACTCAAATTGCTGAACGTACAGGAATTAGCCGTACCGCAGCAAGACGTTACTTACGAACTTTAAAGTTTTTAGGTTATTTAGAAACGGACGAACATTCTTTTTGGTTAACCCATAAAGTTCTACGCTTTTCGAGTTCTTATTTAAGTTCTGCACATTTACCCAAAGTTGCCCAGCCTATTTTAAATATTTTGTGTATGCAAACCACGCTGACATTTTCAATTGTCGTTTTAGATGATGATGAAATCGTGCCTATTGCACGAAGTTTTTTACCCCAGCAAGATAATATGCGTGCCAGTCCTGATGGTATGCATTTAGGCAATCGTTTGCCTGCTCATGCAACATCTACGGGTAAAGTTTTACTTGCAGCATTAAATCAAGAAGAACAAAAAAATTGGTTCAGTAAATATGGTTTAAAACGTCTAACGCCTTTTACGCTCCAATATGAATCGGCATTTTATCAAGTGCTTAATCAAGTGGCTCAGCAAAATTATTGCCTATCAAAAGAAGAACACGAACTTGGGGTTATTGCAATTGCTGTACCAGTATTGAACCGTCAAGGTAAAACCATTGCAGCTTTGAACTGTATGTCACAAGTTAACCGTGTTACAGAGGAATACCTCATTCAGAGTATTTTACCTTTACTTCAAAATACAGCTTATGAAATTAGAGCAATGATTTAATAGAGTGATTAATCATCAAAAAATGCCTGCCAGTATTAAACCAGAATGCCATTACCATTGCCCTAAACGCCGTACACCAGCAAACAGATCTTGTTAACCCATCTGGACTACATTTAAGAAACCATTTACCTGCACATGCAACATCAGCAGGTAAAACTTTACTCGCCTATCTAGATTTAGAAGAGCAAAAAAATGGTTAGAAAAATATTCATTACAACGGTTAACTAAATTTAGCTGTACAGACAACAATACCTTTCTAAAAATTCTTAAGGAAATTAAAGAACAAGATTGGTGTTATTCCAGTCAAGAACATGAATTAGGTGTTCATGCACTTGCTGTACCGATATACGGGCCAAAAGGTAATGTTGTCGTGACATTGAATATTGTTTCCCCTATTAGTAAAAAAACGAAAGAATATTTGGTTCAATAAATTATGCCGTGACTCTTAGAAACCGAGCGGAAATTAAGGAATGTGATTTAAATCCACCAAAAACAATATCTCCATTACTATTCTATTATTGTGTGACATATCAACCATCAATGGCATAATTCCCTCCTGTAACAAATGAGGCATCCTCAAACGGCTTTGTTGCACAAACCTATTCAGATACAGCGATTCAATGCTGCCTAATGATCAGATCCTTATTTCGATTATCTTTACGTATGGTCACTGGTGTTTTTCAAAGCCTGATAAATTATCTGGATTAGATTGGACGGCTCCGAATATCAGTGATATTCGTCCTCAATCATATGTAAAAGACAGAAGCATATTGATATTTCGATAAACTATCAAAAAAATAGTGGTGGATTACATCTACTTGTAGACATGAGAAGCACTGCTTCGCAAAGTTTAAAATTTCTAGGCGAACGAGAATGGCAGCGTAAGAGGCATCAGCCTGAATATCGCTGACAATGGCATAAACTGCACATCGGTATAGATGCTGAAACCCTGCAAATACGGGCAGTTTACCCCACCACAAACAATGTCTGTGATTCATAAGTACTTGGTGTTTGCTCGATTAGATTCCACAAGAAGAACAAATTGATTCAGTCTATACAAATGAGCTTATGATACTAGGCAATACCGTCATGAGATTACAGGTCGGCAAGCACATGCGGTGATTCCGCCACGAAAGAATGCCAAGCCATGGAAAGACTCAAGGGCAAGCTCCTTAGAGCGTAATCAATTACTCGAAATAGTGCCGTACTTAGGCAGGACTATTGGGGAAAATAGGTCTAGTTACCATCGTCGAAGTTTGGTAGAAAACAAGATGTATTGTATTAATGCTATTAGGAGATAAATTGAATTCAAAAAGCTTTCAAAGTCAGGGAAATGAAATTCATGCACGTGTAGCAGTGTTGAATAGATTCACTGAACTAGGCAGACCTCACACCCCTTGCAAAGCAGTGCTTCTCATGTCTTAAATTTGAATAGTTTAGAGCAGTGTTAACTTTTAAATCTTTGTGCAACAAAGCTCTTACTCTACGATGTTTCCAGTTTGGATTATTTCAAATTATTGACCATAATTTCTAAATTATTTCGAATCAGTAAGGCTAAATTAATATCGACACCTTTTAGCATTTTTTGCTCTAGAGCTTCCACAATCAAATTACATTCAGCAATTTTATTCTGACCACTTGCAGTGAGCTGAATTAAGATTCTTCGACCATGTGTTGGATCAGAATGCTTTTCAATCCAGCCCAAACTTAATAAATCTTGCAAAATTTTATTGGCTGACTGAGGTTTTATAAATGAACGCTCTGCCAATTTAGCATTTGACAGACTTCCTCTAGCTGCAAGTACTGACAACGCAGTGTACTGCGGTAACGTTATATTGAGCTGTTTAAGTTGTTCTGTTAATAATTTACTAATAATCCGATCCACTCGAGCAATCATATAACTGAGTTTAGGTGATTGATTTTCATTTGATTTCATTAAGTTGTTGGGCATATCTACTCTGGATTAAATATGATGAAGTATGACCTATTAGATCATACTTCAAATCAAATAATTAAGTGGAACTGCTTAATACTTGCGTTTGTTGCTTAGGTTTACCTACCAGCATTAACGCAGCTATTGCAGCAAGTAAAATCATTGGAATACTCGCCCCGATTACCATTCCAGCGCTTGAACCAAAAGACAACAGCATTCCTGCCAATAATGGCCCTGCAAAGGAACCAATACGACCCACTGCAACAGCAGCACCTACGCCAGTCCCACGCATTTCTGTTGGATAAAATCTGGCAGCTAAGCCATAAAGTGCCGATTGCCCACCCACAATAAATAATCCACAACCAATTGCTGATAGTGAAAGTAATGCAACTGTTGGAGAAATAGCAAGACAACATAATGCAACCAAAATTCCAGCGTAAATCAGCTTAATCACAAAACTCATGCGTAGCTTATCTAGCAAGAATCCCATGAGTATTGAACCAAATATTCCACCAATGTTGTAACCAATTTGCACATAATTGGCTTCATTTTTTGATAAACCTTGCGCACCCATCAATAGCGGTAACCAGTTTAATAAGAAATATAAAACCACCAAGGTACAGAAAAAACTAATCCAAATTTGTACCGTAGAGAAACGGCGTTCTTTGGCAAAAAGCACCTGCATAAATGGTACTGTCGCTTGAGAGCCTTTAACCAAATACGCATTCGATTCGGGTAAAAACTTCAGTAATAACGGAATCATGAATACTGGAGCCAATCCTCCAATGTAAAAAATATGACGCCATTCACTGTCCCCAGCTAAAGCCATTGCCACAAATGATGTCAGCATACCGCCAAAAGGAATACCACTGTACATAATACTGACAGCCGTTCCTTTGTATTTATCTGAGACCGCTTCCGAAGCCAAAGTAATCATCATGGGTAAGGCTCCGCCCATGCCTAATCCTGTTAAGAAACGAATTAGAATCAATACGCTATATTGACTTGCAAAAGCAGTTAAAATCGACATAATTCCAAAAAGTAAGATACTGAACATTAATACTTTTTTTCGTCCAATTTTATCTGCAAAACGACCACCTAATAAAGCTCCGGGCAATGTTCCCAACGTTGCTGCGCTAAATGCCCATGCCATTTGAGCATTATCCAAACCAAATTCTGCTCGCATACGCGGTGCTGCTACGCCCATTGATTGCAGGTCAAAACCCTCAAAAATTGCGATAGCAAAACACAGAGCAAGCGTTAATGTGGCTTTCCCTGAATGGCTTACACTTTTTTCCATTCGCATTATCCTTGTCTTCAATTTTAATTAATACACATCCTGTATAGCTATTTTTCTTTGCAAAAAATAACGTTAAAAATATCACCTAAACTTATATAAAAAACAACCATTATTTTTGTAAAAATTAAATAATGTTTATTAAAATGAATAAATACAGTAGTTTATAAAATAAATACAAAATAAGTTAAAAAAGACTTGAATGTAAGTTTAACTGATATTAAATTAAAACCCATGTAGCAACCCTCAGTCATCATGGAGAAACAAAAATGACTTATGAAAATCGTTGGAAAACAGTGGATGTCAAAGTAGAAGCTGGTATTGCTTGGGTGACGTTAAACCGCCCAGAAAAGAAAAATGCAATGAGTCCTACTCTCAATAAAGAAATGATTGATGTTTTAGAAACATTAGAATTAGATCAAGAAGCCGGTGTTGTTGTACTTACTGGTGCAGGCGATTCTTGGACAGCGGGAATGGACTTAAAAGAATACTTCCGTGAGGTAGATTCACAGCCTGAAATCTACAATGAGCGTATTCGTCGTGACTCATGTCGTTGGCAGTGGCAATTACTTCGTATGTACTCTAAACCAACCATTGCGATGGTCAATGGCTGGTGTTTTGGTGGTGGTTTTTCACCTTTAGTAGCCTGTGACTTGGCCATTTCAGCTGATGAAGCCACATTTGGTCTGTCTGAAATTAACTGGGGGATTCCACCCGGAAATTTGGTGAGTAAAGCTATGGCAGACACTGTAGGCCATCGTACTGCACTTTATTACATTATGACCGGTAAAACATTTACAGGCCAAGAAGCTGAAAAAATGGGTCTAGTAAATAAAAGTGTTCCACTCGAACAGTTAAAAGCAGAAGTTACTGAACTGGCCAATATTCTGCTGGAGAAAAACCCTGTTGTACTGCGTACTGCTAAAAATGGCTTCAAGCGCTGTCGTGAACTGACTTGGGATCAAAATGAAGATTATTTATACGCAAAACTTGATCAGTGTATTCACCGTGATACCGAAGGTGGCCGTGAAGAAGGTTTAAAACAGTTCTTAGATGAAAAAACCATTAAACCAGGGTTACAAAGCTATAAACGTACTGGCTAATTCCACACTCATTAATGGACATGTAAGGAAACATTACCCATGCAAAATGTACAGTTACTGATTCACGGACAATCTGTAAATTCAAGTTCAGCACAAACTTTTGAGCGAATTAGCCCAATTGATGGCACGGTAGCATCAGTTGCTTCAGCAGCAACGCTTGAAGATGTCGATAAAGCAATTGAATCAGCACATCGGGCATTTGATGTCTGGTCTAAATTGTCACCGACTGAACGTCGCTTAAGATTATTAAAAGCTGCTGATCTGATGGATCAAAAGACTGAACAATTTATCCAGATTGGTATGCGTGAAACAGGTTCAACTGCCACATGGTATGGGTTTAATGTTCACCTTGCAGCCAATATGCTTAGAGAAGCCGCAGCCATGACCACACAGATTGATGGCAGTATTATTCCATCTGATGTACCAGGTAACTTGGCTATGGGTATTCGTGTACCCTGTGGTGTTATTGTCGGTATGGCACCTTGGAATGCTCCCGTTATTTTGGCCACACGGGCACTAGCAATGCCTTTGGCTTGTGGCAACACTGTGGTATTAAAAGCGTCAGAAGCCTGCCCTGCCACGCATCGCCTCATTGGCGAAGTATTACTTGAAGCGGGATTAGGCGAAGGTGTTGTGAATGTAATCACGCATTCTGCCGCCGATGCGCCTCAAATTGTAGAGCGCTTAATTTCACACCCTCTTACCAAACGGATTAACTTTACAGGTTCGACGCATGTCGGAAAGATTATTGCTGAGACTGCGGCAAAATATTTAAAACCCGTATTACTTGAACTCGGTGGTAAAGCACCAGTACTGGTTCTTGATAAAGCTAATCTTGAAGATGCAGTAAATGCAGTTGCATTTGGCGCCTTTTTTAACCAAGGGCAAATTTGTATGTCGACGGAACGTGTTTTAGTTGATGACCAAATTGCCGACCAATTTATTGAAAAATTAATTGAAAAAACCAAAACTATTGAGGCTGCTAATCCACTTCAAGGGAATTACCCTTTGGGTGTATTAGAAAGTGAAAAAGCTGCAAATCGATTACGTCTTTTATTAGAAGATGCTCAAGAAAAAGGGGCGGATTTGCCACTCGGAATTCATATTCAGGGTGCTATGATGCAGCCGACTATCATTGTGAATATTACTCAAGAAATGAAGCTCTATCGTGAAGAATCATTTGCACCTGTATGCACGATTCAACGCTTTAAAACGGATGAAGAAGCCATTCAACTTGCCAATGACAGTGAATTTGGTTTGTCTTCCGCAGTATTTAGTCAAGATATTGTTCAAGCTTTAGCAGTAGCAAAACAAATCGAATCAGGGATTTGTCATATTAATGGTGCAACGGTTCATGATGAAGCGCAAATGCCATTTGGTGGTGTAAAACAAAGTGGTTATGGTCGCTTTGGTAGCAAAGTATCGATTGCCGAATTTACTGAGCTGCGTTGGATTACCATTCAAACAACCCCAAGACACTATCCAATTTAAATATAGATAGGGATCAAGAGTAAGAAAAATAGACTCTTGATTCAAATGGACTAAAAATAGTTATAAAAAAATTGATATGGAGTAAGGCAATGGCGCAAATGAATGCTGCCCCACAAAACTATCCAGAGCGTTTAGTCAGACTTGGTGGGCATGAAATTAATTTTCATTATGATAATGAAACGCTCTATATATCTCCAAAAGAACAATTGAAAGATTATCCGCAAAAACTGACGGATCGCTTACTCCAGTATGCTGAATCACATCCCGATCGAACCTTTGCTGCAAAACGAAATGCTCAAGGTGAATGGACGAAACTCAGTTATTCAGATACGGTACAAAAAGCATGGCATATTGCACAAGCTTTACATAACCGCAGTGATTTATCGGCCGAACGTCCGCTGCTGATTTTGTCTGGGAATGATTTAGAGCATCTATTACTGTCAATGGGTGCCATGCTAGCAGGTGTACCCTTCTCTGCTATTTCTCCTGCTTATTCCTTAATTTCTCAAGATTTTGACAAGCTTAAACATGTTTTCAATGTTTTAACACCGGGATTAGTTTTTGCAAATGATGGAAAAGCTTTCGCAAATGCAATTCAAAGCTGTGCCAAGCCAGATGTAGAAGTTATTACAAACTCTGGAATTCTAGGCAATATGGCATGCACACCATTTCAAAGTTTACTTGATACGCCAGTGCATAATGTTCAAGATCATTATGAATGTCTAGATGAGCATCAAATTGCCAAATTCTTATTTACTTCAGGCTCCACAAAACTACCCAAAGCTGTTCCGACGACACATCTAATGTTGTGTTCAAATCAACAGATGCTTTTACAAACATTTCCTGAATTTGAAGATACACCGCCGATATTATTGGACTGGCTATCTTGGCATCATACTTTTGGCGGAAGCCATAATGTCGGCATTGCACTCTACAACGGCGGAACCATTTATATTGATGATGGTAAACCTGTTACGGGCAAGTTTGATGAAACCATCAAAAATTTAAAAGAGATTTCTCCAACCGTATATTTAAATGTGCCCAAAGGTTGGGAAGAACTGACTGAAGCTTTAGAAAAAGATAAAGCGTTAAGAAATACCTTTTTTGCTCAAGTTAAAATTTTATTTTTTGCAGGTGCAGCACTCTCAGAAGCTGGATGGAACCGTTTAGATCGTATTGCCCAAGAACATTGCGGTGAACGTATTCGCATTATGTGTGGTTTGGGGATGACCGAGACTGCACCATCCTGCACATTTTCTACGGGGCCTCATGTAAAAGCAGGTTTTATTGGCTACCCTGCACCTGGCTGTGAAATTAAACTTGTTCCCAGCCATGACAAATTAGAATTTTGTGTGCGTGGCCAAAATGTCATGCGGGGCTACTGGCGTTTAACTGAAAATCAACAAAATCAAGTTTTTGATGAAGAAGGTTTCTACCGTACTGGCGATGCAGTCCGTTTGGTGGATGAATCTGACCCAAGTCAAGGCCTCATGTACGATGGCAGAATTGCCGAAGATTTCAAGTTAAATACAGGTACTTTTGTCAATGTCGGAACATTACGCAATAAAGTTCTGATCCAAGGCAATCAACTCATTCATGATGTTTGTGTTACGGGTTCTAATTTAAATGCGATTGGTTTTTTAATCTTCCCGAAATTACAAGCGTGCGCGGCTTATGCAGGTTTGAAATTAACAGAACATTCAGCTGAAGAAATTTTACAACACCCCAAAATCCAACATTGGTTTAAACAATTCTTGATTGAATTTAATAAAGATGCCACGGGCAGTTCTAATCGTGTGGCCATGTTGTATTTGATGACCGAAGCACCACAGTTAGATCTGGGCGAAGTGACCGATAAAGGTAATCTAAATCAAAGCAATATTTTAAAAAGACGTAGCAATCTCGTCGATGCCTTATATAGCAAAGTTACTGAGCATTCGCTGATCATTAGAATTCCCACCCTGAATAATTAGCCTTAAGCACAAGAAAAACAACTCTATTTTATAGAGTTGTTGATCCCTCTTTGTCTTTAACTTTTTACCCAATAGGTAAAACTATGCAATTAGATAGCGAATTTGAACTGTTTAGAGATAATTTTCGACGGTTTTTAAATGAATACGTTGCCCCATATTATGAGCAATGGGAAGAACAAGGATTAATTCCGCGTGAAATTTGGAACAAACTTGGTGAAAATGGTTTTCTTTGTGTCGATGTACCAGAACAGTATGGTGGATATGGCGCACCAGTCCACTATTCACTGATGTTGGTTCAAGAAACTGCTCAAGCAGGTTTTACTTCACTGGCTGTAGCCATCGGTGGACAAAGTGAACTGGTTTCCCCTTATATTCAAAATATAGGGTCAGAACAACAAAAAAACTTTTGGCTACCCAAAATGGTGACGGGTGAAGTCGTTAGCGCGATTGCCATGACAGAAGCCAATGCTGGCTCAGACTTACAAGCCATTCGAACTCAAGCGATTTTGCACAATGAACATTATCTTGTCGATGGTTCTAAAACATTTATATCAAATGGTCATCATGCAGATCTGATTGTATTGGTGGCAAAAACAGATCCTCAAGCACGCGCCAAAGGCATTTCAATTTTATTGGTCGATGCACAGCTTGAAGGTGTGAAAAAAGGTCGCTGTCTTAAAAAAATTGGTTTACATGCCCAAGACACTGCCGAACTTTTTTTTGATCAAGTTCACGTTCCCACCAGCCAACTCTTAGGTGAAACAGGCAAAGGTTTTAGCTACCTGATGCAAGAATTACCTCGAGAAAGACTCAGTATTTCCATGATGGCGCTTGGTTCCATTTTAGGTGCAATTGAACTGACCAAAGGCTATGTCCAAGAACGTAAAGCCTTTGGTCAAGCACTAAGTCAATTTCAAAATACCCGATTTGTCCTTGCACAGGCTCAAATTAAAGCAAAGGCTGCGCAAGCTTTTGTGCAGCAATGTGCCACTTTATATAGTCAAGAGCAACTTACCGTCTCTGAAGTCGCGGCACTGAAATGTTTTATTACCGATACCCAGTGCGAAATTATGGATCAATTACTCCAGTTGTTTGGTGGCTACGGCTATATGCAGGAATACCCAATTTCACGCTTTTTTGTCGATGCACGTGTGCAAAAAATCTATGGCGGCACTAACGAAATTATGAAAGAAATCGTGGCTCGCGAGCTACTAGGAAAATAGGTCTAAAGATAGGCAAATTCGAGTAATACGGGGGTCGTATTACTTTTAGAACAAGAAAGTCGTTTCAGGAAGAAATGCTATGCACAAAATTTGGATTACCTCATCAATGCTTTTATCTACACAAGTATTTGCAAGTCATTTTATTGACAACAGCAGTGTAGAATTAACCACGCGAAATTTTTATTTTGATCGAGATTATCAAGAACAATCTGCTTATCCAGCTGCAAAAGACTGGTCTCAAGGATTTATCTTGAAAGCAAATTCTGGCTATACCGAAGGGAAAGTTGGTTTTGGTTTAGATATTTTAGCAACGGCAGGATTTAAGCTAAATGCTGATGCCGAGTATGCTGGCACTGGAAATTTACCGCGTGATCCCCGTACCAATGAACCAGCCAGTAGCTATGGTGAAATTGGGGTAACAGCGAAAGCTAAAATGAGTCAGACGGAAGTTAAAGTTGGCACACTCATGCCAATGAACCCAGTTTTAGTGGCTTCCCCTGCACGCTTATTGCCTCAAACTTATCGGGGTATTTCCGTTCAGTCAAAGGATATTCAAAAGCTTGACCTACAGGCAGCCTATATTGATCAAGTCAATCATCGTGATTCGACCAACTACGAAAACATTAAAATTTCTGGGGTAAATGGACGCTTTATACCTGCGGAAACGGATGGACTTTATTACGCAGGTGGTCATTACGATTTGAACAAAGCTTTTAAATTCACTTCATTTTATTTGGATGTCGAGGATTTATACAATCAAGCCTTAGTTGGTATACAGCATAAATATATGCTGAATGAGCAGACTAACCTTACTTCACAACTACGCTACTACCGAAGCCGTGATGAAGGCCAAGCCAAAGCTGGATTGGTCAATAATGATCTACTGCATGCACATTTTGAATTAAAGCATGATCAGCATAAATTTATTTTTAGCACATTTCAACATCATGGTGAAACCGCATTTCCTTATTTATCAGGCGGTGAAACAGGTCTACTTATTGACACATGGCCGGGTGAGTTCTTAAATCCAAAAGAAAAAGTATATAGCTTTCGCTATGAATATGACTTTAAAAACACCATACCTGGTCTTCGTTTTATGACACGCTACACGACTGGACATAATATTTATGCACCGAATTTAGGCGGCACAGACTTAAAAGAGGATGAACTCGATTTTGATCTGGGTTATACCGTTCAAAGTGGCTTGCTTAAAAATTTAGGCCTACGCGCACGTTATGCCATTTACGATAACAACATGCTACCTACCGCTAATATTAAACCAGTCAATGAAACAAGAATTAATATTGATTACACATGGAAATTTAAATAACTATTTCTATAAACCCTATTTCTTTGTGACTAGGGTTTATTTTTTAAGGAAAATCAGAATGATAAATATAAAAAACTTACCTCCCATTCATCATTTATTAAATGGACACGACTTGAATTGGGATGAAAATTTAGCTCAAATTCATGTGAAATATACAGCCTTAGAAAGCTTTACCAATCCAAGGGGTAACGTCGAGGGCGGTATGATTTGTGCAATGTTAGATGATGCAATGGGACTTTTAGCAACAATGAATACATCCCAAAAGCCAGCGGCAACAATTAATCTCACCATGGATTTCTTTAGACCATGTGACATTGGGGTCATCGAAGTAAAAGCATGCTTTATAAAACAAGGCAATAAAATCTTAAATATTGAAAGTGAAGCTTGGCAACATAAAAAGTTGGTCGCAAAAAGCTCAGCTGCATTTATGGTTCTATAAATACCGTATTCATTTGGCGAATGATCAAGCACTTTAAAAAAACAAACTGATTGCAGCAGCCTAATCAACAGGAAATAGCACCCTTATTTTATTCAGCAATTCATTCAAAATATTTAAAGCCACAAATTCTAAGCCAGTCATTTAGACCTTTGAAACACCTTGCATAATTTAGTCATTAATTTATGCCACATCAATTTTTATTCGACACAAACGTTGACGTAAACGGAAATAACCAACATAAGGAATATGTATGCAAAAAAATTTGCGCTCCATTTTTACCATGAGCAGTAGCATATTGGGCATGAGCCTACTTTTAGCCAGTTGTGGAAGTGATAATGAAACATCCCCAATAACACAACAAACGATTCCACAACTGTCCCCTGCTGTTGGAACCTCAATAAAAGGGAGTTGTGCTGATTTAAAATCTTTCTCATTTGAACACACGACCATTACTACCGCAACGTTACAAGATGCAGGCAGTTTGAGTGTGGCAAACAAACCGATAAGAGCACATTGCTTAGTCACAGGACACATGTATTCGCGTATAAGTCCTGTAGACGGCCAACAATATCAAATTGGATTTGAAATGCGCTTACCCGTGGACTGGAATGGTCGTTTTCTTTATCAAGGTAATGGAGGTACGGATGGTAATATTGCGCAAGCTGTAGGTAATGTGGGTAGCGGTGGCCCATTAACAAATGCCTTATATGATGGCTTTGCGGTCATTTCATCTGATGCAGGACACTCCGCACAGCAAAATCCGACATTTGGAATAGATCCTCAAGCTCGAATTGATTATGGCTATGGCGCAATTACCAAACTAACACCAATGGCAAAAGATTTAATCAAGTTCGCTTATGGAAAACGACCTGATCGCTCATATGCTGGCGGTACATCAAACGGTGGAAGACATGCCATGATTGCAGCTACTCGTTTAGCCAATGAGTATGATGGTATTTTAGCCAGCTCACCTGGATTTCATTTACCACGTGCAGCAGCAGCACAGCTCTATACCGCACAGCAATTACGCACCGTTGCGACTGATGAAAATGATCTCAGTACTGCCTTTACGATGTTTGAACGACAAACAGTTGCTAATTCTATTTTGGCGCGTTGTGATCAACTTGATGGAATCACTGATGGATTAGTTCAGGATGTTGAAGCATGTCGCTCTGCATTCGATATTCACGAACACGTGCCTGTATGCCAAAATGAAAGAAATGGAAGCTGTCTAACTACAGAACAAATTCAGGCTATTTCTAATATTTTTACTGGACCTGTTAATTCTAAAGGTGAAGCACTATATGCAACTCAACCTTATGATCCGGGTTTACTCGGAAGCAATTGGGCAAGTTGGAAATTTGAATCATCTGTAGGCACAGCACGAGACCCTGTTGCAGTCGGTATTATTTTTCAGGTTCCACCTGATTTAAGCATTATTCAAAATTCTAGACAGTTTGCATTCGACTTTAATTTTGATACCGATTATCCAAAATTATCAGCATCCAATGAAATCTACCAAGAAAGTGCAATGTCCTTTATGTTGCCACCGAATGAGCTGAATTTAGATACACTCCTTTATCGTGGTGGAAAAATGCTGATTGTGCAGGGAACTGCGGATGGTGTTTTTTCTGTAGATGACACTCAAAATTGGTATGACAAGCTCGTACAAACATACGCGACAAACACCTCAGCAAAAACCACTGATTTTGCACGTTTTTTCCGTGTTCCTGGCATGAATCATTCACGTGCAGGAATTGCAACAGATCAATTTGATGCACTTCATGGTTTAGTACGATGGGTTGAATATGGTGAAAAACCTGAACGTATTATTGCTGCTGCAAGAGGTGTGGGAAATATGAGTGGTCAAATCAATACTGAGTTACCATCTGATTGGGCACCTGATCGCACTCGTCCTCTCTGCGCTTACCCACTGATTGCACGTTATAGTGGTCAAGGTGATAGTGAAAAAGCCGAGAACTTCAATTGTAGTTAATCAAGGCTTTGTTATACACATCTATCACTAGGCTTATTCAACTCTATAATTCTCCAATGAATAAGCCTGCACCTGATATCAGTACTCGACTCTAAGTCATCGTCAAAAATACATTAATATTGAAATTAGTTACCAAAAAAGTGATGGTAGGCTTCATCTCTTAATTAACAGTACAAGTTTAAAACTTCTTGGTGAAGGAAATGGAAGCGTAAGAAGCATCAACCTGAATATCGTCGACAATGGTGTAAGCTACATATTGGAATTGATGCTGAAATACTGCATCAAATTATTAGGCGATAAACTCAGTTCAAGAAGCTTTCAAAGTCAGGTCAATGAAATTCATGCAAGTCTAGCAGTGTTGAATAGATTCGCTGAACTAGGCAGACCTCACACCCCTTGCAAAGCAGTGCTTCTCATATCTTAAATTTGAGGAAGTTAAGAGTACTTTTACTTTTAAATATTTGTGCAACAAAGTCAAATTTAAACAAAATCTTCAGTAATAAAAACACTTTCTTCTAAATGGCACACTTTATCGTCAATAAGAACAACTTTTGTAAATTCCCCCAAACGTCCACAATAAAGAGTATCTAGAACAAGTCGATGTAAGCCAGCGTTTTGTAATTGGCATGAATAACTTCGCAGCAGTCTGATTTTAATGCTCTCAACTAAAAAAACACCACTTTATGTGATGTTTTTTATCTAACTGGGAGAGTTCAATGCTTAGAAAGAATTCTTCTGCTCAGTTGGAATAAGCGTTTGAACCAAAACTGTCTCGCTTTCCTCTGCTTTATGACTTTCAGTTTTAGCAATGACTGCCGTTGCAACACTATTACCAATAATATTCGTTGCTGTACGTCCCATGTCTAAGAAGTGATCTACTGCAAGAATTAGCAAAATACCCGCTTCTGGAAGTTTAAACATCGCTAATGTTGCAGCAATCACCACCAACGATGCACGAGAAACACCTGCAATACCCTTACTAGTGATCATCAGTGTGAGCAACATCAATATTTGTTGTGAGATACTTAAATCAATGTTATAAGCTTGAGCAATAAATAGCACTGCAAAAGACATGTAAATCATTGAACCATCGAGGTTAAATGAGTAGCCTAATGGCAGTACAAAGCTGATAATACGCTTTGGTACACCAAATTTTTCCAATGCTACCATTAGTTTTGGATAAGCAGATTCACTACTTGCTGTTGCAAAACCTAATACCGCAGGTTCACGAATGGTCTTAAGCAAACGGAATACATCTTTTTTCAGGAAGATATAGCCAACGCTAATAATCACAGCCCAAAGAATGAAAAGACTGGCATAAAAGTCGCCTATAAAAATACTATAGTCGATAATGATTTGTGGCCCTTTTAAGGTAATCGCAGAAGCGATTGCCGAGAAAACAGCAATAGGAGAAAACATCATAACGTAATCAGTAATACGGAACATGACACGGCACAATTCATCAATAATTTTCGCAATGACCGTACCTTCATCTTGTTGATGATGCACGTAGGCTAAGGCTGAACCAAAGAAAATAGAGAAGATTAGAATCTGTAAGATTTCATTATTTGCCATCGCCTCGGCGAAGCTTTTTGGAAAAATATGCGTAATAAAGGCTTGTATATTTAAACTGGTTGCACTGACACCTACATCAACAGGTGCTGTAGGAATTGGAAGATTCATTCCTGCACCAGGTTGTAATAAGTTTGCCATGCCCATGCCTAAAAGCAAAGAGATGAGAGATGCACCAATAAACCAGCTCATGGCTTTAAGCGTAATCGAGCCCAATGATGATGATTTACCCATTGAGATTAGCCCAGAAACAATTGTTGCAAAGACCAATGGGGCAATAATCATTTTAATTAATCTTAAGAATACATCTGTAAGAATTTTAAAATATGAAGCGATATTTTCAGCTTGAGTAGTACTCAAATTACTATGAAAAAGCCAACCAATTAGTATTCCAGAAACCATAGCAACTAGAATAAATTTTAATAGTTTTTTCTGATCCATAAAAACTTCCTTTTAATACCCTAAAATCGATAAAAACATCTTATTGTTTTATAAAATGTTTTGATTTTTTTCCATCCAAGCCAAATATCCATTTAACTTAGGGGTGTTGGCAGAATCTATCGAAAGTTGATCAGAATTGAAAATGCAAAAAAGTATTTTTCTATGCAAAATTTGCATGGAGATTATTAAGAAAATATACAAAATGCCAATGACAGTATTCATTAAAGGAACTTAAATATTGTCAATGTTTGCACAAATCAAACATTGTTGTTAATGGAATTTAAGAACTAGGATCTGGTTAATGATAAGTAAAACTCTCCAATCATGCGGCTTGGCACTCACCCTTTTAGCATCATCCATGGCACTTTACGCAAAAAATAATGTCGTAGTGGTTGCTACTGGCGGAACGATTGCTGGTGCAGGTGCAAGTTCAACCAATAGTGCAACTTATAGCGCGGCTAAAGTTCCAGTTGATGCACTGATCAAAGCTGTACCACAAGTAAATGATCTGGCGAATGTAACGGGAATACAGGCACTGCAAGTTGCATCTGAAAGTATTACTGACAAAGAATTGTTATCTTTAGCGCGTCAAGTCAGTGATTTAGTAAAGAAACCTTCTGTGAATGGTGTAGTCATTACTCATGGTACGGATACCATGGAAGAAACTGCTTTTTTCCTAAATTTAGTGGTACATACTGATAAACCGATTGTGCTGGTTGGCTCTATGCGACCTTCGACTGCAATGTCGGCAGATGGTCCACTAAATCTATATAGCGCTGTTGCTTTGGCTTCTTCGGATGAAGCTAAAAACAAAGGCGTGATGGTCTTAATGAATGATTCGATTTTTGCCGCACGAGATGTGACCAAAGGCATTAATATTCATACCAATGCTTTTGTAAGCCAATGGGGAGCTTTGGGTACTTTAGTTGAAGGTAAGCCTTATTGGTTCAGAAGTTCAGTGAAAAAGCATACCAATAATTCCGAGTTTCATATTGATAAAATTCAGGGTGATGCGTTACCTAGCGTTCAAATTGTCTATGGTTCAGATTCTATGATCCCTGATGCATACCAAGCATTTGCCAAAGCTGGTGTAAAAGCGATTATTCATGCAGGAACTGGCAATGGTTCTATGGCGAATTATCTGGTGCCAGAAGTAAGAAAATTGCACGATGAGCAAGGTATTCAAATTGTCCGTTCATCACGTGTAGCACAAGGTTTTATCATTCGGAATGCCGAACAGCCTGATGATAAATATGGTTGGATTGCTGCACATGATTTAAACCCACAAAAAGCCCGAATTTTGACTGCTTTAGCACTAACCAAAACCAATGATGCTAAGCAAATTCAGGAGATGTTCTGGAAATATTAAGCGTTGAAACAAATCTATCAGCGTTGAAAAGCCCGATTCTAGCGATTACATCTAGAATCGGGCTTTTTATTTAAATAAAAACTAGCGAGCCTATAATTTTTTTGTGTAAGTTCCATTTTTTATAGTAGGTAAGCGTATAGATAAAGATGGAAAACTAAAACCCCATCACCGTGATATTGGTCTTGATCCCCTACCCTGAGGTTTCTTTAGCTGAATCAAGGATCAAGCTATGTCTAAGAGCGTTGGTGGAAATAGCTCTAAAATTCACTTAGCTGTGGATGCCACTGGAAACCTTATCGAATTTATTATTGGTGATGGCACAACTCATGATGTGAAAATTGCACCTGATTTAATTGATTGTTTGGATTTTAAAGAAACAGAAATATTGTGTGCAGATAAAGGTTATGACTCAGCACCACTTAGAAAGAAAATAGAAAACACTCAAACTAAAGCTAATATTCCTAAGAAATCCAACTCTAAGTCTACTAATGAGTATATGGATTGGTATTTATATAAAATCAGACACTTAGTTGAAAATACATTTGCACGATTGAAGCATTTTAGAGGGATTGCAACTCGTTATGACAAGCTAAAACGAAACTATGAAAATTCAGTTGCTTTAGCCTGCATCTTTATTTGGTTACCATTATGAAATGTCAACAGACCCTAATATTGAAAGAATAATATCAATATAAAATCAGACTTCGATAACATGAAAGCACATCAAACCAAATAAAGTAACTGTCCCAACCTGTCTTATATCGTTGGTTTTAGTTTGATCCAATCCAAATTTTTATGAGGGGTAGGTTGTGGGGTAAAACTACAGACAAGAAAAAGCCCTTGCAAATACAAGGGCTTAATTCAAAATTTGGCGGAAGCGGTGAGATTCGAACTCACGGAGGACTCACACCCTCGTCGGTTTTCAAGACCGGTGCATTAAACCGCTCTGCCACGCTTCCATGTGCGCCATAATACGGATCTTTTTAAAAACTGACAAGTAAAAATTACAAGCAAAGCATTCAAATGAATATTGTTTCACCAAATCAACTTAAAAAATCATAATTTGGCTGCTAATTCAGCACCTTCACGAATTGCACGCTTCGCATCAAGCTCTGCCGCCAGTTTTGCACCACCAATAATATGGTAATTTGCCAAAGTATTTTCACCTTCATTTGGCATAATGTCTTTTACTGACTCTTGCCCCGCACAAACCACGACAGTATCGACACGTAAAAGTTGGTCATAGCCGTTGGTTTCAATCCATAAACCTTCATCGGTAATGGATTTATATTGCACACCACGCAACATTTTAACCGCATGTTTTTTAAGTTGTGCGCGATGCACCCAACCCGATGTTTTTCCTAAACCAGCACCTAAAGGTGTAGTTTTACGTTGCAATAAATAGATTTCACGCACAGGATGATCGACTTGTGAGGGCTGCAAACCACCTTCGGAAATATAGTTCGGATTTGGATCAATACCCCACTCTCGTTGCCAGTCTACTAACGGCTGTGGTTGAGGCTGATGTTCTGGTTTCAATAAAAATTCGGAAACATCAAATCCTATACCGCCTGCACCAATCACTGCAACACGATTGCCAACGGCAGCACCCCGTAATACTTCTGCATACGACAACACTTGTGGCGCATGACTGCCTTCAATTTTTAAACCACGCGGCACAACACCCGTTGCAACAATGACCTCATCAAAACCTTCACGTTCTAATTGCTCACGGTTCACTTTGGTATTTAAACGCAGTTCTACCCCTGTTTTTTCAATTTGGACTTTAAAGTAGCGAATGGTTTCATGGAACTCTTCTTTACCCGGAACAACTTTGGCTAAATTAAACTGCCCGCCAATTTCTTGCGCGGCTTCAAATAAAGTCACCTGATGACCACGACTCGCAGCCACTGTTGCAGCAGACATACCCGCTACACCACCACCGACAACTGCAATTTTTTTCGGTGCTTTGGTCTTTAAATAAACCAATTCAGTTTCATACGCTGCACGAGGATTGACTAAACAAGTGGCACGTTGATTTTTAAAAGTATGATCTAAACACGCTTGATTACACGCAATACAGGTATTAATTTCATCAACACGATTGGTTGCGGTTTTACTCACCCAAAATGCATCTGCCAACAACGGACGTGCCATCTGAACCATATCTGCTTTTCCAGCAGCTAAAATAGCTTCAGCTGTTTCAGGCATATTAATACGGTTTGAAGCGATCACAGGAATAGAGACATGCTTTTTCACTTCTGCCGTATAATCAGCAAATGCTGCTCGTGGTACAGACGTGACAATAGTAGGAATACGTGCTTCGTGCCAGCCAATACCTGTATTCAACAATGTTATCCCTGCTTTTTCCAAAGCTTGAGCAACGATAATCACTTCATCCATGGTATTACCATCATGAACCAAATCAAGCATCGATAAACGGAAGCAGATAATAAATTTCTCACCGACTTTCTCACGAATCGCTCTGACAATCTCAACTGCAAAACGCATCCGATTCTGAATATCACCACCCCAACGATCATCACGCTGATTGACATGGCGACTTAAAAACTGGTTCAGTAAGTAGCCTTCAGAACCCATGATTTCTACACCATCATAGCCTGCTTTTTTAGCAATACTGGCAGTATGTGCATAATCATCAATGGTATCTAAAATCTGCTTTTCACTCATTTGACGCGGTTTAAAAGGTGAAATGGGTGACTTAATTGGACTTGCAGACATTACAAAAGGTTGATAACCATAACGTCCTGCATGCAAAATTTGCATCAAAATTTTTGCGCCATGTTTATGCACAGCATGTGTCACTAAACGGTGTGGTGCAACATCGCCCAAGGTATTCATAGTACCGCCCGCAGGAAGTAACCAACCTGAACGGTTGGGTGAAATTCCCCCAGTAATAATTAAACCAACACCACCTTTTGCACGTTCCCCAAAATATGCCGCCAGTTTAGGGTAGTTGTAAAAACGATCTTCCAGACCTGTGTGCATTGACCCCATCACGACACGGTTTTTAATGGTCGTAAAGCCTAAATGAAGTGGTTTTAATATATTTGCATAGCGAGTTGTCATCATGAATCCTTTAAGGTTGGCTTTGCAACTTGTTGCATACTACTTTACCGACTTTTCATATTTTGTTTATGGCTTTTTAAATAATTTGTCTGCAAGAAACTGTCAATTTGACATAAAAAAAGTGTAGCTATTTAGACTACACTTAAAGTATTACACCTGATGATTATTTACCTCAATTTATGAAGATTTCCAGTTTTTTAATTTCGTTGTATGCCCAATACCGACATTGAAACTATTGGTTGGATCTAGTTTTTGATAATGTTTTTTAAGTGCTGGCTTCGCCACATATAAATGCCCCACATTATGTTCCGCAGGATATTCCGCACCACGCTCATCCAACAAATGCCACATTTGATGCTCTATTGCTAAAGGATCAACCCCTTTTTTGACGATATAGTCTTGATGAAAGACATGACACAGAAAATGACCGTAATAAAGTTTATGAATCATTAAATCATCGATGTCTTTGGGTAAAGTTTCTAACCATTCACGGTCATTACGGCGTAAAGCAATATCCAGCGCCACAATATCTTCAACCTCACTGCGATGGGTATCTCGATAACGAATCGCAGCACCAGCAACCGCAAAACGATGTAAAAAAGCTTTCCGTCCTTCTTCCTCTGTACACAAAAAATAATGACCTGAAGTATTTGAAGCAAAATATTGTTTTAAAAATTGCTCAACCTGTCCAACATCCTGATTTTCTATACGCAAAACCAAATGATGTTCATATAAGTCACGGAATTCATTCATACGTTGCGGTAAATGGTTGGGCATAAACTTAGTGACCAATTGCAAAACTTTGTCCGAAAGTCCTTTCATGCCAAATTTTTCTAAATAACCATCGATCTTATCTTTCATGGCAAAAGCGGCTGGCACTTTGGCTGTACCAAACTTTTCAATAAACATGAAAGTATCTTTGCCATATTCAGCACCAATATCATAAGCAACACGGTGGATATATTCGCCTGCTATCGGCAAACGTGCTAAATCTTTCAATAAAAAACGACGGATTTCAGTTAAATCATTCTGTGAATTTGTGCCGACATAGAACACTTGGCTTGGGATTTTCTCAAAAGTATCCAGACGTACTGCAAATACACACACTTTACCTGCCGAACCCGATGCTTCAAATAAACGCGATGGATCTGCATTAAATCGTGCAGGCGTATTTTCATCTACTTGGGTTACATCGTGTGCATAATGCTGATCTGAAGCACAGCAATTTGCATCATTTTGGATATCATCTATTTGATAGTGTTGCTTTTGCAATTTAGATAAAATTTCTTCAGGCGTTGTACCTAAGTCCACACCTAAATGATTCACCAGTTCTAACTCACCTACTTCATTTACGCGGGCATAAAGTGCCAGCTCAGTATAAGCAGGTCCACGACGTACCAATGCGCCGCCCGAGTTATTACATACCCCACCTAACACAGATGCACCTATACACGATGAACCAATTACCGAATGTGGTTCACGGTTAAAGGGTGCCAATTCTTTTTCGAGTCGATCCAGTGTTGCACCCGGCAAACAAATCACTTGCTTACCGTCATTAATTACTTGAATCCCCGCTAAACGGCGAGTACTGATTAAAACAACTGGACGATCATAATCATCACCAAACGGTGTAGAACCACCCGTCAATCCTGTATTGGCAGCTTGCATAATCACAATACAATCTGCATCGACTGCGGTTTGTAAAACATGCCATTGCTCAATTAAAGAACCCGGGGTAACAACAGCCAAAACTTGACCAGAACCATAACGTCGACCCTGACGATATAAGCGTGTGGCATTATCATCGGTTAAAACGTGTGCTTTACCCACGATGCTGATGAGTTTATGAATGGTTTGCTGTGAATCTGATTGGGATTGCATATTCCATATCCTGTTTACGAATCCTTATTCAATATCAATCAACAAGGCATTCATTACGACGGAGTCTTTTCAATATTATTTATACTTCTGGATAAACCTTCGGTTCGACCTACTTTTCTTTCGGGAAAAGTAGGCAAAACCATTGTCATCCGCAAAACTCGGCAAAGACCGCCTTTTCAATACATTCTTCGCAGAAACATTATTTTTAATAATGTAGTCCTGCCTCAAACAATTGCAGATGACACTTTCGTGTATCAAACTTAGCGATTAAATTTATATTCCATTTTCATTCAAAATATAAATCACCCAGCCAATTCTCGATCCAATTTCACCAAACAATCAGAAGTAATATCTGCAATGGTTTTTGCACCTGTTAACGTCATTGCAACACGCATCTCTTTATCAATTAAATCTAATAAATTAGATACACCTGCTCCACCCGCAGCACCCAATGCATAAACAAATGCACGACCAAGCATACAAGTATCTGCACCCATCGCCAGCATACGGACCACATCTAAACCATTACGAATGCCTGAATCGGCTAGAATTTTAATCTCACCTTTTACCGCATCTGCAATTGGAGGCAATGCACGAGCACTGGATAAAACCCCATCCAACTGACGACCACCATGGTTTGAAACCACGATTCCATCTGCACCAAAACGAACAGCATCTTTAGCATCTTCAGGATCTAAAATACCCTTGATGACCATTGGGCCATCCCAAAACTCACGAATCCACTCTAAGTCTTTCCATGAAATAGACGGGTCAAAGTTATTCCCCAACCAACCAATATAATCTTCAAGCCCTGTAGGTTTACCTAAATATTTTGAAATATTACCCAAGTCATGTGGACGACCATGTAAACCCACATCCCAAGCCCATTGAGGATGAAGTACCGATTGTAAATAACGACGCATTGCTGCATTTGGACCACTCATACCCGAATGTGCATCACGATAACGCGCACCAGGTACGGGCATATCTACAGTAAAAACCAAGGTCGAACAGCCCGCAGCTTTAGCACGCTCTAAGGCATTTTTCATAAAGCCACGGTCGCGTAACACGTATAACTGAAACCACATTGGACGTTGAATCGCGGGGGCAACTTCTTCAATCGGGCACACTGAAACCGTAGATAAAGTAAAGGGAATGCCTTTCTTATCTGCCGCGACTGCTGCCTGTACTTCACCACGACGCGCATACATCCCTGTTAACCCTACAGGTGACAAAGCCACAGGCATCGATAAGGTTTCATTAAATAGCTTAGTTTCAAGACTTAAGGAAGACATATCATTCAAAACACGCTGTCTTAAGGCAATTTTGGATAAATCTTCTACATTGCGCTTTAGCGTATGTTCCGCATATGCACCACCATCGATGTAATGAAATAAAAACGGCGGTAAGCGACGTTTTGCAGCTTCACGGTAATCATTAGTAGAAGAAATAATCATAGCTATATCCTGTTTAATCGACTTGCACGCTGACGACGAGCTTCTTCTTCATCAATCGAGCGTACTTGTTGAACTACAAACTCAATATGTCCACACACTGCTTGTCGAGCAGCTTCTGGATCTCTACGTTCAATTGCAGCCATCACGCGAAAATGTTGGTCATGCAATTGATCAAAACGGTGTGATTCTGAATAGACTTTTCGACGGCCTAAAACCACGTTAAATTGCAACAAATCAAATAAGCCACGCATCATCTGAATGAGCACCAAATTATGTGATGCCTCAGCAATCGCAAGATGAAATTTAGCATCGGCTTTTGCGGCCTGATCATCATCACCAAGCGACTGAAAATAAGCAATTTTATCGTACCATTGACGAATATTTTGCAGGTCTTCTGGCGTGGCACGCTCTGCGGCATACCAAGCCGTCCCCCCTTCTAAAATCGTTCGTGCTTCCTGCACATCAAAACGATAAGCAGGATCTTGATCAATCAAATTAATTAAAGGCTGCACAATTTGATGTTGCGACCAATTGGTCGGCAACTGCTGCAAAAAAGTACCCGCCCCAACTTTACTTAACAACATGCCCATACTGCTCAGTTGCTGAATGGCTTCACGTAAAGAAGAACGGGAAACACCTAACTGCTCACATAATTTTCGTTCAGCAGGCAAACGATCTCCAACTTGCATATTATTTTGTTCAATCAATATACGAAGGCTTTGTACCACTTTGTCGGAGACTTTCATTTGCTGTCCTGAATTGCGTGTTATGGAATCATCCATGGGAACACATAAGCTTGTAAGGTAATAATAATACCCATCATTACAGTGAAAACGATACTGTGTTTCACTGTAAAACGGAACAGGTCTGATTCTTTACCTACTAATCCTACCGCAGCACATGCAATGGCAATCGATTGTGGAGAAATCATTTTTCCTGTCACCCCACCACTGGTATTGGCTGCAACCAATAACACTTCAGGCACTCCAATTTGACGTGCTGTCGTTGCTTGCAGTGCGCCAAACAATGCATTCGCTGACGTATCTGAACCGGTTAAGAACACCCCAACCCAGCCCAAGAATGGCGAGAAGAATGTAAAAGCTTTACCCGTATGCGCCAGTGCCAATGCCAAGGTTGCTGACATACCCGAATAATTGGCAATAAAGGCAAAGGCCAACACCATACCAATCGAATAAATCGGTGTTTTCAATTCATAAATAGTTTCACCAAAAGTCACCACAGCTTCTTTTGGCTTCATTTTCAAGAAAAGAATGGTAATAACCGCAGCAATAAAAATGGCTGTACCTGTTGCAGAGAACCAGTCAAATTTAAAAATAGCATCATAGTTTTTGATTTCAGGTACAACGGGTGGCATTTTTTGCACCAATTGATGCAAATATGGCACTTTGATTGAAATCACTAAATCATGCAATGCACCGTCTTTGGTAAACAAATCTTTAAAAGGTTTGACACTCCAAATCGTCACCATTACGGTTAAAATCATAAATGGAGACCAAGCTTTGGCAATTTGTCCAATGCTGTATTTCTGTTGCTTTTGAGCCTCTAGATTTTCATCAACATTTGCATCCTGATCAGCAAAGCGGAAGATATGCTTTGGTTTCCAGTATTTAAGTAAAATCGTCAAAGTCACTAAAGATGCAATTGCAGCGGTAATATCGGGTAATTCTGGGCCAACAAAGTTAGAGGTTAAATATTGTGCAATCGCGAATGATCCACCCGCCACAATAACTGCTGGCCATGTTTCTTTAATCCCACGCCAGCCATCCATAATCCCCATGATCCAGAACAGAACGATAGGCACCATAAACGGTAATTGACGACCCACCATCTGGCTGATTTCCATGGTATCGACCCCAGAAACCTGTCCTGCAACAATAATTGGAATACCCATGGCACCAAATGCAACAGGTGCAGTGTTCACAATTAAGCAAAGTCCTGCTGCATATAATGGTTTAAAACCTAAACCAACCAATAACGCAGCGGTAATTGCCACTGGTGCACCAAAACCTGCCGCACCTTCAAGGAAAGTACCAAATGCAAATCCCACCAACAGCATTTGTAAACGCTGGTCTTCAGTAATGGATAAAATTGAAGAACGGATAATATTAAATTGACCCGTTTTTACTGAAATTTTATATAAAAAGACTGCGCCAATAATGATCCAAGCAATCGGCCATAAACCGTAGAAAAAGCCATAAATCATTGATGCAAATGCGATTGTTACAGGAACCTGATAAGCAAAAAGTGAAACCAGTAATGCTAAAACAACGGTAATTGTTCCCGCCACACTACCTTTTAAGCGAAAAACAGCCAGTGCGAGGAAGAAAAAAATAATAGGAATAAGTGCAATAAAACTGGAGATCCAAATATTGCCAAGAGGATCATAAATCTGTTGCCAAGATTGAAGCATTGTCATCTCCTTGAAATGCTTACTGGTACATGAATAATGGAATAGTGGTCTGAACACTGATAAGATTACTTAATAATTGGTATGACCAATATTAAATAAAATAAAAAAATATTCCGTATTTACACAAATATAGTAAATTTTGTTTAATTAAAGATCAATATCGGTCTAACATATTTTATATTGGTCAGACCAATATTTGGTAAATTTCCGTCATAAAATCTACTTATCCAACAAGCTCTAAAATCATAAAAATGGACAGTAGCTTTGTTTTTATTTAATTTTTTAGCATAAAATACGAAAACATCTCCCAGTCTAAAACTTTAGTCTAATAGTCTATTTTTTATTGTTTACGCTGTACTTTAAAGCAGCAAAATTAAGTTCAAGAGATCCAAATCAAGATATTATTTTGCAAAAAAACCGATTATTTTTTAAAATTCAGCCTTAAAAAAAGCTCATCATAAAATCACTTTTTCGATATAAATCATTTCCAATAAAATGACATTTGCAACAGGAATTGCCCATTTCAAGCCCTTTATTTTCATCAATCTCTGCCTCGAAAGCATTTCTGCCCAGCCAAAAATAATGCTCCCACTGACACAGTTCCCAATACGATACATGGTAATTTTTGAATATTGAGTTAACTTCAGCTGCTGTCTTTTTAAGTTAAAAAAATCAATCATCATTTTCCAAAATCGTTATCCCCTTAAAAATTGCAGATATTTTTTTGATTGGTTATTTTTACGAAAAAAAATTTCCCTAAGAGTGCTATAATTAAGCCAACTATAGATTCTCCTCGGCTACCAATTATCGTGGTGCCTATTTTATATCGTTAGGACTAACAATGACTGATAATGCAACGATCTTGCAGAATGTACCAGTAGGTAAAAAAGTTGGGATTGCCTTCTCTGGTGGCCTTGATACTTCAGCTGCTCTATTGTGGATGAAACAAAAAGGTGCTGAACCTTATGCCTATACCGCAAATTTAGGTCAGCCAGATGAAGATGACTATGATGCGATTCCAAAGAAAGCTGAAGCTTATGGCGCAGTAAAAGCACGTTTAGTGGACTGCCGTTTACAGCTTGCACTTGAAGGTATTGCTGCAATTCAATGTGGCGCATTCCATATCAGTACCGGTGGTGTTCCTTACTTCAATACAACACCTCTTGGTCGTGCAGTTACAGGTACTATGCTTGTTACCGCAATGAAAGAAGATGATGTCAACATTTGGGGTGATGGTTCAACGTATAAAGGTAACGACATTGAACGTTTTTACCGTTATGGTTTGTTGACTAACCCTGCGCTTAAAATCTATAAACCATGGTTAGACCAGACGTTTATTGATGAATTAGGCGGCCGTGCCGAAATGTCACAATTCTTAATCGACAATGGTTTTGATTACAAAATGTCGAAAGAGAAAGCTTACTCAACTGATTCAAATATGTTGGGTGCAACGCACGAAGCAAAAGATCTTGAATACCTCAATGCTGGTATCAAAATCGTTGACCCAATTATGGGCGTTGCTTTTTGGAAAGATGACGTAGCGGTTAAAGCTGAAGAAGTCACGGTTACTTTTGAAGAAGGTATGCCTGTTGCTTTAAATGGCCAACGTATCGAAGATCCAGTTGAGTTGATTCTTGAAGCGAACCGTATCGGTGGTCGTCATGGTCTAGGTATGTCGGATCAAATTGAAAACCGTATCATTGAAGCGAAATCTCGTGGTATTTATGAAGCGCCGGGTATGGCTCTACTTCATATCGCTTATGAACGTCTGGTCACAGGGATTCATAACGAAGATACCATTGAACAATACCGCATCAACGGTTTACGTTTAGGTCGTCTACTTTATCAAGGTCGTTGGTTTGACTCTCAAGCGCTTATGCTGCGTGAAACTGCACAGCGTTGGGTTGCTAAAGCCATTAGCGGTACTGTGACGTTAGAACTGCGTCGTGGTAATGACTACACCATTATGAACACTGAATCTGAAAACCTCACTTATGAAGCTGAGCGTTTAACCATGGAGAAAGGTGATTCAATGTTCTCTCCGATGGATCGTATTGGTCAACTCACCATGCGTAATTTAGATATCACAGATACACGTGCTAAATTAAGCATTTATACCAACACTGGCTTACTTGCAGTGGGTACGGGTTCTGCTGTTCCGCAATTAAAAGACAAAAACAAATAAGTTTGTTTAAAGTCAAAAAACCGCCTCATAAGGCGGTTTTTTTTATATCTCATTCTAAAGTTTGATTTAAAATTTTAAGCGACTTGTGTTGTACGAATAGATTGATAATAAATTTGATTTCGTCCCAGTTCCTTCGCTCGATATAAAGCCTGATCTGCAATGCTGAGTAATTCTTCTTTACCTAACTCTATTTCCCCCCGATACACGGTAACCCCTAAACTAATCGTAATATGATTTGAGACTAAAGATTTGATGTGCGGAATTTCTAAACGATCAATGGCTTTATATATATTGGATGCCACGGCATAAGCACCATGCGCGTCGGTTTCAGGTAATAACACCACAAATTCTTCGCCACCATATCGCGCAACAAAGTCCATATGTCGTATGGCATTTTTAACTGATTTTGCAATAGAGGAAATCACATCATCCCCTTTTTGATGACCATAAAAATCATTATATTTCTTAAAAAAATCGACATCAATAAACAAAACAGACAAAGGCGTTTGATCACGACGGGATTGTTCGTAAAATACATCCATCATTTCATCAAATGTTCGACGATTTGAAATTTTAGTCAGTTCATCATGCTGACTTAAATGGAGTAATTCTGAATTATAAATACGGTGAATTTTTTCACTTACTTTGGAACGCATTGAATATAAATAAATCATTCGTTCACGGGCAAAAATCATCTGGCTAATCACATAGCCGAGCATACAGCTGCCAAACAGAATACGTGCTAACACCATCGCATCAAAATTAACATTCAGTCCGACAAAAATAAAAACTGTGACTGTTGCTGCGGATAAACCCGTCATCAACATATAAAAGGGTTTCACCCCAGTCAGAATATAAGCCAGTATATAAATAATACAGACGATTGCCATCGCTTGATTTTGTAAGGCAACCGTTTCAACCGTAATGGTCAGCCATGAAATTGAAACAATTGCCCAAAACATGATAACCATGGAAGCATGAGAAAAATATGGACGCGCTTTAGGAGAAGAAGCAAAAAAGAATAACGCCAACAAACATAGAGCGCCATTTAGTAATCCAAGCATACATTGCAAAAAATCATGCACAAAATATTGCTTATCGATAATCCAATAATCACTGGGCACCATGACGACAGTAAAAATAAAATAAGCTAAAATACCACCCCAAACATATTTTTCCACATGCTTTCGGGCACGTTCTAAGTTTTTTGACCAAAACTCTTGTTCCATTTTTTTTGGAAAAACTTGACCTACACGACGACTTTGCCGCGTAATCAGTTCTTCTATTTTTTCTTTATCGTACTGTAATTTAGCCAGATTATACTTATATTCCATTGCTAGGCATTATGTAATTCTTTTAGTTACTTAAAATAACATAATTTTATTGTTTATAATTATATATATCTCACCATTTGTCTTTAATTCCCGTTACCATTTTCACACTTTATGGATTATCATTTGTTTTATTTCTTTGATTGAAATGACCTTGAATACGATCACTCTTCTCCAGCCAGATGATTGGCATGCTCACCTTCGCGATGGTCTCTCATTACAACGCACGGTTCCTGATTTAGCTCAGCAGTTTGCTCGCGCAATCTGTATGCCCAATACTGTTCCTCCTGTAAAAACAGTTGAAGAAGCAATTGCGTATCGTGAACGCATTATGGCACATGTACCAGAAGGCATCGCCTTTGACCCACGTATGGTGCTTTATTTCACTGACCACACTGCGCCAAGTGAAGTCAAAAAAATTAAAGAATCTGAACATGTAAATGCCATCAAGCTATATCCTGCTGGTGCAACCACAAACTCAGACAACGGTGTCAGCGATATTCGTAAAGTTTATGCGGTGATTGAACAACTTGAAGAACACCAAGTGCCTTTACTGCTACATGGCGAAGTCACTCACAGCCATGTCGATATCTTTGATCGTGAAAAACGCTTTGTAGATGAAATTTTAGCGCCATTACTTAAACAATTTCCAAAGCTAAAATTGGTTTTGGAACATATCACCACCAGTGAAGCTGCACATTTTGTCCTTGAACAAGACCGCAATGTAGCTGCTACAATTACGCCACAGCATTTATTGTTTAATCGCAATGATATGTTGGTCGGTGGTATCAAGCCGCATTTCTATTGTTTGCCTATTTTAAAACGTCAAACCCATCAGCAAACTTTACTTGAAGTTGCAACCAGCTCGAATCCTAAGTTTTTCTTAGGTACAGACAGTGCGCCTCATTCAAAAAATGCCAAAGAAAATGCATGTGGTTGTGCAGGTTGTTATAGTGCACCGACCGCAATTGAATTATATGCTCAAGCTTTTGACCAAGTTGGTAAAATTGACCGTCTAGAAGGTTTTGCCAGCCATTTTGGTGCTGACTTCTATGGTCTTCCACGTAATACCAACACCATTACCTTGGTCAAAGAAGATCAAATTATTCCGACCAGTTTAGACTATTTGGATGGTGAACAAATTATCCCTCTGTATGCGGGTAAAACCATTCAATGGAGAAAAGTGTGACAGATGAAACCCAACCAATAATTGGTCAACGTTTCCGTGGATTTTTACCTGTTGTTGTGGATGTCGAAACAGCAGGTTTTAACTCACAGACCGATGCCTTATTGGAAATTGCAGCAATCCCAATCATTTATAATGAAGCAGGTCAGTTTGTGCCAGGTGAAGCTTACCATGCACATATCAACCCTTTCCAAGGGGCTAACTTAGACCGTCGTTCCTTAGATTTTATTGGTATTGATCCGTCCAATCCAATGCGTATGGCCATGGCTGAAGATGAAAAGACCGCATTAAAGCGTATTTTTAAAGCCGTGAATGAGGTACGTCGTCAGCAAAACTGTACCCATGCCGTATTGGTTGGACATAATGCCCATTTTGATTTAGGTTTTGTACAAGCTGCTATTGCGCGTACTGGAACTAAAAATCAAAATCCTTTTCACAGTTTTTCTGTATTCGATACAGTGACTTTAAGTGCTGTGATGTTTGGTCAAACGGTACTAGCAAAATCTTGTATTCAAGCTGGAATTGAGTTCGATGGCAAAGAAGCACACTCTGCTTTATACGATACTCAAAAGACTGCGGAACTATTCTGTTATATTTTGAACAAACTCGCACCTTACCTACTTGACACTTTGGCGGCGGATCAATAAGATACCGCCATCTTCTAAACGTCCCTATCGTCTAGAGGCCTAGGACATCGCCCTTTCACGGCGGTAACCGGGGTTCGAATCCCCGTAGGGACGCCATCTATTATTTCTGCTTTATTCGATTTCTAAATATTGCTCTATATATTTAGCCATAAGTTTATTTATAATTGATCGATACTCTTATTTATCAATTTCATTAAAAATAATCCTTATTTCTGTTTTTTAATACACAATACTTAACAATAATTTTTTGTTTTTATTTTCCCTACCTTTACCCTAAGACTTGCTTACTCATTCACTTAGTTTTGTAGCCCCTTGCATTTTAAGTTCAACTGCATACAGCATCATAAAAATGTACCTTTGATTAAGCCATGCATAAGCACTATTTAAAAACTGCGCTTTTTTTATTTTGAATTTGTTATTTTTTATGCAATCAATTCAATCTTATAAAAATAATGCCATTACAGGTTTGACAGCCTGATCAAAAATCCATACTATACCCATCACCTCATTACGACCCTATCGTCTAGAGGCCTAGGACATCGCCCTTTCACGGCGGTAACCGGGGTTCGAATCCCCGTAGGGTCGCCATATATCGTGCTATACGATCATTCAAGCTCCAACATTCATCATTATTGCATTGCAGATTTGTAGTTTTTCACTACAATAGCTCGCTTCATCTATATCTTTCCTTTTCTCTTATGCAGCCATCTCATACTCCGAATGATGCTTCGCATCAGGGCAATTCTGCGCCATTAAAACGCGCTATGAGTACCCGACACCTAGTCATGATTTCGCTTGGTGGCGCAATCGGGACAGGGTTATTTTTAGGTTCGGGTGAAGTCATTGCACAAACGGGGCCTGTGGGTGCCATTTTTTCTTATCTTTTAGGCGGTTTAATTGCCTACGCTGTGATGCTTTGCTTAGGCGAGCTTGCCGTACATATGCCTGAATCTGGCTCTTTTGGTAGCTATGCACAAAAATTCATTGGTCCTGGTACAGGCTATACCATTACATGGTTGTATTGGCTCACTTGGACTGCCACCCTTGGAACTGAATTTACTGCTGCCGCACTACTGATGCAAGAATGGTTTCCTCAAATTTCAGTCTGGATTTGGACGATTGCTTTTGCTGCAATTGTTTTTGGGCTGAATATGACATCAACCAAACTGTTTGCTGAATCTGAATTCTGGCTGTCTTTAGTCAAAGTTGTGACTGTGATTGTCTTCATTATTTTAGGTCTTTTGGCCATCTTTGGCATACTTTCTTTCCAAGGTCACTCATCTGCGCCTTTATTTAGCAATCTCACAGCTCAAGGTTGGTTCCCTCAAGGTTTATTCCCTATTTTTGCCACCATGCTGATTGTGAATTTTGCCTTTTCAGGGACAGAATTGATTGGTGTTGCCGCAGGTGAAACAGAAGATCCAGCGAAGAATGTACCGAAAGCTATTAATGCCGCAATTTGGCGACTGTTAATCTTCTTTGTCGGGACAATTGTCGTCATTAGCGCACTCTTGCCACATCAAATGGCAGGCTTAAATGCTGAAGGGGTCAGTAGTAGTCCATTCGTGACCGTGTTTACCTATATTGGTATTCCATATTCAGAAGATATTATTCGCTTTGTCATTATCACTGCGCTGTTATCCGCGGCAAATTCTGGCTTGTATGCTGCTTCGCGTATGATGTGGTCTTTATCGGATAAAAAACAATTACCTGCTGTATTTTCTACAGTCAATCATCGTGGTATTCCATTTGTTGCCATTATTGTCACCATGTTTGGCGCACTTCCGGGCTTATTATCAGAACAATTTGCACCTGAAACAATTTTTAAAAATTTACTCGGAATAGCCGCATTTACCATGGTGATTGTATGGATGAGCATTTGCTTAAGCCAATTCAATTTCCGTCGCCAGTGGTACAAAGCGGGTCATACAGCGAAAGAGTTAGGCTTTGCTGCACCACTCTTTCCAATCGTCCCCATTCTTGGTTTTGTTTTCTGTTTGATCACTGGTATTAGTATGGCAACTGATCCAGAAATGTTACCGGGCTTTATTGGTTGTCTAATCTTTATTGCAGGTTGTTATCTGAGTTATTATATTTTCTACCGAAAGCAAAACTAACACACAAAAAGAGTGGCCAAGTACCACTCTTTTTTTTAAGCTAAATACAGACAATGTCCTCTATAAAAAATCTGAGCCTGTATGAAAATCATTTTTATTCACGGCATGAATCAACAAAATTATGATGAAAATGCTTTAAAACAACATTGGTTAAATGTATTTAAAACTGGCTTAAATCATGCAGAGCAAAATATTGAGCTTAAATCACTGGATATTAAACTGCCCTTTTATGGCGACTTACTGAGCAAACACCAGCTCTATAACATTTTAGATTTAGCCACACTACTCCCTAAGTCACTTTTACATTTACACCTTCCCTTTCACCTCAGACAGAACACATCTATTATTCAAGAACATAGACCATGTGTCACCCCCTTACCCTGTTTCAATCCTGAGCAATCTGAATCGCTCACTCAGCGTTTATCCGTCATTTCAGCGTTAACCAAAGACCATGCTTTTAGAGAATTAAGCATGTTTCTCAACCACTACCCAAAACTACACGAAACACTGATTCATAAATTTTTAATCGAAACCTATTTGTACTTGTCCAATCCGGACTTTATGCATGAAGTTCACCAAAGAATTATGTCCCATATCCATCCGACTAAAGATCATATTATTGTGGCGCATTCATTAGGAACCGTCATTGCCTACAACTTGTTGCATCAATTTACCCATTTTAGAGTGCATCGGTTTATTACCCTCGGTTCACCACTTGCATTTAAAGTGGTTCAAGAAAAACTTAACTTACCTATTTCTCGACCACCTCAACTGCATGGCGATTGGTTTAATTTTTATTCGCCCGATGATTTCCTAACCGCATTCCCTTTATCCGAAGCACCTTTCAATTTCGAACCGCCGATTATTAATCAAGCAATCACTACGCTTGTGAATAATCCACATCAAATTACCGGTTATTTACAACACCCAGCGGTCATCAAAAGCATTGTGGATGTCTTAAAGCTCAAAAAATAAGCCACTTCAAAGTATATCCCACAGATTTGTTTTATTTTTATTCATTTGATTCTATTTTTAAAGATTATGCTCGAAAAAGGTTTGACAGCTTTTCATATCCACCCTATTATACGCCCACCTCTGAAACGACCCTATCGTCTAGAGGCCTAGGACATCGCCCTTTCACGGCGGTAACCGGGGTTCGAATCCCCGTAGGGTCGCCATTTAATTTATGGTTTTGTTTTCAGAAGTATGCCTCACCTATTGACCCTATCGTCTAGAGGCCTAGGACATCGCCCTTTCACGGCGGTAACCGGGGTTCGAATCCCCGTAGGGTCGCCACATTCGAGATTGAAAAATCTCATAAAAAAGCCTGATTAATAATAATCAGGCTTTTTTATTTTCAGCAGTATCATCTTCAAAATCGCATTGTGTTTTATACTCAAGTCCAACAAAACAATAAATTATTACTTCATGCAGATTCGTCTATTTCATAAAACCAATTCGCGCTCTCAACGCATCGTATGGTTATTAGCAGAATTAAAACTCGATTATGAATTGGTTTTTTGTGATAACAATCCATCGGATCAAAACTCAGCGCACATTAAACATCCGCACCTACTGGCTAAATTTCCAACTGTGCAAATTTGTGAAAATGATGGTTCAGATGTGATTACCCTTGCTGAGACAGCTGCAATTGCAGATTATTTTAGCTATTTATGTAATGACTTAGGCATAGTTCAACTTACTCATCAAGAAATACAGCTTTATTATTATTGGAAAAATTTTGCTGAAGCGACGTTGATGCCTGATTTGGCACTCAAACAAATTTTTGCTGCTATTGTGGCAAGAACACCTTGGGCAGTACGTCTTGTCAGTCAATTGCTAAAGTTGGGATTTGATCGAGGCTATTTAAATCATACCTTGCATCAACATCTGCAAATGATTGATGGACATCTAAAAAACCACAGCTATGTTGCAGGTCAGCAGTTCACCATTGCAGATCTTTTATTATGGTTTCCCTTGCTGGCTTGCACACAATCCAACCCAGCGTTTGAATCATTACCGCATATCCAGCGTTATTTATTACTCATCCAAAGCAGACCCGCCTTTCAACGTGCATTGGAGAAAGGACAATGGTCTGCTGTGGAGTTTCAATCGTATTGGTCTAAAGCATGGTAATCAATACCTATGCACTACGACGTGAATTGACGCGACCTTTAATCATAGCGGTAATATTGCCTTTGGCGTATTTTAAGAATACTTTAAGCGGGGACAATTTAGGATTTGGACGTTTACCCTGCGCAATATCTTTAAACTGTGCGGCATACCAAATAATTTCCATAATCGCCATTTTATCGACCATCGGAATACCTGTTTTAATATTATTGACTGCGTAACGCACATCTTGCCCCGCAATCAGACGATCTGTTAAATCGGTTTCGACGGCCAAAGGACGTGCAATACCAATAAATTCACAAGCACCACTGTCTAAGGCTGCATTCATTCCTTCTACGGTACGGAAACCACCCGTCACCATTAAATGGCATTTTACTTCTTTGCGAATGTTCTCTGCAAAATCGAGGAAATATGCTTCGCGGGCAATAGTACTGACTTTACGTTTATCGGCTTTAGCCCCAGCCATTGCCGGTGCTTCATAGGTTCCGCCTGAAATCTCAATTAAATCAATACCCGCCTCATCAATGGCTTTAAAGACAGTAATCACTTCTTCTTCCGTAATACCGCCACGCTGGAAGTCTGCTGAATTTAGCTTTACTGAAATAATAAATTGCTCTGAAGTCGCTGCGCGTACAGCTTGATAAATTTCCAATAAGAAGCGCATACGATTTTCAATTGAACCGCCCCATTGATCTTGACGTTTATTGGTCAATGGCGATAAAAATTGACTGATCAGATAACCATGTGCGCCATGTAACTGTACGCCTTCAAAGCCCGCTTTTTCACAAATTTTTGCCGATGTTGCAAAGCGCTGAATAATGTCCAAAATTTCATCTTCACGTAATTCACGCGGTGTACCAAAAGTTGTCGCCAGCATCGGACTAAACGGCACAGCCGAAGGGGCAACAGTTTCTTTATTGAGTCCTTTGGGGCACTGGCGCCCCGGATGCGACAATTGAATCAATTGCACCATGCCATATTGCTTACCAATTGCTGCCCAGCGTTGCAATTGAGCGAGATCACGCTCTGATTCAATCACCACAACACCCGGTTCATTTTTGGCACGAAAGTCCACCATCACATTGCCGGTAATTGCACAACCTAAGCCACCTTTTGCCCATGCTTCATATAAACCCCAGTGTAATTGGCTCGGCTGACCTGCATAATTGGCTAAGGCTTCACTCATCGCACCCTTAATAATGCGGTTTTTAAAGTTAATATTTCGAATACTGGCTGTTTCAGCAAGATGACTCATACTCATACCCTAATTTATTTGTCGTTATGTAGAGCTAAAACTCTAAACTTTTTATATTATCCGTCAATGACTATTCTGACAATATGACTTGTCAGTAAACTTATACATACTGGCTTGCGGCAATCAATTGTTGGGTATATTCCGTTTGCGGATTTAAAAATAATTGCTCTGTGGTCTGAAATTCCATCACTTTGGCACGACGTAAAACCAAAACTTTTTGACAAAGTGCTTTCACAACCTGTAAATCATGGCTGATAAATAAATAACTAATTTGGTGTTCTTGCTGCAAATGCCTTAACAGCTTCACAATCGCCCGTTGTGTGGTGCGATCCAGTGCCGAAGTCGGTTCATCCAGTACCAGTAATTTAGGGTCAAGCACCAACGCTCGTGCCAAAGCCACACGCTGCCGCTGTCCCCCCGAAAGCTCATGTGGGTAACGCGTTCTAAAGCGAATGGGTAATTCTACTTTTACTAAAGCTTCATCAATGCGCTGTGATATTTCAGAATTAGAAAGTTTTTTTAAACCCAAACCCTCCCCAATGGTCTGCTCCACATTCAAACGTGGATTTAAGCTGCTAAATGGGTCTTGAAAAACGATTTGAAATTCAGCACGTAAAGGACGTAATTGTGTTTCATTGCATCGGTTTAAATCTGTACCAAGCAAAACAATTTCACCCTCACTTTTAATGAGTCGGGTAATCGCCAAAGCCAGTGAACTTTTACCTGAACCACTTTCCCCAACAATGCCAATCGACTCACCCTGTGCCAACTGTAAATCTAAAGGTTCAACAGCGACAAAGTAATCTTTGACTCGGTTTAACCAACCCTGCTTAATTGGAAACTTCACCGCAACATTGTGTAAAGTCAATATATGAGGACGATCTGCAATCGCGATGGCTTGACCAAAATCATGATTCAATAAATCTTGGGTATATACCTGCTTTGGATGTTTAAATATTTCGTCAACACTGCCCTGTTCTGCAACCAGACCTTTATTCATCACAATCACCTGATCGGCATAGCGATGAACCAAATTTAAGTCATGGCTAATCAAGATCATAGCCATATTGCGGCTTTGTTGTAATGATTTAAGCAGCGCTAAAATTTGCGCCTGTAAAGTCACATCCAAAGCCGTCGTTGGCTCATCCGCAATTAAAATATCGGGATCTAAGGCCAAAGCCATGGCAATCATCACACGTTGACGCTGACCACCCGACAGCTCATGCGGATAACGGCGTAATTTATCCTCTGGATCGGTCATGCCAACATCGTTGAGTAATTCGATAATTCGTGCTTGGGTCTTTGCTTTTGACCAGCCTTGCAGCAACAATGTTTCACCAATAATCTTTTCCACCCGATGTAATGGGTTTAATGCCGTCATCGGTTCTTGGAAAATCATCGCCATTTTCTGACCACGAATTTGTCGCAGTTGTTCCGACTTGAGGGTCAACACATCTTGTTGCCCCAACCAGACCTGACCTTTTATGCTTAACGTACTGGGTAAAAGTCCCAGTAAAGCCAAACTACTGATAGACTTACCCGAACCACTTTCACCGACAATGGCAATGGTTTCACCAGCATGCAGCTGAAAATTTAAATCATCCACCAACAGCTGTTGCTCATGCTGAATATTTAAATGTTCTACAGCCAATACCACTTTTGAATTATTGACGTCTTGGATCGAATGCATCACGTGTCGCCTCCCCAATATAAATCAATAAAGATAAAACAATGGCCAAGGTAAAAAAGCCTGACAGTGCCAACCACGGTGCATTTAGGTTCGACTTGCCTTGTAATAACAATTCACCTAAGGATGCCGCATCTGGAGGCAAACCATATCCTAAGAAGTCTAAAGCCGTCAGTGCGGTAATATTGGCCGTCAACATAAATGGCAGTTGTGACAAACTTGAACTCATGGCATTAGGTAAAATATGCCGAAACATAATGGTTCGATCACTAACTCCCAGACCACGTGCTGCACGAACATAGTCCAAATTACGGGCTTTCAAAAATTCTGCGCGTACCAACCCCACCAGTGTCGTCCAACCAAAACAGAGCATAATCAGAAACAGCCAATACACATTTGGGGTAAACATACTGACCAGAATCATCACCATAAATAATGTCGGCAAGCCACCCCAAACCTCAAGAATACGCTGCCCCAGTAAATCGACCCATCCACCATAATAGCCCTGAATTGCGCCCACCATAATTCCCAGAATGGCTGAAGCAAAGGTTAAGGCAAAGCCAAAAAGCAGCGACACGCGCAAACCATAGAGAATACGTGCCAACACATCACGTCCTTGGTCATCGGTTCCTAACCAGTTTTGCGCAGTTGGTGCAGAAGGTACAGGCACTGCTAGTTCTAAATTTGGTGTTTGGTAGGAATATTGAATCAGGGGCCAAAGCGCCCACCCTTGATCATCAATCAGCTGTTGTACTACGGGATCTTTATAATCGGCTTCTGTTTCAAATACACCGCCAAAGGTGGTTTCGGGATAGGATTTAAAAACAGGGAGATAAAATGAATCATCATATTTCACTAACAACGGTTTATCGTTGGCAATCAATTCCGAAGCCAGCGACACAATAAAAATCAGCGCAAATAAAATCAAACAAGCAAAACCGAGTTTATTTTCCTTAAAGCGTTTTAAGCGCATATGCATTAAAGGTGACATTACTCTGCACCTCGCGAATCAAAATTAATACGCGGATCAATCACCTGATACAGTACGTCACTGATTAAACGTAAAAGCAAACCGAGCAAGGTGAATAAAAATAATGTACCAAAAATGACAGGATAATCACGCTGTTGAATCGCTTCAAAACCAAGCAAACCTAAACCATCTAAATTAAAGATGATTTCAATAAATAAATTACCAACAAAGAAAATACCAATCAATGCTTCGGGTAAACCCGCAATCACAATCAACATCGCATTTCGGAACACGTGACCATATAACACGCGTGATTCACTTAAACCTTTAGAACGCGCAGCCAAGACATATTGTTTGTTTAACTCTTCCATAAAGGAATATTTGGTTAAATAGGTCAGTCCCGCAAAACCACCAATCACCATGGCCAATAACGGCAAAGTCATATGCCAAAAATAATCTTTAATTTTACTCAGCCAACTTAAGCTGTGAAAATTTTCAGACACTAAGCCCTGCAAGGGAAACCATTGAAAATAGGAGCCACCAGCAAAAAAGACTATCAGTAACACGGCAAAAACAAAAGATGGGATGGCATAGCCAATCGCCAATAACATTGAGGTCGATTTATCAAACAGCATGCCATGTTGGCGCGCCTTTTTAATCCCCAAAGGAATCGAAATCAGATAAATCAACAAGGTGCTCCATAAGCCTAAAGACAAGGACACTGGCATTTTTTCCCAGAGTAATTGGGTAACAGGTTTATCTTTAAAAAAACTGGTGCCAAAATCAAAGCTGGCATAACTTTTCAGCATAGTCCAAAAGCGTTCATGTGCAGGTCGATCAAAACCATATTGGGCTTTAATCTTCTCCACCATTTCCTCACTTAAACCTTTTGCACCCTGATAATTACTTTTGCTATGCGCAGTTTCACCACCCGTTGCACCCATGCCTTGAAAAGTTTCCGCTTGTTGAATCGCTTGCTCAACGGGCCCTCCCGGTGCAATTTGAATCACCACAAAGTTAATCAGTAAAATGAAAAACAGGGTCGGAATAATCAGCAGCAGTCTTTTTAATATATATATGCCCATCGAAACAATGTTCCTTGTGCCTTGGTGATTGCTTATTGTTGACGTAAATAATGCGTGATTTTTTGGGCTTGCTTGGCATCACTCCACCAATAGTCAATCCCCGATGATAACTTTGGTTTGACTTTAGGCTGATGATACATATTCCAATAGGCAAACCAGTTTTCACCTTTACCATAAGTCGGAATTTGATAATAACCAGCACGTAATAATCGATCGAGCACCTTGGTTCTCAGCACCAATTGTTCGCGATCTGGTGCCTGAATGACCTGCTGAATGACAGCATCAATCACCGCATTTTTAATGCCCGAATAATTATAATTCCCCGGCTGATCTGCCGATGCACTGCCCCAAAACTGCGCCTGCTCATTGCCCGGATTAAGTGACTGTGGCATCACGCTGGTGGTCATGTCAAAATCTTTACTTCGCATTCGTTCAATGTACTGTGGCACATCGACTTGTCGAATAGCAACATCAATACCCAAACGCTTCATATTGCGGATAAATGGCATGAGGGTACGCTGCAAACCCTCTTGATGAATGAGAAATTCAATCTGAATGGGCTGGGCTTTGCTGTCCAGTAATCGTCCATTTTGGAAGGTATAACCTGCTTTTAATAACTGTTGCCGTGCAATGAGCAAATTATTACGATTAAAACCACTGGCATCAGAAATTGGATATTGCCAAGCTTTAAGCACACCCTGACGTTGAATCGGATTTAATCGTGCCAAATACGGCTTTAAAATGGCCATTTCTGCCTGACTAGGAACACCTTTCGCTTCAAGTTCACTGTTGGAAAAATAGCTCTGCAAGCGTTGATATTGCCCATAAAACAAAGCTTTATTTTGCCATTCAAAATCATAAGCATTGCTGATGGCTTGACGAAATTGAATGTCATTAAAAGGGGCACGGCGCGTATTAAAGACAAAACTTTGTGTCGCAATCGGATTGTGGTGCTGAAATCTATATTTCACCACCATCCCCGATTTCACAGCAGGAAAATTGTATTCCGTAACCCATTTACGCGCAGTCATTTCTTCATGCAAGGTATATTGACCCGACTTAAAACCTTCAAAAGCAATGTCTAAGCTACGGTAATAGACATACTTCAAACGCGCAAAATTATAACGCCCTTTATTCACCGCTAAGTCTTTGCCCCAATAATTGGGATTCAATTTATAGGTAATACTGCGACCCGCATCAATGCGATCAATTAAATAAGGCCCTGAACCCAAAATAGGTTGCAAAGTGACACGGGTAAAATCTTTATGCAGCCAATCCTTTTTTGAATAAATCGGCATTTGCGACAAAATCAGCGGCATTTCCGTGTTCTTGTCCGATTTAAAACTCATCTTGACCACATATTTGGACAAGACTTCAGTTTTATCCAAATCAGCCAAATACATTTGCAAACCCGGATTGGATTTGGTCTGATAAGCATCAAAACTGAACTTGACATCTTGTGCTGTCACGGCACTGCCATCGCTAAAACGTGCTTTAGGATTTAAATGAAAAATGACATATTGGGTTTTTTGAGGATCAAAGGTGACTTTTTCTGCCAGCAAAGGATACATCACCCCAGGCTCATCTAGTGAACTTGACATCAACGAGTCAAACAGATGTTCAACTCCATCTGTGGAACTGCCTTTACCATTCATACTATTTAAGTTATCGAACGTGCCATTACTGGCGGTACTTAAATAGCCTCCTTTCGGTGCATGGGCATTGGCATAAGGCATGACAGACAAGCCAGCATATTTCGGCTGACTATGTACGGCAATATACGGTGTAGTCTGCACAGCAGCCCACACCCCTTGAGTCAGAAGACCCAGTCCACAGGCAAAACCAAAGTGTTTTGCACTAGCCAATAACATGTAAAAGCACTCCCTGTCTTTGCATGTTTTATAAGTTTGGAACTTTAATCACTTCACCAATACGCAATTGAGTATTCGTTTGAATATCATTCATTTCAGCGAGTTTTCCAGTATCCACACCATAACGGTTTGCCAAACCAATCAAGGTATCACCGCGTTTAATTTTATAGTCAGCCACTGTTTTAGGAACCACAATCTGTTGACCTACCCGTAAACTTGCACGGGCATTTAAATCATTTAGCGCAGCCAATTCAGCCACCGACACTCCAGACCGACTCGCAATGGCATTTAAAGACTCACCGGGTTTTACCGTATAGGCTTCAGTATTGCGCGATGGTTTCGCGGCTTTGGTGCTTGGTGCATCCACCTTTATTTCAGGCTTTGGCAGATCACCTTCAATTTTTAAGCGTTGCCCGACCCGTACATTTGAAGTCCGCGACAAACCATTTAAAGTCGCTAAATAGTCCAACTGTAAGTGATATTTTTTCGCAATGCTGCTGAGTGTTTCACCCGATTTCACCACATGGGTATCACTCTGTTTTTCAGTACTCTGCTTTTCTGCACTGGCTTTTTCAATTTTTGCTTCGATCTTACTTACGACAGGTTCTTCACCGCTCAGTTTTAAACGCTGCCCCACACGTAGTCCCGTATTACGATTAATACCATTGATATTAGCAATATAGTCCATGCCTAAATTATATTTCGCAGAAATGGCAGATAAACTATCACCCGATTGCACCGTGTAACTCTCGGGAACCGTTGAACCCGCAGGAATTTTAATGGTTTGCCCGACTTGTAAACCACGGCTATTAGAAAGTTTATTAAGCTGTGCCAATTCAGTTAAAGACATTTTTGATTGTGCTGCAATGCTATACAAAGTATCGCCACGTTGTACCTGATAATTTTCAGTTTTATACGATGGTTCTACAATTGCTGCATCCACTTTAACAGGGGTAGATTTTTCTTCCTGTTTACTGTCTACCTTGGTATCTACTTCCTGTAATGGAACATTAATTTTTTGTCCCACCATTAAATGACTGCCCGAAGTTAAACCCGTGGTTAAGTCTGCCAATTCTTGATTAGACAAGGCATAACGGTCTGCAATCAGTTTTAAGTATTCACCGCGTTTAACCACATAGGGCTTGGTCTTTACTTTAGAAACTGGGCTTGCACTGCTTGCCTTATTTTCTGTTTTATTCGAATTTGCCGAAGCGGTTTCTTTTAATGCTAATTTTTGCCCAACACGCACGCCACTATTTACAGCCAAATCATTGTAATCCGCCAGTTGTTTGACCGACAGACCAAATTGGCTCGCAATGCCCGTTAAGCTATCATTGGCTTGCACCACATAGGTTTCAGGTGCTGCTTTGGTCTTAGGCGGTGTAGATGATTCTGTATTTTGTGGCTTCGCATCGTATAAATAAATACTGGTTCCGACATAGAGCGGTGAACTTGGGTCAATCTGATTCCACTTCGCCACATCACGCCAATTCAAACCATTTTTCATGGCAATCACTGCCAGCGTATCCCCCGGAAGCACCGTATAGGTACTGCGCTTGCCTTTAGGCGGCACGACAACAATTTCTGAATCCGTCTTCACGTAATTTTTACCTTGGTTACGTTTGGCTTCGTCAGAATCCGCTTTGGTATTTTCAGCTACGCCTTTTGGATACGAGAATCCTTTGGTTAATTCCTTCCCTTGTTGCTCGGCAACAGACTGACTGGTTTGAATCGCAGTTAATTTGATTTTACCGTCAAAAGGATCAGTAATTTCTGTACCTTGCGGTGCGATTGCTTTAATTTCTTCGACCACTTTGTCTTGTTCAGCTTTACTGGCGACGGGCTGAAGCACTTGCTCTACGGTTTTATTTTCACCTTCAGCTTTGACTGCTGCCAAAATCTGTTCACGCTCACGTGCAGATAACGGTGGCTCAACGCTCACAAGTTTAACATTGGCAACTTGAGTGACCGCAACAGGAATACGTGGTGCACTTGGAATATCACTATTTGCAGCAAAAGATGCCAATGCTGCCGAACCTTGAGGGGTAGATATCCGCTTAGTTGAGCTTTGTGTTGCCACCACAGGACTCACAGGTTTCACTGTGGTCGCGGCGACAGGCTGAGATGCTTTGGTTGTATTGGTCACTAACATTGGTGGTGCTGTTTTCACCGGATTAATCACTTGCGTATTCAGTTCAGGCGGATTACTTCTTTCTGGGGTAAAGGGCTGTGCTGCACTTGCCCATAAACTGCCCGAACTTGATTGTAATTTTTTGAGTTTTGTATCAATTGATGGACTTAAATCGGCAGGAATAATAATGCGCATTGGGCTTTCACTATCAATACGATCACCACGATGTCCCGGATTTAACTGATAGAGCTCTGCACGGCTTAAACCCGTAATCGCAGCAACCTCATTTAAACTGACTGCCCCAATCGCGACTTCCCTAAAATGCGGACGATTGGCAATCGGTGGCAATGACACACCATAAGCATTTGGATTTTTAATAATTTGCGCCACAGCCAAGAAACGCGGTACATAATTCATGGTTTCTTGCGGCAGTTTCAGTGACCAATAATCGGTTGGTAAACCTGCGGCTTTATTACGATTAATCGCTTGTTGGATACGACCAGGACCTGCATTGTATGCGGCTAAAGCCAGCTCCCATGAGCCAAACTGGTTATACAGCCCACCTAAAAACTCATACGCCGCACGGGTTGATTCAACCACATCTCGACGACCATCGTATAAACTGGTTTGTTTTAAACCATAAATACGTCCCGTACTGGGAATAAACTGCCACATCCCTGCGGCGGCTGCACTACTGGTCGCAGCGGGATCATACGAACTTTCAATAATCGGTAACAAAGCCAGTTCTGTTGGCAAACCGCGACGTTCAGCTTCTTTCACTGTGTGATAAAGATAGCGCGAAGCACGTGCGCTCAAACGATCTAAATATGGTTGACGCGAAATAAACCAACCACGTTGCGCCTCAATACGCGAGTCCCAATGCGTTTGATCCATTTTAAAACCGACCGTCATACGCTTCCAAACGTCACCGTGTTTTAAAATTAATAGACGATCACCCTCTACTGCACGCATATCGGTTGCAGAAAGTAAATCTTCTAAAGAATCCAAGCTATTGGCATCTAGATATCCAGAACCCACCAATTTTGATTTTGATCCTTGCGTTGCATTTTGGCTTGAGGAACAGCCCGTCAAACCTAAAGCAGCTAAGGCTGAACCCAATACAGTAATTTTTAAAAACTGAGGTAATGAAGGCTGATACAAAATCGCGGTTGGTTTATACATAAAGGAATCCAAACAACTCGTATAAAATTTATTTTTTAGATATGCCATTGTAGTGAAGCATGTCGTAGACACAAGGCTGTAATTTAGCGCTATTTCAGTATAAATGTTACAAGAAATTAAAAATTAACCATGTTAGACGGTTCTAAACTGCAATTGCGTTATACAATATACCACTCACTTTGTTTAATTTGACTCTCACTTGTTCGGATTTGGTTATATGACTCAAACAATTACACTCTATGTCGATGGTGCTTGCCGCGGCAATCCTGGTTTAGGCGGTTGGGGTGCATATGTCATTACTGAATCTGAAGAACACAAACTTTATGGTGGCGAACCACACACCACCAACAATCGTATGGAATTAATGGCGGCAATTGAAGGGATTAAATTTTGCCCTAACGATGCCAAATTGATTATCTGGACCGATTCGAACTACGTCAAACAAGGCATTACCGAGTGGATTCACGGCTGGAAAAAGAAAAACTGGAAAGATGTTAAAAATCCAGATCTTTGGAAATTACTGGATGCAACCTGCCAAGGTCGTGAAATTGAGTGGCACTGGATTAAAGGTCATGCAGGACATGCAGGTAATGAAATGGCAGATCAATTGGCAAATTTAGGGGCAGACCAAACCCTTGAGTCCATGAAAAATCCATCTGCAAATGCAAATCAAACACCCACAGTTGTTGTCGATATGGATAAAAAAAAAGATGAAAGAGATTGGTTGTTAGATGACCCTTTTGGTTTTGATTTAATGGATTCTGATCCACAAGATGACGATGAAATTTTAGAAAATGATGATCAAATTGCAGAACATTTAACAGTAGAAATTGCTCAGACTGAAACGGTGCAAGACGATATTATGCCTCAGCAAGAAGTTTTATCGAGCACTGCCACACCTTCTGCATCGGCGCATCCACACATTGTTATTACCCCTCGAAGCAAAGAGGTTTTTGGCCCACGTCAACTGATTTTAGATACAGAAACCACAGGTTTTTATTTCCAAGATACGGATCGTATTATTGAGGTCGGTGCGATTGAAATGGTGAACCGTAAACTTACGGGCAGCTCCATTCATATTTATATCAACCCGAAAAAACCTGTGGGCGACTCTGAAAATATTCATGGTATTTCAGATGCCTTCTTGCAAGACAAACCTGAGTATGCAGAAATTGCAGAGGTACTTTTTAATTATTTAAAAGGTGCTGAAATTATTGCCCATAACGCCACCTTCGATATGAACTTCCTGAACATGGAGTTTAAACGTGCAGGTTTTGTTGCCCTCTCTGAAGTCTGTTCCGTCACAGACACCTTGGCTATGGCAAAAAATAAGCATCCGGGACAAAAAAACTCCCTCGATGCTTTAGTGCGCCGTTATGAAGTTCCACAACGAGACCGTACCTTCCACGGTGCGTTACTCGATGCGGAAATTTTATCCGATGTCTATCTTGCCATGACAGGTGGTCAAGTCTCCTTCGATATGGATAGCTTGACTGAAAGTGAACAACAAGAAGCACAAACAGCACGCCAGCAAAGTGTACAGGTTGATCTACCAATCATTTATCCTTCAGCACAAGAACTTGATGAACATGAGACATGGATCAAACAATTTGAAGAAAAACATGGAATAGCCTGTCTTTTTGTAAAATAAAATCTACATTTCTAGTGTTTTTTGTATTTAAACGTTTAGCAGTTAAGTTATAGTTAAACGTAAAGAAGTTTCGCCTTAATTGGCTGCTCATAAACAGATAAAACCCTAGGAAAGGTGCAGATACATGTCTTACCAAACCTCTATTCATTTTGACCCAACTGCATTGCTGATAATAAAAAATGAGGTTGATAACTCAATTAAATTAGTTGAATCAGCGGTGAGTACTTTAGCAGAAGACCAAAGTTTACCTTTTGGTATTGATGATGCGCTCAATCAATTTGAGCAATGTGCTCAAGTCTTGGCGCTAATTGACATGCAAAGTTTGGCTAAAATTGCACAATATTCAGCTGAATTAATGCGTAAAATTATGGGGAATCCTGCGCAAATTAACACGCAAGAGGTGATTGCTTTAAGTGAAGGCACCACCATGTTGAAGCGCTATATCGAATTTATTTGCTTACGCGAAGTTAAAATTCCACAATTCCTACTCGACACCCTCAATCGTTTGGAAATTGTCTTGGGTAAGCCAATTACCCATGAAGGTCAGCATATCGAGTCGCTACTTGACTGCATCACCCCAGATTTTCAACTGCCTCAAGCACCTACATTAGAAAAATCTAAATATGTGCATCGCTTGTATAAATTATCTTTGAACAAGATGATTAAACAAGATGAAACTGAATTTGATCTTCAAGCCATTAAATTAGTCGGTGCATATTTAGCAGGTCTTGCTGAAAATACACCAAGTAAACAATATTGGAATTTGGTGCATGTCGCGTTTAATCAGATGGATCATTTGCTGCTCAATGACCCACGTTTACGCACCTTAGTCAGTATTGAAAGAAATATGGCCCAATATTTCAATGCACCTGATCGTTTCAAACCAAGTTTGTCCGATTTAGCCAATATTTTAAGTTTGTGTATTAGCCAAGAAGATGATGCTGCACAGCATATTCGTAACCAATTAAACATTGGTGACGACCATCTTACAGATACGCAATTACAAGTCTTCAGCCGTCATTTATATGGCCCTGATTTTGATACCATGCATACGATTAGTGAACTTGTGACCAGTGAAATGGCACAAATTCGTAACGACATCGAATACAACTATCAAAACATGACCGCAGAGAAAACTTCAGAATTACAACAGAAGTTAAACAATCTGGCTAATATTTTCAAAGTGTTAAATCTCAATGAAGCCTTCAATGATTTATCGCGCCAAGCCAGTTTGCTTAACGATGCAGAGGTGCTAAAAGATGAAGGTTTTGCACAACAATTGATGAATTGTATTTTATCTGCAATGAATTCAATTGGGGTCTTAGAGCGTCATCACACTTCAAGCCGTTTACAGCTTCGTGTCAACAATATGAATATTTCGTTAGATCGTTTGGACGAAGCACATGAAGCTTTACTCAATGAAGCGAAGATGCTGGTTGATCTGTCTAGTCAAACCTTAATGCAATATGCACAAGACAATAATCTTACGATAGTAGAAAGTATTCCGACCCAATTACGTGAAATTGGTGGTGCATTACTGTTCTTAAATGCTGAAGCAGGTCAAACGGCATTAAGAACTGCGGCTGATTTTATCCAACAGCAAATTGAAACGTCAGGATTAATCAACCCTGAACACATCAATTATACGCTCGACACTTTAGCCAGTGCCGATATGATGATTGACAATTTAAAATACAAACAGCCTGTATTACAGTCGATGTTTAATGTAGCATTGCAAAGTAGCGAAAAACTGAAAACTGTTGCCTAATGTCTGAATTATCACTTGCTTATATTTTTCATCAACATCAACTTTTAGTGGATGAAAACTTTCAACTTCCTCAAGTTGAAAGTTTAGCAAGTGATCTTTACTTTCAGGCAGGCGATCAAGTGATTGCCCGTGATTTACGTGAAGATGAAGCCATTCCTCAAGGTTTACAGTTGGTTCCCATCCGTCAATTATTGACGCTTTGGGATACCCAGCAATTTGAATATGCCAGTCGTGCAATTCAACTCTTAGAATGGCGTAGAAACCATAAATTTTGCAGTCATTGTGGGCATCAAACAGAAGCACATCCGACTGAACATGCCATGATTTGCCCTGCATGCCGCTATCATCAATATCCCCGTGTCCAACCTTGCGTTATCATTGTAATTACACGCGGTGATGATGAAATTCTGCTGGCAAAAAATGCAAAAAATACAACCGATATGTACGGTCTCATTGCAGGTTTTGTCGAAGTTGGGGAAACTTTGGAAGAGGCTGTACGCCGTGAAACCTTCGAGGAAATTGGATTAAAATTAAAAAATGTCCAATATCTTGCCAGCCAACCTTGGCCTTTCCCAAGCAATCTCATGCTCGCTTTTCGTGCTGAATATGCTTCTGGAGTAATCAAACTTCAAGAAGAAGAAATTAGCGATGCGCAATTTTTTAAATTTGATCAACTGCCTGAAATTCCATTTAAAGGCAGCATTGCATACGCGATGATCAAACATGTCATTGAAGGTCACCCTGTGGCAGATGACACTCGTGAATGGTTATAAATTAAGGTTTTAACGCTTCCTCTAAAACCGCCAAAATTTGTTTTTTGGTTTGGAAATAACGGCTAAACAAACTCGAAACCGATCCCATAATGGAAACATGCCCCGTACCAGAGATGGTAATCATTTGGCTATGATTACCCTTTTCCTGCAAAATACGATGAAAATCTTCTGAATTATTACGACCAACCACTTGATCATTCGATGCTAAAAAGAGGTAATGCTTAACTTCATTGGTTTCAACAAAATAATACGGCATGACATTTTGATAGGGTACGTTCTGATCAAATGCGTCTGCACATAAAGGATCATCTTTATAATCAAAATGATAAGGTCCCGATAAACCAATAATCACGCGAATTTGAGAACGACATTGCAAAGCATAAGGCTTCGGATGATAAATGGCCGACATCACATTAAAGGCACCCGCTGAATGCCCCATCAAGACTATTTTTTCAGTGCGAATCTTTAATTTCGTTTGATGCTGCGTCAGATAATTTAATGCCAAATTCAAGTCATCAATATAACTCGGAAAAACATATTTCGGTGCCAGATGATAATTAATGACGACAACATCATAGCCTTCTTTCGCAAAGGCTTCACCGACAAAGCGATAGTCTTTTTTGTCCCCATGCAACCATGCCCCGCCATGTACAAACACAATTAAAGGGCGTTGCTCACGTGCGACTTCGGCAGAAAAAATATCTAAGCGCTGTCGTGCTTTTAGACCATAAGCAATATTTTTATTCAGCGTATAACCCTTTCGAGGAGTTAAACGATTCAAGACATAACTACCAAAATCGTAAAGGCGGAACTCTTTATACAGCGTTCTCGCCAATTCTACTTTTTGATGCAACGTTTTTGTGATGACCCGAGTAACATTATTGAGCATTCGTAGGCTCTGCTTGATCTGGATCGATTGCTACAGGTGTTTGTTCAACAGGTTGCGCATTGACAACTGGACTGCTAAAGCTTGAAGTCACTGCACGTGATTGTTCAACATTATCAATCAAGGTAATAATTTTAGTAACATTACCCACTTGCTGAAGCACTTGATTAAGATCATTAATCTCTGCCTGATTTAAACGCCCCATCACGTACAGAATCCCATCTTCGGTATGGATACGCACTTTACTATCAGAGACCACCACAGCTTTCATAATCAAACCACGTGTATTTGCCGTCACCGTGGTATCTTGCATAATGCTGCTATAACCAATTTGATCGCCAACGGTAAGGTAATTATGTACCGTTTTAACATCCGTCATCGCACGTAAATTATCTTCCGCCAATTGCTTTAAATGCGCATCTGGCACTTGTCCTGTAAGCAGGACATTACCGTGAAAACTTTCAATATTTACACGAGATTGTTTAAAGCGTGAATCTAATTTATATAAATTAATTTTAGCAGTACGTTCTATAGAAGAATCAATAAATACCTGTCCAAGTGAACGAGCACCACTTTCTGTTCCAACTGGCGCTGACCCTGTACCACTTGATATAAAGCTCGCACAACCAGATAAACTTGCTACACACAGTAACGTCATTGCAATACGATTAAACACTCAGCAAGACTCCTAATCATCCATTTAAATTCTATTTTATTGCAATATTTATACTCTAATTTTGTTCAAAGATTAATAAACTCTTGATCAAAAGTAAAAGCATTTTCTATCCATTGCTGATCATAAGGGCATTTAGAAAAATCTTGCTGTATCTTTTTTGCAAATTGTTGGAAAAAATCAAAACAAATCACATCAAAACGGCAATAAAATTCTTGGAATTGTGGCTGTGCATTTAAAAAGCACAGTGCTGATTTCATAATCTTCTTTTGCTTTGAGGATGAAATCGTTTCACATGATTGTGCATATTGCGTCACTGAGCGTGCCTTGACCTCCACAAAAATCAACTCTTGATCCTTTTGTACAATCAGATCAATTTCCCCATAGCGGCAATGATAATTCGCAACAATCAAGGTAAAACCCTGCGCTTGTAATAACTTTAAAGCCTGCTGCTCTGCCCACTGCCCCAAGTTTAATAGGCTAGATATCGTCTCTAACATTACAACACCTTCAAACCTTTTTGAGTATTTTCATAACAATGTGGTACACGATGAATTTGATGATCACTCAGTTGAATCAGTCCTGTACGTCCCTGAAACTCAAGATTTCTCAAATGAGGCGTTTGTAAATACTGCTGGCTAATCTGCCAAGCATCGCCACCAAATGCTAATAATCGCTGATAGGACATCGCAACGGGGTTCTGTTGATAGGCATGTATCAGATCGGGCCAGACACGGCTATATAAAGCGGGTGCATCACAAAATTTCACGCCCTGAGGTATGGTTTGATCTTGTTCAATGGCATTGGCCAATACATAAATGTGCTGCGTGGGCAGTTTAATCAGGCTGTTTATCCATTCATGCTGACCAAGCAATAATAAACCCTGCTGCTTGGTCAGCTTTTGGGGCACTTCTTCCACAATGCGAATAGCATGCTGCGTTTGCCCCATTAACGACATCAAAAAAAGTTCAGTTTCAGCTTCCGATCCTTTTTGACGCAAAACATAGAGCTGTTTAATTTTATCTTGCTCGAACACTTGATTCAGTGCATCCGCATCTTGTTTTTTCGACAAACTAAATTGCCACACATTTTCCGCTTGGTTGCTGACATCGTTTAAAGCCAAAATACGCAGCTTGAGGTTCGCCTGCATTACAATATCCACGTCGCTACGCGCTAAAGGCCCAACAATCATTTGCGTGCTTTTGCTCACATGGCGTTTTAACAGTTGCGCCATAGATTTCTGATCTGAGTTTACAAATTTAATCGAGGTTTTTATGCCCGATGCTTGATAAGCACTCATAAAGCCCTGTTTGATACTCAATCCAGCTCGCGCCATAGGCCCCGATTCAGGTAAAATGACCAATACTTCGGCTTGTGCATAATTAAAAATGCCAAACAGGATAAAACCTATCAAATTCTTTTTATTATTCAACATTGGAAAAACCTTATGAGTGCTCAGTTATTTGTTGTAGCGACCCCAATTGGGCACTTAGATGACATTACTTATCGTGCTATTGATGTTTTAAAGTCAGTGAGTATTATCGCGGCAGAAGATACACGTACTTCTGCTCAATTATTAAAGCACCATAATATATCAACTCCACTCACTGCTTGTCATGAGCATAATGAAAGTAACAAAATTGATATTTTGATCCAAAGATTGCTGAACGGCGAAAACATGGCATTGATTAGTGATGCGGGTACACCGCTCATTAGTGATCCGGGTTTTAAATTGGTGCGTGCCGCACAAGACAATAATATCCGTGTTGTTCCTGTACCCGGTGCCTGCGCTGCAATTGCCGCACTTAGTTCGGTGGGTTTACCTAGCGACCGTTTTAGTTTTCAAGGCTTCTTGCCTTCTCGTCAATCTCAACGCCTGATTCAGTTAGAAAAGCTCAAAGATGAAACACAAACTTTAATTTTTTATGAAGCACCACACCGTATTTTAGAGTCAGTTAAAGATATGGCAGATGTTTTTGGGGCAGACCGCCCTGTGGGTTTTGCTCGTGAAATTACTAAAACCTTTGAAACCATTAAAAAAATGACCTTGGCAGATTTAATTCAATTGATTGAATCGGATCGTAACCAGCAAAAAGGCGAAATTGTTTTAGTGATTGGTGGTGCAACGCAAGAGAAGGATTTAGAACAAGAAAAACTAGATCAGTTATTAACGCGTTTATTGCAAGATTTATCGGTCAAAGCGGCTTCGCAACTGGCAGCGGACTTGACTGGCATTAAAAAGAAAGTGGCGTATCAACGTGCGTTGGAACTCACCAATAAAGTTTAAAGAATTAGTTCATCAAAACTAAAAAAGCATCACCGAAGTGATGCTTTTTTATATGTCTGACAACATGGAGCAAAAAAGGATTAGTCTTTTGCAGATTCGTCCGCAGGAACTTCCGTAATGCGTCCACCACGTGCCAGAAAAGCTGCAACTTCATCTTCCAATGCCTGACGTTGCTTCAATTTTGCTGTCACAGTCAATGTTTCAGCTTCTGCCATATCACCATCAGTTGCACTGTTTTCACTGCTGTCAGATGCACCTTTTTCAGCCGCTTTGGCTTCATCATCATCTACTGCTGTTTCTTCTACGTCATCGTAGTCATTCATATCCGTCATCTTTATTTCTCCCCACAAATGACTTCTCTTGATCCAATTTAAATTGGATGCGAATTAGGAAGAAATTTAGCAATCTCTGAGCATTTCGCATAGAGTTAAATATCAAAAAATCGTATCTTTTTTAATCAAAAAAGTAAACTTATATGAATATTTGTACAAAAAGCAGCATTTTCAAAATTAAACGGCATACATGGTCTGTTTTAAAACCTGCAATCCATTGGCTTGAGACAAAAAGGCATCTTTTAAAATCGCATGCTGTTCCACTTGTTTTAAGCCAAAATTTCGCGCCCATACCACTGGAAAAAGCTGTGTCGTTTCCAACCACCCCAGTGCAGACATACTGTGCATCATGGCATCATTTTGTCCTTTACGACGGTGCTCATAACGCTGTAGGGTTTGCTCGTGTGCCCATACACCACGCTTTTGATCATGCAGCAACACATCACATAAAATAGCGGCATCTAAGCAACCAATATTCACCCCTTGCCCTGCTAAAGGATGAATCACATGTGCAGCATCACCAATTAACGCTAAGCCTGCTTTGACATACTGCTGTGCTGCACGTGCTTTCAGTGGAAATTGTGCGCGTGGCGTTGCCTCTAGAACTTGACCCAACATATGATGACTTTCACGGGTAAGAAGTGCACAAAACTCTGCATCATCCAGAGCTGCATATTCTTCGGCATAATCGTCTGGTAATGTCCAGACAATCGATTGCCAATAACCCTCTTGTTCAGGTTTTAAACTCGCCATCGGTAAAAATGCCAGTGGGCCAGTTTCAAGAAAAATTTGACGCGCCACATGCAGATGTGGCTGTGCAGTTCGGATCGCACAGGTCAATCCTGCTTGCTTATAATCCAAAACATCAATGTCGATAAAAGCTTGCTCGCGTACAAATGAATTTGCACCATCAGCACCAATCACCAATTTGGTTTTTAGCTGTGAACCATCGGCAAGGTGAATATGCCAAACCCCAATGCCTTGTTCCACACGGGTAACTTTGACTTGAGTCCGATAATCTTTCACCTGTTCCAGCATTTTTTGCTGAATGGCTAAATTCAAGACGCTGGGCTCCACCATCGAACCCAAAGTCTGTTCAGCACTGGGCATGTTTTGGCTAGGCTGTCCAAAATTAATTTCACCATAGCCATTTTTATTCCACACTTGCATACCACTATAAGGCATGTGACGTGCAAGTTTGTCCCAGACATGGACTGTTTTGAGCAAATGAATGGTCGCTTGGCTTAAGGCCAATACACGTGGATTGGCAACGGCTAAAGTTTTAGCTTCATCCAAAATGGGAGCCGCATCTAAAACCGTTGCTTGCACGCCACCTTGAGCAAGCAGCAAGGCAGTTAAACCACCAACTAAACCACCACCAATAATGACCACCTCTAGCACATCTAAAACGTCACTCATGCTTTTAACCCCATTGCATAATTGGCAACAAGCGGTTTAATGCCCGGAATGGTATCAAAAGCCACCAAACCTGTGTTTCGGATAAATTTAAGTATCGGATTTTGATTGCTAAAGCCACGTACCACAGAATCGCAGAATTTAATCACACGTTGTTGATCGGTTAAACGCGCTTGCTCATATGCAAGTAACATACTTGGCTGACCAATATCATCCGATTGTGCGAGTTGCTCTGTCAGATAACGAACCAAGACATAAGCATCACGCATACACAGGTTAAAACCTTGCCCCGCCACAGGATGAATGGTGTGTGCTGCATTTCCCATCAATACCACGCGACCAACGGCTTGTTTTTCTGCAAGCACTTGTGACAATGGGAAGCTAAAGCGTTTACCTGTTTTTTGGAATTTACCTGCGCGGTCGCCATAGGTTTCTTGTAAAGCATCAAGGAAATGTTGGTCATTTTCATCGCCCAGCCATTCGCCTTCTGTGCCTTTTTTCACCGGCCAAACCACAGAGCGACGATATTCACCCGGTAAAGGTAATAATGCCAAAGGCCCTAAATGGCTAAAACGTTCAAAGCCAACATGCTTATGCGGTTTCGACGTTTGTACTGTGGTGACAATTGCAACTTGGTCGTAATCATGTTCGCTTGCACCAATACCGAGGGCTTTACGGCAAAATGAATCACGACCATCGGCAGCAATCACCAATTTTGCATGTAATGACAAATGTTCTTCGCCACGTATCGCCTCAATCAATGCTTGATCGGTATCTTGCGTCAGCGAAGTAACCTGCACACCATCAATCAGTTCAATGAGCGGCTGTTTGCGAACTTCTGTCAGAAGCACACGCCCCAACCAAGCATTTTCAATCACCTGACCAAAGCTTTCGACTTTTTCTTGTTCTGCTTTTAAACGTGCCTTACCAAAACTACCTTGTTCAGTAATATGCACCTCAAGAATTGGGGTTGCATGCGCTTGCAATGCATGCCATAAACCGAGTTCTTGATAAATTTGTACACTACGACGCGACAATGCACTATTTCGCGCATCAAAACTGGAGTGATATGGCGCAAGATTGACATCATCATAATTCGGGTACTTAATCGCCTCTAACAGCTTAACCGCAATGTTTGCCTTGGCCAACATTAACGCCAGACTTAGCCCGACCATACCACCGCCGACAATGATCACTTCTTGCTGCATGCGTATATCCTTTTTATGATGTATCCGAAGTCACAACCTTCAAATACCTATAACTTTTAATGGATTTTATATTACATCAAAGATCTTAATTTTTATAATAAAGTGGATGTTTTTACGTACTTTCACGGTAAAGCTCTGTCGTAGTGGTGATTGAAGTAACAACGCTATAGACTTCTCGCTGATATTGCTCAGATAGTTGTTTAATCCAACGAATTAAAATCGTGCAACGTGAATAATCATTTAAAAAGCCTAAACGGTTGAGATTGGGCTTTAATGAAAAACCTAGATTAATGATTTATATCAGAATAAAATAATAATTTCGTATAAGATGTATTATATTAATTTTAGAAACACTTAAATTTCAGCTAATAGATTTAGAGAATAAAAATGAAATATACAGTTCAAATCACAGAATATAATGATGATTTTGAATTTCTTTTAAATATTAAGATTCACAATCGCACCTTACTAGTATTCAGTTCCTCAATTCCATTCCCTATAGATTTTAAAAAAAATTATATTGTCGATTTAGAAGCAATTGTTTTTGATGAATATATAGTTGAACAGATAACTTCTTTTCCTCAAATTCGGCAAATAGATGATAGCTTACAGTATGAAATCATAGGATTTTTAGATAATGGCAAAATTAAAACTAACGATTTAATTTTTGAGGATAGTATTTTAAAAATCGATTTTTCTTATTTAGATCAAACTATTGTGAAATGGAGAGTTGATAGAATTAGTGTTGATTTTGAAACCAATCATTAAGTCTATTTAATATAATGGTTGTTACACGAAGCGAAGACTGTAGATCCTCGCTTTTTTAGTGTAAGCCTCAAGTAGAAAGTCGGTATAGGGCATTTTTACTTGGGAATAACATCATTTTCCAGAACGTCAAAAGCCGATCTTTTACTTCAGATCGGCTTTTAACGCTCATTTTAGTTATTGAGCCATCAACGCTTCAATTTCTTCAACCGTTTTCACGACCGCAGCAGTTAAAACACGTGGTCCATTTTTAGTCACAACCACATCATCTTCAATACGAATGCCTATGCCACGCCATTTCGCATCTACAGTTTCATCATCTGGTGCAATATAAAGCCCTGGTTCAACTGTCACCGCCATGCCTTCTTCATAGGTACGCCAGTCTCCATCTTGTTTGTATGAACCGACATCATGCACGTCCATACCCAACCAGTGGCCTGTACCATGCATATAGAATTGATGGAAACTTTCAGATTCAATAATCTGTTCAATATCGCCTTGCATCAAGCCCAAATCAAGTAAACCCTGCACCAAAATACGTACTGCAATACGATGTGGTTCTTTATACGAATTACCAATACGCACAGCATCAATCGCTGCAAGTTGCGCTTTTAAAACAATCTCATATAGTGCTTTTTGTTCAGGGCTAAATTTGCCGTTGACTGGAAAAGTACGGGTAATGTCCGAGGCATACAGCTGATATTCACAAGCCGCATCAATCAGGACTAAATCGCCATCTTTCAGTACTTTGTCATTTTCAACATAATGTAAAATACAGCCATTTGCACCACCGCCAACAATACTGTTATACGAAGGCACACAACCATTTTGACCAAAAATATAATTCAGTTCGGCTTCAAGCGCATATTCCATCATGCCCGGCTTAACTGCTTGCATAGCACGGGTATGTGCTTGAGCTGAAATAGTCGATGCGATTTGCATCAACTCAATTTCTTGTGTCGACTTATGCAAACGCATTTCATCTAAAATACGATCGAGTTGAATCACCTGTGCAGGTGCAGATGAGCCTTTACGCGATTCGCCATTGGCTTCAGCAATCCATTTGGCTACACGTGCATCAAAATCGACTTGTTGCCCCATGCGATAAAATAGTTTTTGCTTATTGAGCAATTTCTCAATAATTTCCTCATCCAGCAGATCAATGGCATAAGCTTCATCGGCATCATAATCCTCTACCGCACCATCAACTCCCGCTCGGTAACCGTGCCAGATTTCCATTTCACGGTCACGTTCGCGGCAGAACAAGCTATAGGTATAACCTTCATCTATAGACTCAAAGGTCTCAATGATTGCCACTGCTTCAGGTTCGGCAAATCCCGTCAGGTAGAAAAAGCTACTGTCCGCACGAAATTTATAATCTGCATCACGGTTACGCATAGCAACCGGACTGGTGGCAATAATCGCAATACTGTGCGGACCCATTTCTTCTGCTAGGCGGTCGCGACGTTCCTGAAAATCTGCTTGAGTCAGTTTCATCATTGAGAGGTACTTTTATCTTTTATAGGTGGAGTTAATAACTTTTAGATTGCTTGTTGTTACATCTCAGTCGTCTGAATTAGCTTGGACGATGCGGTGTAAACATTTCTACAATATTGTTTGTTTCTGGTGCAGCTGTACTTTGTTTCAATTGCGGCTGAAGATTTTTCAGCAATGGTGTTTCTGCAATTTCCACTTTTTTGCGTCCCAAAGACAGACTAACAGGAATTAAACGCACAAATTCATAAAGTTCCTGATAACTTTCCTCACCTTCTTCATCATTATCCGATTCTTCAAATTCAACTGCTGCCACATCTTGTAGATGTTCGATCAGTTCCATTTCATCTTGGCGAATATGACCTGAAGCCAAACCGAAGCCCAGTACTACGCCTGCACACCAATCTGCCAATGCTTGTACACGGTCAGCGAGGACATGCTCATCATCTGGAAGCAGTGGTAAATAATCCAGTTCATCATCCGACAATGCATGCGCAATATCTTCTGCTTCACCTGTTAACAAATCTAGAACATGATCATCCAATGCTGGAATTTCAAGCGTTGCTAAAATTTGTTGCCATTCTTCACTTTTAGGTGCTTGAGTAACACAAACAATACCTGTAAGTAATCCATGTAACTCACTTGGGCTTGAAATCTCTTCAATTTTTGAAAAATTGTGGTGCCATTCCGACCAACCTGAAATATCGTCTTGCATTCGTTTATCCAATCTCTATACTTCGTATATATTACCTTTGTTTGCAATACTGTGCGACTACGATATGTTAGAAGAATTACAGCGTCTACAGGCGCATATTGGCGTTTTAAAAACGCGACTTACGCATTATGAAAGTGAAAATAATGCACTCAACGCGGCAAAAGAAAATTCTGCCGATCATCATCATGCCCAAATTGTGCAAAAGAACGGCATCATTACCCAGAAACAAGAAGAAATAGACAACCTTAGCGAGCAATTAAGTGATGCGCAGTCTCAATTCAAGCAATTGAATACAGATGCGACCTCACTGGCTGATCGTTATAGTCGTTTAGAAAAAAGTTGTACCGATCTTAAGAATCGTTTTCAAGAAATTCTTGCTGAACGTAATGAACTACGTGTCATCAAAGAAAAAATGCAAAATGAACAGCGTCTTGCTCAACAGGAAATTCAGGGTTTTCAGCAAGAACGTGAAAGATTGTTACAAAAAAATGAACATGCCAAAGCAAAAGTCGAAGCCATTATTCAGCGCTTGTCTATTTTAGGCACGGCTCAGGATCATCACGCGCAAGAAATTCAACAACTTGCTCACCCAACAGAAGCAAATGAGGACATTTAATCATGACTGAACAAATTGCTGTTGAGTTGCGTGTATTGGGACATACTTTTCGTTTAGCCACGACTGAAAGTGAAAAAGGTGATTTAGAGCGCGCCGCTGAATTATTAAATCAAAAATATGATGATTTTCGTCGTAAAGCCCCACGTCTTGAACCAAGTAAACTGATTATTATGGTGGCGCTAGAACTGATGCAAGAAGTACTGGTGATGAATAAGTCGTTGCAAGAGTATTCACATTGCGAGCGTTTACTCGCAACCATTTTAGAAGATGTGGATGATTTAGTTTAGTTTTTATTCAAACTGAACAAAGTATCGGCATTTGAAATGTAAGTTTACAGTTACTGCACACTGAAGATTTGCCAATGCCACATTATTCGTTATACTTACTACATCTCTGAGGTGTTCGCCAGCGGGTCAAGTTCCCCTGAGCCGATATCAACACCATTGGATTGTGTTCTGTATATTTAGAGTGTATGCCTGCCTTCGAGTAGGAAACCCAGCAAGTATGCGTCGCGTCCACCTTGAACTTTAGGGTTCAAGGGTAATGACATGCAGCGGCATCATCGGAGTGTTTTTATTTACTCTAAAAACAGTAATTTATATAAAATAAATATACTAAAAATTATTTATAAATGTGGTTTCAATTAAAATTTCGTCAGTAAGAAATACTTTTAACAGCTATTCATAATGGCTCAATATTGCTTATTTGCCTTAAAACCTTCCATATCGGTTAAAAAATATAATTTCACCAGCAATTAAGTACCTCAACGATCAAAGCCTATGATCGATGTATTCATCATGATATGAGCTTTGAAAGCATAATATTTTTTCTATCTGGCAGAACAATAACTCAACCCTGCATAAACCTTAAAATTCTGATGCCTCGTTACCCTTGCATAATGCTGACAGGAATAGAAAAAGCAGTTAAGTTTAATCAGCGCAATACGGGGGATGTGTTCCACAACTGCCCTTCTGAGTTTAATTGCATAGAAAAATACTGTGGTGTACTCAAACAGAAGATAAATCGACTTTAAATTATTTTTTAGCTATGAATTGATTACTGTTATTGAGCTACAAGCGTTAAAACGTGCTGTTTATGTATTTTTGCTGCAACCATAATCTAAGCCTCAAAATTGACTTCTCTCACATCAAATTTCATTGTGAGTGAATGCCTCAAATAGCTAAACCCAGATAGTTCAAAACGCTGAAAATCAATACCATGATGAATTTGCTTAGAAAAAGCTTTGAACACGCTTTCCTTTGCAGAAAAGATCAATGTAGCCGCTATTTCTTTACTTATTCCTTTTGCAGTCAATAAATGAAGTTCTCTTGACGAATAAACTTTACCCTCTATCCCCGAAAGATCGGTTTTTGTCATAATCGGTTCTATGTCTATTCCCACAAAACTGACCAATCTTGAAGGAGTAACCGCACACATTGCTATACTGTTGCTATGCGTGAGTGTGCCAATCACATTTTGGGGAAATATCGGTTCTTTATGCTTACCAATATTTACTTGTTCCAAGCAAACCCTTTGGTGCATTGCAGACAGTGCTACTTTGGCCGTATAACGCCCCGCCAAAAACTCACTTTGCCTAATACTTGGATATGACAGCAACTGATTTGGAAGCAGAATTGAGAGTTCATCAAACAAATTCACATCAAAATATTGTCGATTAAATTTACAATATGCCAAATACAGGTCAGCACATGGTTCATATAACAGTTTTTGTGTTTCTATAAACCTATTAGGAAGTGGAAGACGAATATAGCAATTCACAAAACGATTCAGCACTGTGCCATCTCAAGCTATTAAGCGGAGCCAATAAGGACAGTGATTACCCTGCCCCTATAAAAGAACAAAACCTTATTTACTAAGGGCGACCATGCCTTTCACCAACTTAGTAATCCCTTGGAAAATATCCTTTAAATTGGCATGATCATCCATGTAGGCTGGTGTTGTAACCAAGCGATTGGTCGTGTCTATAACACAATCATTGGTTTCACATACCTGATGCACAGCACCCGTTTTTTCGATTTCTGCGGCAGTTCCAGCATGGCTGCCAATAGTAAGTGTAGGCTGAAGGTCACCAAATGCCAGTGCCAATAATGCAGGAGAAATACATATTGCACCGATTGGTTTATGACTTGTTTTAAAATCTGTTAGAACAGCAACGACCACGGAATCTACTTCACCCTCGGCACCTTTAAAGGCAAATGTTGATAGATTCTTTGCAACGCCAAAACCGCCAGGAATAACAAGACCATCAAATTGTTCTGCTTTAAGTTCCGTAATCGGGCTAATCTCGCCCCGAGCAATTCTGCCCGCCTCTTGTAGTACATTTCTGCTTGCAGATGGATCAGGCTCACCAGTGATATGATTCACTACATGATGTTGCTGCATATCTGGTGCAAAGATACTGTATTCAATACCTTCTATATCCAATGCCAATAGCGCTAAAACAGACTCTCGAATTTCCGCTCCATCTAAATAACCACAGCCTGATAAAATAACCGCGACTTTTTTCATACTCATTCCTTAATTTGCTTTGCAATGTGTTGCAAACAAATCATAAATGTATCTGTCGAGTCACAATACATCCGAATACGTCATAAATTATCCCTAATCAAGCATTTTTGTTTTACGAATTTCTCGTGGCGTCATACCAAAAAGAATCTTGAATTGTTCGGTAAATCTAGATTGAGATTGATAACCACACTGCTCTGCAATATTGCCAATATGAAATTGCGTGGTTTGTAATAAATGAAGCCCATGACCTAATCGGGCTCGATTGCGAATATCTTGGATATTATTGCCTTCACTTTTAAGCTTACGTCTTAATGTTGAAGCACTCATAAATAAATTAGAAGCAATTAAATCCACAGACCAATCACAAGAAATATCATTTGAAATCATCGATTGAACCTTCTCACTTAAGCTTGGAGGTTCAACAATATTGCAAACATCCTTGTAACCAGAATGATAGATAATCTCGAGTATTTCTCTTTTTCTCAACCTCATCACTTGAGATGGTGCGATTGATGAAAACTCTATCAATTGGCAAAGTGCGCTGGCGAGCACGGGGTTTATTTCACCCTGAAAATATTTCTTATACGGCGCAGAATTTTTAGGGAGTTCAGCAAAATCTTCGTGTTCGAAATCAATCAGTACCGCAAAATACTCCTCTTGAATCGGGATGTTTCGCATATCAATTCGAGGACTGTTCGATAAAAATACAAAGCTACCTGACAGACATTCTACCGATCCAGATTTACCCAATTGTTTAGTACCACTGAGTATAAAAATGAGTAATGGCTTGATAATAGGCACATTGGTAATCATCTGCTCTTTATGAGAAGAATAAACTGAAAAAGGGAAACACGACTGATTTTTAACCGCTTCTTTAGCGACTACAATAATATTATCCATAATTAAGCGTTCGGGATATCAGCTATTTATTGATCGTTATATCCTGAAACTCCACCCCTAATATTAAATTAATACTGCATAGATAAATCTAAGACTTTTAAAAACCTAAGAAATAGCTGAAAGCTAAAGCCAAATTTTTCTGATGACAACCATATCCAGAATAGCGTAAACCATTTATGAATTTAAATTTTGTATTGGACATGTGTCTAAATGCAGCTACAACCCGAACAAAATTGCTGCTAGGTTTCTAAATTGAAATATTTAGAAGCCATCTTGACCAGAACGCAGTGTATTAATGTGTTCATATAAAGAAGTAAGCTGCCAACTCATGATCTGTTTAGGTAATACAATCTGATTGCATTTTTATTGTTGCTCCCATTTACCGCAGTTGATTTATCCCCTAAATCAACATATTGAATGCCCAACACATCATTTTCATCACTGTATGCTAGAGCTAGGTGCAATCACCATCGGAATTTGCACCAGTATAACCAAGATTAAATTTTAAGCTATTCATTTTATGGGAATAATAAAAAATACTGTTCCCTGTAAAACCTCTTGTTATGCTGGAGAAACCGCAACTATTTGCTATAAGTGAATAGTCACCGATTTTGTAGACACCTTTAAGTTAGATAAAATGGCTAATTAACGAGGTGTTTATGAGCAGACATGTTATTTTTCCTTCGTTTAAGAAACATGTATTGCGAATAAGATTCAACAGCCTCCTGAGCTACATGTTCAATAGCTCAAGAAGCTATTGAAATACTTTATCTTTTATATAGAGCTTCGATCGTACTTGATGCCAACGAATGGGCTTTGACCATATAACCTGTCAATGCCCCAGATGCATCAGCAGGTAATTCCAGTTTTTTTGAAAGTGCATACACCGTGAATTGATAGCGATGTGCGCCATGACCTTGAGGCGGACACGCTCCCCCAAATCCTTTTTGACCATAATCATTGCTCACATCAATCACATCTTTATAATCGAGCTTGCCATTACCAGATGGAATTGAAGTCACTTCAGCAGGGATATTCACCACTTGCCAGTGCCACCAGCCACTGCCAGTCGGTGCATCTGGATCATAAGCCATGATTGCATAAGCCTGCGTCCCAGCTGGAGCGCCACTCCATGACAACTGCGGAGATTTATTTTCGCCCGAACAACCAAAACCTTGGAATTCGAACGTATTTTTCATGAATACGCCATGCGCGATATCGGTACTTTTTAATTTGAATTCGTCAGCATGTGCGAATCCAGCGGTCAACCCGATAACAGGCAGCATGAGTTTTAAAATAGACTTATACATTGAGATCTCCGTTTATGAAAAAACACGGTGATCTTAATGTTTTTGCTTCGCTCAAATTCTCTCTAACACGCCATATTTTCGCCTAAACAAATCATATCCTGATCAAATACAAACAATTTAGCCACTGCCCCATCTGATATATCCAGTCCACACATACCTGCGATATGTTTTACAATGTCAAGACAACTCATGCCGTATGCATATAGTGACATGATTTTATTATTCATTTTTTTCAACAATCTAGTCTGATTCTTTTAACTGACTATGACTCAAACTCACCACTACAATCTTCAGGATGCGTTAAGCCCCAATAAACCACATTCTGCTTAAACAATGATTTATCATTCAAACAGTTGGCTTAAATAAAATTCAGGCTATGACAGCATTTTAATCAATGCAATCACAGGTGGCGCAAATAGAACCATAATTATGCCAGAAATAATCATCGACAAACTTGCCACGACCCCTTCCTCGGAATGACGTTGTTGTGCCCGAGCAATCCCCATCGCATGTGCAGCATTACCAAATGCAGCACCATAAGCAATCCGATGCGGATATCTCATCCACATCAAAAATAGGTCTCCAAATAACATCCCCACTAATCCTGTAATCACAGTAAAAAGTGGAATAAGACTAATAGAGCCATCAATTTTTTCAGTCAAGATCAAGGCAAATGGGATAGAAATCGAACGTGCCAATAAACTATTTTTTACGATTTGCTCAATATTAAATAAATTTGCCAAACACCAGCTGCTTAAAATACCAATCAACATCGAAATACTGGAGGTGATAATTAAAACTTTAAAATATTTACGGATCATCGTTCTATATCTAAATACAGGAATTGCAAATGCCACAGTAATTGGCCCGAGCATTGCCACTAAGTATTGGGTATAACTGTAATAATCCTGAAAAGTACGCTGAAAAATGAGAATGCTTAAAATACTCAATATGGGCACAATAATAATGGGAGAAAAATAAATTTTTCTTGTGTGTATAAATAATTTCTTGGCAAAGAAATAACACACGAGCGTCCATATAAAGAAAAATACTCCCCAAAGTGACATTATTTAACCTCATCCTGTTTTAATAACATCCTGACACTAAGCATTGAACTTGCCATCACCAGAAAAGTACTGATAAAAATTACGATGACGATTTTCCATCCGCTACTCATGAGTAATTGCTGATATTGAATAACCCCAACCACAGGTGGAATAAAAAATAAAAGTAATTCAGTTAACAATAGGTTAGCACCATGTTCCACCTGCTCTAGTCGAATCCATTGCATTTCAAGCAAAAATAATAAAATGAAGAAACCCAACACGCCTGATGCAATTGGTAAATGTAAAAATTTTTGAATGCTATAAGCAAAGCCCCAAACCATCAGGATCAGAAGAATCTGTAATAACGTAACTCGCAGCTGTTTTAAACGGAATGAACTCAACATGATTTAATGATGTACTCAACTTGTACAAGTTTGCTGTTTAAAAGGCTCAATGGAGATGTGTTTATAAATTTTAAACACAGATTTTTCTTTTAACTGCATATCGAAATATGTATTTAACTTCAATTGCAGATAAAATTTGGCTAAAATTAAAAATAAATTCATTAAGAATACCTCAAGCCATTCACTGCGTTAACACAGTTAAAGACGAGGACTAAATACAGAATTTTGATGTTGTAGACAGGTTTGCATATATTCAGCATAAACAGATAATTTTTCATAAATATGCTCGGCATAGAACATATCTTCAATTAAGTGAATGCTTTGCTGCGTATTATAACTATCACAATACTGAAGCAGCTCAGCATTAATTTCTGAAAATTTTTCACAAAGTTTAATATAGTCTGCATCTTTGTTTTTAAATAATAATTTACGCGTATTCATCTCACTACTATCAATAATTTTTTCCTGATGCTGTGTACTAATCAGGCGGATATTCACTTTAAAAAATGTTTCTAATTCATCTCGTTTTTCAGAATTAATGTTCAAATTTGTAATAATGAAAATACTTGAAACATCCGCTCTACACAGGGCTTTAATAAGGGACAGATATAAAAAATCACTCTCCTCTAATTCAGTCAGACTTAAATCTAAATAAATATTTAAAGTGCTCAAAACTTCATCTATTTTCAAAGTCTGCTTTTTTTCTGCCTGATAATAAGTATTCAAAATATTAAGAACAGGCTCCGTTGCAGGTGTATTATAAATCACTGTTTTATTCAGGTTCGCTAAAATAAAAGGTGCAAAAAGAAAAGCTAAACTTGCCTGCTCTGCTTGAATTTCAGATTGAATAATATAATGAACTTTAAGCTTTGAAAATTCACGTAAAACTTTGGCACGTAATAATGTTGCTTCTAAATTGACATATTGCTGTTGCAATATATTCTTTAATTGCTCAGAAAAACTCTTTGTTTCGATGAGTTCTGAGAGTGTATTCAATTTCTCTGTAACAAACATTGCATCACCATTTTGCTTCGAATCTATATTTCATGAGTATTTCGCTTGCTCATTCAATGCTGATCCGTCATGTCCAACCCCAACTTGATGCATTAACAAATAGCCACTCATGAGACTGAAATAGATTTTGTCGTGATGCTGCTCAAATGTATAGCTACAAAAACATTGGAAAAAAATATAACAGTTCTAAAAATCACAGTTCAAACTGTTATATTTTTTTAAGCAATTTTCTGTACCTACTCATCATTTAAATTGTGATGCAAGATAAAGTAATTCCTCTTGATCGGTGGTTTAAATGAAACGATCTCTTACTTTTTGTGCTGTTTTATCAAATGACTGTTGTTCTATCCGTCATGTAAAACGCAATGATCTGCTCACAATGTGGAGAGTGATATGAGCCTTGGACTCACTGCTCTAGAATTAGCGCGCATACAATTTGCTTTTACTGTTTCTTTTCACATTATTTTCCCTGCTACCTCTATTGGGCTGGCATGTTTCCTTGCGGTACTGGAATGGAAATGGTTACGTACTCAAGACCCGATCTATAAAGATTTATTCAAGTACTGGATTAAAATCTTTGCGGTTGCCTTTGGTATGGGCGTGGTATCAGGCGTTGTCATGAGTTATCAGTTCGGTACTAACTGGAGTGAATTCTCACGCATAGCAGGCAGTATTACGGGGCCTTTACTGACCTATGAAGTGCTAAGTGCTTTCTTTCTTGAAGCTGGTTTTCTCGGCATTATGCTGTTTGGCTGGGGACGAGTCAGTCCAAAAGCACATTTCTTTGCAACGCTCATGGTGGCAATTGGCACCTGTATTTCCATGTTCTGGATTTTATCCTCGAACAGTTGGATGCAGACTCCGCAAGGCTTTGCCATTGAAAATGGCATTATTGTACCTACCGACTGGTGGGCCATTGTCTTTAATCCTTCCTTCCCCTACCGTTTTGCCCATATGGCTACCGCAGCATTCCTCGTGTCATCTTTACTGGTGGTCGGTACAGCAGGATGGCATTTATGTAAAGGACGGCGTGATGCTTTGGTTAAAAAATCATTCTCTATGGGTTTATGGATGGTTCTGATCACCTCATGTTTACAAGTCGTTATTGGCGATCACCACGGCTTAAACACTCTAAAACATCAACCTGCAAAACTGGCAGCAATTGAGGGACACTGGGAAACCAATCGTGATCATGCAATGCCACTGCTGCTGTTTGCAATTCCAGATATGCAAAATGAACGCAATGCAGTCGAATTCGGTATTCCTCATTTGGGGAGTCTGATTCTCACCCACTCAATGGATGGTCAAGTCACAGGCTTAAAAGATTTTGCAGCTGAAGATCGCCCAAATGTACCAATCGTCTTCTGGAGCTTTCGTGTCATGGTCAGTCTGGGAATGTTGATGGTACTGCTCTCTTTGACTGCACTCTGGTTACGTAAGCAAGGTTCATTGTATGAAAGCTCATGGTTCCATAAATTTGCCATCATCATGGGGCCTACGGGTTATGTTGCCTTATTAGCAGGTTGGGTCACCACTGAAGTCGGTCGTCAGCCGTGGGTGGTTTATGGCGTAATGCGTACTCGGGATGGTTTATCCCACTCTGTCACAGCGGATCAAGTCGGTCTTAGTCTGCTTATTTTTGTGTTGGTCTATACCGTGGTGTTTGGTAGCGGCATTTACTACATGCTCAAACTGATTAAAACTGGCCCTGCGTTCTTAGACAGTTTAGCACCTGAAGAAACAACTGGTCTGGGTCATTTTAAAACCCCATTACGTCCACTGAGTGCTGTGGATGAAATGATTGATGATGAAACATCAACGACAGATCAAAATAAGGAGAAACATCATGATTGATCTGGCTTTAATCTGGGTCGGTATTATCGGTCTAGGTGTCCTTATTTATGTCGTTATGGATGGTTTTGACCTTGGGATTGGGATTTTATTCCCATTCATTCAGGATCATCAGGAACGTGATGTAATGATGAATACCGTTGCCCCTGTTTGGGATGGCAATGAAACATGGATGGTGCTAGGTGGGGCAAGTTTATATGCTGCCTTCCCCTTGGCATATGCGACTATTCTTTCCGCACTTTATCTGCCCATTACCTTCATGGTGGTGGCCTTAATTTTCCGTGGCGTTGCATTTGAGTTTCGTTTTAAAGCAACGCGTACCAAATACTTGTGGGATCAAGCCTTTATTTGGGGTTCGATTCTATCTAGCTTCTTTCAAGGTGTGATTCTTGGTGCTTATATTCAGGGAATTGAAACCACACATGGAATTTACAGTGGTGGTGCGTGGGATTGGTTGACACCTTTCTCTATTTTTTCTGGCATAGGTGTGGTTGCCATGTATGCAGCACTGGGTTGTGGTTGGTTAATTCTTAAAACGGAAGCAAACTTACAGCACACCATGTATCAACTTATGCCAAAGTTAATCATTGCCTTGTTGATTATCTTTGCGGGTGTCAGCTTATATACTCCATTTACCCATCCTGAAATTGCACAGCGCTGGTTCTCTTTACCCAATCTTTTCTATTTCAGCCCTGTACCAATTTTAGTGCTACTTTTTGTCTGGCTTATTATCTCTGCTTGCAAGAAACAGCAAGATGTTAAACCGTTTATCTATACGTTGGCATTGGTGTTTCTCGCATTTACTGGCTTTATTATCAGTTTATGGCCAAATATTATTCCGCCATCTGTGACCATCTGGCAAGCAGCATCACCAGAATCAAGTCTGAAATTTACTTTAGTTGGTGCAGTCATTTTGATCCCGATCATTATGACCTATACCTTCCTATCTTATTGGGTATTTCGTGACAAAGTTCGTATTGGCGATGAGGGTTATCATTAATTTTTGGAGGCATTTTTAATGAATAAACTGATGTCTAAAATGAACTCAAACCAATGGTTTATTGTCCTATGGTTAGTTGGGTTTCTAGGATTGGCATTGATTGCTGGACTGTTCCGAGTTCTGTTATATTTTGCTTATCCGTCATAGCATTTTAATGCAATCTATCGACATTCATGGTTTTTCAGATTGGACTGAATTGACTTGTTACAGTAGCCAAGCAACTATGATAAAAACATATGGATAGAGTGATCTATCCATATTTTATCTACATTATGATGACCTGAATTATTATGTATAAATCTGAAAAACTTGCCAACAGCCTAAAATTATTAATTGAAAATGGCACTTGGAAAGCCAATGAAAAATTGCCCTCCTTGCGCCATCAAGCAGAACTATCGGGTTTTAGCTTGATTACGGTCATGAATGCGTATCAAGAACTGGAAGCGCAAGGACTGATTTATTCAAAAGAAAAGTCGGGTTATTTTGTGGTTGCACAAGAACCTGTAAATGATGAACAAAATCAGAATGTCACACTCAATGCTAAAATTGAAATTAACTCGACTGTATTTCAATATTTAAAATCCATTCAACCCGATACGATTATTCCTTTTGGCACTGCTTTTCCGAATAGCCAATTGCTCTATTCAGCCAAATTAATCCAGACTTTAGGACAACTCGCCCGCCATAGACTGAGCTATGAACAAACGCCCAGCTTGCCACCTGGTAATTTCGCCTTACGAAAACTAATCGCTCAACGCTATTGTATGCAAGGGATTCAGACTGACCCGTCAGACATTGTGATTACATCGGGTGGATTAGATGCTTTGAACTTGTCTTTACAAGCCATGACGCAAGCAGGTGATTATATTTTATTGCAACAGACTATTTTTTATGGCGCATGGCAAGCAGCAGAACGCTTGGGCTTAAAAGTGATTACCATTCCTGAACATCCTGAACATGGAATTGATCTGAATGCCTTTGAACAAGCAATTCAAAAATACCCCATCAAGGTGTGCCTACTGATGCTGAATTGTCATAATCCGATTGGGTTTACCGTGAGTGATGAAATTAAGTTTCAATTGGCGAAGTTATTACATCAGTATGAAATTCATTTGATTGAAGATGATGTCTATGAAGAACTGTATTATGACCATAAAAAACCACTCTCAATGAAATACTTTGATCAGCAAAATCTGGTGCTACATTGTTCTTCATTCTCTAAAACATTAGGCGCAGGCTTTCGTGTGGGCTGGGTCTATGCAGGAAAATTTTCCGAACATATTCAACATATTCAGTTAATGAGTACACTATCGGTCAATTCATTTATTCAAAATGCACTGGTTGAATATTTATCACACCGTCATTATGAAAAGCATCTTAAAACCCTACGTTCATCCTTGGAGCGTAATAAAAAACAGTTTTATGATTATCTAACAGAACATCTACCGCCTGTATGTAAAATTGCCTATTATCCCTCAGGTTATTTCTTATGGATTGAATTACCTGAATATATAGAGAGTGTCTATATTTATCAGCTACTATTAGCTCGAAATATTAGCATTGCACCCAGCGTCTTATTTAATGCTAACTTTGCTAAACAAAATAATTTCTTACGGATTAATTGTTCTTTTGACTTTAATGATCGAATTAAATTTGCTTTGTCACAGGTGGTTGAATGTATTCAATATGCTATAAATAACCCTTCTGTACGATCATAATTTATCTCGTTTAAAGCCTCAATTGATTCATAAAAGTCAGTATTTTATAATTTCTATTATTAGATTTATATGCACATAACTATAACAGATGAATAAAAACACATAAATCTGTTATATTTTTTTAATCATTTTTTGTATCTACACGTTTAAAGCTAAACTCGACATAATGATGTTATCTTAAAGGCTAAGCAGTGGGCATCAATATGAATTCATTAAAAAAGAAAAACAAAGCGAGTTTTGTATTTTTCATCATCACACTTTATGCATTCATTGGATTCGGTTTAGGTTATCTCATTTGGGAATATATTTTACAAAAAAGTATATAGTAAGTGAAAAATTCCGCACAGATGTCATGCACTGGCTTTATTAAATCTAATTTTTTGATTGTTGAATCGACCTGTTCCTATTTAGAGTAAAACGCATTCATCTTATTCCAAATGCTCCTGATAGCTTTAAGTTCTAACATGAGCTTTGATGAATTACTAAGCTGCCTACATGGCAGTGAACTTTGTCACCACGTTTTACACACACCATTTGTTTCTAAGCTGCCTACATGGCAGTGAACGCAAAAGCTATTAGCTTATATTTTCTAAGCTGCCTACATGGCAGTGAACGCAGATCAGGGCAAGGCTCCATTAAATTAGCTTTTCTAAGCTGCCTACATGGCAGTGAACTAATACTTACAATAGCACTTGCGGGAATTGATTTTCTAAGCTGCCTACATGGCAGTGAACTATCGACACCCTCGCCTTGTTGTGTCCATTGTTTTCTAAGCTGCCTACATGGCAGTGAACCTTGAAGAAATTTTAAAGAGAATAGGGTGATTTTTCTAAGCTGCCTACATGGCAGTGAACAAAGCCCGTGATGTTGAGCTTGAAATCACTATTTTCTAAGCTGCCTACATGGCAGTGAACAAAGCACTTTTGATGTCACCCCCGCGAATATTTTTCTAAGCTGCCTACATGGCAGTGAACATCCACCCGCTTAGGCGGGTTTTTTATTGCCCTTTCTAAGCTGCCTACATGGCAGTGAACGTGAAATTTATGGACGTTACTGTGTAACTTTATTTCTAAGCTGCCTACATGGCAGTGAACTTTCATGCCAGTTTACTTTTTCTGCCGATGATTTTCTAAGCTGCCTACATGGCAGTGAACCAATTAATTCTAATGGGGTTTGTAATTGCGATTTTCTAAGCTGCCTACATGGCAGTGAACTATTTTGAGTAGCATTTAAAGCCTGCCCTACATTTCTAAGCTGCCTACATGGCAGTGAACTCATTGTTTGATAAAATTGCAGAACAGGCACGTTTCTAAGCTGCCTACATGGCAGTGAACAAACTTCAAAGTCTCGATGGTGATTTTTATGTTTTCTAAGCTGCCTACATGGCAGTGAACAAACTTCAAAGTCTCGATGGTGATTTTTATGTTTTCTAAGCTGCCTACATGGCAGTGAACAGTCACTATCATCGTCGCTTTACTTTGCTATTTTTCTAAGCTGCCTACATGGCAGTGAACTAATTGTAGATTTAAAATTACAACAAATTCAATTTCTAAGCTGCCTACATGGCAGTGAACAAAATACGCAATTTACTGTGATTTACAACTTTTTTCTAAGCTGCCTACATGGCAGTGAACTTCCATCCAGTAGGCTTCGATGCCACGCATATTTTCTAAGCTGCCTACATGGCAGTGAACGGCCAAGACGTCGGTAAAATGATTGCGCTAATTTTCTAAGCTGCCTACATGGCAGTGAACCGGGACCCGTTGATTAACATTGTCACTTTATTTTTCTAAGCTGCCTACATGGCAGTGAACGGTTTACTTAATATGTATAATATTAACCCTGCTTTCTAAGCTGCCTACATGGCAGTGAACATTACTATGATCAATTACCGCAGGCATCAAACTTTCTAAGCTGCCTACATGGCAGTGAACTGAATCTACATATAAACTTGCATTTATATGTTTTTCTAAGCTGCCTACATGGCAGTGAACGATGTGGCAGCTAAATCAGTGTTTTTTGTGACTTTCTAAGCTGCCTACATGGCAGTGAACGAAGCCGCTATTAAGGCTAATGGCGGGGTCATTTTCTAAGCTGCCTACATGGCAGTGAACTTGGTGGAAGTAATGGTGCAGGATCTTGGAGCTTTCTAAGCTGCCTACATGGCAGTGAACCAAGCGGTAAAAACTCACCCCATTTTTCTTGGTTTCTAAGCTGCCTACATGGCAGTGAACGGTTTTATTCCTGTTGATTTAAATTTGTTAATTTTCTAAGCTGCCTACATGGCAGTGAACTTAATGCTGGCTGATAACGTCTGGCTTCAACTTTTCTAAGCTGCCTACATGGCAGTGAACCAATACCTTCTTTGGCTTGGTCAGGCGTTTGATTTCTAAGCTGCCTACATGGCAGTGAACGGTTTTATTCCTGTTGATTTAAATTTGTTGATTTTCTAAGCTGCCTACATGGCAGTGAACGGTTACATCGTCACAATAGATGAAGCTGGCAATTTCTAAGCTGCCTACATGGCAGTGAACTTAAAATAATATCTAAAGCGGCTGCTTCTTCTTTTCTAAGCTGCCTACATGGCAGTGAACACGTAAATCATTGGCCATATTGTCAATCTGTTGTTTCTAAGCTGCCTACATGGCAGTGAACCATTGCTTAGCCAAAGGCGGCATAATTTCAAATTTCTAAGCTGCCTACATGGCAGTGAACTCACACCTGAAGCAATCCCACTGTTATTTGACTTTCTAAGCTGCCTACATGGCAGTGAACCAAAGTTTAAAATGACATTATGACTATCAATTTTTCTAAGCTGCCTACATGGCAGTGAACGGTAGGTGTTGCACCGGGTGTGACTATAAATTTTTCTAAGCTGCCTACATGGCAGTGAACCTCCAATAAGCCCCATTAGAACTGTTACCATTTTTCTAAGCTGCCTACATGGCAGTGAACACAAAAGACCATTGGGAAGTGCTGAACATGGCTTTCTAAGCTGCCTACATGGCAGTGAACCACCACCAGCACCATTGCTGACTTTTTCATAATTTCTAAGCTGCCTACATGGCAGTGAACCAGATCAGGGCGGATTACTTAAAACATCAAGTTTTCTAAGCTGCCTACATGGCAGTGAACTGCGTACCGCGATACGTTGCCTGATTTATTTGTTTCTAAGCTGCCTACATGGCAGTGAACATGACACAGTATTTAATTTAGATGATGTTTTATTTCTAAGCTGCCTACATGGCAGTGAACAGAAAGCAAATACTGCGGGGGTTTTGACTGCTTTTCTAAGCTGCCTACATGGCAGTGAACCTTATAAAGCCCTCCGACCAATGTCAACATCGTTTCTAAGCTGCCTACATGGCAGTGAACCATTGCTTAGCCAAAGGTGGCATAATTTCCAATTTCTAAGCTGCCTACATGGCAGTGAACAAAGATCGCAAGTCTGGGAAACTTAAAACTGATTTCTAAGCTGCCTACATGGCAGTGAACATCACAGGGGCAAGTCGCGCTATGATGCTAGATTTCTAAGCTGCCTACATGGCAGTGAACACAGCCGAGAGCTTGACCATTAATTCGACTGGTTTCTAAGCTGCCTACATGGCAGTGAACTCCCAATGCTTTAACCACTGGTAAATCCATGATTTCTAAGCTGCCTACATGGCAGTGAACTCAATATGCGGAAATACTTCAATTTTCGTATCTTTCTAAGCTGCCTACATGGCAGTGAACTAAACGACATTTGTGGAGTAGTTACCCCAACATTTCTAAGCTGCCTACATGGCAGTGAACTTTTTTCTTTATCCCACGCGCCTAATTCCGTTTTTCTAAGCTGCCTACATGGCAGTGAACCATGATTGACACGTAAAATAATTCCATTGTGCTTTCTAAGCTGCCTACATGGCAGTGAACGCGATTTTACCTGTCGCGCTCGGTAGCACTGGTTTCTAAGCTGCCTACATGGCAGTGAACAGAATAACAAATAAGTTTAAAGACGTTATTCATTTCTAAGCTGCCTACATGGCAGTGAACGTAGAACTCTTTATATTGGTGATCGTACCAGTTTTCTAAGCTGCCTACATGGCAGTGAACTTGCAGATGTACAGGACGGAATTATTTATGGGTTTCTAAGCTGCCTACATGGCAGTGAACTCTTGCGGTAAAGAAAATTCGCGTACTAATTCTTTCTAAGCTGCCTACATGGCAGTGAACGTCCCTTGTGATGAATATGGATTTTCCTCACTTTTCTAAGCTGCCTACATGGCAGTGAACAGCAACGAATTGTAGCGAAAGCCAAGACACAATTTCTAAGCTGCCTACATGGCAGTGAACTACCGCTAATGTCATACGTGTGACGTTGTGAATTTCTAAGCTGCCTACATGGCAGTGAACATTCACGTTTAGAGCGTATCGAAAATGTTTTATTTCTAAGCTGCCTACATGGCAGTGAACAGTAATTCTATAACAAAAAATTAATTTATAACAGTGAGTTAATACTCATAATCTACAAAAGACCCAAGTTTTAACCCACGCTTATAACTTATTGATTTTATTAAACTGTTAAAGAATGAAAAAATATTGGGTTAAAATTCAGGAACACTTGATTGTGAACTTAAACCATAAGTACTAAAAACCTGACTTTCAGATTGTTCAGCATTTTGCTTTTCTATAAAAAGTTTAAACATTTGATCTGAAGTTAAACTTTTCATTTGGACAAATGGCAAATTCGTCGTTGTCACTACATTGCTATAGCGAGCTAAAGCTTCGTCAAAGCCAATATCACCGCGTTTTACTCGATGGCGGGCCAAACGTGCAGCATTGGTTTTCACTTGCTTACGCTTATAAATAGCGTAACCGTTTATATTCTCTGGGACTTCTCGAATAGAAGTGATGTGAACATAATCAGTTAATCGATCTAACCATTTTTTAAGATCAAGTTTTTTCAAATCAGCTTCATTTTGGGCAAAAAGCCGAAGCTTTTCACCCAAAAATCCAATACCTTTTTCCTGATTAAATCGATATTGAGGAAAAGACACACCAATATTCACCTTATTATTTGTATCTTTTATTTCAGCCAAAGCAATATGCAACTGCGTATAGAGCTTTGACCAAATGAAATACGATGAAATCTCGGCTTGATCAATCAGCGTGATTTCTTGGTAATATTTCATATTTAGTCCTTAGCACTTTGACCGAATACACCACCACGGACTAAAACAGCCATGACATAGTGTTCCTGTTCAGCATTTTCTAACTTTTCACCCAAAGCATATTTATCAAAGAGTGTAAAAAAGTCTTTTTTCTCTTTTGGTGTACGATATGCTTTGCCTAAATTAGTCACGGCGCCATAGGGTTCAATTGCAATTGTCATTTGTTTATCTTCAAATTCTGGATACCACGTATCAATAGTACGTAGTGCATTTCCAATCTTTTGAGAATGCATTGCAGCAACATCATTCACTTGATATAAAATCTTACTTTTATCACCTTTACCTTTGTCTAGTACAAGTTCTTCGCTTGGATAAACTTCCTGTGCTTTCCCCACCAAAGCATACGCTTCAACCTTTAATAGTAAATACGGTAACTCACCCTTTAAAGCCGAAGCAATTTGATCGGCTAATGCCTGAACTTTGCTGTCAACCGTATCAAAGTCATGAAGTGAATATTCAAAAGCATTAAAGCTAACTGATTGTTGATCATTCACTGTGACAACTACTTCAACTTTTTCAGCCCCCACACGGTTACGCCATAAAAAGCGCCCATTGGCAATATTCAATGCATAACGCTTAGCAAGTTCGGTAAAACCATATTGCTGAATATAGTCTTTTGCTACGGCTTCATAAGACTTAAAGAATGCTTCATTATTACAAGCGGATGGTTTTTCCACCCCACCCAGCACTTTTAAGCTAAATGAAATTTTTAATGTGTCCTGATTTTCACCCACTGAACAGGCATCTACTTTTTGTAAATTGGCATTTTCCACTTTGCCATCCAATTTAAGTGGATCAGCATCCGCTGCTTTGAGACGATTTGAAATCGTACCACGTACTGATTTTTCAATTAACTTCAATGCTGTTTGTTCAGCACGGTTTTCCCAATTTGTCCCATAAAAATATCCATCAGATGGTACTAATTTTTTTTCAAATGCTAAGACACTTGCAACTGCTTTTTCATTTTTAGCCATGAATTTTATTCCTTAATGAATGATTTAAATCGTTGTTGTTAAGTTTTGACAAAGGTATAAATTATTTTCTAAATCAATATGATATTGCCATAACAATTGATCTAGACTTTCGATACGATAAGGCATGATAAATTCACCCAGCGTAATCACACTTTCTGCAAAACGATGGGGTGTATTTGCATCACGCTGATTTTTTGCTTGCCCTAATTCAGAAATCCCTTGAAAACCAACTGCAATTGGAACAAGCCAGCCCGTGGTTTTACGTTTAGATGACCATGTGACTTTGCCATTTTCATCTTGTGCGGAACTATGCGTGACTTTTAAATAATCCAGTACAGCATCTAAGGCATCTTTGCCTTCATTCATACTTTCAATGACCAAGTCACGACGTTCAATAAGGACATGACCGAGCATTAATTTATTTAAAAGAGGCTTGAGTTGCTGATTTTGGTCTTTATCTTCATCAAAATATTGCAAGCTACAATTTTTCACTGCCAATACATCGCCACTGGCAAATTTCATACTTAAAATTAATTTTTGTACATCTACCAATAGCCGTTTTTCTTCATCAGGGTCTAAATTTTGACATTCAATCAATAGTGAAACTTCAAGATGGCAACGTGCTTCTTCAATAAAAGCAGGTCTATTACCATCTTTATCAAGCGGATTTGCAGTGCCTACAATTGAATGTACAAAATCCCCTCGCCCCTTATAGGTTTGTAAATCAAAGTGATGACAACTTACCGCAACTTTATCTAAAACAATCTTTGTGTAACCTTGAGCTTGTAATTTTCGTTGCAAGGCATGTACCGCACCAAGCCATGCTGTCATTGCAGGAAAGCCTATGGTATATGGACTACTCATGGCATTGGCATTTTGAATTTTTAAATGTGGAATAAGTAAGAAGTTACGCATTAGAAAAACTCCTTCGTGTGTTGTAGAGATTTATCAACGCGTTGTTTGACGTTTACCAATTCACCCATTCCAAGCATGAAAGAACCCTCAATAGACTTTTCATAACCTCTTAAAATCCAACGTGCAATTTCATGGCTCAATTCATCACGCCACTCATCATCTTGTTCACGTTCATTTTCATAAAAATCGTCTAGCCATATACGCTGTAATTTTGGCAAACTTACATAGTAATCTTCGTTCGACCATCCTTCAGCATAGCTTTGTCTAATTTTAAATGCCTGAAACATCACTTGATCAATCACAAACTGAATGATGTTACGAATTGCTGTACGAATATCAATATTATTTACATCCAATTGCATCAATTTATGTAACTGTAAAAAGCTGTCCTGAAAGTTTTTACGATATAAACATTGAGCAAAAAAATCAGTTTTTGGTAATCGAATAGCACGTTTTTCAAATTGAGGTGGAGCACTGGATAATAAATACGCCCGTCCTGCATTTTGACTATTTAATACACTGACATTTTGTGGTTGTGTTCCACCATAAGCCGTCACTGTTAAATCATAAATATCGGCATAACCCACATCATCAAGTTCATTCTTTTTACGTTGTTCTTTTGCCAATTTTGTTGCATCTGAAAAACGTATTGCATCAATATTTTGCTTTAATTTGGTGATTAATCCCGAAGGTGTGAGTAATGAAAGTAAATGGTAGTTTTCTCCGCCAACAGGAAAATAGACCTGCTTTACTAAATGATCTGTTTTTACTGACGTATCATTTTCTTTAATCACAAGAAAAGCTAAGCGTAAAGCATCAAAATCCAAAGAGGAATGTTGAATAAATTGTTTTAAATCTTCATTTTGTTGTTCAAAGGCATCTAAAATCGTCTGCCCATTTTCCAAATTGACTGACAAAAATTTGAAAACATCCATTGCAGCAGCATTACCAAAGACATCTAAGGGATAATTCACATTACCACTACGTAAATATCCGTCGACTGAATAGTCTGCTTGAGCAATCACACTGGATGTTTTCGCACTAGGGTGACTAAATTTACTTGGATGGCTCACCATCGAAAGTTGACTGACTCGTTTAGCCGCATCAGACAACCATTCTTGTACACTAAACCGCTCATTGGCTTGCTGCTGTAATTCAACAATTACCGTTTCATTTTCTGCTTTCTTTAACCGATCTTTGAGCCACAGCTCTTTCCGTTCATTTAAAAATGCTTCAATACTTGCTGTCATTATCTATTTATCCCCCTATTATTTATCTTTATTCAAAACCACTAAACCCAATTGCTCTGAATAAATCAGCTTTTTTTCACTGTCATATTCAGGAAGCATTATTTCTCCGTAACGCTTTGATAAATTTTCAATATCAGTATTAATATCCTCACTTTCAGATACTTTTTCAATTGCCATACGACACAAAATGTCGTTGTAATTCCGATTTAACCAAAGTCGCTGCTTTTCTATATCAGTTAATACAACATGCCGAATGCTGTAGAAATCTGTCCGCTCAATATATTTACCAAAATCATCTTTTTCACAAAAGATAAGCTTGTTGTTTTTCCAAACGGCAAACAGTCGAATATTCGGTGAGCTTTGTCTAAATGCATTAAAACGTTGTGGCAAAGCCGTTAAAAACCATTTTTGCGTGAGCCAACCATTTAAAGGTTGTGCCCCTACTTTTTTATAAGATGTTAAAGCATCTGCCATCACAGCATGTTCTAAATCAGCTAATTTTTTAGTTGGTTGCAATGGATTATTACGCTGTATGCGAGGAATAGCATTAATACCTGATTCAATTTTTTGAATATCTAACAGTTCAGCAAGATTCTTGCTGTCTAATTTAAAATTACCTTTCGCAGAATTAATTTCAAAACCGGGTTTTTCAAAAGCAACATCAGCTTTCCTTAAACCTTTTAAGTTATATTGCAACAACGCAATATTCGGCTTTTCAATATCTTGTTCTAATTTACGATGCCGAAGTACCCGCCCTGCCAACTGAATAATCGAACGATATGAAGAGGGTTCAACAATTGCCCAATCAAAATCATGGTCTCGTCCAACTTCTTCCACAGGTGTCGCCACTAAAATAAAAATGACATTGTCTGCTTGTGTAGAATCTAAATGCTCTCGAATCACAGGATTTGAAAATGCTTTAGGTTGTTCACCAAATTTTTCTTTACGCTTTAGAACGATATCTAAATGATGTTCCTGCTCACTGCGCAACAATAAAACTTGTCGGCTATGATATGCCATGGTTCGAGCCGCTACATCAGACGACCATTCTGCATTGAGTAAATACTGCGTGAGCGCAACACAAGGTGGAATATTGGCAACACGGATGACTCCCAAAGAAACTTTTTTACCTGTCTTTTCATCAATCGTATAATGATCGTGATGTAATTTCTCTACATGCTGTTGAATACGTTCAAAATATTGTGATTGCACACTTTCATCTAATTGCTGTGTGTTTTTTTCTGCTACTAAATCAGCACAATCAATGATATATGCTTTATGTTTCACCACTTGTTCTAGTAAAAATTTGGTACGAATTTGTACAAATTTTTCATGTGCCTTTTCATAATCCAAAATAATATTATGATTATTTTCCAATGGAATCATGTGTATTGGTGCTTTGAACTCATCTACCCACATACTAATAACATCAGTATTTTTTAACTTTTTAAAAGCACAATACAGTTGCCACCCTTGCTGATAAGCATTGAAAAACCCTTCTGCCAATGCAGGTGGAATCGTCGCAGATGAAATCATCACCTTACGTCCCAACATTCCTGTTAAATGCACTAATCGAGTAATTGCTATTAAATCTTGCCCATTAAAATCATCAACTTCATCAATCACTAAATCTGAAGACAACAACCTTAAACATGGCAAAATATATTTTCCGCCGCGTTTGGTCTCGGTGGCAGACATAATATGATCAATGGTACAAGCCAAAACAGGTTTATATAAAAATGCTTTATTTCGCTCCGCTTGATTTTGTGGAAATAACGCATTCATAAAATCGGCTTGTGGCATCGACTCATAATCAAGTTCGTTATCTAATAGTTGTTCTAAAGATTCTGAGCCTATCTCGGCAAAATCATTTTCTATTTCATCTTTCTGTTGCGTATTTTGATGGTGTAACTCCTGAACCGCTTTAGATCCAATCAAGACTGCAAGCTCATCATTGCCCAAACCAATATCATTACGATAAGAATCACCTGTTTGTAGAGTTAAGGTTCTTAAACCTAAAGCAAGGATATAACGTAGTGAATCAGCATTCGGTGAAAGGGCCTGCATAATTTTGGCATTGGCAATGGTTTTACCTTTACCTGTACTTGCCATATTGACAATAAACCAACCCTGTTTTTCAGCGCCCTCATTCTTTTGCACAAATTGCTGAATGCTTTTGACTGCTTGATCTTGCCATTCAAAACCATCTGGACTTTTCTTTTTTAGTTTTTGAATATCGTAAGCAGGTTCCATATCTTCAGCCAAACGACTTAAAGATTGACTCACCAATAAGGCATTTTTACTCACATTGACCAAATGTTCATCTAAGAACTGTTTTGGCTGCTTCGTCTTTTGATCCGTGTTAGCAATCAAGGTGAGTTTGGTTTTCCATGTTTTATCTGCATCACAAGATGAATAATAATGATCGCCTAACATCAAACATAAACGCGCATGATGCAATATGACCCGCCAACTACCATCGGCAAAAATTTGTTCTGTATGAACTAATTCCTGTAATAAACGCCCAGACCATTTTTTGACTTGTTTTGTCCACTCTGTAGACTGACTCAGTAAACCTTGCTCAAACTCAAAACATTGCTTTAAACGTAGCTTATAATCATTTTCTTCAAATTTATTTTGATATCCCCAATCCGCACCAATACTTTTTAATAAACTTGAAAGTGTTTCTTTTGGAGTACATGCATAAGCTTTTCGACGATCTTCTTCTTTTAAATCGGGTAAACGGTGATGGGAAACGATCAACCAAGAAACCAATTGCGCCATAGGCGGTAGTTGATCTAAAGCTTTGGACTGATCTAAATTTTGCGTAATGGTTTGTTTTAATGCATCTTCACTCCAGCTCTGTTGAAGTAATAAATTTAGCCATGCTTCATCATTTTCAATATCACCGGAATGTTGTACTAAAGCATTAAGTAAGAGACATGAGATCCATTCGTGTCGCAATGGATCACCCTTTTTACTATTCTTACTCGTTGAGTTTAGTTTTTCTTGGAATAAAACTGTTGCTTTTCCCCAGTCATGTAGTAAAGCAGAAACTGCCACCAATGCTTTTATTAAAGGCAAATAATGCCAATCATTCTCCCATTTATTTTGTGCCAAACTTTTCTTTGTTGTATTCACAGGTACAATCCCCTGCGCATTAAACTTATTCCGATTCCCCACAATCCACAGCAACTCACTTCTACGCCTGCCCCGAATCCAGTGACAACTGACTGCTGTACTTTTAGTCACAGTTTTGCGTAATAATTTTTTAACGGCAATTAGACCATCTTCGGTAATGACCGTTTGCCAAGTGTTATCGCCAATACGGTCAGCAAAAGCATCCAATACACGACGCGTTCGAGCTAAAGCTTTCTTTTCACACTGACTAACAAAGGTGACAATCATACTTCATCTCCATTTTTAGAAGATAAAGCGGCTTCCTTCACCTGATCAAACATAAAATCTAAACATTTATGCTCTGTAAACTTCTGAAGTATTTGTTGTCTAAACTCTTGCTCACTTAACTTTTCTTTTGCGCAAATAAAGGCATACGGAAGTACCACAGCATCCTTAATTAAATCTGCCACATCAAACACCAAAGCACCACGACGGGTTTTACCATGCATCACCGCAAAACCATGTGGAATGCCTAAAACCCAAAGTGTAGTCGCTGCCAATCCATAGGCTAAATAATTACCATGATTGAGAAAATCATTGGCTAAATCGCCCTGTTCACGATTGCGCTCAAAACTCATTTTGTTACGTGTTGCAGCAATTTTATAAAGTTGTTTGGTCATTGCCGCTTCATGCAAAAGTAAATCACCCACTTTTGCAGTATGGGGAATTTTCTTTTCAAAACCATCCAGTGCAGTTTGAATATCCCGATCATCCAAATAAAAACCCTGTTCTTTTAAGTCTCGGTCTTTATCCCAAACTTTGCGTATAAAATCGATACGAGCCTGTTGAAATTGTTTGGCTACGGCTAGACGCTTGGCATCTTCGAACCAAAATTGCATCCAACCCTGCATATATTCTGTCGGTCGATATTCACTTTGCGGTGTCATCCACTCAATTTCACTGCCCATAAAAAGTGGCGTCCCACCGCCACCGCAAAATCCCACCAATACCCCAGCACTGGCTAACATTCGCATCGCTGCCTGAGTGATAGATGTACCTGTGCCCAATAAAATAACGGTGGTATTGGCAATCGGGATATTCCAATATTGGTTTTCATTTTTAGCTTCAGTCAAATATAAAACACGACCGTCTTTTTGCATGACTCGTGCATGTTCAAGGTAATACACATTGGCGCGTTTAGAATGAAGAATAGCTTTTAAGTCTGATGGGTTAAGTTGTTCCATTTTTATACGTTTTATATTTTTAGATAGATAATTTAATATACATAATTTAGATAAATATTTTAAGTAAAATAAAATACTTATAAAGTTTTTTACATAGTAATTTCAACCGTTTCTTATTTGATTTAACTTCACTTACAAAGAAAAAAATACGCTAAATTTATACCTCATGATGACGATAAAGTTTTTAAATATAAACACTATCCATCATAAAATTTACCCCAAAAATCTCATTGATCAACATAAAAAGATTTTCGGGGCAATACATGATTATTCACATATTAAAAAGTAATACGTTTATAACTGCGGTACTCAGGTTTCCAATAATGCTTTTCAATGGCTTTCGCTAAAGTTTCATCACTGACAATCGGTGCAACACCCGCCTGCATTGCCGCTTGAGCCACTTTTAAAGCAATGATTCTTGAAACCTGTTGAATTGAATCAATGTCGGGCAACAAATCTGCATCGGGATCAATCAGTTTCGGTGAACAATCTGCAAGGGCATTGCTTGAAGCCATTAACATACTGTCGGTCACGCGTGTGGCACCTGACGCAATCACACCCAAACCAATGCCTGGGAATATATACGAGTTATTACATTGCGAAATGTTATAAATTTTGCCCTGATAATTGACTGGAGCAAAAGGACTCCCCGTCGCAATTAAAGCCTTACCTTCTGTCCACTGAATAATATCCGCTGGCACCGCTTCAACACGTGACGTCGGGTTGGATAAGGGTAAAACAATCGGACGTTCACAGTTGGCAGCCAGTGTGCGAATCACTTCTTCTGTAAATAAACCCGGTTGACCTGAAACCCCAATCAATACCGTTGGTTTGGCATTTTTCACTACATCCAGTAAAGAAATGATGCCTTCTGCATTGCCCCACTCGGCAATCACTTCAGGTTTTTGTGCTAATTTTCTTTGGAAATCTAGTAAGTTTGGCTGATTTTCAGTAATTAAACCGAAACGGTCGACCATATAGACACGAGCACGTGCTTCGAACTCAGTTAAGCCTTCTGCCATCATTTGTGCCACAATTTGTTCAGCAATACCGCAACCTGCCGAACCCGCACCTAAAAAGGCAACAGTCTGATCTTTTAGCTGTTTGCCTGCTGCATGTGAGGCTGCAATTAAGCTGCCCACTGAAACGGCTGCTGTCCCTTGAATATCATCATTAAAACAGCAAATTTTATCGCGATACTTATTCAGCAATGGCATGGCATTTTTTTGGGCAAAATCTTCAAACTGAATCAGTGCATCTGGCCAGCGACGCTGAATCGCTGCAATCACATGGTCGACAAAATCATAATATTCATCACCACTAATGCGTGGCTGATTCCAACCTAAATAAATAGGATCATTTAACAACTGCTGGTTATTGGTGCCGACATCCAAAGTAATAGGTAAGGTATACGCGGGGCTAATACCACCACAAGCGGTATACAGGGAAAGCTTACCAATCGGAATGCCCATGCCACCGATGCCCTGATCACCTAAACCTAAAATACGTTCGCCATCTGTAATCACAATTACTTTGACGTTTTTACGATTGACGTTATGCAAAATGTCTTCAATATGATCGCGATCAGGATAAGAGATGAAGATCCCACGATGACGGCGGTAAATATCCGAAAATTGCTGACATGCCTCACCCACTGTTGGGGTGTAAATAATCGGCATCATTTCACTTAAATGATTTTCAAGTAGATGATAAAACAGGGTTTCGTTGGTATCTTGAATATTACGCAAGTAAATATGTTTATTGATCGCATCGTTAAATGAGCAATATTGCTGATATGAACGATGGCTCTGTTCCTCAATAGTTTCAATAACATGCGGAATTAAGCCATGTAAATTAAATTTACTACGCTCTTGTTCGGTAAACGCAGAGCCTTTATTTAACAACGGAAGTTCTAAAAGCGTATTTCCTGCATAAGGAATATATAAAGGTTGTTTAATCACCAAGTTATCTGTCGTCATTTCCTATCTCATTTCAAAAGTCATGAAGATGGTATACAGAAAAATGTATATCATATCTTCACAAGCGACTAGCTTAGCCCGATTTTACCGTGATGGTATATTTTTAAATTTGATACCAATACACAAACAATTTTTTAATCTAATAAAGATAAAAAAATCTGCTTTTTCAATTCAATATATCTAGGTGAATAAAAAAACAGATGCTTTCTAATAAAATTTTGAGTTTATTTTAATCTTTTTAATCATCATTTAAAGCGGTGATAAATTTGCTTACATACATTTCCAAAATTTATAATAATTGCACAATTGTGGTGCATTAAATTTAAATGCTTAAAATTTGATTGAAGGGTAAAACTGTCAAACTATATTCAGCGACATTTCAGACATTATTCTTATTCAGCATACGCTGTGTTGATCAGCAACTTTTTTCATATTTATGACCGATATCATGAACTTATTTACTTCATTTAGTTCCTGCTTTCTGCGCCAAAAAAATACCCAAGAAATTTATCTTGGGTATCGCAGCGTATTTGAGCTGTTTAAACTTATTTAGAACTATGTTAAGGCTATTTAGACTTTTGCAGTCGCAAAGCATTAATCACCACGGATAATGAACTTAGTGACATGGCAACAGCAGCCAACATTGGTGTCAACAACAAACCCGTCAATGGATAAAAAATACCTGCTGCAACAGGCACACCTAAGCCGTTATAAACAAATGAAAATGCCAAATTCTGTTTCATATTTTTAACACCCAGTTTTGCCATGTGAATGGCATCCGCCACACCACGAATATCTCCTTTTACCAAGGTAATTTGTGCCGTTTGTTTGGCAATATCTGTTCCATTGCCCATTGCAATCCCAATATTGGCTTGAGCAAGTGCAGGTGCATCATTTATACCATCACCTGCCATGGCTACAATTTTGCCCTGTGCTTGATATTTTTTCACAATGTCTAATTTTTCAGTCGGTGTACAGTTGCCATAAACATGCTGAATACCCAGCTCTGCCGCCACCAGTTTTGCATTTTGTTCGTGATCACCCGTTGCCATGACAACATCCACACCATCGGCAATCAATTGTGCTATCACTTGATGCGCATTTGGTTTAACTGCGTCATGAATCGAAATATACGCCAAAACATCCTGCTCATTGGCCAAGAAACTAATCACATTGCCTTTAGCACGTTGTTGTTGCAACTGAGTCTGAACAGATGCTTCTAAGTTTAAACCCAATTGATCAAGTAGCTTTTGACTGCCGACATACAGCATTTGATCATGAATCTGACCTCTTACGCCAAAGCCCGTGACATCTTCAAAATCATTGACTTTAAGCAGTTCAGTTGCCGCAACCAATTTCGTCAAAGTCTGTGCAATAGGATGGCTTGAATACTGTTCAATCGATGCAATCCATTGTTCAGCCTGAGCTTGTGTCACCTGATCGGACAATAACTGAATTTCTTTTAGGCTGGGCTTGCCTTCAGTCAATGTTCCTGTTTTATCAATCACCAAAGTATTGACTTTACTTAATGCTTCAATCGCTTCGGCATCTTTAAACAATACGCCTTTTTGTGCAGCTCGCCCCGTGGTTGCCATTACCGACATGGGGGTTGCCAAACCTAAAGCACAAGGACAAGCAATAATCAGTACAGCCACGGCACACATCAATGCCAAATCAAATTGCGCATTGCCAAAGACCATCCAAGCGATAAAGGTCAGCACACTAATGGCAAGTACGGTAACAACAAAATATTTAGCAAAAACATCGGCAAGTCGTTGTAATGGTGCTTTAGAGCGTTGCGCTTCTGCCACGGTTTGAATCATTTTAGCGAGTGTCGTATTTGCACCCACCGCAGTGGTTCGAATACGAATACTGCCCTGTTGATTCACCGTTCCGCCAATGACTAAATCATCTAATTCTTTTTTGACTGGAACCGGTTCACCCGTCATCATCGCTTCATCGACATAGGTTTTGCCTTCAACCACAACTCCATCCAGTGGAATTTGCTCACCCGATGAAATTTGCAGAATATCGCCTTGTTTCACCATGCCAATATCAACTTCGACCACTTGATCATTCTGCACCAGTTTTGCAGTATTGGATTGCAATCGCAGTAATGACTTTAATGAATCAGCAGTTTTGGCACGGGCTTTCAACTCCATCATTTGCCCAAGCAAACTTAAAGACACAATCATACAGGCTGCTTCAAAATACACCGCCACGCCATGACCTGTTTTGGCTTCCATCGGAATAAGGGATGGAAAAACAGTTGCAACCACACTATAAATAAAGGCCGCTAATACCCCTACACCAATGAGACTCCACATGTTTAAGTTACGTGTTTTATAAGATGTCCAACAACGCTCAATAATGGGTTTCCCTGCCCAAAGCACCACAGGAATAGAAAGCACCAATTCAATCCACGGTTGAATATGCTGTGGAATAAAGGCATGAATATGCGAACCCATGGCCAAAACAAAAACAATTAAGGTCAAAGGCAAAGTCAGCCAAAAACGATGGCTAAAATCCACCAGTTCAGGGTTCGGTGCATCATCCAAGGTTGGTTGCATAGGCTCTAAAGCCATACCACAAATCGGGCAAGTTCCCGGGCCTTTTTGTACAATTTCGGGGTCCATCGGACAGGTATAATCCATATCTGCCGCACCTTCTGGTACAGGACGTTCATCGAGTGGAATTAAATAAAATTCAGGATCCTGTTTAAATTTATCCAAACAAGATGGATTACAGAAATAATAGGTTTTGTCTTGATAATCTGTTTTTAAATTGGTTGATGTGTCCACCGACATGCCACAGACAGGATCAATTTCTGTTTGCCCTGAAGAATTCACCGCATGACCGCCCGCACAACACGATGACTGTTTTTTCGGTTCTGGTGGTTTTTCTGTGCTACAGCATGAAGCGCTTTGAGTCTTTGAAACCACATATTGCTCAGGTGCGATATTAAACTTACTTAAACAACGCTCAGAACAAAAATAATAGTCATGGTCTTGGTCAATACTGTGATATTGAGAATCGGTTTTAACCTGCATACCACAAACGGGGTCAACCACCGTTTCAATGGATTGAACTGCTGTTTTCGGTTTATTTCCAGCACAACAGCCCGATGATTGCGCTACAGGTTGTTGATCTTGAGGCGCACAGCATGAAGCCGTTTTTTCTTCAGTTTGAGCTTTTGGAGCACAACCACAACCGGTTTTTTTCGGTTCATTTCCCTCAGCTGACAGCAGATATTGTTCAGGATTTAGCTCAAATTTATTTAAACAACCCTTACAACAGAAATAATAACGCTGCCCTTTATAGTCAATATTGGGTTTAGACAAATCGGTAACTTTCATCCCGCAAACAGGATCTACTTTGACCCATTCCGGACTCGATTGTTGTTTTGTACAGCAAGAAGATTTAGCTTGTTCACTCATCAGACTTACCCATTTAATTATTCAATTGTGCTAGCATAAAGTCTGTACCTAGGTACAGAGTCAAGTCATATTGAGGATACTTTTATGCTCACCATTGGAAAACTGGCTAAACAATGTCAGGTCAATGTCGAAACCATTCGTTATTATCAACGCATTGGCTTAATGCGTGTGCCTGAAACCACACAAAGTTATCGTTATTATAATAGCCAAGATATTGAAACTCTAAGCTTTATTCAAAAAGCTAAAGATGCGGGTTTACAGCTCAGTGAAATTCAGGAGTTATTACAGCTACAATTTGAAGACCGTGAACAAGTTCGCCATGTTATACAACAACGTCTGGACAAAATTGACCAACGAATTCAAGAACTCAATAGCTTAAAACAACGCCTTTCAACGTGGATTGATGAATGTAAAACAACCAATAATAGCTGTTGCCCAATATTGAAAGAACTTAAAAACAGTTAAACTTACACTCTACTCTACACTTGAACTTTGCGTTTAGGACCAACGACTTATGTCTATCGACTTAAAATCACTACGACAACAACTTAAAACCAAGCGCAAACAAGTCGATAAATTCCAACAACAATCTTCCTCCAGCCAAATTTTGCATCGCTTACGTCATTTTCCACAGCTACAACAGGCAAAGCGCGTCGGTATTTATTTACATGCTTTTGGTGAAATTCAGACCCAGCACATGATTGAATATTGCTTCGCACAGCATAAACAGGTCTATTTACCCATGATTTGCACCATGAATCAGCAATTGCACTGGGTCAAAATTTCAAAACAACAATATCGCAACAAACGCTTTTCACATCATCCTCTTGGCATGCAGGAACCGATGGCAAGCCGTGCAATGCATGTCTCAAAACTGGATGTGCTAATCATGCCTTTACTGGCATGTGATGTTTACGGGACACGCATTGGAATGGGTGGCGGTTTTTATGATAAAACCCTTGCCAGTGCGCCAAACAAGCCTTTGCGCTTAGGCATTGCACATGACTTTCAACTGGTGCAAGAGCGACTTCCCCGTCAGGTTTGGGATCAGCCACTCGATGTACTTATCACGCCCTTACACATGCGGTTATTTAAACGTTAATTTGGCATTTTTGACTGTTGTTATAAGCATTAAATCAATTATTTAAGTATTTATCATACAATTTATGTGCAGCTCCCCTTGTAATTTTTGAAATACACATCACTATAAAAATATGGCAACACCATTGTTACTCATTAGGAGTGCCCATGTCTGAAATTATTATGAATCAAGAAACCTTAGAACCACAGGTTCCAAGCGTATTACCGCTTTTAGCGCTACGAGATGTTGTGGTTTATCCACACATGCAAATTGCGTTATTTGTAGGTCGTGAAAAATCGATCAAAGCAGTTGACGTGGCTCGTAACAGTGACAATCTCGTATTTGTTGTTGCGCAACAAGATTCGCTTACAGAAGAAATTGATCACGACAACCTATATCAATACGGTACTGTCGCAAAGATTGTGCAAGTTGTGAATCATGAAAATGATGAAAACTGTATCAAAGTATTAATTGAGGGATTACATCGTTCTAAACTGGTAAAAATCATCGAAAATGATGAATATTTATCGGCTGAACATGCAATTAGCCCAATGACAGTCAACATTAAAGCAGAATCTCAAGAAACACGTATACAAGAACTGCGCACTTTATTTGCACAATATGCAGAAGCAAAATTACGTAATGCACGTGAATTGATTACTGCTGCAAATAAAATTGATGATTTATTGCAACTGGTGTTCTTCGTAGCAACCCGTGTGCCTTTAAACATTGATGTCAAACAAAAGTTCTTAGAACACGATGATTTCGAAGCTCACTTACAAGAGCTAATGACTTATCTGTTGCAACAATCTGAAGAACAACAGATTGAACAAACCTTGCATGACTCGGTAAAACGCCAAATGGAGAAAAACCAGCGCGAATATTTCCTCAATGAAAAAATGAAGGTGATTCAGCGTGAACTTTCTGACATGAATGGCGGTGCTGAAGATGATGTTGCAGAAATTGAACGTCGTCTTGAAGAAGCAGATTTACCTGAACATGTGCGCAAAAAAGCAGAGTCAGAATTCCGCAAGCTTAAAGCAATGCAACCTGCTTCAAGTGAAGCCGCAGTTGTTCGCAACTATATCGAAGCTATTTTAGATACCCCGTGGAACAAAGCCAGTAAAGTTAGTATTAACTTGGCAAAAGCACAGGAAATTCTAGATGCAGACCATTATGGTCTAGATGAAGTTAAAGAACGCATTGTTGAATACTTAGCGGTTCAATCACGGGTGAAAAAACTCAAAGGGCCTATCCTGTGCTTAGTTGGGCCTCCAGGGGTCGGTAAAACTTCACTCGGTGAATCGGTTGCCAAAGCCACAGGTCGTGAATTTATCCGCATGGCTTTAGGTGGCGTGCGTGATGAAGCGGAAATCCGTGGTCACCGTCGTACCTATATTGGTGCGATGCCGGGTAAAATTGTGCAATCGTTAACCAAAGTCGGTGTGAAGAATCCATTATTCTTGCTCGATGAAATTGACAAAATGGCGCAAGACTACCGTGGCGACCCTGCTTCTGCATTGCTTGAAGTGCTTGATCCATCGCAAAACAGCAAGTTTAACGATCACTATTTAGATCTTGATCTTGACCTATCTGAAGTGATGTTCATCTGTACTGCAAACAGCATGAATATTCCAGAAGCTTTGCTTGACCGTATGGAAGTGATTCGTCTTCCGGGTTATACCGAAGAAGAAAAAGTCAATATTGCAGACCGTTATCTTGTGCCTAAAGCAATTAAGGACAATGGTTTACGCGGCAAAGAATTGACCATTCATGAAGAAGCGATTCGTGACATCGTGCGTCGCTATACACGCGAAGCAGGTGTGCGTAGCCTAGAACGTGAAGTCTCAAAAATTGCCCGTAAAGTGGTCAAAGAAGCGGTCAGCAAAAAAGCCAAAAACTTGCATATCGACATCACTGCGGAAAACTTATCTGACTACTTAGGCGTACATAAATTCGACTATGGTATGGCAGAAGAAGAAGCTGAAGTCGGTCGTGTCAATGGTTTAGCTTGGACTTCTGTCGGTGGTGAATTACTGTCGATTGAAGTGGCAGCTGTAAAAGGTAAAGGTAAATTCATCACGACAGGTTCACTTGGTGATGTCATGAAAGAATCCATTACCGCTGCAATGACTGTGGTACGTACCCGTGCAGATGCACTGGGTATTGAAGCTGCACGATTTGAAGAAACCGATGTTCACGTGCATTTACCTGAAGGTGCAACACCAAAAGATGGTCCATCTGCTGGTTTAGCATTAACCACAGCATTGGTTTCTGCCTTCACAGGGATCCCTGTTCGTGCGGACATTGCAATGACAGGTGAAACCAATTTAGGTGGTCGTGCCATGCGTATTGGTGGCTTAAAAGAGAAACTACTTGCAGCACACCGTGGCGGCATTAAGTTAGTCTTTATCCCACAAGAAAACGTACGTGATCTGGTTGAAATTCCAGACAATGTCAAAGCTGGTTTAGAAATTAAAGCCGTGAAAAGTATCGATGATATTTTGCCATTGGCTTTAACAGAAATGCCAAAACCTTTGCCAAAAAATCCGATTGTTAAACCGGCTGCTGAAAGTAAAGCTGCACGTCATTAATGGTAATTTGATACAAAAAAGAGAGCTTCGGCTCTCTTTTTTTATGCGTTTATTTTGTTATATTGGACATATAGAGAACTTGAAAAGTCTAGCTTTTGACCTCATCTATTAATCTAGCTAATATAGAAACACAGATGCGCTGTAAGCTTCTATTTTTACATGTTATGTGAATGGTCATCTACATCTCCAGGTGGATGACCTTTTGATCGCAGTCCCATTTTTCTTAGTGGACTGCGTTTTTTATGGCTTAGATGGCAATGGCATGAGTAAACTATTCACTAAACCATCAATTACATTGGCCATTTTTCCAATATTCAGCGTTTTTAAAGTATCTTTTTCGGTATGATAATTCTTATTTCGAAAAAAAGCGGTATCGGTAATCATCACTGCCGGAATATCAAACTTCCAATAATTAAGATGATCCGAGAACTCCATTCCTGAAACAAAAGAAGGTGCAACCAATCTTTGACACTCTAAACGGTTCAGTGTTCGCATTTCTTCACAGTATTTCGCGCCCAAATCATAAGACTGTAAATTACTCACCGTAGCAATATAATTCGCATGACTAGGATAAACCCACTTCAAACCAGCTGGATATTCTTGCACCAATTTTTCATCAAAATAACCAATCATATCTAAAATATACACACCTTGAATTTGATCTTTTTGTGCTTGTACCGATTTGGCATGGATATAACTGCCCATCTGCTCGGTTTTAAAAAACGGCGGTTCTTGTAAGGTATAAAATACAAATTCTATATTTTGCGTGAGTTGAGATTTCTGTTGCGCAAGAATACGTGCAGTTTCAATTACTCCCGCTACACCAGAAGCATTATCATCAGCACCCTGCTGCTCACCAAAGACATCGTAATGTGCACCTATAATCACTTTGTCCGCATGACCCGCTGTTAAAGTACACACTACATTACGATAACCTAAACCATTGACCGAATAATTTTGATATTGACATGGAATACCAAACAAGCGCATTTGTTCTTTAATCCATGCCGAAACACGCTGTAATTCTTCTATATTTTTATAATTACGATAGCTATCAGTACCAATAATTTGTTCCAAATAGACTTTTAAATTATTCGTGCTTGCTGTCGTCAGGTTAGGTGCTGCCCATGTTGAAGCACTCAAAAAAATAGAGAAAAGAAATGTGCCCAAGCATAAGCCTATATTTTGATTTTTTTTTGCTCTCATTTATTCTTCGTCCATGGTTTTTATTTATATTTACTCCACTATTCATGATTAAAACAGCATCACATACTAACTTTCAATTGCAATTTGTTGCTCAAAATAAGTAAAAAGCATTTTAGTGCTTATAATAGTGCAGACTCTTAAACCATCGAATCTTATGAAAATCCGTATTATTACCATCGGTCAAAAAATGCCTGCTTGGGTACTCACTGGTTTTGAAGATTACTTCAAGCGTATCCAACCTTTTGTTCAAACTCAGATTATTGAATTACCCATGGCAAAACGCGGGAAAAATGATTCTGAAGCCGATATCTTAAAATATCGTCAAATTGAAGGTGACAGTATTTTAAATGTGCTTAAACAGAATGAAACCCTGATTGCACTTGAAGTGGGTGGCAAAGAATTTAGCACTGAAAAACTCGCTGCAACCATGAAAGAATGGATGCTTGAAGGCAATGATGTGGTATTAGCGATTGGCGGCCCAGATGGTCACTCGGAAGCAGTACGTAAAGCGGCTGCATGGCACTGGTCATTGTCCAAGCTCACTTTACCTCACCCTATGGTTCGAGTGATGCTAATCGAGCAGTTATACCGTGCAATGACCATCAATCACAATCATCCTTATCATCGGGCTGGTTAAATAAATCTGCTAAGTCCTTTATTAGATCACCTGAATAGATTAAAAAATACTCAATACTCAGTTCTTTAAAATCAGCACGGCATCATTTGATTGATTTAGTTTTTATACCTTTGTGTAGGCATTAGCTCTATTTTTGAAAGGTCAAAAGTAGAGCTAATGCTTTTTGTTTCCCAGACACGACATCCTGAGCCAGTTTTAAGGCACTGTTTTAAAATGCAGCACAAGGATGGGAAACGTGTGGCATCCATGCCACACTCATGAATCCAATACTTCCTAGAATTTATTTTTAATTTTGACTTTACGAACGACTTATATTGATTGAAAAATGAATTATGAAAGAAGTCTTCTATTGAATTTTTATCAAACTGAAATTATGGTAAATACCATCGAGCAATTTTGATAAAAATGAATAAGACTATTTTCTATTGTTCTGTTTATGCAACGAGATGTTGAAATAAACCCTCTTTTATCTATAGGTTAATTTTGACATCATTGCTCCAGTCAATATAATTTGAATTAGGCGCATCATTATGAATTTGCAAACTTTACCCGGTTTATTTATTTCACATGGCTCTCCCATGCTTGCGCTTAATCCAGAACAAGTTGGCCCTGCATTACAACGACTCAGCCTGAATCTGCCTAAACCACAAGCCATTATTGTGATGTCTGCACACTGGGAAAGTAACTCACTTGAAGTAAGTACAAGTGTACGTGCCGAAACTTGGCATGATTTCCGTGGTTTTCCCACTGAACTTTATGAAATCCGCTATCCCGCACCGGGTCAACCAGAACTTGCTGAAGAAATTTTACATCTTTTAGCAAATGCAGGTTTAGCGGCTCATGCCAATAGCACTCGTCCGCGTGATCATGGCGTGTGGATGCCCCTGCTACATATGTATCCTGATGCAGATATTCCTGTGGTAGAAATTTCACTACCGATGAACTGGTCTGCTGAAGATATTTATAAAATTGGTCACACACTTGCTCCACTGCGTGAAAAACAAGTGTTAATTATTGGTTCGGGCAGTATTACCCATAACTTAGCTGAGTTAGCTTGGCGTGGCGAACCGACTGAAGTCCCTGTATGGGCATCCAGTTTCCGTAATTATGTCGTGAGCAAACTTACTCATCAAAATTATGATGCTGTACTGGACTGGCAAACAATTCCCTATGCAAAACGAAATCATCCAACCTTAGAGCACTTTGCCCCACTGTTCTTTGCAATGGGAACAGGTCAGCGCTTCAACATTGTCCACAGTAGTTTTAGTATGGGTTCACTAGGTATGGATATCTATCGTTTTGACTAATTCATAACTTTTTATCAATAATCAACAAAATAATAGTTATGGATACATTTTGATACCTAACACCTCAAAATGTATCCATTTTTTTTAAGCACGAATACGATATGCTTATAAAAATCTTTCAAAACCAAGTACTTTTAAAATGAAACTTAAATTTTTAGCGATTGCCCTTTTTCCATTAACGCTTGCGGCTTGTCAATCTAGCGATATGCAAAAAGTTGGAGATTTAGCCGTGTCGATGGTTCAACAACAAAATGCAGATAAAACACTCGCTGCCTACCAATGGTCTTATCAACCACAAGGCACAAATAAGCCACTTGTGTTGAATTTCAATGATCAACAACGTTTAAGTATTGCAACAGGTTGTAATACTCAAGGTACATCATGGAAAATTGAGAAAGGTCAAATTGTCACTGCTGATTTGATGTCAACCATGATGGCTTGTTCACCCGAATTAATGAAACAAGAACAGTTCTCCAGCTCACTTTTTGCTAAACGTACTATTCCCTTTGTTTTAAATACACAAGATGTAAATAAACCGACATTAACGCTGATTGATGCAACAGGTCAAAAAATTGTATTCGAAGGCAAAATGACGCCTGAAACACAATATCAAACGCAAGCTGAAACCATTTTTCTTGAAATTGCTCCAGAAACAAAAAAATGTACAGGCGTAGCACCACAAACCTGTTTGCAAGTGCGTGAAATTAAATACGCAGAAAACGGTGTTAAAACTCAGGTCGATAAAGACTGGACATTGTTTTACAACCATATTGAAGGTTTTGAACATAATCCCAATGAGCGCCAAATCATTCGTGTAAAACGTTATGAAATTAAGAACCCTGCCGCAGATCAGTCTAAATATGCCTATGTACATGACATGACGATTGAACGTGCAAGCGTAAAATAAGCTGTTAATTTCATTAATAAAAAAACCGATGCCAAAGCATCGGTTTTTTAAGTATTCAAGAAAATAAAATCTTAGAATACGCCTTGAGCCAACATTGCATCAGCAACTTTGACAAAGCCTGCAATGTTCGCACCATCAACATAGTTCACAGTACCATTTTCTTTAGTACCGTATTTAACACAGTTACGGTGAATTTCTTTCATGATCGCATGTAAACGCTCATCCACTTCTTCGAAAGTCCAACCTAAACGAATCGCATTTTGCGACATTTCAAGACCAGAAGTCGCAACGCCACCCGCATTTGATGCTTTACCCGGCGCATACAGAATTTTAGCTTCAATGAATTTTTCAACAGCATCTAGAGTCGATGGCATGTTTGCACCTTCAGCAACACAAATCACACCATTTGCAATCAATGCAAGCGCATCTTCACCTGTCAACTCATTTTGAGTTGCACATGGCAGCGCGATATCACATTTGATTGACCAAGGGCGTTTGCCCTCAAGATATTCAAAGCCATGTTTAGACGCGAATTCAGAAATACGACCACGTTTAACGTTTTTAAGCTCCATAACTTCGGCCAACAATTCGTCGGTAAAGCCGTCTTTCACATACACAGTACCCGCAGAGTCTGAAAGTGAAACCACTTTAGCCCCTAAGAACATCGCTTTTTCAGCAGCGAATTGTGCAACATTACCTGAACCTGAAATAGTCACCACTTTATCTTGAAAGCAATTACCCTTAGTTTTCAGCATTTCTTCAGCAAAATACACCGTGCCATAACCCGTTGCTTCTGGACGAGCCAATGAACCACCGAATGACAAACCTTTACCTGTAAATACAGATGAAGTGTCATTACTGAGTTTTTTCATCATCCCAGCCATGTAGCCAACTTCACGACCACCTACACCAATATCCCCCGCAGGAATATCCGTATTTGAACCAAGGTGACGGTACAATTCAATCATTAATGCTTGGCAGAAACGCATAATTTCGCCTTCAGACTTACCTTTAGGATCAAAGTCTGAACCGCCTTTACCGCCACCCATAGGAAGTGTGGTTAAAGCATTTTTAAATGTTTGTTCAAAACCTAAAAATTTAAGAATTGACAGGTTCACCGATGGGTGAAAACGCATACCACCTTTAAATGGCCCGATGGCTGAATTGTACTGTACACGGAAAGCACGGTTCACATGAGTCTGACCTTTGTCATCGACCCAAGAAACACGGAATTGAATCGCACGTTCTGGCTCAACCAAGCGTTCAAGCAAACCGTGATCAGCATACTGTGGGTTCTTTTCAATGAACGGCCAAAGGCTAGTCATGACTTCTTCTACAGCTTGTAGAAATTCGGGTTGATGTGCATCACGTGATTTAACGTAGTCTAGGAAGTCGTTAAGGCTGTTATATTTCAACACTTAATCCTCAGCAGAAAGATGGATCAAAATTGATCAATTTTTTAAAAAGTGATAATTTTTGGCGCAAAATATTAAATATCTTTTGCAGCCAATCCACAATAGTTTTTTTAAAAAAAATGAAAAAAAGTTTTAATAACATATATTTATATTAACTATAACCAACTAAAGGCGCTGAATCCCCAGCATGTTTGATCGCTGTTTTCATTGACTTTTTTGCTCAATAATAATGCATTCATGGCGCTATTTTCGGGCAAGAGATTAAACAATAAAATCATGCTAAAATCGCACACCTTGACTCAATCTTCTTTTCTGTATGCTGCTATTTCTTTAGCAGTTGTGGTTTACACATGAATTCTCAAATTGCTCTCATCCAAAATATTGATGCCTTACTTCCTCAAACCCAATGTGGTTTATGTGGTCATCGAGATGGATGCTTACCTTATGCCAAATCCATTGCAGAAGGTGAAGAAGCCAATAAATGTGTCCCCGGAGGTCAACCTGTCGCTGATGCACTTGCAGCGCTGCTTAAACGCCCTCAATTACACGCCGAAGAAAGTGTTTGGCCTATTCAAAGTGATGGTCGTCCACAGCGCATGAAAGCGATTATTCGTGAAGATGAGTGTATTGGCTGTACCAAATGTATCAGCGCTTGTCCTGTGGATGCCATTATCGGTTCAGGTAAACTCATGCACAGCATTTTGACTGATTTATGCACGGGCTGTGAACTTTGCATTCCGCCCTGCCCTGTCGACTGCATTGATTTAATTGAAGATGATCACATTTTACCGAATGAGACATTACGTATTAGCGAGCAAAATGACTTACGCAATCGTTATTACTCACATATTCAACGTGAAGAACAACGACGTACCCATCGTAAGGGCCCTGTGGTACGTGCCAATATTGACACTGCATTATTTGCTCAATTTTCAGCTCAAGATGACCGTGTACCTGACATTTTGATTACGCAAATTGAAGATAAACCAGCGGTTCAGTTAGATGCTCAATCCACCATTGAGTTGGCAAAAATTCGAACACAAATCAAAAAGTTAGAAAAACAGCTCAGCGTTCGTGATGATGCAAAAAAACGTCTGCTCTTAGATGAACTCAACCAACAGCTCAATGCTTGTCAAGGAATGTAAAATGCCTGTAAAGAATATGACTAAAAAACAAATTCAGGTATTTTTTGAGCGATTACGTGAGCAAAGACCCAACCCGAAAACTGAACTCAATTATTCCAGTCCTTTTGAGCTTTTAGTCGCGGTTACGCTTTCTGCACAAGCAACCGATGTGAGTGTCAATAAAGCCACCGACCAGCTATTTCCGATTGCCAATACACCTGAAGCAATCTATGCGTTAGGAGTCGATGGTTTAAAGCAATATATTAAGACCATTGGCTTATATAACGCTAAAGCCGAAAATGTGATTAAAGCATGTAAGATATTGATCGAGAAGCATAATAGCATCGTACCCAACAACCGTGCTGACTTAGAAGCATTACCGGGTGTGGGGCGTAAAACGGCAAATGTGGTGCTTAATACCGCCTTTGGACAAGCGACTATGGCAGTCGATACCCATATTTTCCGCTTAGGCAATCGTACAGGTTTAGCCGTAGGCAAAAATGTGCTTGAAGTTGAACAGCGACTGCTTAAAGTGATTCCTAAAGAATTTATGCTAGATGCGCACCATTGGCTGATTTTACATGGTCGTTATTGTTGTATTGCCCGTAAGCCCAAGTGCAATGAATGTGTGGTGTCTGATGTCTGCCAGTGGCCAGATCGCTTTGAATTTGGCGCAGCCAAAAGCATTGCAATAAAAATGCTGCAAGACCAAAACTAAATTTAGTTTTGATCTTTATTTTTCTGTTGCAACTTCGGATGGAGTTGACGCGCTGATTGGCTGTTTTTCTTTTCTGCCGCTTCTTGCTTTTGCACGTGACGTAAAGCTTTAAAACTCTGAACCATTAAGGCCAATACCACAAGACCAAATACAATCACCAGTACAATTAAACCCATTTTCAGCAAGATAGCATCCTCAAAATTTTGCACAAATTAAAAGAGCCCTAATATGACTTAGGACTCTTTTAATGTCAAAACATTCACCGCACTATGGCATATGAATTATTTTGCTTGATCTAAAATTGCAAACAAATCTGCTTGAACTTCATCAATTGGACGAAGACCATTGAGTTTGTCATACGTCGGTGCATTTTCACCAGACGCTGCACGACCTTGGTAAAAACCGACCAATTGTTCAGTTTCAGTATGATATGAACCAAGACGTTTACGAATGGTTTCTTCTTGATCATCTGGACGTTGAACTAAATCTTCGCCAGTTTCATCATCTTTACCTTCCACTTTAGGCGGATTGTAAACCATATGATAAACACGACCAGAAGCTGGGTGCTGACGACGACCTGAAAGACGTTGTACAATTTCTTCATCTGGAACATCAATTTCAATCACATGATCGATATTAATACCTTCGCCTTCCAAAGCTTCTGCTTGAGGAATCGTGCGTGGGAAACCATCAAAAATGCAACCGTTTACACAATCAGGTTGAGCAATACGTTCTTTCACAAGACCAATGATTAGCTCGTCAGATACAAGACCGCCGCTCTCCATCACGCTTTTAGCTTTAAGACCTAATTCAGTACCTTCACGAATTGCAGCACGGAGCATATCACCGGTTGAAATTTGTGGGACATTGTAGCGCTTACAGATCAACTGAGCTTGTGTGCCTTTACCTGCTCCAGGTGGTCCGAGTAATATAATGCGCATAAAAAAACATCCTCATTTAACAATGTATATGACGCTTTGTTCATGCCAAATCTATTGATTCACCATGTAGTCCAGCATCCAATTAATCTAATTATAAGAAAGCCACAAACAAATGTATTGTACCTGCTATAAATCCAGTTACGCCACCCAGAACAATCAAAATCCATTCGTCTTCCTGAAAAGCAGGCCGTAATAAATTTTGAAACTCTCTTGGTGTCAACTCTAGAATACGCTCTCTAAACATTTGATAGATTTTCTGTGCACGGCTCGCATTAAACGCAGGGTCGCATACAGGCACCATCGTAATTTCAATTGAGCGATCGATCAAGTCTGTCTTGAGTTTTGCATACTCTTTTGGCCCTAAAGAGAGTTGTAAAGAGGTTCTAACCAGAGGTGTTTCCATAATTTGGTTAATATGGCGTTTAACAAGGCGGCGAGTTTTATCTTTCTTCCCGCCATACATCATTTCCGTCATAATGGATTTTAACGTAATTAGGTCTTCTGTGACTACTCGTGCAAAGACATCTGATACTTCATCCTGACGTTTCATAAACGCGCCTTGAATATTGTATGTGCCAATACGTGGAATCACAGGTTTTACCCACGGGAATTTACGATCTTTAGTTAATTCAAAGAATTGCGGATAACGTACATAGTGTGGTTCAAGTGGATTAAACACCATCCAGATCGCAATCCAGTTGGTCAAAAAGCCCCAAATAGATGCCCAAAAAGGTACAGTCCAATGCCATGGTACAACGAACCAAACAATCATTTGGAATACACCAAAGAACATTCCAATGAGCGCACTAATATGCCAAATAAAATTGATCTCTTTCTGACCGACTTTAAGAAACATATTGACCATTAAACGGCGATCACCTTCCATTTGGCGAACCACCATTTCACGCATATCAACAAGTGACTCGACGTTCATGGTCAGCTCAGTCACAAGTTCTCTTAAAATACCCGGCAATTGTTTATGCGCTTGAGCATAAATTCGACGTTTAATCGAATAAGGTAAGTTTTCCCAAAGGACAGCATTACGTTCAAGCATCGTTTCATCAATGAGGTGTTCAAGTTCCAAACCGACTTGTTCACCAATGATCCGTGCCATATCTTCAGGATCCATTGCATCTAAAAACTCACGCAAAGAGCCCAATTTGGATAAGGTGTTATCGGTAATAATGCCTGAAATACGACCCGCTTTACGTGGCACAATTCCCTGCCAACCGACAGGTAATGGACCTAAATGGAATCCCCAAAAAGTAAGCGGATAAAATACCATTTTAAGCGCCATCCACACATGCGCCCAAGTGACAAAAGCCGTGACTGGGATAATGCTTAGTACTGCCCAAAAATCAGGACGATTCAAGAAGGTTTGCCACAATTCGTTGACGTACTCAAGCATGCATAAAATCCATATTTAATTTTTAATCACAAAATAATAAATGTTATAAAATCAATTTTTTTTACTATAAACCAATACTTAGGGTATAGGAAAATTGTAGCCTTGGCTGTGTCTCAGCAACCACATAACCCGATTTATCCTTAAGCTCTTCACCCGCACCAATACCAACACTAAAAGTACTAATCCGTTCAGAACTCAATAACACATAGGCTAAATCAACCCCTGCACCCAATCGTGCTTTATATTCATTGTCTACGCCCTTACTTTCAATATGTCCCGCATAGACACCAATATAATAGCCATTCTTATCTTTACCTGTGAGGTGATAAGGATAGCGAAATCCGACTTGACCACCCGCAGTATAATCATCATCGATGAAAACACCTGCTTTAGCATAAGCAATCCCATAAGGATTTACCCACTCTACATTCATATGAAGCATTTCTTGTGTAAATCCTGCCCCTAAATTCCATGCTGTTGCACTTTCTGGTGTCAATTTAGCTTCTGGTAAATATGGATTATCTTGTGCATACGCTACATTGGTTAGCGCAAAAAATGCCAATAAAGGATACATTTTTGTCATTTTTTTCATCGTGGTCCCTAATTCTATTTTTAATACAGTCCTTTTTCAATTTTGACTTTAGCAGAATTATGAGAACTCTTATATACTGCACTTTACAATTTTAATGTCTGTAAAGTCAAAGTTTAAGCTAAACAAGCCCAACTGTTTACCTGAACAAATATCAAAAAATGATGATATGCATTAGAATATGCCTCTGGTTTTTCCACTCTCCTGTATGTAAGTCGATCACGTATGAAGCAGCACTTTCCTTTAAAAAATGCTCAACAAGAAAAGCGCATTTATCGCAATCGAATTTTTATCTCGGCCGGGATTGTTGCATTCTTTCTGTTATTACTGATTGTTCGTTATGCTTACTTGCAAATCTCACATTATGATGAGTTTTCAACTGCATCGGATCAAAACCGAATTCGCTTGCAACCTTTAGCACCAGCACGTGGCTACATTTATGACCGTAATGGTATTTTGCTTGCTGACAACTACCCTGTATTTTCAGCAACCATGTCTCGTGCAGATGTTGACGATATTGATGGCACCGTACAACGCTTAATTCCAATTTTGGGCTTGACTCAAGAAGATATAGACCGTTTTAGCAGTCGAATTAAAACCTCAAAAAAAACAGAACGTGTTTCGCTTAAACTTAATTTAACTGAAACGGATATCGCTAAATTTAGTGAAGTTAAATTCCAGTTTCCTGGGGTCAATATAGAAACCCAAATGACTCGCTACTACCCACATGGTGACCTGTTTGCTCATGTGATTGGTTATGTGGGACGTATTAATGACAAAGAATTAAAATCCATTGATAAAGACTTATATGCAGGCACTAACTTAATTGGCAAAATTGGCGCTGAAAAATCCTATGAAGAACTTTTGCACGGTGTACCAGGCAATGAATCTGTCGAAGCAGATGCCCACGGCAATGTGCTGCGTAATTTAGGACGTAAAGATCCCGTTCGTGGCAATGACTTATATCTGTCGATTGATTATGGCTTACAAGTGGTCGCGACAGAACAGCTTGCGGGGCGACGAGGTGCAATTGTAGCACTGAACCCGAAAACGGGGGAAATTCTAGCACTGGTCTCTAGTCCAAGTTTTAATCCCAATTTATTTGTCACAGGCATTAGTACTACCGATTACAGCGCATTACGAGACAACCTAGACCAACCGCTTTATAATCGTGCTGTTCAAGGTGCCTACCCTCCCGGTTCAACCATTAAACCAATGTTTGGTTTAGGCGGGATCCATTATGGATATGTCGATTGGAATACGGCTATTTCTGACCCCGGTTATTTCACCTTACCTGGCGATAGCCACCGTTTCCGTGACCACAAAAAAGCGGGGCATGGCGTGGTCAATATGCATAAAGCCCAAAATGTATCTTGTGATACTTATTTTTATGTATTGTCCTACCGTATGGGTATCGACAAAATGAATACGTGGATGCGCCAGTTTGGTTTTGGTGAAAAAACAGGTGTTGACTTACCCAGCGAAAGTACAGGTTTATATCCAAATCCAGAATGGAAAATGCGAACCCGTAAAAGTAAGTGGCTAAAAGGTGAAACCATTTCCGTGAGTATTGGCCAAGGTGCTTTTACAGCGACCCCGTTACAACTGGCAATGGCAACAGCAATTACAGCAAATCAAGGCTCGCACATTACCCCGCATGTACTGCGCGAAAGTCATGGTGCAAAACCATATACCCCTATCAATGCACCCAATGGGAAAATTCAGTTTAATGGGCAACCTGAAGACTGGATTAAAATGCGAGATGCAATGGTCGATGTCGTTGACACGGGTACGGGTCGTGGTATCCGCACTCCAATGTATAAAATTGCAGGTAAAACAGGAACAGCACAGGTTAAAAGTATTGCCCAAGGAAAGAAATATAACGAATCATTATTGACCGAGCGTCAACTGGATCATGGTTTATTTGTCGGTTTTGCTCCAGCTGAAAATCCTGAAATTGCCATTGCAGTGGTTTGGGAAAATGGTAAACACGGCGGTTCAGCTGCACAATTAGCCCGTCCTATTTTTGATTATTGGCTACTTAAACGTGAGAAAAATCCAATCCGTCCCGCAGCGCATCAAATTAGTGGTGGCTTAATGACAGCAGGAATTAAACCCGGTGAATTACCAAGTGGTACACCTCCTGTGACGGATGCGACTCATCCGAATCAACCTCAAGCCACAACTCAAACTCCAGCATTAACCAGCCCACAACAAGTACAGGGTGAATGATCTATGAAAAATCAACTCCGCATTATTGGCGGTGAATGGAAACGCCGCCAACTTCCTTTTGCCAGTGTGGATGGTTTACGTCCTACACCTGACCGTGTACGTGAAACATTGTTCAACTGGTTAATGTGGGATATTCAAAATACTCACGTTTTAGATCTTTGTGCTGGCTCTGGTGCATTAAGTTTTGAGGCATTGTCACGTGGCGCAGCTCACGTCATCATGATTGAACCGAATCGTAATCAAGCTGCATTTTTAACCGATAACTTGCAGTTGCTTAAAGTCACTAATCAACGTGCAAAATTAAAAATTGCAACGGCACAACAAACCTTGCCTACGCTCAAAGAACAATTTGATTTGGTTTTTTTAGATCCACCTTATAGTTTGGATTTATGGCAAGAACTGGCTCAACTTGCAGACCCTTTAATTAAAGATAAGGGTTTCATTTATGTTGAAGCAGATCGTGACTTAACCCAATTAAAACTGCCATCGACTTGGCAACAAATCAAACAAACCAAAGCTGGAACAGTGCGCTCTGGGCTATATCAAAAACAAGATTTTAATTAAACCCAATAAAAAAGGATTCCACTATGGAATCCTTTTTTATTGAATTTTTGACTTTAATTTGCAGAAATACAGCTAAATATAGACTTGGCTTTTTCACTCATCTTTAGAATACTGCTCACTTTTCTTTTGTACACATTACTATGACTTGGTTGTTATTTATTCTTGGTGCAATAGTCGCTGGTTTTGTACAAGGACTTACAGGTTTTGCCTTCGCTTTAATTGCCATGTCTTTTTGGGTATGGGTACTCTCTCCTCAGATTGCCGCACCTTTAGTGGTGTTTGCGTCGGTATGGAGCCATATTATTTCTTTATCCAATGAACCGAAACAAGTTCATCTGAATAAATCACTGGTTTTACCTTATTTAATCGCGGGCATGATTGGCGTTCCTTTAGGGAGTTACTTACTCCACATCATTCAAGCCGATACCTTTAAATTAATTTTAGGTTTATTTTTAATTGTGTGGTGCCCGATGATGCTTTTCAATCCACAATTTCCACGCCTGCAACAAGCAGGAAAATTTGCAGATAGTTGGGTTGGCTTTATCGGTGGAATATTGGGTGGTTTAGGCGGATTTTGTGGTGCACTGCCTTCCGCTTGGCTGATGCTCAAAAACGTATCCAAACAAGAACAGCGCTATATTTTACGCCATTTCAACTTCGGCATTCAGGTCTTTACCTTACTCGCATATTTAGTCCAAGGCACACTGGATATACAATTACTCCCTTATCTGCTGATCTTGCTTATTTTTGTCAGTTTCCCTGCCATTTTAGGGGCAAAATTATTCTATAAAATTTCAGAAAAACAATTTAAACATATTGTTTTAAGTCTTTTATTTTCATCTGGCTGTTTCTTAATGTTCAGTAATCTGCTCTAACTTTCAGACTGATTGTGAGGTTTATTCTTTTATAATAAGTTTCGCAATTAATCCAAATTTTATTTAATCAAAAAACAGCCAATCAATATGCAATCAAGCATTTATAATAAAAAAAACTTTATACAATATCGGCTCCCCTTCACCAGTCGTTTTAAAAATGAAAACCTTGATTTTATTAGCAGGGGTTATTCTTCTCACTGCCTGCTCCTTGGGTACATCACGTGAAGTCAAACTTGCTGAAAAAATGCTCTCACATTTTCAATGTAATAAAATTGAAAGTGCACAAATGACACATAATTCTATAACCTCTTATCACGAACAATCTTTAGCCTCTAGCCATCAGAAAGCCAGCTTGTATGTACAAAGCTATAAAGATGGTGAACAATTATTTGATATGCCCTTAACTGAAGTCATTGAGCAGCAATATGTCATTTACAAAGCAGCTTGCCAAAATTTAGGGGGGATTGAACCGACATTTGCTGAATAAAAAATGAATTCAAATAAATTGATGAATGAGATGAAATTCTGTTTTTTATTAAAATTATCAAATATTAAGCTAAGATCTTTGTAATGGAGCAATCTAAGCCTTACTTTAAAGTCAGACAGGGCTAACACCCTGTCTTTTTAAACATTATGCTTCAGGGTAATAGCGCGTATCTACACTAAATTTTTCTGGAAATTTAGGATTAATTTGAGCATAGAAACCCATAATTTCAGCCATATCTTTCTCATAATCCCCTGTCGGATATACAATTTTTCCTACGCCCGTTTTTTTCTTGGCATAATCCATATAAGCCAAAGCAATCGGCACACCTGCACTGATGGCAACATGATAAAAGCCTGTTTTCCATTGTTCTTGTTTGGCACGTGTCGCTTCGGGTGTTACCAACATCACCAACTTTGGATGCTGTTTAAATAAGTCTGTCATGACCTGAACCATACTAAGACGAGGTTCACCTGCATTTTTTGGCGTTCGGTCTATACCTATTCCGCCCATCGCTCTTACAAATGGACCAAATGGCAGTTTCATGTAACTGTCTTTAATGGTTAAACGAACATTAACGCCTAAAGCTTTAAGTGCTAAACGTGCGTATAAGGCATCCCAATTACTGGTGTGTGGCGCGGCAATCATGACACATTGATCTAAATCAAGCGGCCAATGATTATCCAGTTCCCATCCCATCATTTCTAAACTTTGTTCAGCTAATTTTTCGAACACCTAAAAACACCACACTTAAGAAAGTGTGCAGATTCTAACAATGCGGCTGAAATATGAAAGCACAATACGATCAATAAATAATCAATTAATGTATAAATGTATAAATTAATTGCTTCATTATTTTTCAAAATTTCTCTTCTTGACGAAAATCATGACCTTATTTTAAAAATGATAAAAGCAGAATCAATCAAAATCCATGTATAGAATAACAAAGCATAACAATATCTATATTTAATAAACTTCATTTTTTTCGTAGTTTTAGCAGTTGCATTGAAACATCTTAGGAATCACCTCATGAAAAAAATAATTTTCATTCTCTCTCTGACCACATTGGCTTTAAGTGCATGCACAAAACCAAATAATGATACTCATCAGACCAATAAAGCACCTGAAACTACAGCAACGCAAACGACTGAAACTACAGCGACCCAACCTGCAATGCCAATGGGTGACACAGCCGAAACCTCACTGGATTGGGCGGGTGAATATACTGGCATTTTCCCCTGTGCAGACTGCGAAGGAATTGAAACAGAACTTGAATTAAAAGCAGATAAAAGCTATGAACTCACAGAAGAATATCTCGGTAAAGGAAAAGGCAATGAATTTAAAGTTAAAGGAACATTTAGCTTTGATCAGGACAATCCATCCGTGATTAGTTTAGATAAAGCTGGGGAAAATCGTAAATTCTTTGTCGGTGAAAACTTTGTTGAAGCACGTGAGATGGATACAGGTAAAGCGATTGACTCTAAGCTTAATTATAAACTACAGAAAAAGTTGAATTAATTCCGCTATTTTTAGCCGAAAAAGCCTGAAGGATGGCTTTTTTGGCTACTTTTCTGATGCATTAATCATGATTTGCTACAAATAAATGACTTATTTTGCTCATCTAGACTAGATAGATCATTCAATTGTGATTATGTTTAAAAAAACCTTTTTTATAATTTGATGCTCATTATGAAAAAAACGATGATTTTGCTCGGTTTTTTTCCCATACTCTTTTTAAGTAGTTGTGAGAAATCATCAAGTACGTCCTCAATGAAACAAGATGCTGATCCACATCAACACTCCTTAAAATCGGTGCAGACTCAAGCTCCAGACTGGCTTGGACATTATAAAGCGTTCGTTCCTTGTCATTCTTGTGAAAAAAAACTGATTTCATTACAACTGAATCAAAATAAAACCTATAGCTTAAAAGAAGTTAAATTCTTTAAGCAAAAGCAGCAGCAAAAAGAATCTTCGGGAACACTTCATTTCAATACTCAAAATACTAATTTGCTGCAATTAATCGAAGATAAAACCCACAAAATTCATTACATTGCTTTGCATAATCAGTTCATTGAACTGCTTGATCAAAATAAAAACCGCTTTGAAAATTTCGAAGAATATCAAATTCCGAAAGTACAGCATATTGAAGTTAATAATGCACTTAAACATGTCAGCATACAGGCAGATTTATTTAAAATAGAAAAAATAAATCTGAATAGCATTGAAAATACAAAACTAACGTATCTCTTTGAAATTAATAATCTCTCAGATCGTGTACTTAAGTTACGCGACAACGATATTATTTTAGTCGATGAAAAAAATAATGAGCACATTTCAACAATAGAAAATAGCCTCATTGCTCCCAATAAAACCCGTTATGAACTTGTCTCCTTTGTTTATCCTAAACCCTCCCCACCCACTTATATTAAAATTAAATAATTTCAAGTTTAATCTCAGAATACGAAAATCCCCGCACTATGTGGGGATTTTTAAGGTCGAATAACTTATCTGACTTAGATGATTATTTTGGTGAGAACCATTGTCTAAAATAACCATACCGATATTTTTGCAAATAACACCAAGCCTTCTCATGCCTCAATTAATTGTAATCACAGCAATTTATGTTCTAAAGCCATAAACATGAATGGCTGAAAATAACGATATGTTATATCATAACAATAATATTCATTTATCTTTGGACTTTGCTCAATAATGAAATACAAGACCACTTTTCTACCTGTTTTGAGCTTCTCATTTATTTCCTGTTTTGCTTGGGGCGATGATATGACGGTGTTAGAAACCATTAAAGTTCATGCTGAGGCTTCATCGGAGCATGATTTGCAAAAAAATACTGCTGCGACCAAATTTTCACATGATGCATTAGATGTTCCCTTCAATCGTGCTTTTATTGATTCCGAAACGTTAAAGCAACAAAATGCTCAACGGATTGACGATGTGCTCATCTTAGTCAGTGGTGTTTTTCATCAAAACAACTATGGCGGTGGATTTTGGGATAATTACTCTTTCCGTGGCTTTAGTAGCGATCCAAATTTAGGTGCAGCAATCATTCGTAATGGCTTAAGTGTTAATCGTGGTATTAGTGCACCCAAAGATATGGTCAATATTCAATCTCTCGATTTTTTAAAAGGGCCTGCCGCAGCACTATATGGCCGTGGTGAAACAGGTGGGTTACTGAACATCAATAGTAAAAAACCGCTTTGGCAATCTGAAAGTGAAATTAACTTAAGTACCAACACCTTCGAACAATATCGTTTCAGTGCCGAGCACACAGCACCTTTAAATGATGAAATTGCTTATCGTTTTGCAATAGCACATGAAAATAATCAGAGCTTTCGAGATCATGTATCTAGTGAACGCTGGTTCTTTTCGCCTCAACTCTCTTGGAAAATTTCAGATCAAACCCAACTGGATTTCGACAGTGAATTGACCCAGCATATGGGTACATTTGATCGTGGGGTTAGCACCCTTCATCAACAATTTGTGATGGATCCTAAGACCTTTACTGGTGAACCCAGTGATGGAGACATGCGCGTAAAGGATCATTTTTTCCAGCTATGTTTAAATCATGCTTTAAATGATGCATGGCGCTTGAAAACAGCTATCAGCTATAAAGATGCTCAAATGCTCGGTTATTCAACTGAGCCACGTCGTATTCAGGCAGATGGACAAACTCTAGAGCGTCAGCGCCGTTATCGTGATTATCAAAGTGAAGATGTTCTATGGCAAAATGAGTTACTTGGCACAGTTGATCATACGTGGGCACGTCACGAATTACTGGTTGCAACCGAATTAGGACAACTCGATTTTAAACAATATCAATTACGCCGTAACCATAGTCCTGGTTATTTAAATACCATCGATATTTATCAACCTATATATGGTGTGTATGCTCCTGAGCTGGCAGCGTTTACCAACACGCAAGAACGACAACGCTATGCTGCGATTAATTTGCAAGATCAAATATTCTTCAATGATCAGTGGAGTATTTTAATTGGTAATCGCTACGACTATATCCAACAAAATTTTGAAAATCATTTAAATGCAAAGCAAGACAAACAAAACCTGCAACGTAATAGCCCACGTGTAGGTATTAATTTTAAAATTTCAGATCAAGCGTCTATTTATAGCAACTATGGACATTCTTTTGCAATGAATAGCGGTATCAATCGTTTAGGCGAGACTTTCGCTCCAGAACAAGGGCAAAGTTATGAATTAGGTGGAAAATATCGCTTAAATGAAGCAAGTTTAGTGAGTATGGCACTCTTTAAAATGAAAAAACAAAATGTGTTAACCACTGATCCGATTGACTCTAACTTTCAGACCACTGCTGGGGAAGTAAGCAGTCAAGGCATCGAATTTGATTTAAACAGTCAACTCACAGACCAGTGGACAATAGCAGCAACCTATAGTTTGACTGATGCTAAAATTGAAAAAGACCAAGATTTGGCAAAAGACGCTCGTTTAAGCAATATCCCAAAACATCAAGCCTCTCTAAGTAGCCAATACGAATGGTTATTACACGGTACTCAACGTGCTGGAATTGGAGCAAATATTATTCATGTTGGGGAACGTAGTGGACATAACTTAGATAATAGCTTCAATCTGCCAAGTTACACCCTCACCAATTTAAATGCTTATTACTCACCCTCTGAGCAGTTACGTTATCAACTAAATCTAAACAATGTATTTGACGAAAAGTACTATGTTTCTAGTTATAGTGAATTATGGGTTCAACCGGGCGAACCTTTAAATGCTTCTGTTTCTGCACAGTTTAAATTTTAAATTATTTTATATGCACTCTCGTACTACTCGCCAAAAGTTAGATACCTCATCTGATTTTTGGCGGTGTGTTCTATAAAAAATAATAAGTTTTAAATGACGATAAGATCATTCTAATTTTTTAAAAAAATATTGGAAATTTTAAACAACCCCATTATGCGCAAAAATAGGTTGAACAAACAAAAAACAAGCAGACTGTTATCTCAAGATATTGCGCTTTGAGATGCATTGGAAATGCTTTGCAGCACTTAAATTATGCTTGGCTATATAGTTTAGTTTAAAAATAAACCATTATATAAATGACAATAAAGTGCTCATTCTTGATTGCTCTAAATATGCTGACGGTTAAATGGATAAATCTGCGTTAATTATTTTTCGAATCACTTTCAATACGCCCATCAACCAAATTAATGGTTCGATCACAGTTTGCTGACAGACGTGGATCATGCGTAACCAGCAGTACTGCACAGTCTCGCTCACGATTCACTTTACGGAATAACTCAAAAACCTCAGCAGCCGTCTGGGTATCCAGATTACCTGTAGGTTCATCGGCTAGAAGCAATGCTGGCTCAGTGATAAGTGCTCTGGCAATCGCGACCCGTTGTTGCTGACCACCCGAGAGTTCATTCGGTTTACGATGAGCAAACTTTTCTAGACCAACTGCGGCAAGCAATTCATGTGCTTGCTGTATCGCAAATTTATCGGGTTTGCCTCTTGTCAGCATCAATGGCATCAACACATTATCCAAAGCCGTAAAAGCTTGAATAAGGTGGTGAAACTGAAAGACAAATCCGATACTGTTGCCGCGCAGTGCAGTGCGTCCAGCATCATCCATGCCACTTGTCGCCTGCCCCAAAAGATAAAGCTCACCGCTACTGGGTTTATCCAGTAAGCCAAGAATATTCAACAAAGTACTTTTACCAGAGCCAGATGGACCAATGAGTGCAGCAAAGTCGTGGCGTTCAATACACAGATCAATGCCATGCAACACCTCAACCTCATTGGGTTGAGCAATATTGTAAGACTTGCGTAGCGCCTCTAGGCGTAACACTTCAGCAGACTCAGACATGACGAATCGCCTCCACTGGATCCAGTGCTGCTGCACGGCGTGCTGGTACAGCAGCAGCCAACACACCAGTAAGTATGGCCAATAATAATGCCAGCATAATCAGCTCGATAGACACGGGAATATAAAATAAACCCGGGCCAAAATTATTAAATACCCACACCAACGCGTAACTGGCCACACTGCCCAGAACTGAACCAAGCAAGCCAAACATCGCACCCTGAAAGAGAAAAATTCGTAAAATTTGCTGTCGGGTCGCACCTGTCGCACGCAAAATACCAATTTCTCGGGTGCGCTGTACGACACTAACCGACAACACACTGGCAATGCCAAAGGCTACCGAAATAGCCACAAAAACAATAATCATACTGGTCGATAAACTCTGCGCTGAAATCGCATTCATTAATTGCGCATTGGTTTTAATCCAGCTTTCAGCTTGCAGCGATGTCAGACGTCCGACCTGCGCAGCCACATTTTCTGCCTGAAAAATATCTGCGACGGTTAAGTCGATGACCGTGACCCCACCAGGGAGACCTAGTAAAGATTGTGCTTGCTTCAAATCTAGATAGACATAGCGAGCATCCAGCTCACGTACCCCCAGTTCAAATATACCGGCAATATTTACCACCGCACTGTTCTGCTGACCAGTATCCAGTCGCAGCTTATTGCCCACCTGCACCCCCAGATCTTCAGCCAATTGGCTGCCAATCAGCACATCATCGGCTCCCACACGTAGCTGACCACTGATCAGATACTGTTTAAGGGGGATGATTTTCTGATAACGCTCAATATTTATACCTACCAATGCCACCGACTCCAAGGCATCACCACGCTGGGCAAAGGCAGGCCCAGATACGACTGGTGACACAGCTGTCAGTAATGGCAACTGATCTAGAGTTGCTGTAATTTGCTGCCAATTGTTGATAGAGCGCAAGCGCTGTGGGCGTTTATCTTCCTGCAACAACTGTAGAGTACCCACTGCTGGTGGTACTATTTGGTTCACATCATCTGGTGACAGCAAACGGATATGGGCCTGAGTGCCTAAGGTACGCTGGATAATATTAGACTGTAAACCTTGCATTAAAGCCGTAACAAACACAATCACAGCCACACCCACTGCAACACCCACAGTAATCATGATGGACTGCGCACGCCCCTCGCGCAAAAAACTGATCGCAATAGTCCACTCGATCCAAAGTCGCCCGAAAAAAATTTTCAATCGAATTTCACCGGCAATTCATTTTTGCTGTTTGCGTCATTGGTATGATGAGTAAATGGTGTTTTTTCCAGCTTTAAGCGTACCCGCGTACCATCCGCTAGTGAAGATTCAGCATCAGCCAGTACATGATCACCTGCACTTAAACCTGACATCACTTCAGACATGGCCAAACCACGTAAACCTAGATTGACCTGTTGACGCTGTATTTTTCCATCTCGCAGCAACAGCACCACTGCCTTATTTCCTTGCACACGACTTAAAGCATCATTTGGAATAACCAACGCTTGCTCTCGCTTGCCCGTTTCGATATTCACCGATACGGTCATATCCTGACGCAAAAATTCAGGCACTGGATTAACCGCCAACCGAACCTCCACCGTACCACGCTGTGGATCAATGCTGGGTGCAATAAAATTGATACGGGCAGGAAAAGGTTTATCTGGATAGGCATCGGCAATGACTGCCGCATTTTGCTGCAAAGCAAGCCGTGGTAAATTTCGCTCGTCGAACGGCACACGAATTTCCGTGCTGCCATCAAGTGCAATAGTAAGCAGAGTTCGCCCCGGCTGTACCAGATCGCCTGGCTCTACATTACGTGTCAGCACTGTACCTGCCACTTCGGCACGTACTTTTGTTTTAGCAAGTTGTGCCTGTAGCGCAGCAAGACGCTCACGGAGCAAAACTTCCTCAACTTTACCGGGTGCCAGTGCGGCCACTCTTAAGCGAGCCGACTCAACGTTATTGCGGGCAACCTTCTCAGCTTTCTCCGCCTGTTCCCTAGCTTCGGCCGACAACATTTCAGGTTCAGTCAAATTGCGTCTACGCTCCGCTTCACGGCGTGCCTGTTCAAACTGTACTTTCGCATTCGCCAAATCCACTTCAGTTTGTGGACGCCTGCTGGTCGCCAACTCGGTCAGCGCAGCCTCGGCCTGCCGTACCTGAGCAGTCAGCTCATCCGATTTCAGTACCAACAGCAAATCACCGCGTGAAACCCGATCGCCTTCTTGCACAAGCCGCTCAAGTACCACCCCAGTAATTTCACTGCCAATCTGGGTGCGTGACACCGTTACTACTCGCCCAGTCGCAACCACTGTTTGTACCAATGGCATCGATGCAACGGTATAGCTCGACAACAGCGGCCCCTGCCACCAATGAAATACCGCAAAACCAGCTGTGAGCATAAGCAGTATAATAATAACCACAGATTTATAGCGAGCAGCGCGCAATGAGCTTCTCCAGTTCAAATTAAAAGCGTAGTACATCAATCAAAAGTACCATGCCTCTGTAAAATTATATATTTTAGAGAGCATTCAAAAATCTGTCTCACTCACTCAACGAGAAATAAGACAGATTTTTTAAGTTAACAGTAACCCATTGAGCTTAGGTTACTTTTATAAATAAAATCCACATATTAAATAGAGATATATCTATTTTTACTCTTCTAAAAGACTTCTTAACATCCATGCTGTTTTTTCATGTACTTCAAGTCTTTGTGTGATGATATCGGCTGTTGGCTGGTCATTTACTTCATCGACAATCGGGAAAATAGCTCGAGCAGTCCGCGCAACAGTTTCATGAGCATTGACCAATAAGCTGACCATTTCCTGTGCTTTTGGAACGCCTTCCACTTCTTTAATTGCGGTTAATTTTACAAATTGTTTATATGTCCCAGGAGCCGGAAAACCTAAAGCACGAATTCGCTCAGCAATGATATCCAATGCGTTCCATTGCTCAGTATATTGGTTCATAAACATGTTATGTAAGCTATTGAATTGTGGCCCTGTAACATTCCAGTGAAAGTTATGGGTCATCAAATATAAAGTATAGCTATCAGCAAGTAGTTTGGATAAACCTTCAACAATTTTGGCACGATCATTATGAGAGATGCCAATATCAATTTTCATCGTTTTAGATTGTTTTTTAGAATTAGCCATTTAAAGATTCCTCATTATTTAAGTATTTGTTTATTCTATATAAAATTAAAATCCATCACTAAGACCATAAGTTCTGTCGAACAAAGGATATCTGTTGTTATACTCCCCTAACAGCATTTTGCAAACCTTTACAATCATTAAATCTATTATCACAAGATCTGCCTTAAGCTGTATCGCAGCAGAAATACAGTTTCCCCAAGCTCTAGATTTTTAATGACTTTCTTTTCTATTTTAACACCCGCTATATGTGCAGTTTTGCTTGTTTTTTTTAACACGTCCTCTGCATTAGCATAGGCTTAAAAATTATTTCTAGGCACAGATATAGTCGTAATAGAAGCCTACCTGTGTGAATAAATCTTTTAAAAGCATAAATGAACCAAGTGTGTTCATTAACTGAAATACATCCAAGCCTTAAATTAGTTGGAAATAACACGAAATCCAAGCATAAAAAAGGTCGCATTTAAGCGACCTTTTCTACAACAAAAACAAATGTGAGTCACACTGTGCGTAATCTTGATATAAAAGTAATATTTATAAAAAATTACAACAACAAGTATTACTCAAAGGCAGATTACATCATACCGCCCATACCACCCATGCCGCCCATATCTGGCATAGCAGCTTTGTCTTCTGGGATATCAGTGATCATGCATTCAGTTGTTAACATTAAAGCAGCAACAGATGCAGCATGCTCAAGTGCAGAACGCGTTACTTTAGCTGGGTCAAGAATACCCATTTCAAGCATATCGCCATATTCACCTGTTGCAGCGTTATAACCGAAGTTACCTTCACCATTTTTAACAGCATTGATGACTACAGATGGTTCATCACCCGCATTGGCAACAATTTGACGTAAAGGCGCTTCAATTGCACGACGTAAAATGTTGATACCAACATTTTGGTCATCATTGATACCAACTAAACCATCAAGTGCAGAAGCAGCACGTACCAACGCAACACCACCACCCGCAACTACACCTTCTTCAACCGCTGCGCGAGTTGCATGAAGTGCATCGTCTACACGGTCTTTCTTCTCTTTCATTTCAACTTCTGTTGCTGCACCAATTTTGATGACTGCAACACCGCCTGCTAATTTAGCCACACGTTCTTGAAGTTTTTCTTTGTCATATTCTGACGTTGATTCTTCAATTTGTGCACGGATTTGAGTAACACGTTCAGAAATTTGAGCTGCATTACCTGCACCATCAACAAGTACTGTATTTTCTTTAGAAACAGTCACTTTATGCGCTGTACCTAAATCTTGTAATGATGCAGTTTCTAAAGACATACCAACTTCTTCAGAAATCACAGTTGCACCAGTTAAGATCGCGATATCTTGCAGCATTGCTTTACGGCGGTCACCAAAACCAGGTGCTTTAACCGCACATACTTTAATAATGCCACGCATGTTATTAACAACAAGTGTTGCTAACGCTTCGCCTTCAACATCTTCAGCAATAATAAGCAGCGGTTTACCGGTTTTCGCAACAGCTTCTAACACTGCAATCAATTCACGGATATTGCCGATTTTTTTATCAACAAGCAAAATGAACGGATTTTCAAGTTCAGCCGTTAAGGTTTCTTGTTTGTTTGCAAAATACGGGCTGATATAACCACGGTCAAACTGCATACCTTCAACAACGTCAAGCGAATCTTCAAAGCCTGAACCTTCTTCAACCGTGATCACGCCTTCTTTACCCACGCGTTCCATTGCTTGTGCAATGAGTTTACCCACAGTGGTGTCAGAGTTTGCAGAGATTGAACCCACTTGTTCAATGGCTTTCGTGTCTGAAGCTGGTTTAGCGGTTGCTTTAATATTTTCAACCACTGCACGAACAGCAAGGTCAATACCACGTTTCAAGTCCATTGGGTTCATACCCGCAGTTACTGACTTGATACCTTCATTCAAAATAGCTTGCGCCAATACAGTTGCAGTCGTTGTACCGTCACCTGCGATGTCATTGGTTTTTGAAGATACTTCACGAACCAGTTGAGCACCCATGTTTTCGAATTTGTCTTTTAAAACAATTTCTTTAGCAACAGTTACACCATCTTTAGTGATGTGCGGCGCACCAAAAGAACGATCAATAACAACGTTACGACCTTTAGGACCTAAAGTCACTTTTACTGCATCTGCAAGTACGTTTACGCCTGCAATCATTTTGCTGCGCGCTGAATCACCAAATTTTACATCTTTAGCTGACATGACTTACTCCAAATATTTTTAATTTTTCAAGAATCTGATTCAATAAAACAGGTCTGTATTAGCCTTCTAAAACCGCTAAAATATCAGACTCTTTCATTACAAGAAGTTCTTCACCATCAACTTTTACTTTTGTTCCCGCATATGCGCCAAACAATACATTATCACCAACTTTAACATCTAAAGCACGCACGCCATTGTCTGTAATTTTACCGTTACCTACAGCAATGATTTCACCTTGAGCAGGCTGTTCAGCTGCTGAAGTGCTTAAGATTAGACCACCCGCTGTTTTGGTTTCCTTTTCAACACGGCGAATAACAACGTTATCATGTAAAGGACGAATGTTGCTCATTTGAAACTCCATCTACCTGATTGTAAGAACAGGTCTTTATACAGTGAATTGATAATGACTTAATTATTCCGTGGGTCATTATCAGAAAATAATTTCGATGACACTTTTGTGGGGATGGAAAAAAACGCTTCAAGGGTAAAATGAAAAAATATTTATGATTTTGTCTTTTTTTTATTCAATTCTCGCTATTTCTGGACTTAATCCGCATTTCTTTCATTCAGAACAAAATCACCTAACGCATTATCAAAATAATAATGTGCAATAGCACAATTAGAATGAATTACATTAAAACTGTTTGGCAAACCGCCATGTAAGCGATAGGAAGTTGCTGTTCCTGCATGAATTTCTAACACAGAATGACTCACATTTAAGTGGTAAAGCGCATTTAAATCATAGACAGCAGTATGATGTAAATGACCATGTAATAAGCCATTTAGACCACTTTTACTCCACACTTCCAGCGCCATTCGCCCTAATATTGGACAATCTTTTACGCCATGTTCAGCATTTGGAGGCGTATAAAAAGGCTGATGCGCCACAATTAATTTAATTTTATTTGGCGGTGCATGCTGCAAAGACTGATCAATCTGCTGAATTTGCTCCAGTGAAATATGCCCTTTGGTATGATAACGCCGCCGAATACTGTTCACACCCACAATAAAAAAGTGATCTGTTTCAAGTGTGGTTTCCATGTTGCCAAAAAACAACTGATAACGGGTAAATGGACTGAAGACCCGATTCCATAAATGATACAGTGGAATATCATGATTCCCCGGCACGACCAAATAAGGCAGCTTTAAACTGTCCAAAAACTGTTTACAATCATAAAACTGCGTATAACGCGCACGTTGGGTTAAATCACCACTGACCACAACAGCTTCAATTTCATGTTCTAGACAAAATAGCCTGATCGCAGCTATACAGGCAGATTTCTCAGTGCCAAAATGTAAATCAGACAGGTGCAGAATCATAAGGCACCATGACTTTTAACGCATTTTTCCGCACAGTAATTTTTAATGGCGGCTGCATTTCAACAATTTCTCCATCGATGGCAACGGTCAGCTTGTTGCGCTTCGAATGAACCTTGACTTCAGCTGCGGCAAAACTGTAGACATCTGGAGCTTTTTCCAAATTCCCTTGAATCAATTGCCACAGCATTTTAAATAAGGTCAGTTTGTCACTTTTAGCGACCACCACCCCAGCAACCTGTCCAAGTTCTGCGCATTTGGCAATCTTCAAATTCATTTCCGCCAATTGCAATTGATTATTGCCAAAAAAAATCAGCGGTGTTTTCACTGGATACTTTTTGCCATCCACTTCAACTTCAAGCTTCAATTCCTTGCGGTCACGAATTAACACATCCAGACTTGAGGTATACGCATGTAAAGGAAATCGACCAAAACGCTGATTGTAAAGCTCGCGCTTCTGAATAAATAACGGATACAAGCCTAAGCTGGCATTGTTTAGGTAAATATGATCATTAATCTGTGCCACGTGAATATTTCGGATCATTCCTGTAGCAATCACTTCTGCGGCTTCAAGTAAATCCAGTGGAATATTCAGTACCCGAGCAACATAATTAAAAGTACCTAAAGGTAAGATTCCCATCGGAATATCCAAACCCATTAAGCTTGCAGCGACGGCATTTAAAGTGCCATCGCCCCCTGCCGCAACAATCACCCCTTTATGTTCGCAATCCCGATGCCGTGCCAATACCTTTTGCATCAAGAGATCAAAACTACGCTCTGAACTGATTTCAAAAGACTGAATTTCAAAACCATGCTTAGATAACCGATTGATGATTTGCTCATAAAACTCAGCTTGGTTTGAAGCGTGAAATCCTGACTTTGCATTATAGATAATGGATAATGGTTTGTGCTGTTTAAACATTTTTATACACAATTAAAGCTTTTGTTCTAATTTCAACCAGTTGAGCTATTATTTAAAGCCCCTTTATGTAAATATTGAATTAGCACCATTTATTTAATCAATAACAATTCTCATAAAGAAGTAACACATAAGTAGCTGATTATTAAAAACATAATTAAAATAAATAACACTCATAAATACATTAAATAAAGAGATATGAATTAAAAAAACCCAATAAACAATTGTATTTTATGGTTTTTATAACAAATCGAGCTAAACCACCCATAGAAATCCAGCACGTCTTTGGTCTTATTTTTTTTATGATTTTATGCTTTAATACAGCCACTTTTTTTTCATATTTTATCTGAGTGATGTATTCCATTACTCAGATTGTACTTTGTACAGTTAAATTGTACACATTCGAGATAGGCCTCACCATGACCCAAGTGAACGCACCAGAATTCGTTCGTCACCCTAAGCTTATTGCATGGGTTGAAGAAATTGCAAAATTAACGAAACCAGCGAAAATTGAATGGTGTGACGGCAGCGAAGAAGAATATCAACGTTATATTAACTTGATGATCGCTAACGGCACTATGCAAGCGCTTAACCAAGAAACTCATCCTGGTTCTTATCTTGCTAATTCTGATCCTTCTGACGTTGCTCGTGTTGAAGGCCGTACTTACATTTGTTCAGAAAAACAAGAAGATGCTGGCGCGACAAACAACTGGGAAGAGCCTGCTGAAATGCGTGCCCGCTTAAACGGTTTGTTTGATGGCTCGATGAAAGGTCGTACTTTGTACGTTGTTCCTTTCTCTATGGGTCCTTTAGGTTCTCATATTGCGCACATCGGTATCGAACTCACTGATTCTCCTTATGTAGCAGTCAGCATGTCTAAAATGGCTCGCATGGGTAAAGCTGTTTATGACGTTCTTGGTACTGATGGTGAATATGTTCCTTGCGTACATACTGTAGGCGCACCGCTTGAAGCAGATCAAAAAGACGTTGCATGGCCTTGCAACCCTGAAAAATACATCGTTCATTATCCAGAAACACGTGAAATTTGGTCTTACGGTTCTGGTTACGGCGGTAATGCATTGCTGGGTAAAAAATGCTTAGCTTTACGTATTGCATCAGCTATGGGTCGTCAACAAGGCTGGTTAGCTGAACATATGTTGATCCTTGGTGTGACTAATCCACAAGGTGAAAAACATTACATCGCAGCGGCATTCCCTTCTGCTTGTGGTAAAACCAACTTTGCAATGCTCATTCCACCAGCAGGTTATGAAGGCTGGAAAATTGAAACTGTAGGTGACGATATTGCTTGGATCAAACCAGGTGAAGACGGTCGCTTATATGCAATCAATCCTGAAGCTGGTTTCTTCGGTGTTGCACCGGGTACAAATACCAAAACCAATCCAAACTGTATGGCTACTCTTCATAAAGACGTAATCTATACCAACGTTGCGGTAACAGACAACGGTGAAGTTTGGTGGGAAGGTCTAACCAAAGAAGCACCTGCTAACCTAACCAACTGGAAAGGTCAACCACACACTGGCGCAGAAAAAGCAGCACATCCAAATGCACGCTTTACTGTTGCTGCGGGTCAATGCCCTTCAATTGACGCTGACTGGGAAAATCCAGCGGGTGTTCCAATTTCTGCATTCATCTTCGGTGGTCGTCGTGCAGACACAGTGCCTTTAGTTTCTGAAGCGTTTGACTGGGTTGATGGCGTATATAAAGCAGCAACAATGGGTTCTGAAACCACTGCTGCTGCTGTTGGTCAACAAGGTGTTGTTCGTCGTGATCCGTTTGCGATGCTTCCATTTGCTGGCTACAACATGGCAGATTACTTCTCTCACTGGTTAGAACTTGGTGAACAAGTTGCAGCTAAAGCTGAAGTTGCAGGCAATAAACTTCCTAAAATCTTTAACGTAAACTGGTTCCGTCGTGATGCTGAAGGCAACTTCGTATGGCCTGGTTTCGGTCAGAACATGCGTGTTCTTGAGTGGATGATTGATCGCTGTGAAGGTCGTGCTGAAGCGACTGAAACACCAATCGGTTTAGTTCCAACTTACGAACAATTAAACTGGGAAGGTATTGATTTCTCTAAAGAGCAATTCAACACCGTAACAGCGCAAGACAAAGACCAATGGATCAAAGAGCTTGAAAGCCATACTGAATTATTCAGTAAACTGGGTGAGCGTTTACCTGCTGCTCTAACAGCACGTCAAAATGAACTTTTAGAAGCAGTTAAAAAATCTGCTTAATCTAAATTGAAAAAAAGGTCGCTTCGGCGACCTTTTTTTAGAATTATACATTACAAAAAAATCTAAAAAACTTTATTACAACAAGGGGCAACTCATGCTAAAAACATTCACACTGACGGCCTGCTTACTCGGCTTATCTAGTCTAGCCATGGCGAAACCAGAGACTACCGAACAACCTGCTCTTCATATTTGTGCAATCAAAGGTAAGCCAAGTCCAGAGCAATACAAAACTATTAAGCGTGTTATTGCCGCCAAAGGCACTTATGGCAGTGTTGAAGAGGTTTACCCACGTTTCGTTGAGCGTGTGCATCAAACAGGTGGAGATGTTGTCATCAACTATAGAGCCAGCCAAAGATTCGGTTTCTGGCCTTGGCGATTTGTACGACCAGTAATTTACGGCACTGCTGTCAAATGGAATACCCCCGTTGACTGCAAAGCGTTGGGCGGCACAGAAATTTAATAATTTAAAACAGCTAAAAAGGTCACTGCGGTGACCTTTTTGTATAAACAACCTATAGCTCAAAATAAAATTTAAAAATGAATAGCAACACTCGCGTCTATCCACTCAAAGCTGACATCGCAAAAACCTGATGGAATTGGAAAAACAATTGCCATTTCTATCCAGCAATTCAAAATATCCAATCAAAAAAATTAAGCTACAGCAGACATGGCGCGGCGTTTATGCAATTCAAGTAAATATTCATCCAAAACTTGAATCTCAGCTTCAGTAAATTCTAGACCTAATTTACTTCTACGCCACAAAACATCAGAACTCTTCATCGCCCATTCTTGATTTACAAGATAGTCCACTTCTTGCGCATATAAACCATGCCCAAAATCCTGCCCAAGCTCATGTAACATTGAAATATTGTTTAAAAATATCCATACCCTTGAGCCATAGGCATGTGCCCACCTTGAAGCCAATTGCAAAGGTACATCCTGAACCGCTTGTACAAGCTGCTGAATTAAAAGCTCAACTGAAACCAAGTTCTCGGCACCGGGTAATAAAGCCTTTTCTGTCCAAGGCTTTTTCATCGTTGGGAAAAAAGGCTGTAAGTGTGTCAGGGCAGATTCTGCTAACTTTCTATAAGTGGTGAGTTTCCCCCCAAACACCGAAAGCAAAGGCGCATCCTGCTCTTGCGAGAGAGCCAGAGTATAATCACGGGTGATCGCTGATGGATTATCAGACTCATCATCACATAAAGACCTCACCCCTGAATAAGTATATAAAATATCCTGAGGAGCTAATTGATGCTTAAAGTGATCATTATAAACATCCAATAAATAGTCCATTTCTGGCTGGGTAATATCAACTTTATTTAAATCACCTTGATATTCATGATCCGTTGTACCAATTAGGGTGTATTGATCTAAATAAGGAATCGCAAAAACAATCCGATGATCATCATTTTGCAGAATAAAAGCCCTATCCCCTGCATAAATTTTAGGGACAACAATATGACTGCCCTGAATCAGCCGAAGACCATAAGGGGATTTTTGTTTTAAATTCTGTTGAATAAATTGTGCCACCCACGGCCCAGCAGCATTCACCAACGCTTTAGCTTGAACGGTATAACTGCCTTGCATATTTTCTAACTGAATCACCCACAAGCCATTTTCACGGTAAGCCGATGTACATCGGGTTTGGGTCGCAATATGAGCCCCTCGTTCCCGCGCCTGTATCGCATTTAACACCACTAATCGCGCATCATCTACAGCACAATCAGAATACTCAAAACCCTGAGTGATTTCTGCTTTTAAAGGGCTTGTTGCTGCATCAAAAGTAAGATGAGTTGAAGCTGCTAATTTTTCTCTTTTACCCAAATGATCATAAAAAAATAAGCCTGTACGAATCAGCCATGCAGGACGTAAATGGGGCTGATGAGGCATAATAAAACGCAAAGGACGAATAATATGGGGGGCTTTGGCCAACAGAATCTCGCGTTCTGCTAAAGCTTCACGCACCAAGCGAAACTCTTTATGCTCAAGATAACGTAAACCACCATGAATAAGCTTACTGCTCGCTGAAGAAGTATGACTGGCTAAATCATCCTTTTCACACAAAAATACAGACAAGCCACGCCCTACAGCGTCAACAGCAATACCAATGCCATTAATACCACCACCCACAACGACTACATCATAAACTGGATGACTAACTTGCATGATTACCTCCCTTATATTATTAAAAAATTGGGCTTAAACTTCTTCTTATTTTAGGAAACTTAACACTATTTAAAGTGAAATGACACCGAGAAATCATCTATCAGTTTAAGGAAAATAAAATAACCATTTCACATCAGGACTTAAAGCATTTACAGCAACAACTTATTCTCCTTTTCTTTAAACCGATTGCTTAAAAAACCAATACCGCACACTTTTTGTACAAAACTAAAAATCCATATGCTTATGTCGTTAAAACAATTGGTTTACCATTTAAAAAGAATAACAAAATGGACTTGTACAGATGATTGAACAAAATGTCCCACAAGCAAATTTAGACACGAAAACACGGGTCAAATCCATTCTGGGTGGCTCAGCAGGTAACCTTGTTGAATGGTATGACTGGTATGTCTATGCTGCATTTACATTATATTTTGCCCATGCATTCTTCCCCAAAGGTAGTCAAACCGCACAATTACTCCAAGCTGCTGCCATTTTCGCTGTTGGCTTTTTAATGCGCCCGATTGGGGCTTGGATTATGGGCATTTACTCAGATAAAAAAGGACGTAAATCAGGTCTGACCCTTTCTGTGACACTAATGTGTATTGGCTCTCTGATGATCTCGATTGCTCCCACACATGATCAAATTGGAATATTTTCACCAATTATTTTAGTGGTTGCCCGACTCATTCAAGGCTTAAGTGTCGGTGGAGAATATGGTGCAAGTGCAACCTATCTCAGTGAAATGGCAGAAAAAAACAGACGCGGCTTTTTTTCCAGTTTTCAATATGTCACCCTCATTGCAGGGCAGCTTACCGCCCTCTGCGTTTTACTCATTTTGCAATTTGTACTCACCGAAGAACAACTCCATGCTTGGGGATGGCGAATTCCATTCTTTATCGGTGCTTGCCTCGCTATTGTGGTCTTTTATATTCGTCGCGGACTATTAGAGACGCAATCTTTTAAAAATGCACAACAAGATAAAAACCAACCTGAATCCAGCATGTTTTCCTTGTTTAAACATTATCCTAGACAAGCATTTACAGTTTTATTTTTAACAGCTGGTGGTACTGTTGCTTTTTACACTTACACGACTTATCTGCAAAAATATCTGGTGAATACGTCTGGATTTAGCAAACCTGAAGCTACGCAAATCACCACCTTAGCACTTTTTATTTTCATGTGTTTACAACCATTCGCAGGCGCTTTATCCGACAAGATTGGTCGAAAACCACTCATGATTAGCTTTGGTGTACTTGGTGTTTTATTTACCTATTTCCTATTTGACAAGTTAGGACAAACTCAAGATTATTGGTCAGCATTTTGGATTTGCTTAGCAGGTCTAGTGATTGTTACAGGTTACACATCCATCAATGCCGTGGTGAAAGCCGAAATGTTTCCTGCTCATATCCGTGCACTAGGTGTTGCCCTTCCCTACGCACTTGCCAACACCCTATTTGGGGGAACAGCAGAGTTTTTCGCACTCAGTTTTAAAGAGGCGGGACATGAGTCTTGGTACTTCATTTATGTCACTATTTTAATTTCTATCTCTTTGATTGTTTATATTTTTATGAAAGACACCAAACACCATTCAGAAATTAAAGAACATTAATTGAGGAGCTTTTTAAAAGGATTTGTTTTGCCAATCTTCTTTTGCAGGACAACATCATTACTGATGACTAAACCTATGCAACTTAGTTGAACAATCATCTAAAAAAGCTTTCTAAAAGCTCAGCATTGGAAAGCTTTTTTATGCAATATAGACCGATCTAAGATCGTTAAAAAAATAAGCTTATGGCATACTCAATAGAATAATAACGCTTGGAACTTTTGAAGATGAACAATACCTATAAATTGCTTGGCTTAGGTTTTATTGCGCTTGGACTTACTGCGTGTCAAAGCACTCCACGCCAATACAATGGCAATGTGGGCTATCAAATTGAAAGCCAGTCAAATAATACTGCTACACTGGCTTATACTTTGGCTGGTCGTCAAAACCAACAAATGGATGCAAAGAAATTACAACGTGCATGCCAAAAAGTTCTAGGTGCAAATAAACAATACACACTCAGTATTTTAAGTATCAATGAAATTGTAAACCCTGCCACTCAACTCGAAAAATCGGGTCGTCAAATTGGTAACAGCCGTACCAGTATTGGCTTGAGCAACACGCCCGACCTATACAACAGCGAAGATTATGCAACTCGCCAAGCGCTAAATACTCGCCCGAGCACATTGCGCGTGGTTCGTTATACCTGCTCTTAAGTAAAATAATTCTATAAGACGCTAATTACAGCGTCTTATAGAAACTGACATTACGAAATTCCTTCGACTCATCCAAATCAGGCCAAGTGGTGGCACTACGTTCATCCAATTTTTGATAATTCGGATGACTAAAGTTTTTTACTCGGCTGTCTGCCACCCAGACTTCTGGTGCAAATTTCAAAAATTCATCTAAGAAAAAACGATTGCATTGGTCATAAAGTACATCCGCAGCCAAGAGCACATCGACTTGCTCAGCTTGATACAGATCATCTAAATATTCGAGTTCCACAGCATTCAATTCTGCATTGGCACGACAGGAATCCAAACTAATGGGATCTATATCACAACAGATAACACGTTTTGCGCCTGCCATTTTCGCTGCAATCGCCACTACGCCCGATCCTGCACCAAAGTCCAGAATAACTTTATCTTTGACATGATGCGGCTCTGCAAGCAACCACTGTGCCATTGCCAACCCTGAAGCCCAACAGAAGATCCAATACGGCGTATCGTTCCAAATACGACGAATCACCTCATCATCCAAGCGATCGGTTGGAAATACAGGTGGAATCAACCACAGTGAAATGGGTGTCTCAGGCAATTGCTGAGCTACAAGCTCACAATTTGGAATCACTTCATGTAAAGCTTTAAGCAAATGTTCTGGGGCTTGAGGAAATTGAAAAGTACAGCTCATAGATAAGCCTTGAAAACTTATTAGAATTTACAACGATAATTTGATACACGATATGCCATCTACAGCTGTTCGAGGCAGACCATCATTAAATAATTAATGTTTCTGCGACATATTAAATCAAAGATTAAATAGGTCGAGTTCTGTAGATGGCAATGGTTTTGGTTACTTTTGCCGAAACAAAAGTAACATACGAGCTTCTTACATCAATAGTTACAACGAAAAGACTCCGTCGAGACTCATATCAATCAAATTAACCTAAAGCTTTTTCAGCAGCTTCAACCGTTTGACGAATCAACGTGGTAATGGTCATTGGCCCTACACCACCCGGAACAGGTGTATACGCAGATGCCACATCTTCAATACCCACCAACTGAATATCACCTACACCACCGCCATCACGTGGATGGAAACCAGCATCGATAACCACAGCGCCTTGTTTAATCCAGTCTTTTTGGATCAATTCAGCTTTACCCACGGCACCAACAATAATATCCGCTTGTTTTACCAATTCTGGAAGATTTTTAGTACGTGAATGGCAAATCGTAACTGTTGCATTAGCTTGCAACAACATCGCTGCCATTGGTTTACCCAAAATTGCAGAACGACCAACAACAACCGCATGTTGACCTGCAATTTCAATCTTATTTTCTTTTAGAATGGTCATGATGCCCGCTGGTGTTGCAGAACCATACGCTGCTTCACCCATTGCCATACGACCAAAACCAAGGCAAGTTACACCATCTACGTCTTTTGCAAGCGAGATTGCATCAAAACATGCACGCTCATCAATTTGCTCTGGTACTGGATGTTGCAACAAAATACCGTGAACATCTGGATTGGCATTGAGTTTCTCAATTTCTGCCAAAAGTTGTTCAGTACTGGTTTCTTTACCTAATTCAACTTTTAATGAATCCATACCGACACGACGGCAAGCATTCCCTTTCATACGCACATACGTTGCAGATGCACCATCATCACCGACCAAAATCGTGGCAAGGATTGGGGTACGACCTGTTTTTGCTTTTAACGCTTCTACACGTGTTAACAAGTCAGCTTCAATTTGTTTTGCCAATGCACGACCATCTAAAACTAATGCCACGGCACATCTCCAGAGTAGATATGAATCAATTTCGCAAATAATACATGATTATTTAGCCGATTTTATTCTATATGCCGATTTTATGTGCATATACACTATTTATAGTATTGTTTTTTTTTCAAAGGTTGCTAATATACGCATCAACAAGACATGGCGGGGTGGCAGAGTGGTCATGCAGCGGACTGCAACTCCGTGTACGCCGGTTCGATTCCGACCTCCGCCTCCATCTTGTTAAAATGCCCGAGTGGTGAAATCGGTAGACACAGGGGATTTAAAATCCCCCGCCCACAAAGCGTGCCAGTTCGAGTCTGGCCTCGGGCACCATTTTAATACTTCTTAAAATGGTGCAATAAAAATCCCAGCTTATGCTGGTTTTTTTATGTCTAAAATTTGAGTTTAACAATCTTTCTATCATAAAAACTTAGCGATTCATTTCTAATCTCTATTTCTGGTTTTGAATCCCACCTTAGGCAGCACTGCTCACCTTTTAAAACAGAAAGAAAAAAATCCCTCTTTATTACAGAGGGATTTAAGACAACTTAAATTTTTAAATCACTTCCACTACAATCTTACCAACATGATCACCTATGTCCATCGCAAGATGCGCATCGACAATTTGATCAAATTTAAAGGTCTTGTAGATCATCGGTAAGCATTCACCTTTTGCCCAAAGTGGTGCAACGGTGTCTTTTAAACCTTGAGCAATTTCAGCTTTTTCAGCCGTGGTACGCGCTCGCATAGTTGAACCGGTAATGGTCAAGCGTTTCATCATAATTTGACCAAGTTTTACATCTTTGGCTTTTGCTCCAGCCAAAAATGCAATATAGACCAAACGACCATCGCGACGTAAAAGATTTAAATTACGTTCTAAATACGGTGCGCCAACCATATCTAAAATTATATCTACGCCACCATTGTCGGTTTTCTCATTAATCACTTGTTCGAAATCTTGAGTTTTATAGTTAATGGCTGTCGCAAGCTGTGAAATAGCAGCAACCTTGTCATCAGAACCAACCGTTGCAAAGGTTTTAAGACCAAGTGCTTTACACAGCATCAATGCAGTCGTACCAATCCCACTGGTTCCACCATGAACCAAAATGGTTTCACCTGCTTTAGCTTTTCCCATTTGGAACACATTCGCCCATACAGTAAAGAAAGTTTCGGGAATAGCAGCCGCTTGGCTAAAGCTGACATTTTCAGGAATGTTCAAAGTTTGGCTTTCAGGCACAACGCAATATTCTGCATAGCCACCGCCATTCGTCAGTCCGCAAACTTTATTACCCACTTTAAACTGAGTGACATTTTCCCCGACTGCAACAACCTCGCCAGCCACTTCCAAGCCCGGCACAGGTGTTACACCTTTAGGCATCGGATATAAGCCTTGACGCTGCAAGATGTCTGGACGGTTAATACCAAAAGCATGCACTTTCACTAAGACTTCATCTGCTTGTGCAGTTGGAATAGCGACGGCTTCATAAGATAATTTTTCTGGGCCACCCACTTCGGTAATGATGACTTGTTGCATGGTTGCTTGTGACATGACGGCTTTCCCTATTCGTTACTTATCAAGTTTATTGAGCTTATTTGAACATAGATAGAGTAAGGAATGAAGTCAGGTCGGACTTATGTCTTAAGCCAACTTCATCAAGATAAAAAATACCTGTGCTTGATCTAACTTTATCCGCATTACTTTGCCAAATGATTAGGTGAAGCAACAAAAGGCATCAGCAGTTTACGTACCAATGGAATAAAGACCAGAATTAATGGAAAAGCCACCAACCAAGACAACACCCACGTATGTAGCCAGATCGAAATAAATCCATCAACCCAGCCTTTATTCATCAATAAGTTAAAACATGATAGTGAACCACTCATGACACATGACAAAATTAAAGGCATAAGCCAAGCCATGTGTTTAGGATGAAATTTTGGAAGAGAATTTGACATTAAATACCTTAAATATATCAATTTAATAACAGTTAAATTTCTTTTGGTGCAGATTTTTTCAATGCTTTCATAAACTGTACAAACTGAGGCATAAACTCTTTAAACAAAGGCACGTCTTTATGTTCCAGTAATACTTCACCAAACAGTTTTAACCCAACTGCGAAAGCCTTTGCTGATTCGCCATCGAGCAGTTCTGTTTTTTGTATAAAACCCAATACTTTAAAAATATCGTCATGGTTGTATGTGGTAAATTCGAGTGCTTCTGCGTAGGTCGATGGATTACCTGTTGCATCGGTAATATGTTCAACGCTAATTTTATATTTATGCTGTTTCACGTGTTACTCCTATAAACGGCCAATTTCTACGGCAGCCTGATCAATTTTGTCTGCAATGCAACGCACTTGTTCAGGAGTTAATTCAGTATGTTGAATTTTCAATCGCAGCGATGCTTTAAGGTTTTCCATTGCACGTTTAATGTCGATATATTCTGTTTGTGTGTGGATTTTTCGACGGGTTTCAAAACGACCAAGAATGCTTTCTACTTGATCTTGCTGAGCACTCAAATGTTCTATGCCTGTTGGGCTAATGCTGTATTGCTTACGATCCCCTGCAACAAGTATTGAAGTAACAAATTCATGCTCTTCTAGATAGTTCAGGGTTGGGTAAATGGTGCCTGCACTTGGGATATAACCACCACCGACAATGCCACCCATATCTTTGATGATGTCGTAACCGTGTTTCGGTGCAAGCGAGATGAGATGCAGAGCTAAGAGTTTCATTTGCCCTGCTTCAAATAGGCGCTGTTTACGTAGGGTTGGGGAACTTTCGAGGTCTGTGAGCAGTTCTGGATTGGGAGTTTTAGGCATAATTAAGATATAGCTTTATTTAATTAAGATATATCTTAAAACGGGTTTAAGATTTATCTAATAAATCTTGGCAATGCTTGAATTCAGTAATTTTAGGACTATCTTCATTTGTAAAATAATACCTTACCCCATCATATCTTAAGGCTTGAAATATCAAGTTATTAAATAAATTAAGACACAATAGAAAATTACTCTCAACTTTTTTTTGATCATCAATATCTAAAATTTTATTTTTTGGATGTGCTACTTCATTTCTTAGCTCTTTCCATACCTTCACCTCATCCTTAGTTAAAACTTTTTTTATCACCAATAAATTAAGTGCTTTATTTGCTGTTATATTCTTTAAATAAGAAATTGAGTTATGTAACCTTTGCTTGTAACTATGATTTATATCCAACGCCTTAATAATATTTTTAATATTTGATATTTCATCCAATAATTTCTGATCCACATCTTCCTCAAATATAGGTATAAAAATATCATTCAACAACCCCTCAACTGAGGTTGTAATCACTAAATTTAGAATTTGCTGAGTTGATCTAGAAGCATCCCACAAACGACTCCACTGCTCAAAAACACTATTAAATATATTTTCGTTTTCAGCAGCTAATTTAAATATTATTACAAGAAAATTTTCATGAAAATCCAAAGATAATTTATTATCAACACTTATATTTGTCGGACACACCTGAAAGAATCTATGATCAATTTTATTAGTATTTATTGAATTAATCCTTTGTATTCTTTCTTTTTTTATTTGCTGAAATGAATAATAAAATTGAAGAAGACACCCTGTTGTCAACCCATAGTACAACCTTAGACAATCATGCGTTCTGTTTGTTTGAAAATTCCCTATTAACTCTATATAGCTTTTATTTTGATAATTTTTAACATATCTAAATTTTAAATTATCATTAAAAAGGCTAAAAATAGTTTCATTACGTTCCGATCTTGAATCGCCAATTGTTGAAGTAATTGTATTACTTGGTATTTCTAAAATTTGCTGTGTTTCCAAATAAAGAAAGCTAATTTCATTTTTAACTTTCTCAGAAAACTCTATATAAGAAAGAAAAATATAAATTTGAATTGGTAATAAATAAATCTGATGATTTAGCTTTACGTTAAAACTCTTTGATGTAAAAGTACGACCATCTAAGGTTTTTCCAATTAAATTAAAAACCTGCTCAGCAATTAAATCATTTTTGGGATATTTGGTAGAAAAAAATTCAATTTCTGGCAAGTTATAAGCACTTTGGCAAATAAAATCTAAGTAAATTGTGCCAACGCTATTAATCTTAATTTTTCCATAGCCTTTTAAACACATCCCTTTATTTTGATAAATTAAAATTTCCGTACAATTTAACTCAATTTTTTTATTTCTTACATCATCTGTAAATCTTTCATTCATAATATTTTTCCTATAGATATTATGAATGAAAGCATAAGTCCTACCAAAAAAAACCCACCTAACGGTGGGTTTCTTCAAATCAACTCATCTCTTAAAGACGAACCAATTCCACAATTTTTTCAGCCAACTCTTCAACAGCATCTTGCGTAAATGCGACATCTGTACCTTCAGTCACAGTCGTAATCACCGCAATCCCTGTTTCACGAAGCAATGCCACTTGTGCAGCATCTAAATCCGCTTTAGCAATTGCCACAATACCTTGTTGAAGCAATAAGCTTTCAAGTGCTTGTGCATTTTCCAAAGCTTTGTTCGACACCGTAATAGACGCAGGTTTTTGACCCAAACGTGCTGCACGGTCTTCTGCTGTTACAGGGTTGCTATGCGCAGACCATTCAACAGATTCTTCCACCATGCCCGCACCAATCGTTACGTTATTTAAACGATCAATGAAGATAAACGAACCTGTATAACGGCTGTCTTGATAACGGTCAAATACCACTGGCGCATCAAATTCAACAGTCACATTGGCAATCGCATTAAGATCAAGATGATCCACTTGCATTTGCTCAAGCGTGTTCACATTAGTACGGAAGTTAATGGCAGTCACTTTTGCAGGAACAGTTTGCGTACCCACTTTTAAGTTATACAACTTGCCAAGCACTAGCGGTTGATCCGCCATCCAGACCACAGTCGCTTTTACAGAACGAGAAATTGTAGGAACACCCTGATCCGCACGGACCAACATATTACCGCGTGATACGTCAATTTCATCGTTTAGCGTGAGTGTCACCGCTTGACCTGCAAATGCATGTTCAAGGTTGCCATCAAACGTGACGATTTCTTTCACCGTTGAAGACTTACCCGATGGTAAAGCCACAACTTTATCGCCCACGTTGATTTCACCCAGCGCAATAGTGCCTGCAAAACCACGGAAGTCGAGGTTAGGACGGTTCACATATTGCACAGGGAAACGGAAATCACGTTTCACGGTATCACGGTTAATTTGTACCGACTCAAGCGTACCCATTAAGGTTTCGCCTTTGTACCACGGTGTGTGTTCCGAAACATTCACCACGTTATCGCCATTCAATGCAGAAATTGGCGTAAAGATGATGTTGCTTGGCTTACGGTCGCCCAATTGAGCAACAAAACCTGCATATTCAGTTTGAATTTCATTGAAACGTGTTTCAGAGAATTCCACCAAGTCCATTTTGTTGATCGCAACAACAATATTCTTAATACCCAACAAGCTTGCAATATAAGTGTGACGACGCGTTTGCGTTTGTACACCATAGCGCGCATCAATCAGGATAATTGCAAGGTCACAAGTAGATGCACCTGTTGCCATGTTACGCGTATATTGTTCATGCCCCGGTGTATCGGCAATAATGAACTTACGTTTTTCAGTCGAGAAATAACGGTATGCCACATCAATGGTAATACCCTGCTCACGTTCTGCTTGCAAACCATCAACAAGAAGTGCCAAGTCAGGTGCATCACCTGTCGTACCCACTTTTTTAGAGTCACGAGTCACGGCTTGTAATTGATCTTCATAGATCAATTTTGAATCATAAAGTAAACGACCAATTAAGGTAGATTTACCATCATCGACATTACCGCAAGTCAAAAAACGTAATAAGTCTTTATTTTCGTGTTGTTTCAAATATGCCAAGATATCTTGGCTAATCAGTTCAGATTGATGAGACATTGCTCAAACTCCACAAATTCGTTAGAAATCGGTTTTAATCTCCCTAAATCCCTCTTTTTAAAGAGGGACTTTCTTAAGGAAATTAGAAATAGCCTTCTTGCTTTTTCTTTTCCATCGAGCCTGCTTCATCATGGTCAATCATACGACCTTGACGTTCAGAGCTTGTGGCAAGCAGCATTTCTTGAATAATTTCCGGTAAGGTATTGGCAGTTGACTCAACCGCACCCGTTAATGGGTAACACCCTAAAGTACGGAAACGTACCGATTTCATTTGTGGAACTTCACCTTCTTTTAAAGGCATACGCTCATCATCAACCATGATGAGTGTACCGCTACGTTCAACCACAGGGCGTTCTGCAGCTAAATATAAAGGTACAAGTGGAATGCTTTCCAAGTAAATGTACTGCCAAATATCAAGCTCAGTCCAGTTTGACAATGGGAACACACGAATACTTTCGCCTTTGTTCACTTTACCATTGTAAAGATTCCAAAGTTCAGGACGTTGGTTTTTAGGGTCCCAACGATGCTTGCTATCACGGAAAGAATAAACACGCTCTTTAGCACGTGATTTTTCTTCATCACGACGTGCACCACCAAAGGCAGCATCAAAACCGTATTTATCCAGTGCTTGTTTTAAGCCCTGAGTTTTCATGATGTCGGTATATTTTGAACTACCATGATCAAATGGATTGATCCCAGCGTCTTTACCTTCTTTATTTTGATGAACGATCAAATCGAAACCATGGGTTTTTGCCATGTTGTCACGGAATGTGATCATCTCTTTGAACTTCCAGCCTGTATCGACATGCAATAGTGGGAATGGAAGTTTTGCAGGATAAAATGCTTTTAACGCAAGATGCAGCATGACTGCCGAATCTTTACCAATAGAATACAACATGACCGGATTTTCAAATTCGGCAGCCACTTCACGGATAATGTGAATACTCTCAGCTTCAAGCTGTTTAAGATGAGTAAGTCTTTCCTCATTTATGGACATTGACAACACCAGCTCAGATCAACGTGTACTTATTACACTTTTAAAATATATATATTCATTATAAAGATTTAGTTATCTGAACTATTGCTTGTTTTATTATATTGATATGCAAAATTATCATATAGAGCTTATCTAATAATAAGTATAAGTTTTTATTAATGATCAATTTTAAATACGCTATGATTTTACTTAAATATAGCGAATACAACAACTTTAGCACAGGAATGTATAAAATATAAGCTGACCGCTCACTTATCCAAAAGATCTATTTTATTCAGCTTAAAAATTTCATACAGTATCTAAATGCTCCCCCATACCTTATGTTGTGTTGAATGATGCTTACGCTAGACCGTACTGTCGAAACCGTTAAAACCAGCCTAGAAGATGCACAACTGGCAGGCTCTATCTATCAACATCATTCACATCTATTGGCACTACAAGAACCCTTAAATGACGATGGTTCAATCCTGAATAATTTTGTTCAACATGAACTGACAGCTGACCAAATTGGTCTGCAATTTGGTCTACGACTTTCGAACAATACATTTGAATTTTTGCTTGGTTTAACCCATAGCAATCAAGACCGTAGCTATGAAATTGGCGCTGGGCATTTAAAAGCAGACCAGAAAGCCTTTAATTTACTTTATGCTTTTTATAATTATCCCAAAGCATTTTATTTGATCCATCTGCCATTAATGGCAAATAGCGCCCAATTAGAAGATGCCATTGAAAGCCAATTGTTTCACCATGAAAAGTTAGACTTTCTCAATAGCGCGATTAAAACCAACTCCATGGGGCAACAGTATAATTGGATAAAAAGCTTTATTGTACAGCAAGCCTTAGACATGCAGGTTCGAATGCAAACCTGTTTATATTAAAATGAGCTTGTTCTACCCAGTCATTTCACCTATAGAACAGCATGTTCGTCATCGCTAGCTTTTGATTTTTTCTGAGCGTCTTTTTGATGATGTAAATTTTAATTTATGTTCATTTTAACAAAATAATTGATTAAAAATATGTACTTAAAGTCACCGCTGTCATCATATTAATAATCATAAAACCATGTTATTTCTTTAGACAAAAGTATCCTTGAATGCTATCTTGAGTTAGATTTAGTTATAAACAAGAATCAATAACATTTAATAACTTACTAACATAAAGACAGAGAAAAAAATAATGTGGGAACTTTTTATTCATCCGTCCAATTTCATTTTTAGCATTTCAATTTGCCTCATGCTGTTATTCGGCATTTTAGAACTGATTTTGCTGTTATTAGGTGGTGGTTCTCAAAGCTTTTTAGAACAATTTTTACCCAATGATTTCACATCTGCACAACATGCCGAAATTGCAATAGATACTGATCAGAGTCTATTTACCCTAGTGTTAGATTGGTTATATTTGGGACGTGTTCCACTGTTTGTTTGGTTGATTATTTTCTTAACCATTTATGGTTTAACTGGCTTTATTCTTCAAAGCATTTTTCATCATTTTACAGCAGACTTTTTTAGTGCTTGGATTATTGCACCTGCATGTTTATTCCTCAGCATGCCTATTGTGCGCTATAGCACCATGGTTATGGCGAAAATTTTACCGCAAGATGAAACCACAGCTATTTATAGTGAAGAACTCATTGGGCGCACAGCGCTGATTATTTTAGGTGAAGCCAAAATAAATTCACCAGCTCAAGCCAAAGTCAAAGATCAATTTGGGCAAATGCACTATGTGTTGGTTGAACCAGAACAAAATGAAGTTTTTCACCAAGGTCAATCTGTTGTATTAACCCAAAAAACTAAAATCGGTTTTCAAGCCATTACCCTTTAATTTTTAACTTCCAATAAAATAATTGAGATAACAATGTTAAATTCAAATTTGTACAACATCTTAGTCATTGCAGGTATTATTTTTGCCGCACTGGTCATTATTGGTATTATTATTGCCCGACTTTATCAACGCTCAAGTAAAGAAATTTCTTTTGTCCGTACAGGTTTTGGTGGGGAAAAAGTCATTTTAGGCGGTGGTGCCATTGTCCTTCCCGTGCTTCACGAAACAATTCCAGTCAACATGAATACGCTTCGTCTTGAGGTTCGCCGCGCAGATGATCAAGCGCTGATTACACGTGACCGAATGCGTGTCGATGTAATGGCTGAATTCTATGTGCGAGTTAAGCCTACAGCTGAATCTATTGCAACAGCAGCACAAACTTTGGGTCAAAAAACCATGTCACCCAATGAGCTGAAAAATCTCGTTGAAGGCAAATTTGTTGACTCACTGCGAGCCGTAGCAGCTGAAATGGCGATGGAAGAACTCCATGAAAAACGCGTCGATTTCGTGCAAAAAGTTCAACAAGTGGTTTCTGAAGACCTCTTTAAAAATGGTTTAGAACTGGAAACCGTATCTTTAACGGGCTTAGATCAAACAGGATTTAAATATTTCAACCCACAAAATGCCTTCGATGCCGAAGGTCTAACCAAATTAACGGAAACCATTGAAGACCGTCGTCGTAAGCGCAACCATATTGAACAAGATACCGACCTTGCTATTCGAACCAAAAACCTAGAAGCAGAACAAGCACGTTTACAAATTTTGCGTGAAGAAGAATATGCAAAAATGCAACAAGAGCGTGAAATTTCAATTCGTAAAGCTGAACAATTGGCTGAAATTGCCATGCAAGAAGCGGCTAAAAAACGTGAAGCGGAAGAAGCACGTATTGCGGCTGAACGTGAAGTCGATTTAAAACGGATCACTGCTACCCGTGATGTGGAAAGTCAAAACATTCAGAAATCACAAATTATTCAACAAGCAGAAGTAGAACAGAAAAAAACCATTGAATTGGCTGAACAAATCCGTGCCATTGCAATTGCAGAAAAATCTCGTGAAGAATCAGAAGCCAAAGCATCTGCCGACCGTGCTCGCGCAGAAGCGGTAAAAGCAGAAGAAGAAGTCATTACGGTACGTGAAACGCAACGTGCAGAACGTCAAAAAGCCGTTGAACTGGTTGCAGCAAAACAAGCGGCAGAAAAAGATGCCATTGCAATCACGGTCGCAGCCGAAGCTGGGAAAAAAGCCGCGATTGACGATGCAGAAGCAATCCGCATCGCTGCTGAAGCAGATGCAGAGAAAGAACGCCTGAAAGCCAAAGGTGAAGCAGATGCAAAAATCCTTTTGGCCCAAGCCATGGAAAAACAATACCAAGTCGATGCTGAAGGTACACGTGCTGTCAATGAAGCCAATAATATCTTGTCTTCTGAACAAGTCGAAATGCAGATTCGCTTGGCATTATTGAAATATTTACCAGAAATTATCCGTGAAAGCGTTAAACCTATGGAAAATATTGATGATATTAAGATTTTGCAAGTCACTGGTTTAGGCGGTATTGGTGGCAATACTGCACAAAGTGAAGGTTATTCAGATCAAGGACAAATTTCCCTATCTGATCAAGTGGTGAATAGTGCATTACGTTACCGTACTCAAGCGCCACTGATTGATAGCCTGATGAATGAACTGGGTATTCAAGGGGGTGATATCAATGGCTTAACTCAGAGTTTAAAACCTCAAACCACTTCAATAAAGTAAGGCTTTAGCAGCCAAAAATGCAGCCTAGACGCTGCATTTTTTATTTTAAATTGAATAAATTTTATACAATCAATCCACGTAAACTTACTTAAGTTAACTCGAAAAAAAGCTACATTATCTGCTAATACTGCACATATAGAGCACAATAATGACTCACTCTATTTACCCTGCTTTGCGGTTTAAAAAAAATGCTAAAACTGCATTAGAATGGTATTGCTCTATTTTTCCAAACAGCCAAATCATACAAGAACATGACACTGCACTAAAAGTACAATTCGCAGGTGTTCCATTTATGGGCATTAATGGTGGCCCCCCTTTCACCCCTAACCCTTCTATTTCTTTTATGGTAATTTGTGAAAGTCGAACTGAAATTGATGAATATTGGAAACAATTGATTGATGGTGGCTTCGCACGAATGGAGCTGGGTCTATATCCTTGGAGTAATTATTATGGTTGGTTACAAGACCAACATGGTTTTAACTGGCAACTCTATTTAGGTCAATTATCGGATGTCAATCAGCAAAAAATTGTCCCGACACTTATGTATTGCGGTTCATATCAAGGACAATGCTTAACAGCATTGAATTTCTATCAAACTCTATTTAAGCACTTTCAATTTCAAGGTGTTCTAAAATATAGCGAGGGAGAATATATTGGACAAGTAAAACATGCTCAATTTACAGCCAACGACCTGACCTTGATGGCCATGGACAGTGGCATTCAACAAAATTTCGAATTTAGTGAAGCTGTATCCTTAGTGATTGAATGCAAAGATCAAGCTGAAATTGACTATTACTGGAATGCCATCACCTTACATGGTACTGAAGACCAGTGTAGTTGGTGTAAAGATCAATTTGGTGTCAGTTGGCAAATTGTCCCGCAAAATTTATGGGAAATTTTAACAAACAATCCTCATGCACTCACTGCATTATTTAAAATGAAAAAACTGATTATTCAAGATTTACTTCAAACAAAATAACTTTTTATAAACAATAATTTGAATACCCAAAAGCCACTTTCCAACTTTTTGTTTTAGATCACGAAATAAGCATTACAAATCCATCATTTACTAAAAAGAGTACTATTCAAAATGATTAATTTTAAAAATTTATACAAAAATCGTTTTACTCATTGTCTTTATTTGAGTTTAGGTTATTTTCCTTTATCGACATCAGCTGGTTTAGCTGAAATTCAACACCACCCTATCAATGATATTGTTCAACAATATACAGCCTCTAAAACCACGGCGACTGTAAAGAAAACAAGTAAAATTGATCAAATGCGAATTATGCATATCGACATTGACTATGTATATGATGAAGACAAACAACAACAACGACAGAATATTCAAGCGTTATTGAAACGCATAAACATGATTCAACCCAATACCATTTTTTTACAAGCTTTTGCTGATCCTGATGCTAATGGGTCAGCAGATCAAGTTTACTTTAAAAATAGACACATCCCATTAAGAGACAATCTATTTCCCACGCTTGTCAGCCAAATTCGTAGCACAACGCAGGTTAAACATATTTATGCATGGCTGCCCTTAATGGCTTGGGAGTTTCCTAAACGCTACAAGCTTTCCTATGTTTCACACAGCGCTGGCGGAAAGCAAGGCTATATTCGAGTATCACCATTTGATCCACAAAATCTTAAATATGTCTCAGAAATTTATTTAGATTTCATGCAATCAAATTCAGTCGATGGGGTACTCTATCATGATGACGTTACCCTCAGTGATTATGAAGACTCTTCCAACATAGCCAAAAAGATGTACCAATCTTGGGGCTTTAATGCTGACCAGTTATTAAAACAATCGAAGCATCCTAAACCATCACAATTAGCAAAATTCAAAACAGCCTATTTAGATCAATTTGCGGAAGGCATTAGTAAAATTATTAAACAACAACAACCCAATATACTCACGGCACGAAATATGTATGCACCTGTGGTATTGAATCCTGAAAGTGAAAATTGGTTTAGCCAGTCTATGCCTAGCACCTATCAATACTATGACTACAATGCCATCATGGCGATGCCCTATATGGAAGAGGCAGATGATCATCAACAATTCTATTTGGACTTAATTCAACAAAGTAAAAAATACGACCCGAACTTGGATCGTACCATCTTTGAACTTCAAGCCGTGAATTGGATCAATAATCAAAAAATTTCAACTCAAGAAATTACCGAGACCATCCAGTTTTTAGAAAAGCATGGGGTAAAACATATTGGTTATTACCCCGATGATTTTGTTAATGAACACCCTCAGCCATCTAAGCTGAAATCCGCTTTTTTAACTGATGATTAGCCTCAAAAAATTCAAGCATTCCTTTTTCATCATAATAAAGGGTCAGGTTTTTAGCCTGTTGCATATTTAAAATATCGGCTGTATTGACTTTAAAACTAATTGCCAACTGTTGTTCATCCACTTCTACTGGAGCAGTACGTCGTTCATCACCAACAAAGCGAACCCAGTTGTAGCTTGCCCAAAGTAGCAACACACAAATAAAGAGTAAAATCATCACGGTAAGATTTAATAGGCTTAACTGACTATTTGGTTCTGCTTGTATCACCATTTGCTGATAAATTGTTTTACCTTCAAACCACCAAAAAAACACCGTGATTAGCGGCATGAACAACCACATAAAAACAAACCAACCCGCAATTTGTAAACTGTAGCCTACGCTCTTATTTCGCACATATTCAGGTCGGTCAATATATTCTGGGAGTTCTAGTTTGGATTCATCTTGAATAAGAAAAGATTCTTTTATATTAGTCATTTTCTGGCTCTCCTCGAAATCCACGGTCTGGGCTGACCCATCGCGCACGTTTTTGAGTTTTAAAAATTGTTTTTGGCAATGCGATAACAGTGGTTAGCATAGTGAGAATCCAGAAGAATAAAGGATACCAAATCACCCAAAAATAGTTCCTGAAGATTCGGTCTTTATCATAAGGCTTATCAATACACAAACTAACAAAGAATTGGATCAGACACGTTACACCTAGAATAACGCCATACCATTGAGGAAAGAGCGATTGAATTGCCCATTCTCCTGGTAAAGAGAAAAACAGACCATATAAATATAAGATAATAATTCCAGTCATGGCATATGCCCAAAGCACACTAATCACAGACTCTAGTGCAATCGGCCACATACGGCGTAAATTCCATTTAAATAAACGTGGAAGATAAGCAAACAAAACTTCAACCCCACCTTGGGCCCAGCGTAAACGTTGCTTCCACAGCCCATTTAATGTTTCTGGCATATAGATATAACACAGTGCTCTGGGTACATATTGCAGATCCCAATGATCAAACTGCAAACGCCACGACACATCAATATCTTCCGTGATCATATCGTCACGCCAATAACCAATGCGGTCTAATGCCGTTTTACGAAAACCCGCGATTGCTCCTGATATGGTAAAAATACGCCCATAGGTTCGTTGTGCACGTTTAATCAACCCAATAATAGATGAAAACTCACCCACCTGAATTTTACCTAAAATACTAGATCTGTTCACAATACGTGGATTACCCGTCACAGCTCCAACTCGGGGATAACGGGTTAAATGGTGCATCATCCATAACACAGCATATGGATGTAACAAAGCATCACCATCAATACAAATCAAATATTCATTTCGACTGACCATCGCTCCGGCACGTAAGGCATAAGCCTTACCTTGATTTTCAGCCAAATGAACCACTCGAAGCTTTGGATATTGCAATAAAAGTTCATCTAAAATTTCAGCAGTTCCATCTTTACTGCCATCATTGACTGCAATAACCTCAAAATTTGGATACTGGGTTTGCATCGCAAATTTAATCGTATCTCTAACCTGCGCCTCTTCATTAAAACAAGGAATAATAATGCTGCAAGCATGCTCACTGGGCTCTGGCAATACAGGTTGTTTACGTTCATGTTTTAAATAAAACCAAATTCCACCGGCAATCCACAGCCAAGCCATAAATAGCGGGTAGAAGAAAGCAAAGCCAAAATAGAAATCGCTAAATTGCAGTAGATTTAAATTTTCCATTATTTTCTCTCCTTAACATTAGCTTGTTCATAAGGATTAAGATAAGTTAATGGACTATTATTCGAGCTTAACTCTCTATAAAGGTTTTCCTGAACACGCTGTCCTTGTGCCAATTGGTAATTATTAATCCCAATTTTTTGTATCGCTAACTTTTTCAACACTTGATAATCGCGTTGATAGCGTTTCCACTCTCTTTTTGATGCATTTGGATCAATGGTAAAACTGAAAATCAAACGTTGCTTTTGTTGATCATTTAACTTTTCCAACTGTTTTTGTACAGCTTTAAATATTTCAGGCTGACTTACTGGGTCAAAATCAAGATATAGATAATCACTATAATTTAAACTATGTTCAAGTAACGGTTTTAAACCCTCTATATGCTTATCTTTCAAAGTCATTTTTAATGCAGTTTGATAGTTATTACTGATATTCGTATAATATTTTGCCTGTTCTTTGGTACGCTCTTTAATTTTAAAAACTTGATTAATTTTCTGGCTACAAGCTGCATCCCATGTTTTATTTTCAATAGCACATGAAAACTCATCACCTGTTTCTATCATTAACCCTTCAATTGAAGAATTGTTTTTGACCAAATCAGCTGTTAACTCCGCAAGATTTAACCCTTGTTTTGTTTCTAAACTCACTGGTAACTCCGCATATACACGATTATTAATTCGGGTACGCGCTTGCCAAACAGTACGATTGAGCAAATCTTGACTCATTTTCAATTGCTGGTTTGGAAAATAAGCAGTATCTATTTTTCCATCACCATTTTGATCAGCCACTGTTTGCAATAAAATTGTATTGCTGCTTAATGAATTGATTTGATTTAAAAATTTCCCTAATTTCTGATCAAAAACTTGATTGTTTGGACTCAGCATTTCTGCCAAATCGAAACGAATAAAACTTTTGCGTTGCTTATGGTCAGCACGTGCAAAAGTCAAAAAATCCATCATTTCCTCATGAATCATTTCAGGCGATGGATTGTTCATAATCAGACCACGTTGATAAGTTGCCCCCGAGTCTGCCAAGGTCGACATACTGCCTAAACTAAAGGACATGGGCAATCCCGCTTTTGCCGCAATTTCTTCACTTTCCTTGGTCACAGCCCCATAAGGCCAGAAAATAGCTAAGCTATTAATAGCCAGTTCAGAATCTAAAGTTTCCTTCGACTGTTTTAAGTCTGAAAATACGCGATCAGAATAGGCTTGATCAGACTCATAATTAGAAAACATTGGTGAATATTCACGTGTAATTGCAGCAGGCTGCATACTATTTTGTGGATTAGCTACAATACCCTTATGCAGGTTGTCTGAGTGTGAAACAAACTCGGCTAAACCCGACTGTTGCATTTCACGCATCTGATCCCAATTCATCAGATTATGTTGACCATAAGCTTGCTCGGCATCTTTAGTATTACCATTAATCCAACTGGTTGGAATCGCAAATACCGCTGGAAAATCATACTGTTTCAACAAAGGAAAAACTCGGGTATAGCTGCTTAATGCTCCATCATCAAAAGTCAATAATACCGATTTAGCTGGCAACGGTTTTTTCTTTTGACGAGCTTGCCACACATCTTCTAAACGAATAGGATGCCAACCTTCTTGCTGAATCCATGCAAAATATTGTGCTAAATTTTTTGTACTAATTGCATAGAGATCTCGATCCCCTGTTCTTGCAACATCATCTCTCACATCATGAAAAGTGAGTGTGACAAATAAATTATCTGATATCTCAGGTGCAGTTTTTGTCACATTCTGAGCCAAACTAACGGCAGGAACCACCAAAACTATTGTTAAAATTGAAGAAAATAAACTTTTTGCAATTTTTTTCATTAGAAATTCCCCTTAAAGCCAAGAGTTGCATAAGTTCTTTTTTCATCCTCCCCATCATACGGATGTGTTCCCCACCCTATGCCATAGTTCAAATTCCAAGTTCGAGAAAGTTGCCAATCATGTTGATAAAAAACGTTATAAATCATTTCTGAGGCAAATGATGTTTGTCTAAAAGTGCCTATAGTTGCTTCAAAATGTTGTGTGAAATTTCTGTCATGTCTACGCCAAGTGATCCAGTCATGTTGTAAACCCAGTTCGACACTATAACTTTCTTTAGGATTAAAATAATCGACCGGTACATTATCATTGTGACCGTAATAGCCCCCTAAAGTGGCACTGGTAATATTATGGGGTGCCGCAAAAATTCGTTGTTTAACGTAACCTGTAATTTCATGACGTGTGTTACCGTCATCAATATCTGTTAATTGATATGCTGCCCCTGCTTCTTGAGATTCATTTTTTTGCAAGTTCAACCCAACAGTATAAGATTTCCCCTCATTGCCTTTTTTGATCGCTTGTAATGGGATATCTGCCTGACTATTGAAGCCTAAAACATACTGCAAATGATCACCCAACCATTGCGACCAATTAAGTTCAACCCCAAAACGATCATTAGCCCCATCTAGACTTTGAGACAGTAGAATATTTGCAGCTTTACGATGCGACTCCCATTCCAGACCTAGTCCTACGCGTTGATCGTCAATTTTACCCTCAGTATAATCAGCCGAACGAATACTATGATCGACATAAGTACGCAAAGTATCGTAAAACCATGGGCTATTAATACGGGTCAAGTTGTCCTGTTCACGACTTCCTTTTAAGCGATTGAGCAAAGCTGTATTATCAGAGTCACTTTTTGAAAAAGTACTCATATGCTCAATCGATGCACGATCACGATCATCAAGTTCTTTTTTACTCTTTACAACACCCGAATCCCCCGGCATCGCTTCCATGAGATAAGCATTCAGCTTACGCCATTCTGGAATATGACCTAAGGCCTGCATATTCTGTAAGTTATTGATTCGTATAGCCTGATCAACGGGTTCAACACCATCCCACAGTGCCAAGGTTTCTTCGGAACGCTGTGGTTGTTCACGCCAGCGTTGTACTTCTGCAAGGTGATTTTGATAAATGATATTATTTGGCGCTTTTGCAACCAAATCTTCAAAATACGCTTCAGCTTTGGCATACTCATGGCGATAAACATAATTGAGACCCACCAAGGCTATATATTCAATACGATCATCATGGGTAACTTTATCAACCCCTTTGGCATTACTATATTGAAAAGTGGGCAATATTTTATCCATAGCTAAAATCAATTGATTCGCTTCTTTATACTTTTCTTGTTCAATTAAGGCGTAATACAAGCCAGAATAAATTTCATAGGTTTGATAGTTCTTTTCCTTCAACAAATTTTTATAGAGTGCTTCAGCCAATTTAGGTTGTCGATCTTTTAAGTAGGCATCCGCAATCGATTGACGTACATAGGCAGGCATTCGCTCGATCGGTATGCCAATTTTTGGAATTTGCTCAAGTACTTTTCCAGACAAATTTCGCTCATTTAAAGCATATATATATTCATAGTAGAATTGACGTCTAATATTTTGATCATTAGGCAATTGTGATTCAAACTTCGCCATATCAGCTAGAACTTGATTAAGTTGTTTATACGCAATATTTCCACGATCACGATAAGTTAAAACTTTGTAATACTGTACTGCATTTTGAATACGTTGGGTGAATTCACTAATCTTGGCACTCGCTCTAAGTTGAGGCTGTTTTCTGAGTACTTCATTATCTTGAATATATTTTTCAGCCTTAGCATAATCAGCATTTGCCATAAGTGCCAATACATACTGTTCTTGCGTACTGCTATTGGGATTTTTTTCAACGGCTAGGCTAGCGGCATTCAATGCTTCAATCGGCATATCTAACATGCGATAGGCATAAGCAAGTTGTGCTAAATAGTCAGGGTCAATATAGTTGATATCAAGCGGAGCCAAAGTTTTTTTCGATTCAAGGGTTTTTCCTGCTTCTGCCTGTAATACCCCGATCCACACCCCCCACATTTGATTTTGATCGGTCTCGGCGAATTTTTTTGCCCATTGTTCTGCTAATTCAAATCTTTTCAAATCTCGTAATGCTTTAATAACATTAACTTTTCCGTATTCTGGAAATTGTGCAGTTTGTATGCCATTTAAGTATTTAACATCAGATTCTACAAATTTTTTATTTTCATAGGCGATTACAACAAAATCAGCAATCAATTTCTGATCATCGGGTTGCTGCATGAGTAATTGTCTAAGTTTTTGCAAACCCACATCCACTTGCCCTTGCTTAATTAAACTTACTATTTCTTCACGTTGCGGGGCAGAGTCCTTATATAACAATTCTGCATGCAACAATGTAGAAAACAGTAAAGTTCCACAGGATAGAGTAAGTATATTTAATTTAGAATTCATCTTATTCATAGTTAAAGTACTCTTAATTCATTGTTATTAATTGTTGTATTCCCTTATAAACAATACGCTCAAACCTAATAACATCAACCATTTTTCATGTTTAGTTTTGTATTTTTATTAACCAACATGATATATGTCACATTAATTTAAAAGTGAAAAATATCTTTCTTTTTCTAATGCTATACTTTTTCATAAAGCATTTTATTGATAATTTAACCATGTTCTTGTACGTTGGTCGCTTTAATGCCCAAGTTAAAAGATTATTTATCTCTCATTATTACTGATCATTTTAAATTTCATCATCAGCTATTGCGCTGTCGTACCATAAATATCAAGTAATAAAAAACCCTCAATTCATTGAGGGTTTTTTATTACTTCTTGAATTATTAAAGCAAACCTTTTTCCTTCAGTACTGCATACATGGTCGAACCCAGTTCTGCTGGACTACGCGTATAAGCCATACCCGCTTTTTCAAAGGCCGCAAATTTCTCTTCCGCAGTTCCTTTACCACCTGAAATAATGGCACCCGCATGCCCCATACGCTTCCCTTTAGGAGCAGTCACACCTGCAATATAACCCACAACAGGTTTAGTCACATTGGATTGAATATATTCCGCAGCTTCTTCTTCCGCAGTACCACCAATTTCACCAATCATAATAATGGCTTCGGTTTGTGGATCTTCTTGGAATAATTTCAGGCAATCAATTTGATTCATACCTGGAATTGGATCCCCACCAATACCAATACACGTTGACTGACCTAAACCAAGTTTGGTGGTTTGAGCCACAGCTTCATAAGTCAATGTCCCTGAACGCGAGATAATCCCGATTTTACCTGCCTGATGAATATGTCCCGGCATAATGCCGATTTTACATTCACCTGGGGTGATAATCCCCGGACAGTTTGGCCCAATTAAGCGCACGTTATTACCATATGTTTCAAGGTAGCGTTTTGCTTTAAGCATATCTAAAGTCGGTACGCCTTCAGTAATCACGACAATCAATTCAACACCTGAATCCACTGCTTCCACAATAGAATCCAACACAAATGGTGCAGGAACATAAATCACGGAAGCATCCGCACCAGTCGAATTAACGGCTTCTTTCATGGTATTAAACACAGGAAGATCTAAATGAACCTGACCACCTTTGCCTGGTGTTACACCACCAACCACTTTTGTCCCGTAATCGAGTGCTTGTCCTGAATGAAAAGTACCATTTTTACCGGTAAAGCCCTGTACCAATACTTTGGTGTTTTTATTTACTAATACGCTCATGATTGATACTCCTTACGCTTTCACTGCAGCAACAACTTTTTCTGCGGCATCAGCAAGCCCATTCGCAGAAATCAATTTCAAACCCGATTCATCCAGTAATTTTGCACCTAACTCTGCATTGTTGCCTTCTAAGCGAACCACTACAGGTACAGTGACATTTACTTCTTGAACCGCTGCAATAATTGCTTCAGCAATCATGTCACAACGTACAATTCCACCAAAAATATTAATCAAAACAGCTTGAACAGATGTATCTGATAAAATAATTTTAAAGGCTTCAATCACACGCTCTTTGGTTGCGCCTCCCCCCACATCAAGGAAATTTGCAGGCTGACCACCATACAATTTAATGATATCCATGGTCGCCATCGCCAAACCCGCACCATTGACCATACAACCAATATTGCCTTCAAGCGCTACATAGTTCAGATCAAACTCAGATGCTTTCAGCTCACGCTCATTTTCTTGCGATTTATCACGTAGCGCGGCAATCGCCGGTAAACCATACAATGCATTCGAGTCGATCCCCACTTTGGCATCGACACACAAAATGTCACCATTTTCACGTACAGATAATGGGTTAATTTCAAACAAAGCAAAATCATTTTCAATAAATGCCGCATAAGCCGCAGTCATCACTTGAACAAATTGATTGATTTGTCCATGTTTTAAATTCAGTGCAAAAGCGACTTCACGTGCTTGAAATGGTAACAACCCCACCAAAGGGTCCACTTCAACTTTAATAATTTTTTCAGGCGTTTCTTCAGCGACTTTTTCAATTTCGACACCACCTTCCGTAGATGCCATAAATGTGACTCGACGACTGGAACGATCAACCACTGCACCCAAATAAAGTTCGCGTTCAACTGGATAAACATCTTCACAAACAAGAATACTATTTACAGGTTGGCCATTGGCATCGGTTTGATAGGTCACTAAACGTGTACCAATAATTTGATTGGCATAATCAGCAGCTTCTGAAGCCGACTTCACCACTTTTACACCGCCCGCTTTACCTCGACCACCGGCATGTACTTGGGCTTTCATGACCGCAAATTTACCACCGAGTTGCTCAAAAGCTTTTACAGCTTCTTCTGCATTTGTTGCGAGTACACCTTCTTGAACTGGCATACCATATTTTTTTAATAACGCTTTTGCTTGATACTCATGTAAATTCATTGAATAACCTTTTATTACTTCTTCGCTTTGTTATGAACCACCAATACCCAGACATCCGTCAAAGCAGTACTGGCATTTTTTAAAATCTTTCTTATCTTTATTTTTAGATGATTGTTCCAATAAAAACAACCACCAAATGTAAAAAGAGCGACCTAAGTCGCTCTTTTTTGAATCTTATTTACGTTTACGCTGAATCGCGTGAATCGCACGTCCATCCACTGCAAGTGCAGCTTCGTGCACCACTTCAGAGAATGTTGGGTGACCGAAAGTCATCAATTGTAAGTCTTCAACAGAAGATACAAACTCAAGTGCAATCATACCTTGGTGTACGATATCAGACGCAGCAGGTCCAATCACGTGCATACCCAGTAAACGATCTGTTTTCGCATCAGCAACAAACTTCACGAAACCAGCATTTTCACCAGCAGCCATTGCACGGCCGTTTGCAGCGAAACCGAATTGACCCGTTTTAACTTCATGGCCTTTCTCGATAGCTTGCTGTTCTGTTAAACCGACCCACGCCGCTTCTGGGTGTGTGTAGATCACAGAAATGATCGTGTCATAGTTCACTTGAGCTGCATGACCGTGAATACGTTCAACAGCCATTACGCCTTCTTCCATTGCTTTATGTGCAAGCATTGGACCACGTACCAAGTCACCAATTGCATATACACCTTCAACAGAAGTTGCACACCAATCGTTAACTTCAACCAAACCACGTTCAGTCAGTTTAATGCCGCAATCATCAGCCAATAAGCCTTCTGCATAGGCACGACGGCCGACACAAACGATCAACTTATCAAATACTTGAGTTTTGTCTTCGCCACCTTGGGTGTACTGAACAGTAACTTCTGAACCATTGACTTCTGTACCAGCAACTTTCGCGCCAACACGAATATCCATACCTTGCTTAGTCAACAGTTTTTGGTAGTCTTTTGCCAAAGCTTTATCAGCCATTGGTAAGAATGCATCCATTGCTTCAAATACAACAACTTCAGCACCCAAACGACGCCAAACAGAACCAAGCTCTAGACCAATCACGCCTGCACCAATCACACCTAAACGCTTAGGTACTTCTTGGAATTCTAGTGCGCCAGTTGAGTCAACAATGATGTTTTGATCAACTGGTGCTGATGGAATGTTAATTGGCACAGAACCCGTTGCAAGAATCACGTACTTAGGCTCTAAAACTTGAGTTTCACCTTCGTGAGATACAAATTCTACTTTTTTACCTGCAAGTAATTTACCTGTACCTTTTAACCACTCGATACCGTTACCTTTTAGAAGGCCATCAATACCCATGGTAAGTTGGTCAACAATTTTGTCTTTACGTGCAAGTAATTTTGCAAGATCAAACTTCACGTCACCTGTGGTAATACCGTGATCATCTAGGTGATGCACTGTATCTTCATAACGATGTGAAGAGTCAAGCAACGCTTTCGATGGGATACAACCCACGTTTAAGCATGTACCACCTAAAGATGGTTTGCCTTTATGAATGCGTTTTTCGATACAAGCAACTTTAAAACCAAGTTGAGCCGCACGAATTGCTGCTTCATAACCACCTGGTCCACCGCCAATAACGACTAAATCGAACTGTTGAGACATTTTTATCTCCAAGCTCTAAGACAGAGGATCGCCCTGTCTTAGATTGGTTTGTAATGGTAAGTATTAAAGATCAAGGATAAGTCTAGCTGGTTCTTCTAACAATTCTTTGATTGTTACAAGGAAACCTACTGCTTCTTTACCATCAATTAAACGGTGGTCATAAGAAAGTGCTAAATACATCATTGGTAAGATTTCGACTTGACCATTTACCGCCATTGGACGCTCTTGGATTTTATGCATACCCAAAATCGCAGTTTGTGGTGTATTCAAGATCGGAGTAGATAACAATGAACCAAAAGTACCACCATTAGTAATAGTGAACGTACCGCCAGTCATGTCTTCAATACCCAATTTACCATCACGCGCTTTACCAGCGTATGCACGGATACCATTTTCAACTTCTGCATAATTCATACGGTCTGTATCACGTAATACAGGAACCACTAAACCACGTTCAGATGAAACGGCAACACCGATGTCATAATAACCATGATAAACAATATCATCACCATCAATCGATGCATTCACTGCTGGGTAGCGTTTAAGCGCTTCAGTTGCAGCTTTCACGAAGAATGACATAAAGCCAAGACGTGCACCATGACGCTTTTCAAACGCATCTTTATATTGGTTACGCATATCCATGATTGGTTTCATGTTCACTTCATTAAACGTCGTCAACATTGCAGTTTCTTGCGTTGCAGCAAGAAGACGTTCAGCAACACGTTTACGAAGACGCGTCATCGGAACGCGTTTTTCTATACGTTCGCCAATCGCTACACTTAACGGTGCAACCGCAGCCGCAGCTGGCTTAGTTTGATGATTTGCAACATCTTCTTTAGTGATGCGACCACCACGACCAGTACCCGCAACATCACCAGCAGCAATGCCAGTTTCAGTTAACGCTTTACGTACCGCAGGTGCTTGATCAGAAACTTGTTGAGCACGTTCAACCACAGGTGCAGCACCCGCTTCAGTTTGAGATGCAGCTTGTTCAACGTTTCCTTGAACGGCTTGAGTTTGCGCAGCGCCAGAAACAGCACCTTCTTCAAACTGAGCAATCACTTCGTTTGATAGAACTGTATCGCCTTCACCTTTAATGATTGTAACAATCGTACCATCAGCAGGAGCAACAACTTCCAAAACAACTTTATCAGTTTCAATATCACAGATGACTTCATCACGTGATACGGCTTCACCTGGTTGTTTGTGCCAAGTTGCAATTGTTCCGTCAGCAACTGACTCTGGGAATACCGGTGCTTTAATTTCGGTTGCCATTATTTAGAATCTCCTGATTGTTCAGCTACGATCGCAAGTGCGTCATTGACGAGCTGAGCTTGTTGTTTTGCATGTAAGTATGGTGAACCACAAGCTGGCGCAGCAGAAGCTGGACGGCCTGCATAACTAATATGAACTTGTTTACCCATTTTCATCACGTCATCATATAAACGAGGTGCGATGAATAACCAAGCACCTTGGTTTTTCGGTTCTTCTTGCGTCCAAACGATTTCTTTTACATTCGGATAAGAAGCAAATACTTCAGCAATACGTTGTTCTGGGTACGGATACAATTGTTCAATACGAACGATTGCAGTGTTATTTAGTTCTTCTGCACGACGTTTTTCAAGTAAGTCGTAGTAAACTTTACCACCACAAAGTACCAGACGCGTTACGTCTGCTTTGTTGATTTGATCCACTTCATCAATCACAGTCTGGAATGTGCCAGTTGCAAGCTCTTCTAAAGTAGAGGTTGCAAGTTTATGACGAAGCAATGACTTCGGTGAAGTCACGATCATTGGTTTACGAATTGGACGAATTGCTTGACGACGCATCGCATGGAAAATCTGCGCAGGCGTTGTCGGTGTAATCACTTGCATGTTGTCTTCAGCACAAAGCTGTAAGAAACGCTCTAAACGTGCAGATGAATGCTCTGGACCTTGACCTTCAAAACCGTGTGGAAGCAATAATGTTAAACCACAAACACGTTCCCACTTGGTTTCACCAGAAGCGATAAATTGGTCAATAACCACTTGCGCACAGTTTGCGAAGTCACCGAATTGTGCTTCCCAAATAATCAAGCTTTTCGGTAAAGTCGTTGAATAACCGTATTCAAATGCCAACACCGCCATTTCTGACAATAATGAGTCATAAATTGCAGTACGTGGTTGGTTTTCTTTCAAATTACATAGTGGAATATAAGTTGAACCATCCACTTGGTTATGCAATTTTGCATGACGATGCGAGAATGTACCACGACCAACGTCTTCACCGGTTAAACGGAATAAGTAGCCTTCATCCAAAACAGTCGCATAAGCTAAAGTTTCAGCGGCACCCCAGTTTAACGGCATTTCACCCGTTTGCATTTTAAAGCGATCATCAATCACTTTAGACACCTGACGTTGCATCACGAAGCCTTCAGGAAGCTCGCGCATTTTCGCGCCAAGCTCTTTCAAACGCTCGATTGGGAAAGTGGTATCCCAAATATCTGTGTAATCGTGACCCAAATAAGGCGTCCAATCGACAAACATTTTTTCGTTTGGTTCAAGTACCAATGCATTGGCAACGTGTTTGCCCGCTTCTAAATCTGCACGGTAGTCTTCTACCATTTGATCTGCTGCTGCACGATCTAATACATTTTGTTGCACCAATTGATCCGCATAAAGCGTACGTGTGGTCGCTTTTTTGTTAATCACTTGATACATCATCGGTTGAGTTGCAGCTGGCTCATCCGCTTCGTTATGACCACGACGACGGTAGCAGAACATATCAATCACAACATCCTTACGGAATGTATGACGGAAATCATGTGCCAATTGCGCAACAAACAATACAGACTCAGGATCATCACCATTGACATGGAAGATCGGTGCCTGAATCATTTTCGCGATATCGGTACAGTATTCGGTAGAACGTGCATCACGTGGGTCAGATGTAGTAAAACCAACTTGGTTGTTCACCACAATATGAACTGTACCACCAACGGTATAACCACGCGTTTGTGACATTTGGAAGGTTTCTTGGTTGACACCTTGACCTGCAAATGCCGCATCACCATGAACGATCACTGGCAATACGTCATCGCCACCAATGTCTTTACGACGGACTTGGCGCGCACGCACAGAACCCTCAACTACAGGTCCAACGATTTCTAAATGCGATGGGTTAAATGCCAATGCCAAGTGAACTTCACCACCTGGTGTCATCACATTTGAAGAGAAACCTTGGTGATACTTAACGTCACCAGAACCTTTCTTGTGAATAGATTTACCTTCAAACTCACCAAATAAATCAGCAGGGTTTTTACCCATGATGTTCACAAGTAAGTTTAAACGCCCACGGTGTGGCATACCAATCACGACTTCTTTACAACCCACAGCACCTGCACGTTGAATCAGTTCGTTCACCATTGGAATGAAAGACTCACCGCCTTCAACACCAAAACGTTTAGCACCAACATATTTATTGCCTAGGAATTTTTCTAGGCCTTCAGCAGCGGTTAGACGTTCTAAAACATGCTTTTTCTGATCAGCAGTAAAGCCAAATTGACCTTTAGCACCTTCAAGACGCTGTTGAATCCAGCGTTTTTCTTTGGTATCAACAATATGCATGTATTCAACACCAATAGAAGCACAATATGTTGCTTCCATTGCGTTAACCATTTCGCCTAAAGTCGCTTCAGACTTACCTAGGGCAAGGTTACCTGCATTAAAGACTGTATCTAAATCTGATTTCGTTAAGCCATGTGAAGCAAGATCTAAATCTGGAACATCTTCACGTTTAGCCAAACCTAAAGGATCTAATTTTGCTTTTTGATGACCACGATTACGATAAGCAGCAATGAGCTGTACTACGCCAATTTGACGACGCTCATGTTCAGAACTTATAGCACTTTGAACAACAGGTTGAACGCGACTTGAATTGCGACCTAATAAAAGGAATTGCTCACGTACATTGCTATGTGGTTGATCACCTTTAGGGAATTTATCGAAATATTCGCGCCAGTCCGATCCTACAGAATCTGGTGACGTCAAATAATGTTCATAAAGTTCTTCAATATACGCTGCACTGTCAGCGGAAAGTTCAGTGTCAAGACGCAGTGCGTCAGCAACTTCTTGCATTTGTGGACCCATTTCCTATTGCAAAAACATTTCAGGATGCTTTTTAAGCTACCCCATGATTAATAATGTCAAATTGGTAATATGACATTAATCCCCCACAAGGCATAAGCCATGGGGCGTTATCACTACATCAGGAATAACCCAATGTGAACAATGAATCATAACGCCCCTCAGCGGCATCATCACTCATTAAAATACTCGACCAAAATCGAGCAATTTTTTGCAAATCGACTTAGAAAAAATAAGCACATGGCTTAATTTTTCTAAAGCGATTTATATCTATTGATAAACCCTACACACAATCCAAAACGTTGAAAAAACATCCCTAAACGAAGTACTTTTTTCACATATAGTTTGGTGTTAAATCCTAACATGTTCTCTAGTTACAATTAATTTTTTTGACACATACCTCTCATAAGCTTGCGAAATACATAACCATTATTTCCATCTAATATATGGTGCTTTATCTAATAATTAGATTCAATGTAGACCATAGTCCTACACCACCAAATCACAGATAACAAAAGAGAGCACAATATTTAAACCCGCTCTCTTCATTTACGTTATATGGTAACATTTTAACAGCAACTTTGCAGATTCAGGCTCAAGATTAACGCCTTAATTGCCGATTCGAACAACTTCACAACAATTAAATGGGTTTTTAGTCAGTTTTAGCTTTAATTTTAAGCCCTTCAAATAAACACTCAAAAAAAACCTACTTCAGCATAAGTATTTTCACATGTATCTTTTTTATACAACAGCATCAATCACAATAATATTAAAAGCATAAAAAAAGCACACCATCTGGTGTGCTTTTTTTAACTGATGCAGATTAGCCCGCTTGATCTAACAACATATTACGGATGTGACCGATTGCTTTAGTTGGATTTAGACCTTTAGGACAAACTGATACACAGTTCATAATCCCTTTACAACGGAACAACGAGAACGGGTCATCAAGACGTGATAAACGGTCTTGAGTTGCTGTATCACGTGAATCGATGATAAAACGATATGCATTCAACAATGCTGAAGGGCCCAAGAATTTATCAGGGTTCCACCAGAATGATGGGCATGCAGTTGAACAACATGCACAAAGAATACATTCATACAAACCATTCAAATGCTCACGCTCTTCAGGAGACTGTAAGCGCTCTTTTGGAGGAGATGGCTGGTTGTTGATTAGGAATGGTTGGATTTTGTCATACTGAGTATAGAATTGGTTCATATCAACAACCAAATCTTTAACCACTGGCAAACCCGGGAGTGGACGAATCACGATTTTTTCAGGTAAATCGTTCAAATTCCACAAACAAGCCAAACCATTTTTACCATTAATATTCACACCATCCGAACCACAAATACCTTCACGGCATGAACGACGGAATGTTAATGATTCATCCTGTACTTTTAAAGCAAGAAGCGCATCAAGCAACATACGGTGCTTATCAGTCAATTCAAGTTTAAAAGTTTGCATGTACGGTGCTTTATCCTTATCAGGATCATAGCGGTAGATTTCGAAAGTACGAGTGCCTCTACTCATCTTTATTCTCCTAATTAGAATGTACGCGGTTTAGGTTCAATAGCGTCTACAGTCAACGGTCTGTAACGTACTGGTTTGTATTCAAGACGGTTGTCTGATGAATACCACAAAGTATGTTTCATCCACTCATCATCACGACGACCATAAGAATATGTCGGATGATCCGCAGGCAATTCATAATCAACCACTGTATGCGCACCACGACATTCTTTACGAGCTGCAGCAGAGATTAATGTTGCTTTAGCGACTTCGTATAAGTTTTCAACTTCTAGCGCTTCAACACGTGCTGTGTTAAATACTTTAGATTTGTCTTTTAAGTGGATATTGCGTACACGCGGTTCAATAGCAAGAATTTGCTTCACACCTTCGTCAAGCAATGCTTGAGTACGGAATACACCAGCATGGTCTTGTACGATGTCACGGATTGCATCGGCAACGTCTTGTGCATTTTCACCTGAAGTTGAATCATCAAGATGACGAATACGCTTCATGGTGTTAACCAATGCAGTCGTTGGAACTGGCGTATAGTCTTCGCCGTGATGTTTAGTCACGTAGTCGATAATATGTTCACCAGCCGCTTTACCAAATACCACCAAGTCAAGCAATGAGTTTGTACCTAAACGGTTCGCACCATGTACAGATACACAAGAACATTCACCAATTGCATAGAAACCTTTAACAGGTTTTACATAATTGCGATCAGTATTGTTCGTGCTGTAAGTATCCGTTGCCTGATCATAACCCGCTTCTAAAGCAACAGTTTCTGCAGTTTCAGGAACAACAACTTGACCATGAATATTGGTTGGAATACCACCCATTTGATAATGGATTGTTGGTACTACAGGAATCGCTTCTTTAGTGATATCTACGTTTGCGAATTTCTTACCAATTTCAAATACTGATGGTAAGCGCTTCATAATCGTATCAGCACCTAAATGTGTCATATCAAGAAGGATATAATCACCTTTAGGACCACAACCACGACCTTCTTTGATTTCTTGGTCCATTGAACGTGATACGAAGTCACGTGGTGCCAAGTCTTTCAAAGTTGGTGCATAACGTTCCATGAACGGTTCGCCGTCTTTGTTACGAAGGATTGCACCTTCGCCACGACAACCTTCTGTCAACAAGACGCCTGCGCCCGCAACACCCGTCGGGTGGAACTGCCAGAATTCCATATCTTGTAATGGAATACCTGCACGAGCTGCCATACCAAGACCGTCACCAGTATTGATATAAGCATTAGTTGATGCACGGTAAACACGACCTGCACCACCCGTTGCAAACAATGTTGCTTTGGCTTGGAATACCGCAATTTTACCTGTCTCTTGGTCAATTGCCGTTACACCAATTACAGTACCTTCATCATCACGAATCAGATCAAGTGCGATCCATTCAACGAAGAACTGTGTACCCATTTTCACGTTGCTTTGATAAAGCGTATGCAAAAGCGCGTGACCTGTACGGTCGGCAGCAGCACATGCACGTGGAACTGGCTTTTCACCATAGTTTGCAGAGTGACCACCGAATGGACGTTGGTAGATTGTACCATCTGCATTACGGTCAAATGGCATACCCATGTGTTCAAGTTCATAAACCACTTTTGGTGCTTCACGACACATAAACTCGATTGCATCTTGGTCACCTAACCAGTCAGAACCTTTTACTGTGTCATAGAAGTGATAATGCCAGTTATCGTCTTGCATGTTACCAAGAGATGCACCAATACCACCTTGCGCCGCAACAGTGTGTGAACGTGTTGGGAATACTTTAGTCAGCACTGCAACATTCAAACCCGCTTGAGCAAGTTGATATGAAGCACGCATACCAGAACCACCACCACCAACGATAACTGCATCGAAAGCTTGGCTTGGAATATTTGAATAATCTTCTTTAGGGGTTATAGCGCCCATGACATTTTCCTATCAATTCGCCCAAAAAATCTGGATTGCCCAGATTGCATATGCAAATACAGCAACAATCACTGCTGATGTCAGCACCAAACGCAAGCCTGAAGCTGAAGGACCCATTTGACGAGTAGTCACATAGTCAGTGAATACCTGCCACATGCCGATCCAAGCGTGTGCGACAAGAGATAAGACTGCCAATAAAGATAAAATCTTCATTGGTAATGTCATCATAAAGCCAAACCATTGTTCATAGTTAAATCCGCCATTACAAAGGATCCAACCCAACACCACAACAGTATAAACAGCTAATACAACAGCACTTACACGTTGGATATACCAATCGCGAGAACCTGAACCCGTTAAACCTGTAGCACTTTTCATTAGAGAACAATCCATACAAATGCTGCAACAATACCGATTGCAGACAAGATCAATGAAATAGTAGCTGCGATTCGACCACTTTGCAGTTCTTCGGCAATACCGATATCTGCAAGTAAATGCTTAACACCCGCAATAAAGTGGAAAATTAAGCCGGCTACAAATACCCATACGATGAAGCGCACAATGAAGCCACCAAAGATTGCTTGAACTTGAGCAAAACCTTCAGCAGAAGACAATGATTTGTCTAAAAGCCACAAAAGTACTGGTACGAGTAAAAATACGATGACACCAGAGAGTCGGTGTAGAATTGATGCAATAGCCACAGGGGATTTTAAGTTTACTTCTAAAACTTGACCCATGGACAAATTGACAGGTCTGTTGCTTTTCACAGCGGGCATCCTGTAAGTAAAAACTCCATCTGGAGTTTGTTGGAATTAATTCGAAGGAAAGCTAGCATTTTTAGGTAATTGCTATCTCCAGCAACGCCTAAACTTAAAACGACACTGAATTATAAAACGTCAACTATCAAAATACAAACAATCAAAGACTGCTTTTTAAATAAAAATCTATAAACAAGAATCATTAACAATAAAAAACATTCTATATAAACCAATAATTTAGCTTTAATCCATAGCTATACCCTTGGTTTTTATAAGTAAACCACCCAGTCCACACCCCTTTAGTGACCTCTAGTAACCACTTTAATTTAGACTAAAGATATTTAGAATATCCACCCTCACATCTATGTGCTTTCATTTATATGGAAGGACTTGCATTTCCTATCAAAATGTTCACTATTTATTTTTAGAGATAATTTAGATATATAACCAAATGAAATAATGACTTAGCTACAAATAAATATGATTAAATTATGCCAGAGAATGAATTTAAACTTAAAAAAATTGCAAAAAATGACGCATTTAGATTAAATTTTAACCAACCCGCAATTCTCAATGAGTCATTTTTTAACCAATCAAACACAGTAAATGCATTCGAATTTAATGCCAAATAAGGCAATAAAATGAAATATTATTTGAACAAAAATGAATGTAAGTTATGAAAATTAGATAGATTTCGCAAAAAGAGATTAGTACCTTTTGTTCAAAAAATAGAACCCGTATTTTTTTATAAACATTTACAATTGAAGCTATATTTATATTTTTTTCTGCACCAAGCGAATAATTTCACTTATTATAGCGCGTCGGTGCTGTGATTTTATTCATTTTTTATTTTAGGGACGATAAACTAAACCTCTGTGAGGGCATCAGTTTTATCCATAAGTATAATTGACAAAATTTCAGTACTCACTAATCTTATAGCAAATTTTTGATCCATCTGATTCGCGCATTATAAAGATGAGTACTACGAGTCGGATAAAACACTCACCAGGACAGGAGATCGATTAAATGTCTGACGCAACTGGCAAAAAAGCCGTTTTACAGCTTGATGGCAAAGAAATTGAATTACCAATTTACAGCGGCACATTGGGCCCAGATGTAATCGACGTTAAAGATGTGTTGGCCGCAGGTCACTTTACTTTTGATCCTGGTTTTATGGCAACAGCTGCATGTGAATCTAAAATCACATTCATCGATGGTAACAAAGGTATTCTTTTACACCGTGGTTACCCGATTGACCAACTTGCGACTAAAGCCGACTACCTAGAAACTTGCTACTTATTGTTAAACGGCGAACTTCCAACAGCTGAACAAAAAGTAGAGTTTGATGCTAAAGTTCGTAACCATACAATGGTTCACGACCAAGTTAGCCGCTTCTACAATGGTTTCCGTCGTGATGCTCATCCAATGGCGATCATGGTTGGTGTCGTAGGTGCGCTTTCTGCGTTCTATCACAACAGCTTAGACATTGAAAATGTTGATCACCGTGAAATTACAGCAGTCCGCTTGATTGCTAAAGTTCCTACGCTTGCTGCATGGAGCTACAAATACACAGTGGGTCAACCATTCATGTATCCGCGTAACGACTTAAGCTACGCTGAAAACTTCCTATACATGATGTTTGCTACTCCAGCAGATCGTGATTACAAAGTTAACCCTATTCTTGCTAAAGCAATGGATCGTATCTTTACGCTTCATGCTGACCATGAACAAAATGCGTCTACATCGACTGTACGTTTAGCTGGTTCTACTGGTGCTAATCCTTACGCATGTATCGCTGCGGGTATCTCGGCACTTTGGGGCCCTGCTCACGGCGGCGCGAACGAAGCTGTTCTTAAGATGCTTGATGAAATCGGCACTGTAGAAAATGTTGCTGAGTTCATGGAAAAAGTTAAAACTAAAGAAGTTAAACTCATGGGCTTCGGTCACCGCGTTTATAAAAACTTCGATCCACGTGCAAAAGTAATGAAAGAAACGTGTGACGAAGTACTTAGCGCGCTAGGTATTAACGATCCACAACTTGCGCTTGCGATGGAACTTGAACGTATTGCATTGTCTGACGAATACTTCATCAAACGTAACTTATACCCGAACGTAGACTTCTACTCAGGTATCATCCTTAAAGCGATTGGTATCCCAACAGAAATGTTTACAGTAATCTTCGCTCTTGCACGTACAGTTGGCTGGATCAGCCACTGGTTAGAAATGCACAGCGGCCCTTACAAAATCGGTCGTCCACGTCAACTTTACACTGGTGAAGTTCAACGTGACATCGCGGGTCGTTAATTCTTAAGAATTAACGATTAAAAAACCACCCTTTGGGGTGGTTTTTTAATGTGCAAAAATATCTTAACCATTGATTCATCAATGAACCATCAATGAACAATATCGTAGTGCTGTAAATTCATTTCTTTAAGTTGTTGTTTTAACTTAGCCAACGACCAAGGCCAAGCAGCAAAATTACGCCCATGCGCATCTAAGTAATAGCTTTTACAACCACCACTATTAAATACAGTGGTTTGTAGCTGTTTTTGCAGCCTAAAATTATGGTTGCGTACCACTTCTTTTTTTATTTCAAAACGAATAAATTCCAGACTTTTCATTTTCACCAAAGCACTGACAATATAGTCCAGTTGTGCTTCTGCAATACCAATAAACGAATCATAGACCAAAATATTTGGCCCCAGTACCAAAAAGGCATTTGGCACACCTTCAATACTGGTGCCTAAAAAAGCCTCTGGAGAGCTGTCTTTCCACAAATCCGCAAGTAACTGCCCCTCAGCATTCCTAACCCGCTTTCCAATCGGTGGATGAGACACTTCAAAACCCGTGCCCCAAATAATCATATCCACATCATGTCGCTCACCATTGGCAGCAATTACCGTATTACCCTCCACCTCAACCAAACCATATGGAATAAGATGCGTATTGTCTGCTTGCAATGCAGGATAATAATTATTGGCAAACAATAAACGCTTACAACCAATCGAAAAATTAGGGGTGACATTTTTACGTAATTGTAGATCTCGAATTTGCCAACTTAATAATTTCCGACTTAGGAAATTAACTGGTTCTAAAACTTTTGGATTACGTAAACCAAAGTTAATGATATTTAATGAGCCTGCAACCGCCCCACGCCATTTCTGTTGAATTGCTGGGATTTTTTGAACCAAGAGCTTGCCTTTTTCCCCCAATGGAAAATCAGGTTTAGGTAACACCCATGGCGCAGTACGCTGAAAGATAAACAATTCACTCGCCAAAGGTTGAATTTGCGGCACAAACTGAATGGCTGATGCCCCCGTTCCAATCACCGCAATTTTTTTAGCGGTTAAATCATAGTCATGATTCCATCGTGCAGAATGAAACATTTCCCCCTTAAAGGTTTCAATTCCTTTAAGTTTAGGCATGGAAGGCTCAGTGATCGGACCGGTGGTAAAAATCACAGTTTTGGCCTGATAAGTCCCTTTTTGGGTTTCTAGCTGCCACTCATGTTTTGCCTCATTCCACTTTGCATTCATGAGTTCATTATTAAATTCAATTTTTTGCTGGATATCGAATTGCTCTACAACCTCTTCCAAATAACTTAAAATTTCAGGTTGCTTGGCAAATAAATGGCTCCACTTATAACTCGGTGCAAATGAAAATGAATACAATGCAGATGGCACATCACAACCACACCCGGGATAAGTGTTTTCACGCCACGCTCCGCCCACACGATCCGCTTTTTCAATCACAATATAATTATCATAACCCGCTTTATTGAGTTTTACCGCAGCGGCAATTCCAGAAATCCCAGCCCCCACAACAATCGTGTCATACACATGGCTAGGCAGCTGTACATCATGATCTGCTGTATTTCTAGCTTTAGCTGAGCTACGCTTTTTAGTGGGTTTCGCTATAACTGGTTTTGAGTTTTGTAGTGTCGTTGCATCATCATTTGTTAAAGCGACATCAAGTTCAGTTTTAATATTCATTCTATTAACCTTCTTATTTTTTTATGTATTTATTAAAAATTGGATAGCCCATCCCAAGCAGTTTCGCATATAAGCTGGGTGCAGTACGCTTCATCAACCAGAACAATTTTGCATCAGGTTGAGGAATGGTGTAAAGCCGACCTACATCTAAATTATTCAGTGTTTTAATCACCACTTGATCACTGGTGGTAAAAGCATGATTCATCAATAAATCATCGGCTTGTTCCGAATAATGACTCGGTAAGCGTCCATTTTTCATAATATTGGTCGGCACTAAAGTTGGACAAAGTACATTTACCCTGATGTTTGCATGACGTAATTCTGCTGAAAGCGTTTCAGACAACGCCAATACACTCGATTTAGTCACATTATAAGCAGTCATTTCAGGTGCAGCAGTAAATCCTGCCGCAGAAGCCACATTAATAATTGCACCATAACCTTGTTGTTTAAATTTAGGCACGAAGTAGTGACAACCATAAATCACGCCCCATAAATTAACCTGCATACACCACTGCCAATCCTCCAGTGAGACTTCATCAAACTTCCCACCCAAACCCACGCCAGCATTATTAATCAACAAAGTTACGGGATGATTCATCAGTTGCTCAGCTTGATCAGCCAAAGCTTTTACTTGATCCTGATTCCCCACATCACATTGCACCGCAAAAGCTTCTGCCGAGGTGAGGCTTTTAATCATCTGTACCGTTTCATGGGCCGCATCCAAGTTAATGTCCGCACAGACAATGGTGCCACCACGCTTTGCCAACTCCACAGCAAAACTACGCCCGATACCACTTCCCGCGCCTGTGACCACAGCATAGGCATTTTTTGTAGGCGCCAACTTTTTTGAAAAAATAGCCATATTTTTATTCCATTTATTTTGTATTTATTTAAGTTCTATTTTTAAACCTTCAGTGCTGGGGTAAACTCCTTGACGAAATAAGGCGCCAACACACCATCGGTAGGATTAAGCAAACGCTGTTTGTAATAAGCAAGAAATGCCGAAGTATCATGATCATTCGGATGAAAATCAGGACGTAAATAATCAAAAATATGCTGAATACTGCTGCCGTAGACACCATCTTTTAGCCCAAAAATCAGCCCAACACTGCGACGCATATCTTGCCAATAACTCAAACTAATCAAATTTTTAGGATTGCGATAAAAAGGCACCAGTAACGATGCAGTTGAAATCAGCACTAAAATCGTAATCAGCGCGGGGAAAAATCCAGCAATACGTAAAGCATAGTTATTCGACAAAGTCTGAAAGACATCAAAAGCAATATCTTTATGTTCCGACTCCTCCAACATGTGCCACATCCAAATCGCACGCTGTTTTTCATCTTGAGAAGCGAAAAAGATATCTTCATGATTCATCATATATTCAGCTAAAACAGCAGTAAAATGCTCAATTGCCGCCATCAATGATAATTTCATCGGTTGTGGTAAGCGATTAAAACCATAATCAAAGACCCAACCTGCCCAAGTACGAAATAATTTTACAGGCAGATCAACTTGTAAAAAGGCATCATTCAATTCTTCATGCAATTTAGAATGCAACGCCTCTTGACCAATCAGCGAAGTCACACGTTGCTTGAGTAGCGGATCTTGAATCAAATTACGATGGTAACGTGCGGTATCAATCACCAAGTCCTCACCATAGGTGAGAAAAATCGACAATGATGCAAAATAAGCACTGGCCAATTCGGCATTCATATAAAACTTGTAATCAATCTGCTGAGGATCGAAATCAAACTTCATATGACGAATAGGTACAATGGGAGATTGTTGATCTAAGCCAAAGGGCGCACCTGCAAATTTCTTTGCAAATGTAGCTTTTATAGATTGTGCAAATGACATGGCGACACCTTATTTTCCTATGTTGAGCAACTTCTATTTCTAAGCGTCATTCTGTCTACAACTTAAAAATAAAAACCGAACTATGTAGAAAAATTAAGCGATACCACCCTCTATGCCATTAGCAATTCACATCAACTGATTAGCAAATTATGACTTTAAATTTGCTTGTCTAACAATTTTTAGCGCAATTTAGCAGTTCAGGACAGAATCATGCTTTTTGAGACAAAACGGAATACAGGCTTCATAAGCCTGACACTCTTGCCCATGTGCTTTTTTCATAAAATAGTCCTGAACCATTTGCGCCTGTTGCTCAATTCCATACTGTAAAAACAGTTTACCTTGCTCTAATATGTAATCATATTGACGATTGAATATCGCTTTCCGAACTACGGATAAGCCTTGTTGAATTTGCCAAACATGCGTGAGTTCATGAATCAGCCATGACTGCTGCTGCAAAGACTGCTTTGAGAAGTCTTCACACCAGTTTTGAGGATTAAAATAAACATTACCATTTGGGCTGATGGCATAATTTTTAATGACGCCACGATGCGCCACAATCCGAATAGCATCCAACTGTAAATGCGCACCAAAAACAGACTGGGCAAGCTGTTTTTCAGCTTGGGTTAATTGACGGCTTTTAATTTCAAGTAATTGATTTAAATTATTTAATATAGATTTCATAAGTCATGTCATCTGATCTGGTAATCACCACACATCCTTCACTTAACTATTCTCTCATTAACGCTGTAATTTTTTGTCTTAATTCGGATTTTTTTTTGTTTTTCTCTCATTAAATGCCGCAATTCGTATATAGTATCCAATTGCTAATTATTGATTAAACATCTATTTGTTTATCGTCACGTATACAGCGTTGAACTAATAGCCATAATAAATCAAAAGTCTGTGTATATATCCCTATAGGTATAGGATTAAGTTGGAATGAAAAGTTTTAAAATTGCCCTTGCACAATTCTCTCCGCATATTGGCAATATCGAAGCAAATGCTCAAAAAATGTTTGACCAAGTAAATGAAGCCAAAAAACAAAAAGCTGATTTAATTGTCTTCCCTGAACTTTCAACCGTAGGCTATCCTGCGGAAGACTTATTACTTCGCCCTAGTCTTGTTAAACGCACACAAAAAGCATTTGAGCTACTTAGCCAAATCAAAGATATTGTTGTGGTCTTTGGTTTTGTTAACCAAACAGAAGATGGTCAACGCTATAATGCTGCTGCGGTCATGAAAGATGGTCAAGTACTGGGTATTTACAACAAGCAAAACCTACCAAACTATGGTGTATTTGATGAAAAACGCTATTTTAGCGAAGGTCAACAACATCTGGTTTTTGAATATTTAGGTCATAAATTCGGTATTCTGATTTGTGAAGATGTCTGGTCACTCAATACCGTGCATCAACTCTCCCAACTCAATGTTGAAACGATTTTAGTTTTAAATGCGTCACCTTATGAAGTGGGTAAACCTCAGCATCGCCTGACCACCATGAGTGAACTTGCTAAACAACTCAACATTAACTTGGTGTATGTCAACCAAGTTTGTGGTCAAGATGACCTCATTTTTGATGGCACCAGCTTTGTGATCAATCAAGATGGTACTACGGCTTTACAAGCACCAAGCTTTAAAGAAGATCTGTATTACGCTGAATATGCAGCTGAACAAAAAGCCTTTAAAGTGACCACCATTACCCCCGTTTTAGACACAATGGCTGAAATCTATCAAGGCTTGGTGTTAGCGACGCGTGATTATATTCAACGCTCTGGTTTCGCAGGTGTCATTTTAGGCTTATCTGGCGGTATTGACTCAGCATTAACACTGGCGATCGCAGTTGATGCAATTGGTGCGGATAAAGTACAAGCTGTCATGATGCCTTATACTTACACCGCTCAAATCAGTATTGAAGATGCCGCAGCACAAGCCAAAAATATGGGTGTAACATTTGGTATTGCCGAAATCAATCCAGTTGTAAACAGCTTCATGCACACACTATATCCGTTCTTTGGCAATAGCCCTGCTGATGCTACTGAAGAGAACCTACAGGCGCGTGCACGTGGCACATTACTCATGGGCTTATCGAATAAATTTGGTAATCTTGTTTTGTCTACAGGCAACAAATCAGAACTTGCTGTGGGTTACTGCACACTATATGGTGATATGGCAGGTGGTTACGCAGTACTCAAAGATGTGTATAAAACCATCGTATTTGAATTGGCAAAATATCGTAACAGCATTTCAGAAACACCTGTCATTCCTGAACGTGTGATTACTCGCCCACCTTCTGCAGAACTTCGTCCAGATCAAAAAGACCAAGACTCTCTACCGCCTTATGACATTCTTGATGCCATTCTTTATGCTTACATTGAAGAAGATATGAGCCAAGATGACATCATTGCCAAAGGCTTTGAAAAAGAAGTGGTTGAAAAAGTGATTCGCCTAGTTGACCGTAACGAGTACAAACGTCGTCAAGGTTCGATTGGCCCACGTATCAGCTCACGTGCATTTAGCCGCGAGCGTCGCTATCCAATCGCCAACGGATGGATAGCAGGTGTCTAAGCCTGACTTCGCTCAACAGTTTGCTCAAGCGCTTATGCTTGAGCAAACTCGCTTTATTAAAAAGCAATTACTGTCAGAACAAAATAATCCATACATCAAAAAATTTGTTCATCACATTTACAGCCATTCAGATCAAATTCTATTAAAACAATTCATTCAACTTGAAGCATTACAAGGTGTGGTTCAAAAATATGCGTTTGAATTAAATTTAGGCGCAGAAATTCTCGAATTTATTGGTGTGATTGCACAAAGAATTCATCAACTTGCGATCAACAGCAACACCACAATGAATGCGTTATTCTCCGACGAATCATTTGAATTATGGATGTCCAAGATTCTTGAATTAGACCAGCTGCGTCATTACATTCAAGCGAACCTATTACATACGCCACAAATACAACACGTGAGCTTACAGCTTGCAAATCAGATTCTAGAAAGCAACACCCCTTGGCTCGATCATTTGCGTAAGCTCAATACACACGACTATGGCCTAGGTTCTAAAATACTCAGTTTTATTCAAGACCAACAACAAAATATTGAACTCAAACTTGAACAACAACTCGCCCAAGCATTGCTTAAACAACTGGGCAATATCATTTTATTACCCAATGAAGAGCTCGCCGATATTAGCCGACATTTATGGGATGATATTAAACAAAGAACACTCAAAGAAACCTTCTCTCAATTTCAAGCGATCGACTTTGAGGAGTTTTTCATCTTGGTGTATGAAACATGGCGACAATTACGACAAGCCGACTATTTACAACATGTTATTTTAGATGTGGTGGCTTGTTTTTATGACTATTTTGCGGAATATAACTTACAAGAATTATTACAGTCTGTAGGACTAGATGAAGCAGATTTACATCAGGAAGCATTGCGCTTTTTACCCTACACCCTTCAAGCTTTGGAACAACAAGGCTTATTGGACGGGATTGTAAAAGAATTAATCTCACCTTTTTACCTAAATAAAACCACGCATCACTTTATACAGCAATACATAGAAAACAATATGTAAGTTTTGTCTGGTCATTTCACTCTAAACAAACCGATTTCCACTTTTCGACCCATAAAAAAAAGACCATGCTGAGAGCATGGTCTATAAAAATGGTGGCTATGACGGGATTTGAACCTGTGACCCCCGCATTATGAGTGCGGTGCTCTAACCAACTGAGCTACATAGCCATAAACTGTGCGCGCATTATCTAAATTTACACGAGTAGCGTCAAGTCCTTTATTTTTCGAATGTTCATACTTTAAACAATTTAAAAGCTTTTAGTTAAATTTTAAACAAAACCTTCTTTTATTCATGTTATTTTTCACAATATCTTCTCAATTAAAAACCTAACCAAACAGATAAAATATGAATCAATTCAAATTAGTATGCTTAGGCTTAATCACCATTATTAGCTCAGGTTGCCAAGTCCTCTCACCTCTTTTTGTAGATTATAACGGTGTTCGAATGGATGTGGCCAAATGGATCAACTATCATCAACTGCTCAGCATGCAACAAAAGCGCAGTTTAGTGCAACTAAGCAAGGCGCAGCAAAAGCTATATCAAATTGAAAACAAAAAGGAACAACAAAGAATTCAAATCATTAAAGAAAATATAATTGCTATGCACTGTGCTCAATTACACCTCACCGAGCATAAAATTGAGCAATTGCAGAACCAAATTTTTAATCATGATCAAAAACAGCAGATTTTAGATATGTACAACCAACAACGCCAAAATATTAAAATTGATCTAAACTCAGTGCAATGTGAATAGTCGGTTTAAAAGCCATTTTATACTCATGGATTTATGTTGTACTCAACAAATACCTAACCCCAGCCCACTCATTACCTACAAAACCACATGCAAAATAGATTTTAAACCCTTCAAATACACTTCTACTCAATTATAGATAGCATTCAACAATAATGTTTAATTGCTACGCACTCCACACAGCAATATCAACATCACTGGCGGGTACATGCTTAAATTTGAGTTTTTTAATTTTTTATACAGTTACTCAATAAATTGAGTTTATGATTTAAATTTTAAGCATAAAAAAAGACCACGTTTTTAGAAACGTGGTCTATGAAAATGGTGGCTATGACGGGATTTGAACCTGTGACCCCCGCATTATGAGTGCGGTGCTCTAACCAACTGAGCTACATAGCCAAAACTGTGCGCATATTATCTATTTCAAACAACCTTTTGTCAAGAAATATCACACAATAATTGTAAAAAATTAGTGAAGTGAGCCGATAAGCCGGGTTCTGTCGTGAACGATCATTCCTCTAGGCGTACAATCACTCGTACGCTCAAGCGACCTACCCGAATCCAGCACGGGCCGTGCCTCAGGATTCCTATTTGGTCTTGCTTCTGGTGGGGTTTACCTTGCCGTGAACTGTTACCAGACACGCGGTGCGCTCTTACCGCACCCTTTCACCCTTACCATCTCTCTTGGTTTCCCCGAAAGGAAATTGCAAAGATGGCGGTCTACTCTCTGCTGCACTTGCCGTCGGCTTTCACCGCCCAGGCGTTACCTGGCACCCTGCCCTATGAAGCCCGGACTTTCCTCCCCTGCTTCAATCACGAAGATTTCCACAGCAGCGATCGTCTAGCTCACTTCGGGGCGCATCTTATCAAACTTCAGCACTAATTGCTTGTGCTTTTTTGAGCAATCAGTTTTTTATATTTATCCATCAACTCATCTTGTGATTCCACATGCTCTGGATCGAGTGGAATACAATCGACTGGACAGAATAATTGACACTGTGGTTGATCATAATGCCCAACACATTCCGTACACAAATTTGGGTGAATTTCATAGATGACTTCACCCATAAAAATAGCCTCATTTGGGCAAACAGGCTCACAAACATCGCAATTGATGCATTCATCAGTAATATATAAAGACACGCTACCAACCTTGTTGATGCTTACGTTCAAAGGCTTCGACCACGCATTGTGGTACAAATTTTCCAACATCACCTTTTAAACGTGCAATTTCTCGAACCATCGTCGAAGATATAAATGAAAACTGCTCAGAAGGTGTTAAAAACACAGTTTCAAAATGTTGATCCAACTGACGGTTCATATTCGCAAGCTGAAACTCATATTCAAAATCTGAAACAGCACGTAATCCTCGTAATACAGCTGTCGCATTCTGCTCACGAGAAAAGTTTACCAATAAACCATCAAAACCAACAAACTCGACATTAGAAAGATGGCTTAAAGATATTTTAGCCAATCGAATCCGTTCATCTAAACTAAAAACTGGGTTTTTATGATGTCCAATTGCAATTGCAACCACCACCTCATCAAACATTCTTGCTGCACGGGCAACTAAGTCAACGTGACCATTGGTAATTGGATCAAACGTTCCTGGATAGATGACGCGAGTTTTAGACATCCGTTTGTACTCTAGTTTATTGTTTATGTCTGATAGTTTAACAAAAACTTCCTTTTTAGCGAACATTCTCCTTAAATTTGAAATCACTTCACCTTGGAGCGAGTTTAAGGCAAAATATAGTTAATCTTGGAATATTAGTATTATGTCGAAATCAATCGTAGTTAAAAAAAATAATGGTGGCACTATTGCGCAGAATAAACGCGCTCGCCATGATTATTTTATTGAAGAGAAATTCGAAGCTGGTCTTTCATTACAAGGCTGGGAAGTGAAGTCTTTACGCGCTGGACGTATGACCATTACTGAAAGCTATATTCTTTTTAGAGACAACGAAGCATTTTTGTTTGGGGCTCAGATTCAACCTTTATTGTCAGCCTCTACGCATGTGGTTCCTGAAGCAACCCGTACACGCAAGTTACTGCTTTCACGTCGTGAACTTGAAAAATTGATGGGCGCAGTCAATCAAAAAGGTTATTCATGCGTACCACTGGCGTGTTACTGGAAAGGTCGTTTAGCTAAAATTGAAATTGCTTTAGTCAAAGGTAAGCAAATGCATGATAAACGTGCCACAGAAAAAGATCGTGACTGGCAACGTGATAAGGCACGAATTTTTCATAAGTAAGAAAAAAGCTCGGATTGTCCGAGCTTTTTTCACTATCACAACCTATATTTCTTCCGTAATCCATCGGTCACGTAAAGTGCCTATTTTTGCAGATGGATGTATCAATGTTTTATCAGGATTAACCAATCTCACTGAACCTTGCGGCAATCCATAATATAACTCCATACTTCTTTGAATCTTTCTCACACGAGCGTCACTTCTCGCAGCACGTTGACGCATAGCGCCTTGACGTTCAGATATATTTCTCGCTTGTGCATTGTCACTTCGTGGCTTATTAGAGTCTTCAACTATATCCATTTCATCAATAGTTTCGATATTTACAGTACCTTTTTCAATAGGTTCTAAAAGTGCATCAAATTTATAACTTTCACCTTGCTCTTCCCAACTTCCACTAAAAAACTCCCAAGAATCATCTTCAAATGCACCTATTAACTTATATCTTACTTCTTCCTGAAACCCATCTTCAGATCTATAATAAAGAGAGCCAACTAAAATTTGTTCTTCTAAATGTAGCCCTATAGTAATTTTCCCTGAAAAAGATTTTCTATATTCACTCGACTTACCTTCAAATAGTAAAACCAATGTGTCATTTTGTATAGCTAAACCGACGGAACTCGAAGGATAATCATCCCAATAAATTTCATTCATTATTATTCTCCCTCTGCATTATCTTCACAGTTAAACTTTTCAATCGCTGCTTGCACAATTTTATCAAAATATGGATGCGCATGTTTTACAACTTCCAAAGCTTCTGTAATTGGATTTAGAGTATCTTCTAAAGTGTCATTTTCATAATTTTCTACCACCAATTTTTGGTCTAAACTTTGAATTGGTAAATACCAATTTCCTTCTGGATTAAACTTAAAACCCAATTCCTCTATTTGTGGATGATCATTATTCATTTGTATAGCAAAAACTTTCCATTCTTTTGCTAAAGTTTTATTAAAACCATTTTTCCATAAAGCGAAATTAAAAATCACTCTATCTAGATCATTAGGAAAAAAGTTAGTTAACCACCAATCATTCGACCGTTCGTTGCATCCCTCATTTGTTAACTCATAAAAAGCATATAGGTTTTTCCATGTTTTAGTATCTTCAAAACTAAATAGTTCTTGTTTCCATTTAGTTGATAAAAACCATGTTTGATCTTCGTGAAAATCACATGAAGCGATCATATCATCATCAAAGTCTTCTACTGATTGTTTAATGACTTTATCAATTACATCAAAAATATTTTTATGAACCTCATTTTCAAGTAAGTTTTTTGCTTGTTCTAATAACTGAATATTTTCAATAATCAATTTTGCAGCTTGTTTATGTTCCATGTAAGTATCCCTTTATTTATCTTTAAAATTAAAAACTTTTAATATGCTTTGAAAATTGTTTAATCAACCATGCTGCACGATTTTCATATGATTGATTATCTGCATATTGATTTAACAGATTGGAAATACTATTCCATGCTAATGGAAAAAATATTTCATCATCTTGATATGCTGATGGTAACTTTCCATCTCTGGTTAAATACACAACCAACTTATCCTTGCCTTTTGCCTTTGCTTTAGCAATTTCCGAATATCTTTTGAGTTGTTCTTTTCCTTCTAATGCATTGATTTTCACTTCAACAAATAAAAGAAATTCTGGAGCATCAATTTCAATATCAACACGGTTACTTTGCTCACCCAAAGGACAACTCTCATCAATCGTAAAATAGGTTCTAGGTTTATGCTTATGAAATTTCTCTGGTAATAATTTTAAAAAATCCAATAGAATTTTATTTTTCTGCCCATGATCACCTTTGCAATCTAGCAACCATTTCAACACTTTAGTATTTCTAACCTCATCCTGCCTTAAGCCAGAAACCAGCCAAACATTGGTATACATACCTAATGTCTTTACATCATCAATACTTTTTTGTGCAACCTTATATTGCTGGAAAAATATCTTGAGTTGAGCAATGTCTATTTCATAATTTGGAGCTTCATTTTGTTCAACTTTTTCTAGCTCTGGCAATGTTCTCCATGCATGAAAAAAATTTAACAATTGATTATGAAACTCAGTTTCACTTAAACCCATATTCTCTGTTCCCTTTATATTTCTGCTATTTCTAAATAATACTGCTTTGCTTTCTGTTGCATTTCATCAAATACCCAAAAGTTTTCATTAATCTTTTTTAAAGCATTCTGAATAGGTGTAAGTGAGTTTTCCAATAAACCTTGGTTATACTCTTGAATAACCAAATTAGAATCCAATTGATCTATCTTAAGCCACCAAAATGCAGAACAATTATCGAGTTCGAAGCCCAAACCCGCTAACTTTTGGTATTGCATCAAGGTATTCTGTCGGAAATAATTCCATTCACACAGCTCTCGGTAATTTTCCATTTCTGCGATTTCTTTAATTAAACCTTCGCGTTTATAAGAAAGTTTACGTATAAGATTATAATTTAGAAAAAATTGTAGCGTTATATAGCCTTGTTCATGTCTAAAAAAATTTGCTGTTGGAAATCTATTATTATTAATCCTAAAGTCTTCATCAGAATTATAATGACTCCCTCTGTCATAATGAGTAAGTTTGAAAAAAGCATAACTGTCAAAAATATCAAAATTTTTATCTGAAATTAATTCATCCTGTTGATCAAAATGAATCCATTGTTTTGGAGCAAACCATAATTCTTTATATTCGAAATTAGCACAAACATCCCATATCATCGTTTGCCACTTCATATCAGGAAAATCATGTTTTTGTTGATTCAAGATCATGGTCTCAATATCTTCAAAAAGTTTTCCAGCAATTTTTTCTTCAAGAAAATTTCCCATTTGAATAATAGAAGATAAATTATTCAGAACCGTATCTATGGATATCTCTTTTTTCATAACTTTACCATTATTATTCAAATACTTAAAAATCTAGCCAATGGGTCACGTAAGTCATTTTTTTCTAATGCAATAGATGCCCTATCAACGATCTCTTCACGCAATTCATCTGGTGCTATAATCTGAATTAAATGCGCATTTCTCATAAACCAATCCATACAACTTTTTGTAATTATGCTTCGAACACTTAGCTCATAATGTTGACTCTCTAAATGAATAATGGTCTGATTTTCCCCTATCGGGTTTCTTTCAAGCTCTTCCAACAACTCCTCCTGAAAAACAAAAAACAGCTCCAATTCTTCCCTATCAAAAAAAGCATCTTCAAACTCACGCTCTTCAACCAAGTCGTCAACATCATAGGGATCAATATTTACTGAAATTTTTTCTGGAATAATTTTAACTTCAGTAAAATTCAGCATATTAAATGTACGTAACTCACTTTTTCCTTTGATAATTTTGCTAGCAATTAAAAATTGTTTATCGCCATAGTGAATAATTCCATGAGGCTTCAATACATATGATTGGCTATCAGAATGATTTTCTTTCCTATATTGAACTTCAAGCCAAATATCATCTTCTAAGATCGCTTGATAAATTATTTTGATTTCTTTTGAATCATAATGACTATTTTTATTTTGACTATAACCAGACGGCACAAAACGAAAACGAGATTGCCAATTATCTAAACGAGTATCTTTTGTTAATTGCTGTGTTGCTGCATCAAAAAAGCCTTTTACATTTTGCTGAATATCGTATGGCAAATATTCGCTTAAATAATTATTTGCCATAACCAAAATCAAAGCTAACTCAGAATTAAACTGTTCAATGAAAGCATCTTGGCTTAATTGATATTTTTTTGCTTTTCTACCTTTACCATCAGTTACAGAAAGTTCTCCAGTTGAAAGTAAACTGGGAATGAGTTCTAAATCTCTCTGTATTGCTTTAGTTAATGATTTTTCTTCTATGTCATCACCATAACAATGACGTACTTGCTCTTTAAACGCTTCTATTGTTAAAGCCGATCTGGGTACACGTGGTAAAACACTATAAATTTTTAATACACGGCTTACGAGGTTTACATTTTTCTTATCCATGACTGCTATTCTGTTCATTTATGTTTCAATTAAGAATAACAGTTTTAAAAGACATTCAATGTCTTACAAACAAAATATCAAAAACCTCCAATTGGAGGTTTTTTTAATCTTTATTTTAATTTAAGCGATTCAGCAATAGTGCGAGATGTTTACCAAATCGAGCCGCTGTTTCCAAATCCCCTTCAGGTGGCGTGACCTCAGCAGGTGCGTTATCGGACTGGGTCATTAAGCCCAAAAAACTCGACATACGGTTAATATCTTGCGCGCTACGCCCCGTAGGCATAAAAGGTAAACCTGCCCACAACATGCCATGCTGCATGGCAAACAAATTGATTTGCTGCAAAACAGCCAACTTATCACCACTTAAACCACCGCCATTGGTAAAACCAGCTGCAAGCTTGCCCTGCCATGTTCGAGCCAACCAACGTTTAGAAGATTGCTCCATAAATTGCTTCAAGGCTGAGGTCAGACTTCCCATGTAAGTGGGACAACCCAAAACAATCGCATCGGCTTGGTCTAGTATCTCCCAATTCACATGTTCAATGTTCATGCAATGTACATCTATACCCGCTTGCTCAGCCCCTTGAGCAATAAAAGATGCAACCTTTGCAGTATGTCCATATGGGCTGTGATAAACGATGGCAAGAGATTTTGAAGATAAAGACATATCAATAAAAACAGTAAATTTTAATGAAGTTTAACAGTTTCAAGCCATAAACACGAATGTTGCCATGCGTCCTGTTTTTGCTTCACGGCGGTAGGAAAAATATTCGTCCGTTTGTCGATAGCTACACTGATCGCCACCGAGTACCGTTTCAATACCCTGTTGTTTCAAAATATAACGCGCAATCGCATACAAGTCAGCATAAAACTTACCCACTTTTTCACTACCTTGAAAAGCAGTTTCTAATTCTGGATATTTAGCACAAAAAACCAATTTTACTTCTGCACCAATTTCAAAGTTCGGCTGACTAATTGCTGCACCCAGCCATGCCCAAGTCGGCTGACTTTGCATCGTAGTAATGGTGTTCTCAACAATCCCTTGCGCTAAACCGCGCCAACCAGCATGTAAATTGGCAACTTCAGTGCCATCTGCATTTCCCAGCACCACAGGTAAACAATCCGCAGTCATCATCATCAAAGCATGGGCTTTACGCTGAGTAACCAGACCATCCCCTTCTAATGCTGCAAACGGAATTTCTTCATTAATCGTATGACAAATGGTGCTGTGGGTTTGCATCATCCACGTCATTTTATTAACGCCAAAATCTGCAAACTCTTGCAGCAAAGCCATGCGATGCTGTTGTACACGCTTTGCATCATCACCGACATGCAATGCCAAGTTAAATCCGACAAGCTCAGGTTGAGCAGAAGATTGAGCTTTTGCATGATGCACTCGTGTCTGCCCAACATATACACCTGATGGAAGTCCTTGAACAAATTGCATGTCTATTTCCTTACTCTTCACCAAACATCAAAGTAACTTAGTACGCTTTATTTTCACTGCGTAATACTTCAACCAATTGAGCGAAGTCATCTGGCCAAGGTGCTTCAAACATCATTTCCTCACCCGAACGCGGATGAACTAATCCAAGTTTTGCTGCATGTAAAGCTTGGCGTTTAAAAGCACGTAAAGTGTCACCCAATAACTCTGAAGCACCCGCAGGTACACGTACACGGTTCATGTACACTTGGTCGCCAACCAAACCAAAGCCAATATAGCTAAAATGAACACGAATTTGATGGGTACGACCAGTTTCCAAACGTGCTTGAACACGCGTGAAATGCTGGAAACGCTCTTTCACGTTGTAGTGAGTGACTGCATCCTTACCACCTGGCAAGATCTTCATTTTAACGCGATCGACAGGATGACGTTTAATTGGTTCATCAATGGTTCCACCTGCAATAATATTGCCGTAAACAATTAAGTCATAAACACGATAAACCGTTTTCTTCGCCAATTGCTTGCTGAGCGAAAATTGTGCTTCTAAGTTTTTAGCCACCACCAGCAAACCACTGGTGTCTTTATCAATACGGTGTACTAAGCCGGCACGGGTCAATTCCGCTGACTTAGGATAATGGTAAAGTAATGCATTCACCAATGTACCTGAGCTGTTACCAGCGCCTGGGTGTACAACCATACCAATCGGTTTGTTCACCACCATAATATCGTCGTCTTCATACACGATATTAAGTGGAATATTTTCAGGTAAGCTCTTAGTTTGAACTTCGAGTTCAACATCAAGGGTTAAAAGTTCATTGCCTTCACATTTATACTTTGGCTTAACGCTGTTACCATTTGCCAACAAATGGCCTTCTTTTAGCCACTGTTTCAATTTTTCACGCGAAAAATCGCTCCAGATTATCGCTGCGACTTGGTCGATACGTTGTCCTAAATAGCTTTCATCCAATTGAAATTGCAACGATAAACGTGTTGCAGTTGAGTCTGAAGTATGGTTATCTGCATCCTCAGAATCTTCAAGTAAATTGAAATCAGTTTCAGGTAAATTAGAGTTAGAAGATTGTGCTTGACTCATTTGCTCATTCAGACAAAAGTGGTTTAATAGCGCAATTGTAGCTCATTGCCAGTACTAACAGAGGAATTTTTATGTCGTTACCACGTTATAAAATGACAATGCTTGCTTTATCTTTAGGCGTTGCAACGGCAATAGTAGGCTGTAGCAGTAATCCGAAGAAAGAAATTGTGGATACAGGACCACAATCTAGCGAGCAAGTTTATATTCAAAAAGCAGAAAAAGCGCTCGAACGTGGGCAATATACCGATGCTGCAACGCATCTAGAAGCTTTAGACACCTATTACCCTACAGGTGACTACGCACAGCAAGCTCAATTAGAATTATTGTATGTTAAATTCCAACAAAAAGATTATGAAGGTGCAATTGCACTGGCTGAACGTTTTATTCGTTTAAATCCACAACATCCAAATGTGGACTATGCTTACTATGTTCGTGGTGTCGCGAATATGGAACAGAACTATGATGGCTTATTACGTTACACCTCATTAAAACAAGCACACCGTGATGTCAGCTATTTAAAAGTAGCCTATCAAAACTTTGTTGATTTCATTCGTCGCTTCCCATCTAGCACTTATGCTGTAGATGCAGCACAACGGATGAAATTTATTGGCAATGAATTGGCTGAAAGTGAAATGAATGCGGCACGTTTTAACATTAAGCGTAAAGCATGGTTAGCCGCTGTTGAGCGCTCTCAATGGGTGATTGAACATTTCCCTCAAACCCCTCAAGTACCTGAAGCTTTAGCCACGATTGCCTATGGTTATGACAAATTAGGTGATCAAGCCACTTCAAAACAATATATTGAAGTGTTAAAGCTAAATTATCCAAACTTAGTCAAATCTGATGGTAGCGTGAATCTTCGTGCTGCACGCAGTGAAGGCAGCTGGTTGAACCGTGCAACTTTAGGTGTTTTCGGACGTGAAGCTCAAACATCAACGAATACAGAACAAAATCAAAGTTCTGACGATACTCAAAAACCGAGTATCACCAATCGTTTAAGTTTTGGTTTACTCGATCGTCCACAAGCAGAAAGCAACATTCCAGCACCGAAACAAGAAATGCCAAAAGAAACACCAGCAACTGAATAAGCCAAGCTTATTGTTCGCATTTTCATGAAGGGCAAGTTATCATACTTGCCCTTTTGTTATTTTAACTGATCATATTGATCATTTTGTGCAAAAGGTATACAAATTAACCTTTAACTGCTTGCGCACTTTCATTCTGCGTAAATTCTGACCTCTGATTCGTCAGTCATTTTTAATAGATAGATCTCAACTCGACTGCATACGTATGGCTATTCCTCAACACACGATTGATCAAATATTAGATCGCACAGATATTGTCGATCTGATTGGTCAGCGCGTGAAACTTAAGAAAACAGGTCGCACCTATTCTGGTTGCTGCCCTTTTCATCAGGAAAAATCACCATCGTTTCATGTTTATCGCGACAAACAATATTTCCATTGCTTTGGCTGCCAAGCCAACGGCAATGCCATTCGCTTTTTAATGGACATTGACGGACGTAATTTTGTCGATGTAATGAAGGATCTTTCTAGCCAAACAGGTATCGAGTTACCGAAAGACAATCAAGATTCAAAACGCCTCTCTTATAAGCGCGAAATCAAAAAACCGGTCAGCGTTCAAGCAACTCCCGCAGCTATAGTAGAGCAACCTGCGCCAAATGTTGCTTTTAGCAGTAACGACCCTTTTGAAGAATTTCAAAATGATGCCTATTCAGAGCAACATTTTAATCATAACGATCCTTTTGCCGCATTTGAACAATTTGATCCGATTGATCAAAACACGGTTCAAGATGGCAACCTATACGATTTATTGGAAAATATTGCGCTGTATTATGCGCAGCAATTACCCCACAGTCAGACCGCACAACAATACTTTAAACAACGTGGCTTAAGTATAGAAACCATTCAATACTGGCGTTTAGGCTATGCCCCTGAAGATTGGCAGCATTTGGAAAAAGCATTTCCTTATGACATTGAAGGCTTAAGACAACTGGGACTCATTCGTACCAGCGACAAAGGTCGAGACTTCGATTTACTGCGTGATCGAGTCATCTTTCCCATTCGGGATCCCAAAGGTCGCGTAGTCGGTTTTGGTGGTCGTGCGCTGAATGATGAAATCAAACCCAAATATATTAACTCACCCGATTCTGAAGTGTTCCACAAAAACCAACTGCTATATGGTTTATATGAAGGACGCAAACAAAAAGCGCACGATTGGTTAATGGTTGAAGGCTACATGGATGTAATTGCTTTACAGCAATATGGCATCTATGGCGCGGTTGCAACACTGGGAACCGCCAGTAATACTGAACATCTAAATATTTTATTTAAGCAAAATAATCGTATTACCATTGCTTTCGATGGTGATGCTGCTGGGCAAAAAGCAGCAAGACGAACTTTGGAAATTGCCTTACCTTTACTCAATGATGGTCGCGAACTTAAGTTTTTCGTACTCCCTAATGATCACGATCCAGACTCTTTAATTCGTCGTGAAGGTTTAGAAAGCTTTCAACGGATGTTACAAACTGCGCCTTTATTGTCCGAGTTTATTTTTGCGCATTTAACTCAGAATCATAACAGCACATCACCTGAAGGTAAAAGTCAGGTGATGGGTGAGTTAAAACAGCTCACTGAACTATTACCCAAACATGGTTCTTATCGTTATTTACTACAGCAATATTTCCGTGAAAAGCTTGGCTATAGCCGCAAATGGCAACCGCAAGTCAACAACGATGCATCCTTAAGCTTTAGCACCAAAATTGATGCTGAGGAATATGTGATTGCGATTTTAATGAATCACCCCTATCTTTATATTCACTTTGAACCCCTACGTGCTTTAATTTCACACAATCAATTATTATTTAAAATTTTAAATATTTTTAATACGATTTTTGATGATTTACCCGATGATACAGAGCTATCTCAGTATTATGTTCTAGGTGCATGTGCCAACTTTCACCACGACTTACAGCACATTTTACCTCAAGCCAATATCAGTGATTACACCTCATCACCTGAGCAAGCCGACAAACTTGCTGAAGATTTTTCTATTAAATTACAATACCAATGCTTACAACAAAAAATTAAATCGAAAAAATTTACCAGCATTGCTGAAATGAGAAATTTAAAACATCAAATTTATGAAATTGATAAAAAAAGATCACTGACACTTTTAGACGATTAAATTTTAATTTTTGAATAAATAGATCACATAATCTCAATACGGTAATGCATTAAACTTATTTTGATATTACAAAAATATTTAGAATACTTGACTGGCGACATGAATGTCGCTCGTTAGTCAGTGATTACAGGGACATACCATCTGACAAATAAAGGGTTTTGTTACTTTTGAACCATCAAAAGGAAGGCATCGCCTACACAAAATCTTTTTAACCTTTCACAACAATATGAGGCACTATAAATATCAACCTTAATTTATTTTAGTGCTTTGCCTTACGACGCTTGGCTACCACATCTTGCAAATCTTCCTGCAACATTTCAAAATATGCAGGATCTTCCACTTTCGCTGCTTCACGCAATAAAATAGAAGTTGGGTGCAATAATTTTTGCGTTAAGCGATGAGAAAATTCCTGTAAAACCTGCTCAGCATTTTCACCATTGGCCATTCGCATCATCGCTAAAGCCAATTCTTCTTGTCTTAATACTTCACCTTGCGCACGGTAAGCATGAATTGTACCACCCGCTTTTTTAACTTTTTGTTGGGTCAGCAACTCTGTTGCCAACTGATTCACCATGACTTCTGCTTCAACAGCCGCTTGGCGACGTTGTGCAAGATTGTCATCAATCACACTTTGTAAATCGTCAACACCATATAAATATACGCCATCTAAAGATTTAACTTTAGGCTCAATATCACGCGGTACAGCCAAATCCACCAAAAGCATTTGTTGATAACGCCGTTTTTTTAAGGCGATTTTAACATCAGCATAAGAGATCACTTGGTGCAAACTTCCAGTACAACTAGAAATCACATCTGCACGGTATAAGTTTTCTGCCAACGCTGAAAAATCAATGATTTCCACATCAACTCGATGAGCGATTTCTTGCGCCAAAGTTTCAGCACGTGCGGCTGTACGATTGCAAATTAAAACTTTACCCACACCCATTTCTGCCAAATGCTTCGCCACCAAGCTATTCATTTCACCCGCAGCAACCACCATGACCGTCAGCTTTTCAGGCTTACTAAACACCTGTAAAGCCAGCTGAGCAACCGCATAACCCATGGAAACTGCATGACTCCCCACAGCCGTTTCCGAACGCACCCGCTTGGCTGCATAAAAAGCATATTCAAAAATTCGGTTTAAACGAGGAGAAACAGTATGTGCATCTTTAGCCAAAGAAAGAGCAGACTTCACTTGCCCTAAAATTTGCGGTTCACCCAACATTAAGGAATCAAGCCCACTGGCAACACGCATCAAATGTGTTACAGCTTGCGCATTTTCATAACGATATACATGATTAAACAATTGTTTAACATCTATGCCATTTGCTTGGGCGAGCCAATTCATTACCATATCCGCATTATCAGACATGGCATAAACTTCAGTTCGATTACATGTAGAAACCACAACCATGTCATTTAAGTCACGGTTTTGGCTTTGCTCTGCAAGTAATTGCGTTAACTTTTCAGGGTTAAATGCAACTTGCTCACGCAGCTCTACAGAAGCGGTTTGATGGTTGACACCCAATGCAAAGAAAGACATATCAGATCATCATTTCGCTAAATTTATGCTATTGTGCAATATTGGTGTCATAAAAAGCATTACTTGGATCAAGAAAAATTGCGTCAAACAAACAGCCGAATAAACGGCGCGACAATTAAGCAATATTCTACCACATTCTTACTTGTGGGTAGCATGGCTTCTAGTGTTCATATTAGAGCATCTGGAGAAATTTATCATGCCAATTCAAATTATAATGCCATAAAACAAAGCATGATTGCCGAATTTGCACTGACCTACCATGACATACCAACAGCATTACACAACTATACTGTGCTTGCAATTAAAAGCAATTCTACCACGGTGAAACAGCGGGCTTTAAATGTCGCATTAGAACAAAATGACCTCAGAGCTGCACTGGATATTGCCACCCATTGGGTGGTTCAAGAACCTACAGATGTCCCCGCTTTATTTTATCTTTCACATATTGCCCTCAAAGCACATGAGTATGAACTGGCATCTGAAACACTGGATAAAATTTTAAATATTGACCCCGATGCAGACTTAGAAAAGATTTTGGTCGGTATCGCTCCTGAAGAACCTGAAGATCGAGAATTTTTACTCGACGCTTTACGCAAAAGCAAAGAAAGAGACAACCCTTCAGTCTTGGTGCTGATTGCAGGTTTAGAAGCTCAACATGGACAGCTAGAACAAGCACTCGTCACGGTAAATCGTGCACTCAAAAAACGCCCTAAAGTGACGGGTTTTATTTTAATGAAAGCCAATTTACTCAGTGCTTTAGGCAACGACGAAGAAACGCTGAAATGGTATAACAAAGCCAGCCAAAAACATAAATCTAATTTAGAAGTTCGCTTAGCTGAAGTTAAATATCTGATTAAAATCAATCAATCTAAACAAGCACTGGATAAACTCGAAAACATTTTACAGAAATGGCCACATGAAGATGAAGCACTGTTTATTGCAGGCTTAACCAGTATTGATTTAGAAGAATATGAGAAAGCTGAAAAGTTCTTGGTTGAGCTACGCTATTCCGCACAATATCAAAATGAAGCCTATTATTATTTGGCGGTCAATGCTGAAAGAAAGCAACATTTTGAAACAGCAAAAGCCTATTATCGTTTGGTGGATGGCAGCTTATATACCGTTTCACGCCGCAATATGATTAATATTTTTTCCGAGCAAGACAAACTCAGCGATGCTTTACGTTTTTTAACCCAAGAACGGGTCAATTACCCACAACAAGCCAGCTTTCTTTATCAAGCGCAAGCCGACATTTTAAAAAGAATGGGCAACAAAAAAGCGGCTATGCGTTTATTAGATGAAGCGATAAAAAACGTGCCTGATGATCCTGAACTAATCTATTCGGAAGTTCTATTACTCGACCCCTATCAAGACAAAGATAAACTTGATAAATTATTGAAAAAACTATTAGAAATCGAACCCAATAGTCCAACCTATCTGAATGCTTATGCCTACACACTGGCTTTACAAAACAGACGTTTAGATGAAGCACGGCAGTATGTTGAACACGCATTGGAATTCGCACCAGACCAAGCTTCAATTTTAGATACACTCGGCTATATTACATTTTTACAAAATGACTTTAAAACCTCGGCTCTGGTTTTGGAAAAAGCCTATGAAATTAGCCAAAATATCAACATTGGTGTGCGTTATGCAAAATCGTTATACATGCAAGGCGATCTAACAAAATTTAATCATGTGTTACAACAATTACAAAAAAAACATCCTAATGATCCTCAATTAGAACAATTGAAGTCGCTATTGTTACCGCCACACATGAAAAAGAGTTAATACACTTTATGCATATTTTTTCAAAATTCAGCTTAACCTTAATTGCAACAAGCACACTCATTCTGACGGGTTGTCAACAATATACCCAGCCTCAAGGGCCAAACGTAGCTCAAACACCTGAAGCTGCAAACAACTTCAACCTTCAGGGTAAAATCGGGGTGAAAACACCAGGGCAATCTGGCAGTGCCTTTTTCACGTGGGTACAACAACAAGATGAGTTTGATATTGAATTAAGCGGAATTTTAGGTGTTGGTAAAACGCAAATATCGGGCAAACCCGGTGAAGTCAGCCTAAATAGCTCTAAAACAGGGCTCATTGAAGCCGAAACAGCTGAAGAACTGCTTGAACGCGCCACGGGTTGGCAAGCACCAATCACCCATTTAGTCGATTGGGTTCAAGCTAAACCTGCAACAACACAAGTTAAAATCAACAAAGATGACCTGAATCGTCCAACCCAATTTTTGGAAGACGGCTGGACAGTTGATTTAAGTTATAATGACCAAGCCCAATTGCCAAACAAACTAATTTTGAAGCAAGCACTTGAGTCGGGTCAAGAAAATCGTATTACAATGATTATTCAAAATCGCTAAGTCTTAAAAGTTCAAAACGCTATGATTCGTGTCCCCTCTCCTGCCAAGCTCAATCTTTTTTTGCATATCACAGGTCGTCGTGATGATGGTTATCATGAATTGCAAACTATTTTTCAACTGATAGACTTAAACGACTGGCTAGAATTCACTCAAACAGATGACTTGCAAATTTCAATTGATGGCTTAAATAGCGTCGACCTAGAACAAAACTTAATCTACAAAGCCACACAAATCTTGAAACCCTATGCTCAAAAAATAACAGGGCTGTCTATTCACGTAGAAAAGAACATTCCTATGGGTGCAGGACTCGGAGGGGGTTCTTCAAATGCGGCAACGACGCTTATTGTGGTCAATCAACTGTGGCAATGCGGTTTAAGTATTGAACAATTGGCTGAGTTGGGTGTCAAACTCGGTGCGGACGTCCCTATTTTTGTTTATGGCCGCAATGCATGGGCTGAAGGCATTGGTGAACACTTAACATTCATAGACTTGGAACAAAAAAAATACATCGTGTTAAAACCTGATTGTTTTATCAGCACTCAATTGCTTTTTTCGCAAAAAACATTGACAAGAAACACGAAGACCTCTACATTTTGCGCCTATCAGTTAACACCATTTAATTTTGGAAATAACTTTGAGCCTTTAGCGAGAAGCCTATATCCAGAAGTGAATGAAGCGATGCAGTATTTAGACCAGTTCGGTATTGCAAAACTTACAGGTACAGGTGCTTGTGTTTTTACTGAAGTAACTAGCGACATGAATATTGATGAGATTTTAGCACATTCGCCTTGTAAAGCTTACTTGGTTAATGGTTTAAATGAATCACCAGTACATCATTTCAAGGTTATATGATAGGGGCGTCGCCAAGTGGTAAGGCACCGGGTTTTGATCTCGGCATCCGTTGGTTCGAATCCAGCCGCCCCTGCCATCATTTCATCTGTAGATTACTGTATTAGGGGCGTCGCCAAGTGGTAAGGCACCGGGTTTTGATCTCGGCATCCGTTGGTTCGAATCCAGCCGCCCCTGCCATTTAAACTTATTGTTTAAATCAATTTACAGTGATCAAATTTAGGGGCGTCGCCAAGTGGTAAGGCACCGGGTTTTGATCTCGG